>NZ_LFLT01000003.1 GCF_001189955.1 Herbaspirillum chlorophenolicum | reverse complement strand
GGCGAGATCGTGAACAGGTTCTTAGCCCGGCACCTTGCCGTCCACGCCTTCGACGTAGAACTTGATGCCATGCAGGAAGCCGTCGTCAGCCACGGCGTCCTTGCCCAGCACTTCCTTGCCGGTGTTGTCCTTGATCGGACCCTTCCAGATCGGCGCGCTGCCGTCGATGATGCCCTTCTTGCGCTCTTCCACCAGCGCCTTCGCGTCGGCCGGCAGGTCAGGATTGTAGGCGGACAGGTCGATACCGTTTTCTTTCAGGCCGATCCAGCTGGTGCTGGTCTTCCAGGTGCCGTCCAGTACTGCCTGCACACGTGCGGTGTAGTACACGCCCCAGTTGATGACCGACGCTGCCAGGTGGGCCTTGGGGCCGAAGCTGGTCATGTCGCTATCCCAGCCGAAGGCGTACACGCCTTTTTCCTGCGCGGTCTGCACCACGGCGGCGGAGTCGGTGTTCTGCATCAGCACATCCACGCCCTGGCCGATCAGGGTGGTGGCGGCTTCACGTTCCTTGCCCGGGTCGAACCACTTGTTGACCCAGACCACGGCGGTGGTCGCCTTCGGGTTCACCGAACGCGCACCCAGCGTGAAGGAGTCGATATTGCGGACCACCTCGGGGATAGGTACCGAAGCCACCACGCCCAGCTTGCCGGACTTGGACATCTTGCCCGCCACCACGCCGGCCAGGTACGCGCCTTCATAGGTGCGCACGTCGTACTGCGCCAGGTTGTCGGCGGTCTTGAAACCGGTGGCGTGCTCGAACTTCACGTCCGGGAATTCCTTGGCGACCTTCAGCATCGCTTCCATGTAGCCGAAAGTGGTGCCGAAGATCAGCTTGTTGCCGTCGGTGGCCAACTGGCGGAATACGCGTTCGGCATCAGCGGCGGATTCGGGGATGTTCTCCACGAAGGTGGTCTTGACCTTGTCGCCGAACTTCTCTTCGACTGCCTTGCGGCCCTTGTCGTGGGCAAAGGTCCAGCCGGCGTCGCCGACCGGGCCGATATAGACGAACGCCACCTTCAGCGGATCGGCGGCGGGTGCAGCGGCGGCAGGGGCCGCAGCCGGGGCTGCCGGAGCGGCTTCTTCCTTCTTGCCGCAACCGATCAGGGTTGCCGCGGCCAGGGTGGCGAGCATCGCCAGCGAGGCTCTGCGCGAAATGATCATTGTGTTCTCCCTCAGGTTGGTTGAAATGCGTATTACGGACTACAAAAAATTCATGCGGAACCGGGACGGAACGGCTTGCCCAGTGAAGCCGGCATGTTCAGCCGGATCCAGTCCGGATTGCGCGAGATCAGCGCCAGCACCACGATGGTGGCGATATACGGCGCCATCGACAGGATCTGCGACGGCACCGTCACGCCCATGCCTTGTAAGTAGAACTGGGCGATGGTGACGCCGCCGAACAGGAGCGAACCGAGCAATACCCGTGCCGGGCGCCAGGTGGCGAAGGCGGTCAGCGCCAGCGCGATCCAGCCGCGCCCGGCCACCAGGCCTTCCACCCACATCGGCGTATAGACCAGCGACATGTAGGCCCCGGCCAGGCCGCAGCAACCGCCGCCGAACAACAGTGCCACGTAGCGGATGCCGCGCACCGAATAGCCCAGCGCATGCGCCGACTCGGGCGACTCGCCCACCGCGCGCAGCACCAGGCCGGCGCGCGTGCGGTACAGGAACCAGATGCTGGCCAGGCAAAGCGCGAAGGCCACGTAGCTCATCCAGTGCTGGTGGAATAGCGCCGGGCCGATGAAGGGAATGTCGCCCAGGAGCGGCACCGAATTGGCTTGCGCCGGCAGCGCCAGGCCGACGAAGCGCTGGCCGACGAAGGCCGACAGGCCGGCACCGAAGATGGACAGCGCCAGCCCCGTGGCCACCTGGTTGGTGGCCAGGCGCAGCGCCAGCCAGGCAAACAGCGTGGCCATCAGCATGCCGCACACGGCGCCCGCGATGAAACCGAGCAACGGGCTCCTGGTCGAGTAGCCGACCGCGAAGCCGGCAATGGCGGCCACCAGCATCATGCCTTCGGCGCCGAGGTTGAGCACGCCGGAGCGTTCATTGATCAGCAAGCCGATGGCAGCCAGCAGCAACGGCGTGCCGGCGTTGATCGAGGCTGCGATGAGAGGAGCGAGTTGTTCCATGTCCGTTCCCTTAAACTTTCTTCTTCCACGCCAATCGGTAATCGATCAAGGTATCGCAGGCCAGCAGCAGGAACAGCAGCATGCCCTGGAACACCCCGGTAATGGCCGAGGGCAGGCCCAGGCGCGACTGCGCCAGCTCGCCGCCGAGATACAGCAGCGACATGATCAGCCCGCCCAGGATGGCGCCGACCGGGTGCAGGCGGCCGATGAAGGCCACGATGATGGCGGCGAAGCCATAGCCCGGCGATACCGAGGGCAGCAACTGGCCGATCGGTCCGGCGATCTCGAAGGCGCCGGCCAGGCCCGCGAAGGCGCCGGAAATCAGCAGCGACACCCACAGCGCCGAACGCGCCGAGAAACCGGCATAGCGCGCCGCGTGCGGGGCCACCCCGCCCACCATCAGCGAAAAGCCGCGCAGGCTGCGCATCATGAACACCGCCATCAGTACCGCCGCCACGACAGCCACCACGAAGCCCACGTGCAGGCGCGTTCCGGCCACCAGCATGGGCAGCATGAACTCCTCCGAGAACACCTTGGATTGCGGGAAGTTCATGCCGTTGGGGTCCTTCAGCGGACCGTTCACGGCCCACATCAGCAACAGCTGCGCCACATAGGTCAGCATCAGCGACACCAGGATCTCGTTGGCATTGAACTTGTCGCGCAGGAAGGCGGTAATCGCCGCCCAGAAGGCGCCGCCCAGCACACCGGCCACGACCATCAGGATCAGGCCGGCGCCGCCGGAGATGCCGTGGCCCGGCACGTCCAGCCACACCAGCATGGCGCCCGAAGCCAGCGCGCCGACGGTGAACTGGCCTTCGGCGCCGATATTCCAGATGCTGGCGCGGAAGCACACCGCCAGCCCCAGCGCGCACAGGATCAGCGGAATGGATTTCAGCAGCAGCTCGCTGATGGCGCGCTTGCCGGAAAACGGATCGACCAGGAATACCTTGAGCCCGGCCAGCGGGTCCTTGCCCAAGGCCAGGAACAGCAGGGCGCCGAGCAGCAGCGTGAGCGCGATGGCGATCACTGGCGACCAGTAAGTCATCGCGCGCGAAGGCGCGCCGCGCAGTTCAAGCCGGAAGGGCAGCGACAGCAGCTTAGACATGGCCGGCCTCCCTGGCGGAAGCGGGTTCGTCCCACAGTCCGCTCATCCACACGCCAACCTGCTCGCGCGTAGCCTGCTCGATCGGGATCGAGGGGGAGAGCCGTCCCTTGGCGATCACATGCAGGCGGTCGCACAGCGCGAACAGTTCATCCAGTTCTTCCGAGATCACCAGCACCGCGCAGCCTTCCTGTTTCAGTTTCAATATTTCTCCGTGGATCTGGGCGGCCGCGCCCACGTCCACGCCCCAGGTCGGCTGGGCCACCACGAACACCGAGGGTTTGCGTTCCATTTCGCGGCCGACGATGAATTTTTGCAGGTTGCCGCCCGACAGGCTCTTGGCCGGCGCATCGGGGCCGGCCGCCTTGACCTTGAAGCGTTCGATGATGGAAGCGGCGGCGCGGCGGGTGAAGTTGAAGTCGATCATGCCGCGCTTCACATAAGGCGTCTTCTGGTGCGACAGCAGCATGTTGGCCGTCAGCGAGAGCGTTGGCACGGCGCCGCGGCCGAGGCGTTCTTCCGGCACCAGGCCCAGCCCCAGCGCGCGGCGCGGATTGGGCGAGAGATGGCCGGACGGGCTGCCGCCGAGGATGATCATGTTGGGCGCCGCCCGCTGGTCTTCGCCCGACAGCGCCGCCAGCAGTTCCTGCTGGCCATTGCCGGAGACGCCGGCGATGCCGACGATCTCGCCGGCGCGCACCTCGCATTCGATGTCCTTCAACTCGGTGGCGAACAGGTGGGCCTTGGGCAGCGACAGGCGGTTGAGATGCAGCTTGCGTTCGCTGCGTTGCGATTCCGGATTGCGCTCGCGCGTCAGGCGCACCAGCTCGTCGCCGATCATCATGCGCGAGAGGCTGGCGCTGCTTTCATTGCGCGGGTCGCAGTTGCCGGTCACGCGGCCGCCGCGCATCACGGTGGCGTTGTGGCACAGCGCGCGGATCTCGTCGAGCTTGTGGCTGATGTAGAGGATGCTGCAGCCCTCGTCGGCCAGGCGGCGCAAGGTGACGAAAAGCTTTTCCACCGCTTGCGGCGTGAGCACCGAGGTCGGCTCATCCAGGATCAGAAGCTGCGGATCGGTCAGCAGCGCGCGCACGATCTCCACGCGCTGGCGCTCGCCCACCGACAGCGTATGCACGTGGCGGTGCGGTTCCAGCTCCAGGCCGTATTTCTCGCCGGTCTGGGTGATGCGGGTGGCCAGTTCCTTGAGGTCGGTTTTCGCATCCAGGCCGAGCGCGATGTTTTCGGTGACGGTCAGCGTGTCGAACAGCGAGAAGTGCTGGAACACCATGGCGATGCCAAGTTTGCGCGCCACCTGCGGGTTGGCGATCTGCACTGCCTCGCCGTTCCAGCGGATTTCGCCGGCGTCGGGCTTGACCGCGCCGAAGATGATTTTCATCAGCGTCGACTTGCCGGCGCCGTTCTCGCCTAGCACGGCATGAATTTCTCCGGGTGCGACGGACAGGCTGACGTCGTCATTGGCCAGCACGCCCGGATAGGCTTTGCGTACATGGCTGATTTCTAGACGGAGTGGAGCTGCGCTCACGTGTTTTCCCTGTGGTTCGCTATGTTTCATTGTTGACGGCTGCCGCTCCCCTGAGCTTTGTACAGCGCTTTAACGAATTGCCAATACGCGCGTCATCATAGACAAATTGGCGGCAGCCGCAAACCGCTTTTGCACGGCCGCTCAACGTGTCGCTTATTTGCCGCGATGCGCCCAGGCCGTGGTGCGCCTTTCGATGATGGCGAACAACTCATACATCGCCATCGCCATGGCGCCGATCACTACCAGCCCGGCGAAGGCCAGCGGCATCTTCATCGAGGAACCGGCCGATACCAGCAGGTAGCCGATGCCTTCGTTGGAGGCGTTCATCTCGGACACGGTGGAACCGACGAACGCCAGTGTGATGGCGACCTTCAGCGAAGCGAAGAAATAGGGCATGGAGCGCGGCAGGCCGACTTTGAGCAGAATGTCCATGCGCCTGGCGCCCAGCACGCGCAGCACGTCTTCCAGCTCCGGCTCCAGCGTGGCCAGGCCGGTGGCGATGTTGACCATGATCGGGAAGAACGAGATCAGGAAGGCGGTCAGGATGGCCGGGCCGGCGCCGATGCCGAACCAGACCACCAGCACCGGCACGAAAGCGGCCTTGGGCAGGGCGTTGAAGGCGGTCATCAGCGGATAGGCGGCGGCATACATCATCGGCGAGGAACCGATGACGAAGCCCAGCGCCACGCCCACCGCCACGGCAATGGCGAAGCCCACCATGGTGACCCAGAAGGTCGAGAGCGCATGCTGGGTGATCGGGCCGGAGAATTCCACCATCGCCTGGATGATGGACATCGGGCTGGGGAAGATGAAGTCGGAAACCTGCCACACGCTGCAGATGAACTGCCAGACGCCGAGGATGGCCAGCAGCAGGATCCATGGCGCCAGCGTGGTGGCGGCTTTGTTGAGTTTGCCGGTGAACGGTTTTTTCATGTCGTGTTCTCCGCCGGGTCAGGTGTTGCGCACGTGGCCGATATGCTCGCGCAACTCGTGCACCAGGGCGTTGAAGCCGTCGGTATAGGTGGTTTCCAGCTCGCACGGGCGCGGCAGCGGATTCTCGCGGCGCACCACGATGCGGCCCGGGCGCTTGCTCATCACATAGATGGTGTCGGCCAGGAAGGCCGCTTCGCGCAAGTCGTGCGTGACCAGGATGACGTTGAATTTGCGCTCGGCCCACAGGTCGCGCAGCACGCACCACAGTTCCTCGCGGGTGAAGGCATCGAGCGCGCCGAAGGGCTCGTCCAGCAGCAGCATCTTCGGTTCGTGGATCAGCGCGCGGCAGATCGAGGCGCGCTGCTGCATGCCGCCCGACAGCTGCCAGGGGAACTTGTCGGCATAGCCGTCCAGGCCCACCGTCTTCAGCAGCTTCAGGGCGTGCTCGGCGTATTCGGCTTTCTTCTGCTTGAAGTCGCGGCGATACGGTTCGACGATTTCCAGCGGCAGCAGCACGTTCTCCAGCGTGGTGCGCCAGGGCAGCAGCGTGGGCGCCTGGAAGGCCATGCCGACGAACTTCAGGGGTCCGGTGACTGGCTGGCCGTCGATCACCACGCTGCCGCGGTTGGGCTGCTTCAGGCCCGTGGCCAGCTTCATGAAGGTGGACTTGCCGCAGCCGGAGGGGCCGACGATGGCGATGAATTCGCCCGCCCGGGTCTGCAGGTCGATGTCTTCGACCGCGAACTCGGCGGCGCCGTCATAGGCCAGGTAGACATGGCGGAAATCGACGAAGGTATCGCTCATGGTGATGGTTCTTTTCTACGCTTGCGCTTGTCCGGATTACTTCGGAAAAACGTCCAGCTCGGCCTTGGACGGCAGGAAAGCGCCGTTCCAGACCTTGTCTGCATTGACGCGGGTCTTGGTGCCGTAGGCATCCGACACCTGCGACGCCATCAGCGTCAGGCGCGGGCCGAACACCTGGCCATAGCCTTCCGCCTTGGCGTGCGGCGTGGCGATGGCGCTGGCAATGGCCAGCTTCAGGCGGCGCAGTTCCAGCTTCTCGTCGATCAGGCCGTCGCGCTCCTTGAGCACCTTGATGGCGGCTTCCGGATTGGCGATCACATCCCTGGTGGCCTTGGCGAAGGCGCGCAGGAAGGCCTTGATGGCTTCCGGCTTCTGCCTGACCATGGCGTCCGAGGCGATGATGGCGTTGCCGTACAGCTTGACGCCGTAGTCGGGGTACATCATCACGTTGACGTCGTCATCCTTGATGCCGCGCGCGTTCAGGTTCAGGAGCGAGGTGAAGTAAAAACCGGTGATGGCGTCCACGTCGCCGCGCGCCAGCATGGTTTCGCGCAGCGGCGGATCCATGCTGGTCCATTGCGCTTTGGCGGCATCCAGGCCGTTGGCCTTGGCGAAGATCGGATAGCCGCGGCGGCCGGCGTCGAACACCGGGGCGCCCAGCTTCTTGCCCGCCAGGTCGGCCGGCTTCCTGATGCCCGATTTCTTGAGCGAAAAGATCGCCGCCGGGGTGTCGTTGTAGACCATCATCACGCCGATCGGCTTGGACGGCGCATCGGGATTGTTGGCGGCGAACTCCATGAGCGCGGCCATGTCGGCGAAGCCCATGTCATACGTGCCGGAGGCAACGCGGTTGACCGCGTTGCCCGAGCCGTTGCCGGCGTCGATGGTGACGTCGAGTTTTTCCTGGGCGAAGTAACCCTTGGACTTGGCCACCAGGAACAGCGCGGATGGGCCTTCGAAGCGCCAGTCCAGCTGGAATTTGATCTTGGTCTCTTGCGCGAAAGAGGACGCCGCCGATACCAGGCCGAGCAGCAGTGCTGCAGAGCAGCCGAGGAAGCGGAGTGAACGCATGGGGAAATCTCCCGAAAAGCGATTGAAAGAAAAAAGAAGGTGGAAACCGCAATGCGCGCAACACCAAGAAGGAGATCGGCCGGGCAAAACAGAACGGCTCGCGACGCATTCCGGTAATACGGTTCCCACCGAAGTACAGGCTCAAGACCCGGCAAGCCGGCCAGAAGGAGTCGCCGGATTGCCGTACTGCGGCACTACGTTGTTGCCGGGCATGGCGCGCGGGAAGGAAGTCCGTCCGCCATGCCCCATTGAGCGCGCCCCGTCGCCGGGACGCAGTCAAGACTGCCCACGCATCGGCAATCAGAAGCGATGGCGGATGCCGACGCCGAAGGAGGCGGCGTTGCTCTGGGTCGAGATCTTGTCGTTCATGACGATCGCATACACATCGGTGCGCTTGGACAGGAAGTAGTCGTAGCCGACCGATGTGGTGTTGCGCGACACGTCGCCGCCGGCCAGCAGGTCGCCGGTGCGCTTGGTGCGGGCGAAACCGGCCAGGATCGAACCATTGCCCACCGGCGCCGACAGGCCGAGGCTGTAGACCTTGTCCTTGGCTTGCGGGTTGCCGTCGGTGGTGTCCTTGCTGGTCTGGAAGGTGCCGTACAGCTTGACCACCTTGAAGTCATAGGTGGCGCCGGCCATCCAGGTCTTCTGGCGGGTGATCGAAGCGAATGGCGCAGTGGCGTCGATGATGGGGCTGCCCGAATTCGGGTTGCTGACCTGGGCATCGAAGTACAGGCCGGTCAGGGCCAGGTCGCCGTTGAAGTACAGGGCGTTCACGCCGATGTTTTTCTTGCCGGTCTGGCCGGCGACTTCACCGAACTGGTAGTGCAGGTTGGCCTGCAGGCCGCCGAAGTTGGGCGTGGTGTAGATGATTTCATTGCTCCAGCCGCTGTCGGACGCGTTGGCCTGGGTCCAGGTGCGGTTGAGGAACGCACCCGATGGCGTGTAGACGTGCAGCACCAGCGGCGAGAAGGTGAAGGAGTCGCCGAACGGGTTGAACAAGATGGTCGGCAGGAAGCTCGGCGCCAGGTCGCGGCCCAGGCTGATGCGGCCGTAGCTGTCGGCCAGTGCGATGTTGGCATCGCGCGAGAACAGGTTGTCGCCCGCGAAACGTCCATAGGCGCCGGTGTCGGTCTGGAAGAACGAGGTCAGTTTGAATTCCGCCTTCAGGCCGCCGCCGAGGTCTTCGACGCCCTTGAAGCCGATCCACGAAGTGGTCATGCCGCCGGAGCCTACCGATGCCTTGCTGCCGGTGTCGCCGCTGTTCTTCATGCTGCCGACAAAGGCGTCGACCAGGCCGCTGACGGTGACGCTGGACTGCGCCATTGCGCTGCCAGCCATCAGACAGGATGCCAAAGCCAGTGCCAAACGAGTTTTCTTCATTACGCTCCCCTGTTTAAAAAAGATGCCGAACAACAGTGCCCGGCAAGTTCAGATCATTCCACCGCAGGTGAACGGCGTTACTGCTCTCCCGTTCCGTTCGTCGCTACGGATTCAGAACGGATGTTTAGCAGATATCGTGCCAATGCCATTTCGTTTGCTGGCGGGCTTTTCTGCTGTATTTCCGGATCAGGCCATGCGTTGGCATCATGTGTGCGGTCGAGGCCGGGGCATGCACTGCGGGACGAATGCAAGGACCCAGGGCCGGAGCGGGCTGGCGGGTAAATGCGGCCGCAGGATGGCGAGAGGCGGTGTACTTGCTCAAGTGCAGTTGCCGGGAGCGGCGGGGACTTGGCTATTTTTCCTCGACAATAGCGACTGTTGCAGGTTGCCAACGCAACGTCATTTTGTTGACAATGATTTTTTCTATTTGCAACAACTTGGTGCTTTGCATGCACTGAATTTGACGCTTTGCACTAAAACCGGAGAAGCGACGACGGCACGCGAAAATTGAGGTCATGCCGAAAAGCCGCGCCAATACTGGTTGTTACAGGATTGCCGTGAGGAGTTGCGGTTTTATTCTGTGGAAAAATATTGTCGACAGTATTTCCGATGATTGTGGCGAATCGTGATGCGGAGGCCACCTCATCTGGATCATCGGGGCGACAATGGCGCATTATTCGTCATGGACACGGAGCGGCCTGCCTGTCGGCGATCCGGCGGGGCGCTTGCCGGATATCGTTTTCGTAGCCCGGCACCATTTATGCTAGGGCCTGTTAACAATGAATTTGCGAGTGCGAGCGGCCAGCAAGCGTTGTCTGCCTAGGCGTGGCGACGCGTCGTAGCGGTGCTACGGCAAGGAGATGCAACAACGGCAGGCGACGCTTGCTGGCCGCTCCCGGAGGGTTGCTCCCAGAAGGCGCGCTGGCCGCGTTGCCCGGTAAGGCTGGTGGCCCACCACCAGCCTTACCGGGCGCCTTGCCACCCCGCCTTCTGGGAGCAACGCATCTCGCAAATTCATTGTTAACAGGCCCTAGAACCGACAATATCCACCGGCCTTGCATGGCGGGCCGCATAACAACCTTGGGAAACTGATCCGAACATGGAAGCCTATATTTTCGACTGGCTCAACCTGCTGCTGCGCTGGCTGCACGTCATCACGGCGATTGCCTGGATAGGCTCCTCCTTCTATTTCGTTTGGCTCGACAACAGCCTGGTCAAGCCCACCGATCCGGAGCTGCTGGAAAAGGGCGTGGGGGGCGAGCTGTGGGCGGTGCATGGCGGCGGTTTCTACAATCCGCAGAAGTACCTGCTGGCGCCCAAGGCGGTTCCCGAGCATCTGCACTGGTTCTATTGGGAGTCGTACAGCACCTGGCTGTCCGGCTTCGCGCTGTTCTCGCTGCTGTACCTGTTCAATGCCAACGTCTTCCTGGTCGACAAGAACGTGTTCGACATGTCAGGCTCCATGGCCGGCGGCACGGCGATCGCTTTCCTGGTCTTCAACTGGCTGATCTACGACGCCATCTGCAGCACCATCGGCGACCGTCCCAATGGCGACCGCCTGGTCAATATCCTGGTTGGGCTGCAGGTGATCGTTTCGGTCTGGGCTGCTTGCCACCTGTTCTCGGGCCGCGCCGCTTTCCTGATCAGCGGCGCTTCGATGGCGACCATCATGAGCGCCAACGTGCTGGTGTGGATCATTCCCGGGCAGCGCAAGATGGTAGCGGCCATGCGTGCCGGCCAGGAACCCGATCCGATCCACGGCAGGCGCGGCAAGCAGCGCAGCGTGCACAACACCTACTTCACGTTGCCGGTGCTGTTCGCCATGCTGTCCAACCACTACAGCATGACTTACGGTGCGCCGCATAACTGGCTGGTGCTGCTGATGATCATGGCGGCCGGTGCGCTGATCAGGCAGTTCTTCGTGCTGCGCCACAAGGGTGTCTATAACTGGTGGTATCCCGGTGTGGCGGTGGCTTTGTTGCTGGCGGTGGCCATCGGCCTGAGTCCGATGATGCGCAGCAAGCCGATGCCGGCGGCCTTGCATCATCAGGAGGAGGCGAAGCCGGCTGTGGCCGATGGCGCCAAGGTGGAGCCTGCGTCTGCGGGCGGGGTGAGTTTCGCCCAGGTGCAGCAGGTGATCCAGGCGCGCTGCATCCAGTGCCATGCGGAGAAGCCTACGCTGATGCCGGTGCCGGGTAAGGGGATTCTGCTCGATAGCCGTGAGCATATCGCTGAGCATGCGCAGCAGATTTATCAGCAGGCGTATGTGGCCAAGGCCATGCCTTTGGGGAATATGACCAATATCACTGATGAGGAACGGGCGTTGATCGGGAAGTGGTTTGAGGCGGGGGCTGCGACTAATTGAGAGTTGGTAGTCTGGTCTTGCTGCGTTTTGGTGTACTGGCTTGATGCTTTTCTTTCTCCGGTCGGAGGGGAGCGCCGGGGGCGGCCCGGCAGCCGCTCACTTTTCTTGTCTCGCCAAGAAAAGTAAGCAAAAGAAGGCGACCGCTACTGCCCAGCCCCTTCGGGGTTCCCGCAGAGGAGACGAAAAAAATGGGCAAGGCAGAGTCGCTACGCTCCGACTGCCTTGCTGATCCATTTTTTTCGTCTCCTCTGCGGCTGGTCAGAAGCGGACTTTGTGTCCGGCTCGCCTTCGGCATCGCTTTGCTTGCTTCTCGCCTGCGGCTTCGATGCAGTGTGTCACTACCTCCGTCGTCCTGACGAAGTCAGGACCCAGTGTCGTTCGTCACGAATCGCTGAGCATATTCGACCAAAGAAAAACGCCGGCATCTGCCGGCGTTTTCATCTCTGCGTGAATCAACGTGCCTGATACGGATGCACCTTCTTCCAATGCTCGGCAATATCAATACGACGGCAAATCCACACTCGTTCATGCGACTGCACGTAGTCGAGGAACCGCTGCAGCGCGCGGAAGCGGCCGGGGCGGCCGAGCAGGCGGCAGTGCATGCCGATCGACAGCATCTTGGGCGAGGCCTCGCCTTCTTCGTACAGGACATCGAAGCTGTCCTTCAGGTACTGGTAGAAATGCTCGCTGGTGTTGAAGCCTTGCGGCGTGGCAAAGCGCATGTCATTCGAGTCCAGCGCGTACGGCACCACCAGGTGCGGTTGCGTGTTGCCGTCGCTGGTCTGGACCTGGGTCCAGAAAGGCAGGTCATCGCCGTAGTAGTCGGAGTCGTAGGCGAAGCCGCCGTGTTCGACCACCAACTGGCGGGTGTTGGGCGAGTCGCGGCCGGTGTACCAGCCCAGCGGGGGGGCGCCGGTCAGTTCGCGGAAGATCTTCACGGCCTCTTGCATATGGGCGCGTTCGGTCTCGATGTCCATGCTCTGGTAATGGATCCAACGCAGGCCGTGGCAGGCGATCTCGTGGCCGAGTTCGATGAAGGCTTGCGTCACATCCGGGCAGCGCTGCAATGCCATGGCGACGCCGAATACCGTCAGCGGCAAGCCGCGCTTTTCGAACTCGCGCAGGATGCGCCATACGCCTGCGCGTGAGCCGTATTCGTAGATCGATTCCATCGACATGTGGCGCGCCGGATAGGCGGCGGCGCCGACGATTTCGGAGAGGAACTGTTCGGAGGCAGGGTCGCCGTGCAGCACGCAGTTCTCGCCGCCTTCTTCGTAATTCAGTACGAACTGCAGGGCCACGCGCGCCTGGCCGGGCCATTGCGCATGCGGCGGGTTGCGGCCGTAGCCGGCCAGGTCGCGGGGGTAGTTTGCTTGCAAAGACATGTCGTTCAATCAGGTTGCGGTAATAATCGCGCGGCCTGGCGCACAGGGGCTGGCATGCCCCGCGCCCGGACGCAGGGGAAATCTACAGTCCCTTGCCGAGCACGGCGCGCAGGTCGAACTGGTCGTCTGCGTCGGGGCGTACCCGGTCCTCGCACAAGTGCAGGTGATGTGCCATATGTTCCTGGGCGGCTTCGACATCGCCGCTTTCCAGCGCCTCCAGTACGGTTTCGTGTTCATCGAAGGAGCAGGCGTTGTGGCCCGGCGCTTCGGTCTTGGCAATCATCAGCGTGGTGCGTGAAACCAGTTTGCGCAGCGTGTCCACCAGCAGCGCATTGCCGGTCAGTTCGGCCAGCGCCAGGTGGAACTGCGCCGACAGGCGGATCCAGCGCGGCCGGTCGCCGGAGAGGTAAGACTCGCGCTCTTCCTCCACCATGCGCCGCAGACCGGCGATCTGGCGGGTGCCGGCTTCGCGGCCGACTTTTTCCAGCACGGCGTGTTCGAGGATATTGCGCAGCTCGAACATGTCGCGTACCTCGGCATGCGAAGGGCTGGCGATGAAGGCGCCGCGGTTGGCCTCAAGGTCCACCATGCCTTCGGTCGCCAGGCGCGAGAGCACCTTGCGGACGGTGTGGCGCGCCGTATCGTAGATCTGGCAGAGCGTCTGCTCGGTCAGCTTGGTGCGCGGCGGCAGGCGGTGCTCCATGATGGCGTCGTAGATGTCCTGGTACATGCGTTCCTCGACTGCCATCGAACTGTCGCGCTCGCGTGCGGCGGCCGCCGCGCGGCTGGCAGTGGGAGAGGATGGTCGGGCCGGTTTGCTGGCTTTGTTCATGATGCCCATGCTGTCAATGTGAAGTCCATCTGTGTGGATGCCGTGGCCGGTATCCGCCCGTATTATCGATCAACAATGCTGTTGGTGATCGTCGACAATCAATGGCAGCGATTTGTAACAAAATAGGGCTATTCTGCACCAAAAAGAACGCCGTGCGCTTCGATTTGGATCGTGTTTCAGCCCATTTTTGATGCTGCAACGCCGTGCAGAGCCGGTTCTTGCCTCCATGCGGTGTGGCAGGTTGCGCTGCACAGGATTGTCGCCAATTCTGTTTGCAAGAAGCGTGCTTGCCTGTCCGGCTGGGCCGAGACAAGACTGTGGACAAGAAAAAGCCCGCCTCAAGGGGCGGGCCATGCGCGGCGCACAGAGTGCTGTTTTCAGTGTTTGGCGGCGTACTGCTCCAGCTCCTGCAGCAGCGTGGCCTTGTCTTCCTCGGACAGGAAACAGGCCTCGATACCGTTGCGCGCCAGTTGCAGAACCTGTTCGCGGCTCAAGTTGAGCGCACCGGCCACGGCCTGGTAGTTGGCGGTCATGTAGCCGCCGAAATAGGCCGGATCGTCCGAATTGACCGTGACTGCGAGGCCGGCATCCAGCAGGCGGGCCAGGTTGTGGTCGGCCATGTCCTTCACCACGCACAGCTTGAGGTTGGACAACGGGCACACCGTCAGCGGAATGCGTTCCTGCGCCAGGCGCTTCATCAGCGCCGGATCTTCCTCGCTGCGCACGCCGTGGTCGATGCGTTCCACCTTGAGCACATCGAGCGCGCTGATCACATAGGCCGCCGGGCCTTCTTCGCCGGCGTGGGCCACCAGGCGGAAACCCAGTTCGCGGCAGCGCGCGTAGACGCGTTCGAATTTTTCCGGCGGATTGCCGCGCTCGGAAGAGTCGAGCCCGATACCGGTCCACAGGTCCTGGTACTGGTCACGCAGCGGCAACGCCGCTTCCAGCGTGGCGAAGGCGTCTTCTTCCGAGAGATGGCGCAGGAAGGACATGATCATGGTGCCGCCGAAACCGTCGCGGCGGCGCGCATCGCGCAGCGCGGCGGCAATGCCGGCGAACACGGTGGCGATCGGGATGCCGCGTTCGGTATGCGTCTGCGGGTCGAAGAAGATTTCGGCATGGCGCACCTTGTCGGCCTGGGCGCGCGCGATGTAGGCGGCGGTCATGTCGTAGAAATCCTGCTCGGTGCGCAGGACGTTGGCGCCGGCGTAATAAAGGTCGAGGAAGGACTGCAGGTCGCTGAAGTTATAGGCCGCGCGCAGCTCGTCGACCGAGGCATACGGCAGCGCGACCTGGTTGCGCTGGGCCAGCGCGAACATCAGTTCGGGTTCCAGCGTGCCTTCGATGTGCAGATGCAGTTCGGTTTTCGGCATGCCGGCGATGAAGCCCTCGAGCGCCTTGCCCGACGCGGATGGAGAAATGACTGCTGAGTTCATGGCTGACTACCCTTCAAGAATGGCGAGAACGATGGAAACGGCTATCGCCAAGGATACCCGCTCCAGAAACTTTGCATTATCACGCAAATCCCATACCGGGCCTACCCGGCCGCCGCCGGGGATGAACCTTATCGCCGTCGCATGTTCTGAACAGCAGGCCGCAAGGGTGGGCCGATATTGGAGATGTGAGCGGTGTAAAGATTTGGTGAAAACGCTTGTGCGCCGACAAAGCGTGTTTAAATGCAAACCTTCATGGGGGAAATGCATGCGCAAGACGATTCGGGGTTCGTTGCAATTGCTGGTGTGCACAACGGTGCTGGCCGGTATGTCCGGCTGCACCTGGATGCCGTGGACGGAGAAGGAAGATCCGACGGTGGTGCCGTTCAAGACCATCATGAGCGGTTCTTACCAGGGCTTCCTCAAGAATTGGGACGACAACCGGCAGCCGGTTTTCTGCGCGCTTATCCGCAGCCGGGCTGAGTGGGACTACTGGATGGAGCCGGCGCCGGTGATGGAAGACAAGCGCCCGGTCGGGCCCTCGACCGCGCATTTCGACACCAAGCAATATCTTGTGGTGGCCCGCACCATGCAAGCTCCTGATGCCGCCGAGCGTCCGCATGTGTTCACGCCGCTGTCGGTCAGGCTGCGCGACGGAGGGCTGCGAATCAACTACCTTTATCGCAGGCCGGCCTCCGGCGCTTCCTACCGCGTCAAGGACTACCTGATGCTGGCCATTCCCAAGGAGCGCTATACCACCGGGCCGGTGGTGTTCTACGAGAACGACCGCAAGGTGTGCGAGCTGGACCGCTGATCGCGGCGCACACAAAAAAAGCCGGAAGCGCACAACGCGCTTCCGGCTTTTTTCATGCGTCGATGCGGGATCAGGCGCCTTGGGTCATGCCGATAAATTGTTGCAGTTCCGGCGTCTTCGGATTGGTGAACAGCTCTTCCGGCGGGCCGATCTCATGCACCTTGCCCTGGTGCATGAAGACCACGCGGTCGCACACTTCGCGCGCGAAGCGCATCTCGTGCGTCACCATCAGCAGGGTCATGCCTTCCTTGGCTAGGCTGCGCACCACGGCCAGCACTTCATTGACCAGTTCCGGGTCCAGCGCCGAGGTAATTTCATCGCACAGCAGCGCCTGCGGTTCCATCGACAGCGCGCGGGCGATCGCCACGCGTTGCTGCTGGCCGCCGGAGAGCATGTCCGGGAACTCGTCGAACTTGTGGCCAAGGCCGACTTTCTCCAGGTTGGCCTTGGCCGTCACCATGGCTTCGGCTTCCGACGTGCCCTTGACGATCATTGGCGCGATCATCACGTTACGGCCCACCGAAAGATGCGGAAACAGGTTGAACTGCTGGAAGATCATGCCGACCTTCAGGCGCAGGTTGCGCAATTCCAGTTCGGAGGCGCCCAGCTTGGCGCCGGCCACGCTGATGTTGCCCTCGTCGATGGTTTCCAGGCCGTTGATGCAGCGCAGGAGGGTGGACTTGCCCGAGCCGCTCTTGCCGATGATGGCGATCACTTCGCCAGGCTCCACGTCCAGGCTGATGCCCTTCAAGACCTCGTTGTCGCCGAAGCGTTTCTTGACGTTATCAATGGCGATGAGCGGCATTGTATTTCCTTTCTAAAGACTGGCTGTACTTGGACAGCGGCCAGCAAAGCACGAAGTAGAAGAGGCCCACGATGGCAAACACCGTGAAGGGGCGGAAGGTGGCATTGGTGATCACGGAGCCGGCCTTGGACAATTCGATAAAGCCGATGATGGAGGTCACCGCGGTCGACTTGATGATCTGCACGCCGAAGCCCACGGTCGGCGCGATGGCGATACGGAAGGCCTGCGGCAGCACGATGTGGCGCATCTGCTGGAAGTAGTTCATGGCCAGCACCGACGACGCTTCCCATTGGCCCTTGGGGATCGCCTCCACGCAGCCGCGCCAGATCTCGGCCAGGTAGGATGCGCTCCAGAGGGTCAGCGCCAGGCCGGCGGCCAGCCAGGCCGGCACTTCGACGCCGAACAGGGCGATGCCGAAGAACACCAGGAACAATTGCATCAGCAGCGGGGTGCCCTGGAACAGTTCGATATACAGGCGGGCGATCTGGCGCAGCCAGTTCTGGCGCGAGGTGCGCATGAACAGGATGATCAGGCCCAGGGTGCCGCCGAGCACGAAGGTGACCAGCGACAGGACGATGGTCCAGCGCCACGCCAGCATCAGGTTGCGGACGATGTCCCAGGTGGTGAAAGAGATCATGCGTTCCTCCGGGCGGTGATGAAGTATTGGCCGATCAGGTGCAGCAGCTGGCGCAGCAGGATCGCCAGCACCAGGTAGATCAGGGTGGCCACGATATAGGCTTCGAAGGCGCGAAAGTTGCGGCCCTGGATGAAATTGGCGGCGAACGACAGTTCTTCCACCGCGATCTGCGAGCACACGGCCGAACCCAGCATGACGATCACGACCTGCGAGGACAGCGCCGGCCAGATCTTTTGCAGCGCAGGGCGCAGGATGATGTACCGGAAAATCTGCATGCGCGACATCGACAGCGACAGCGCCGCCTCGATCTGGCCCTTGGAAACGGCTTGCACGCCGGCGCGGATGATCTCGGTGCTGTAGGCGCCGAGGTTGATCACCATCGCCAGGATGGCGGCCTGGATTTCGCTGATGTGGATATTGAGCGAAGGCAGGCCGAAGAAAATGAAGAACAGCTGCACCAGGAAGGGCGTATTGCGGATGATCTCGACATAGCCGCTGACGATGGGCTTGAGCCATGCCGGCCCTTGCGTGCGCGCCCAGGCGCCGAAGATGCCGACTGCTATGCCCAGCACCCCGCCGATGGCGATCAGTTCGATCGTCGTCAGCACGCCTTTGACGATGACGTCGCCGTAGTCGAAGGTTGATAGGAAATCGAATTGATAGGCCATGTCGTGTTTGCTGCCTCAGTGTTGCTTGGGTCGCCGCGTTGCTGCTGCGGCGTTCCGGTTGTCCGCCTGCCTCCGTTTGCTGCCATTGCCCGCATCGTCGGCGCCAGGCGAAATCGCGCCGGCGATGCGTTATTGCTTTAACTCGGCTCCAGCAAGTTACAGGCCAGCCGGCAGCGGCAGGCCCAGCCACTTCTGCGAGATGGCGTTCAGGCTGCCGTCCTTCTTGGCGTCGGCCAGGATGGCGTCAACCTTGTCCTGCAGCTTCTTCTCGCCCTTGTTCAGGCCGATGAAGCATGGCGAATCCTTGATCAGGAACTTGGTTTCCGGCTTCTTGGGCGGGTTCTTGGCGATGATGGCCGCGGCCACTACGTTGCCGGTTGCCACCAATTGCACCTGGCCCGAGAGGAAGGAGCTGATGGTGCTGTTGTTGTCTTCGTAGCGCTTGACGGTGGCATCGGCCGGGATGATCTTGGTCAGTTCCAGGTCTTCCACCGAGCCGCGGGTCACCGCGATGGTCTTGCCGGCCAGGTCGGCCGCGCTCTTGACGGTCATGTCGGCCGGGCCGAACACACCGTTGAAGAACGGCGCGTAGGCGGAAGTGAAATCGATCACTTTTTCACGCTCGGCGTTCTTGCCCATGCTGGAAATCACCAGCTCCACCTTCCTGGTGGTCAGGTAAGAAATGCGGTTGGCGCTGGACACCGGAATCAGCTCCACCTTCACGCCCATTTTCTTGGCGATCAGGTTGGCCACGTCGATGTCGAAACCCTGCGGCTTCAGGTTGGAGTCGACCGAACCGAATGGTGGGAAGTCGGCCGGCACCGCCACGCGCAGCGTGCCGTTCTTATGGATATCGTCCAGCGCATCGGCGCGCGCGGCGCCGGCGGAGAACATCATGGCGCCGGCCATCAGGCCGAGCAGGAGTTTGGATAATTTCATGGCAGGTTCCCTTTACTTGACGACGTTGATGAGCGGCCCTCTCACTGCGGCCTTTTCGGTGGATGACGATGAGACATGATGTCGGTGACGGCCGCCATCTTCACGGCCCCCTCATGCGACACCGGTGCAAGTGCCTGCCGCAGCGGTTCCAGGGGATCGCTGCTGCGCACCTGATTCAGGCCGGACTCAACATGCAGCAGATGCGCCTGCATCAGTTGTTCCGCTTGTTCCAGATCGCCGCGCTCCAGCGCCTCGACGATCAGCACATGTTCCGAACACGAATCCTCCGCCTGCTCCGACGACTGGTGCAGCATGGCCGTCAGCGTGGTGCGCGCCGTCAGGTCGCGCAGCGTTTCCGACAGCAGCGAGTTGCCCAGGCATTCGCACAGGCAGACGTGGAAGTCGCCCAGCAGGTAGCTGCGCGCACCGACGTCGGCACCGGCAATCGCCGCTTCTTCACGCGCGATGTGCTCGCGCAGCTGCCCTACCGCAGCCTCCGGGATCGGCCGCATGCGCGCCTGGCGCAACAGGCCAAGCTCGATCACGCGGCGCGCCTCGAAGGCTTCGCGTGCTTCTTCCGGCGTCGGCTCGATCACGAACCAGCCGCGCCGCGCGCTGACGGTAACGATGCCGCGCGCCATCAGCCGCGTCAGCGCCTCGCGCACCAGGGTGCGCGACACGCCGAACAGGTCGGCCAGCTGCTGCTCGCCCAGGCGGGTGCCCGGCGCAAGCTGCTTGGCCAGGATCGCCTCGGTGATGCGGATCGCGATCTGCGAAGAAGATTTGACGGAAGGATTTGTGCCCATGTCCACTCATCAGCAAGTTGCGTGCCACACTGATATACAAGATTGGAATACAAAACTGCGCGACGATTATTGGCGGCGAAAGCCTTGTGTGACAAGGATTTTCAGACGGCAACGCATGTGCGAACGCACAAAATTTCCAAAAGGAAAGTTTTGTGGCGCAAATTGGCGACGTGTGGGAAAGGAGATGGTGGCGCCTTCTGGTGCGGGCCTGCGGCGGTGGTGCGCACCGTCTTTGTGCAGTGCTTCTGGAAACGAAAGAATTGTTGACTGTGCAACGAAGGCGGGCTTTTCCGCGGCAGGAAGAAACGCTCGTTCAGCCCGGGATGCCCAGCCGCCTGCTGGCCTGCCGGTATTCTTCACGGAGCTGTTCGACGATCTGCGCCGCCGGCAGTATGGCCGAGATGGCGCCGATGCCCTGGCCGCTGCCCCAGATGTCCTTCCAGCGCTTGGGCTTGCCGAAATCGACCGCCTGCTTGTCTTCCTTGACCAGGTGGTCCGGGTCGAGCCCGGCGGCGCGGATGCTCGGCTTGAGGTAATTGCCTGGCACCCCTGAAAAGTGCGGCGTATACAAAATGTCGTCGGCCGTGCCGTCGACGATCATCTGCTTGTGCAGCGGCGCGGCCGAGGATTCTTCCGAGGCGATGAAGCGCGTACCCATATAGGCCAGGTCGCACCCAAGGGCCTGCGCCGCAAGGATGCCCTGGCCGTGGCTGATGGCGCCGGCCAGCACCAGCAGGCCGTCGAAGATGGCGCGCACTTCGGACGCCAGCGCGAACGGGCTCAAGGCGCCGGCATGGCCGCCGGCCCCGGCGCAGACCAGGATCAGGCCGTCCACGCCCGCGCCGATCGCCTTCTTCGCATGCCGCAGCGTGGTGACGTCATGCAGCACGATGCCGCCATAGGCATGCACCTGTTCCACCACCCGGTCGGGCGCGTGCAAGGAGGTGATCACGATGGGCACGCGATGGCGTACGCAGGTGGCGAGATCGTCTTCCAGGCGCTGGTTGGATTGGTGCACGATCAGGTTGACCGCATAAGGCGCCACCACCGCCAGCGGGTTCCGGCGCCGGTAGGCGGCGAGTCCCTCGGCGATGCCGGTCAGCCAGGCATCCAGCTCTTCCTGCGGCCGGGCGTTGAGCGCCGGGAAGGACCCGACCACGCCGGCGCAGCATTGGGCGATCACCAGTGCCGGATTGGACACCAGGAACATCGGCGAACCGATCACGGGCAGGCGCAAACGGCCGGGCAGGGCGGCGGGCGAAGAGAGCAGCAGTTCAGTCATGGCACGGTAGGGGAAAAGTCATTTCTTGCCGAAAGCGGCGATGCGCTCCTGCATGTCCGGCCCTTTGCCGGCGTTGCGGAACACTTCATGCGCCAGCCCTGCCTCCAGCGGCAGGCCATCGGTCTCCAGCAGCAGGCGCTTGTTGGCGCGATGCGAGAACCAGGAGCCGGCCAGCAGTTCACGCGCCAGCGCTTCGACCTCGGCGTCGAACTCCTCATCGGCGAAGCAGAAGTTGGCCAGGCCGATCGCGGCCGCCTGGGCGCCGGAATAGGTGCGGCCCAGCAGCATCATCTCTTTCGCACGGGCATCGCCGACCCGGCGCGGCAGGCGCTGGCTCATGCCCCAGAGCGGCGTCAGGGCCCACTTGGCATGGGTGTCGGCGAACCTGGCCGACTGCGCGGTGGCGATCAGGTCGCCTGCCAGCGCCAGCTCCAGCGCACCGGTGTAGCAGTGGCCATGCACCGCCACGATCACCGGCTGCGGCAGGCGCGCCAGGCGGTCGATGGTGTGCGCCTGCAAATGCGGCCGCGGCAATGGCTGGCCGGCGGCGAGGTCGCGCAGATCGTTGCCGGCCGAGAAGCAGCGGCCGGCACCGCGCAGCAGCACCGCGCCGATGGTGTCGATCTGCTGCTCCAGCGCCGCCACGTGCTCGTGCAGTTCGAGGAACATCTGCACGGTGAGCGCATTCATCTTTTCCGGACGGTTCAGCGTCAGCGTGCAAAGGCCGTCGCGATCCTCGCGCAGAACCTGTACGCTCATGGCTGCGCCGCCTGCGAGGATTGCTCCTGCTGCTGGCGCGCGCCTTCATGGGTGAGCACCAGCACATCGCTGTCGCCTTCCTGCGCCACTTCGCCGCGCTGGTTGAGCAGGCGGAAGCGCCGCCCCAGCTTGCCGCTGCGGCCGCTCTTGCCGGGCTCGACCGACAGGATCTCCAGCTCCAGGTGTACTGTGTCGCCGACCACGATGGGCTGCTTGAAATTCCACTCGCGCAGGCCCAGCATGGCAATCACCGATTTCTCGAAGATGCCGATCTGGTGCAGCATCCCGGTACAGATGGCAATGCCCAGCGTGCCATGCACCAAGCGCTGGCCGTAACGCGTGCCGCGGGCGAATTCGGCGTCGGCATGGATCGGGTTCCAGTCGCCCGAGATCATCGAAAACATGGTCAGGTCGGCCTCGGTGATGGTGCGGCCGCTGCTGGTGAAAATCTGGCCGGGCTTGAAGTCTTCCAGGTAATACGAACTCATGCTGTGCTCCCTTGTTGTCGATCAGGCCGCTTCGACCAATCGTTGCAGTGCCATGTCGCGCAGTTTTACGCGCTGGATCTTGGTGCCGTTGGAACTCTGCGTGGTGGGGAATTCGTCCACCAGCCAGATGCGCGCCGGCACCTTGAAGGCGGCCAGCGCGGCCGCTGCGGCACGCACCATCTCTTGCTCCGCCGGCAGGCTGCCGGGCGTGGCAATGACGAAGGCCACCGGCCGCGCCTGGTTGGCAATGTCGACCGCCACCACCTGCACATCGGCCACGCCGGGAACGGTCTTGATCACATCTTCGATTTCCACCGGGCTGACCAAGTAGCCGCCCAAACGCATGGCATCGCCCTGGCGGGTCTGGTAGACGAAACTGCCATCCTCGCGCAGGTAGCCGACATCGCCGGTGCGGAAGAACTCCTCTGCATCGAGGGCCTTGGCGGTGGCTTCCGGGTTGTTGAGGTAGCCGATGAAGTTGGTATCGCTGCGGATTTCGATGGCGCCGCTCTGGCCAACCGGCAGCAGTTCGCCGCTGTCGACATCGCGGATACGTACTTCGGCGCCGATGCCATGGCTGGCCGGCATGCCGCCGCCCTTGATGCGTTCTTCCAGGGGCAGCGCGCGCTGCTGCAGCGAGAACAGCGCCTGCACTTCGGATGAACCGTACAGGCCGATCATCGGGATACCGCGCGCCCAGGCAGCCTGGGTATATTCGACAATGCCGGGATGGAAGCAGGCGAAGCCGAACACGCGCGCGCTGGGGAAGGGCTTGTCGCCTTGCCCGTTCTCGATGATGCGGCGGAACATCTCGTCGCTGCCGAACACATGCGTGACATGGTGGCGGTTGATCAGCCGCGCCGCGCCGGGGCCGTCGAAGGTGTCCATCACCACGATGGGCTTGCCGACGGCAAACGCCGCCATCGCCGCATTGAAGCCGAACACGCCGGCGAACGGCAGCGCCGCCAGCAGGCGCACGCCTTCTTCCGCGAAGCCGTAGGCCGGTGCCACCCGCTGGCTGTGGAGGGTTACCGTGCGCTGCGGATGCAACACCAGCTTGGGACCGGAGGTGGTTCCCGAGGTGGTGAACAGGATGCTGTGGGCGTCGGGTGACGAGACGTCTGGCGCTTCGGCGTCCGGCAGCCCGGAGAGATCGAAGGCGACAGTGGGCTTGCCCAGCACTTCAGGCGGCATGGCGGCGCCGGCAGCATCGACCACGACCACCTTCTTCAGCGTGCGGGCCGATTCAGCCGGCACGTCGTGCAGCACGGCGGGGAAATCGATCTTGCGGAAGTTCAGCTGCAGCACCAGCATGCAGGCTTCCGAGCGCTCCAGGATGTAGGCCAGCTCGTGCGAACGGTAGCGCGTGTTGACCGTCATCATGGCCGCGCCGATCCTGGCCAGGCCGAAGTACATCGCCAGCCATTCCATGCGGTTGACCAGCCAGACGGCCACGCGGTCGCCGGGCTGGATGCCTTGTTGCTGCAGCCAGGCCGCGGTGCGCGCGGCCATGCGGTCGAATTCGCGGTAAGTGATGTCGCGCTCGCCATCGATGAAGGCGACGGCATCGCCGCGTTCGGCGACATTGCGCGCCAGCAGCGCTGGCATGGTGAGGAGAAGGTCGGTAGCGGGCATATCAGTACAGCTCCATCAGTTTCGCGTTGTCGTTCAGTTCCTCGGGCAGCGCTTCGCGGATGATGGCGCCGGACTTCATCACCACCACGCGGTCCGAGATCTTCAGGGCTTCTTTCACGTTCTGTTCCACCAGCAGGATCGCCATGCCGGTGTCGCGCTGCAGTTGCCGGATCGGCTGCAGCAAATCCTGGAACAGCTTGGGCGCCAGGCCGATGGAAGGTTCGTCCATCAGCAGGCAGCGCGGGCGTGAGAGCAATGCGCGCCCGATCGACACCATCTGCTGCTGGCCGCCGGAGAGGGTGCCGGCGCGGCGTTCGTAGAACTGCTTCAAGGCCGGCAGCACCGACATCACCCAGTCCAGCCGCGCCGCGCGTTCGCCTGCGGGGACCCCGGCCGACCACAGGCCCATCTTCATGGTCTCGGCCACCGTCAGGCCGGGGAAGATGCCGCGGCCTTCCGGCACCAGCGAGATACCGGCGGCAGTCAGGCGGCGCGGCTCCACGCTCTCCAGCGCCTGACCGTCCAGCAGGATCTGGCCTTCCTGGCGCTGCACCAGGCCGAATAAAGTCTTCAACAGCGTCGACTTGCCGGCGCCGTTATGGCCGATCAGGCACAGCACTTCGGCCGGACGCAGGCCGAAGTCGAAATCGCGCAGCACCGGGCGGCCGCCATAGCCGACGACCAGGCCGCGCGTTTCCAGTACCAGCGGTTGCGGTTCGTGATTGGGTTGCGCGCTCATGTGTTCTGGTCTCCGAAATAGATGGCCGCCAGGTGCGGGTCCTTGAGCACCACCTCGGGCAGGCCGTCGGCCAGCAGTTTGCCCTGGTCGAGGAAGGCGATGCGGTCGGAAATGCCGACCACGATGTCGAGGTTGTGTTCGATGATGCACACCGTCACGCCCTTCTTCACCTCGGTGCGCAGCAGGTCGAGGAACAGTTCATAGGAACTGCGGTCCAGGCCCGAGGCCGGTTCATCGAGCAGCCAGATTTTCGCGTCGGCAGCCATGATGCGCGCCATGCTGAGGAACTTGCGCTCGGCATAGGCCAGGTCGATGGCGCGCGTATGCGCCTTGGCGGCCAGGCCGGTGCGCTTGAGGATGGCCTGTACCTTCTCGCGCCGTTCGTTGCGCGCGGCGCGCCCGCCCGGCTGCCAGATCCAGGAAGTCGGCTCCATCACGGTCAGCACGTTTTCTTCCACCGTCATGTGGTTGAACAGGCGCAGGTCCTGGAAGGTGCGGGCGATGCCCATGCGGCTGATCTGGAAATGCTTCTTGCCGACCACCGACTGGCCGCGCCAGAGGATGTCTCCCGATTCCGGCACCAGGTGGCCGGTGATCTGGTTGAACAGCGTGGTCTTGCCGGCGCCGTTGGGGCCGACCAGTGTGGTCACGATGCCTGCGCGCAAATCCAGCGAGACATCGTTGGTGACCTTCAGCCCGCCGAAGCTCTTGTTCAGGTTGCGGATCGACAGCAGCACTTCCCCGCCCGGATTCGGTCCGGCGGCCTGCAGCGCGCCGTGGTCGTGTTCGATGATGGCGTTCATGCGGCTTTCTCCTTGGCGGCGCGGGGTTTGCCGGAACCGACGATGCCGCCCGGCCGGTAGATCATCAGCAGCACCATCGCCAGCCCATAGGCGATCTGCTGGATCGAGCCGATTTCAGTCTGCGGCAGGAAGGACATGTAGCTGAACACGCCCGGCAGCAGCATCAGCAGCACGGTGCCCACGATCGGCCCGAGCAGCGTGCCGGTGCCGCCGATGATGACCATCGCCATCAGCAGCACGGACGTGTCCAGCATGAAGCTCTCGACGTTGATGAAGCCCATGTAGAACGCGTACAGCGCACCGGCCACCGCCGCCAGCATGGCAGAGATCACCACCGACATGGTCTTGATGACGGCCACGTTCTTGCCGAAGGCGTGCGCTGCGGATTCGCTGTCGCGGATGGCCTTGAGGTTGCGGCCGAAGGAGGACCGCAGCAGCACGCTGGTGACCAGCAGCACCGGGATCAGGCAGCACACCGCCAGCAGCAGGAACTGCACCGGGTCGGCCACGGCATGGCCGAAGATGTCGGCCGGCGGGATGCCGATCATGCCGCCCAGGCCGCCGGTGACCGACTTCCATTCGGAAAACACCGTCACGCCCAGCACCTGCAGGCCCAGCGAAGCGGCCACGAAGTATTCGCCGCGCACACGCAGCGCCGGCAATGCCAGCACCAGCGACAGCAGCCCGGCCACCACCATCGCCACCGGGATCACCAGGAAGATGGAAGCGCTCACGTTCAGCGCGAAATACGCCGCGCTGTAGGCGCCCACGCCGAAGAAGATGGCATGCGCGATCGAGAAGATCCCGGCATAGCCCATGATGAAGTTGAGCGTGATCGCCAGCACCGCGTTGATGCACATGAGGGTGGCGAGATTAAGGAGATAGGCGAGCATGGCAACCTCAGCTTGCAGTGGCCCGGCCGAAGAAACCGGAAGGGCGGAACAGGATGAACAGGAACAGCACGATGAAGGTGATGGCTTCGCTCCACTGCGGCTCGAACCAGGCCAGCGCCAGGTTTTCGGCCAGCCCCAGCAGCAGGCCGGCACAGGCCGCGCCGCGCAGGCTGCCGACGCCGCCGACGATGGTGGCGGCCAGGCTGATGAGCATGACGTGGTGGCCGATGGCCGGGTTCAGCCCGGAGCCGGCCGCCGACAGCAGCGCCGCCGGCACCACCAGGAACGAGCCCAGCGCAAACACCGTCATCGACAGGCGCCGCGGCGACAGGCCGTAGGCGCGCACCAGCTCGGGGTTTTCGGACAGCGCGCGCATGGCCATGCCGGTATGGGTGCGCATCAGGAACAGTTGCAGCGCGAAGAAAAACACCAGCGCGATGACGATCGCGATGCCGGCCAGCGGCGAGACGAACAGGCCGGGCAGCATTTCGATGCTGCGCGAGAGCGGCGTATTGACCGACACGAAGCTGCGCCCGAACAGCATGCCGCACAGGTTTTGCACCACGATGCCCACACCGAAGGAGGCGACGAAGACGGTGAAGAAGGAGCCTTCGTGCTTCTGGATCGGCACGTAGACGAAGCGGTTCAGCGCCAGGCCGAACAGGACCGCCGCCGCGCAAGCGCCCAGTACCGCGACCGTCCAGTGCAGCTGCATGATCGCCAGCAGGTCGTAGAACACATAGGCGGCGATGGTGAAGGTCGAGCCGTGCGCGAAGTGGAAGATGCGGGTGGAACCGAAGATCAGCGAAAAGCCGACCGCGATCAGCGCATACAGCGCGCCTACCTGCACCCCATTGATCAATAGCTGTAGCAGCAGCATGTCTTTGTCCTTGCACCGCCGCCCCGCATGTGCGGGGCCGGCGGCATCATTGCATCCGAAGCGGAATGGTCCTGGTCACTTGGCCGCGGCGCTGACCACCTTGCCGCCCTTGCCGTCGATCTCGTTGATTTGCATCGGCATGGTCACGGTGCCGTTCTCGGCGAAGGTCACCTTGCCGCCGACCAGGTCGAAGGTCTTGGTTTCGATACGCTGCTTCAACAGGTTCTCGCCGGTGACCGGCTGGCCCTTCTTGACCAGTTGCTGCGCCAGCAGGCCGAACATGCGCACCGCGTTGTAGTAGTTGGCGATGTAGGCGGTCGGCATCTTGTTGTACTTCTTCTTGTAGTCGTCGACGAAGCGCTTGGTCACCGGATCCTGCGAATTCCAGTCGATGTTCTGCGAGGTATAGAGCGAACCGGCAGCCTCAGGCTGGGCATTGATCTCGGGGATCGAGAAGGCCGTGTAGCTGGCGAACTGCTGCTTGATGCCGTTATCGCGGAATTGCTTGACGATCTGCGACTGCTGCGACCCGTAGGAGGCGATGTAGATCACGTCCGGATTGGCCGCACGCACGCGCGCGGCGATGCCGCCGAATTGCTGCGCTGTGGCGGGGACGGACAGCGCTTCGACCAGCTTGCCGCCGGCGGCGGGCAGCGCGCTTTCCATTTCCTTGCGGATGGCTTGTCCGAGCGGGTCGTCGATATAGACCAGCACGAAGTTCTTCATCTTGCGCTCGTTGACCAGATACGGAATGATGGCGCGCACTTCATAGTTGGCCAGCGGGATGATGTTCCAGAAATAGGGACCCAGTTCCGCCAGGTCGGGGCCGACGCCGCCGCCGTTGACTGCCACCGTCTTGGTGCGGCTGGCGATGGTGGAGATCGCCTTGGATACGCCGGTGAACGCCGACAGCACGTACGGCACCTTCTGCACGTTGACCAGTTTGTTCATGCCGATCACGCCCTGCTGCGGCAGCGCCTGGCTGTCTTCGTACTGGATAGCCAGCTTGCCGCCCAGGAGATTGTCTGCATTGATGTGCTCGGCCGCGAGGTTGGCGCCGGAGCCGAAGATGTCGCCGTAAGAGGCGTTCGGGCCGCTCATCGGGAACAGTGCGCCGATGGTCACATCGGCGGCATGGGATGCGGCCGAGGCCGCCAGTGCGCAGGCCAGGACGCCCGCTTGGATTGCCTTGCTGAACTTGATCATCTTCATCTCCTTTTGTGGTCGGCGCCGTTCCCGCGGCAGCCGTCTTTTTCTTCATGCCCGGCCAGGCGATTGCGTGCCGCGCCGGCCAATTGCCGTTGTACTTGCTGCTGTCTTTGCTGCTGCCTGCGGTTTACCGTCCTTTGAATACGGCACTGCGCTTTTCGCGGAATGCGGCCGCGCCTTCCTGGTAATCGTCGGTATCGCCGAGCAGGCGCTGCGATGCCGTTTCCAGATCCAGTTGCTGCGCCAGGGTGTTGGTCTGGGCCGCGTAAATGGCTTGCTTGGTCAGGGCCAGCGCGCGCGTGGCCGATTGCGCCAGTTGCGCCACCAGTGCACGGCTGGCGGCGTCGAATTCCTCATCCGGCACGCAGCGCCAGATCAGGCCCCAGTCGGCGGCTTGCTGCGCATCCAGCTTGTCGTTGAGCAGGCACAGCGCCATCGCGCGCGCCGTGCCGATGCGCTGCGGCAGGAACTGCGAGCCGCCGCCATCGGGCATTAAACCCAATTTGGTGAAACCCTGCAGGAAGTAGGCCGACTGTTTGGCGATCACGATGTCGCAGGCCAGCACCAATGTCGCGCCCACGCCCACCGCCAATCCGTTCATGGCGCACACTACCGGCGCCGGCAGCGCGCGCAGACGCAGCATCAGCGGCTTGTAATAACGTTCCAGCGCCGCGCCCATGTCGCGCTTCTGGCCTGGCGGCAGCGGCTTGCGGTCGCCCTGGTCCTGGCCGGCGCAAAAGGCGCGGCCGGCGCCGGTGATGACCAGCACGCGCAGCGCCGGGTCATGCTCGATGCGGTCGAGAAAAGCAGCGATGGCATCGTGGATCGCATCGTTGACGCTGTTGAGCCGGTCCGGCCGGTTCAGCGTGATCGTCGCCACGCCATCGGCGAACTCGCACAGTACGGGAGGCTGCTCCATATTCCTGGCTCCGTTCTCAGCCGCGCAAGTGAGCGCTGGCGCGGTCTTCGATTTCATGCCACAACTGGTAGGACATCGGCGACTGCGATTCCTCCAGGATGTGGCCCACCAGGCCAATCGCGCGCGCCATCACGCCGAAGCCGCGCACGATCTTCCAGGGGAAGCCGAACTCGCAGCAGATCGCACCCAGCGCGCCGGTGGCGTTGATCGGCAAGACCTTGCCGGTGGCGCGTTCGGCTTCAACCTGGATCAACTGCACCAGCTTGATGTACTTGCCGGCCATGCCATTTTCTTCGGCAAGCTGGAACAGGCGCGGCGTGCGCGGATCGATCGGCTTGTGTACCGGATGGCCCAGGCCGGGGATGGCCTGCTTGCGGGCGCGGAAGTCGGCCACGGTCTTTGCGGCCAGCGCCTGCAGGTCGGGATGGTCGCCCGCACCGTCAAAGGCTTCATACAGCATCTTTGCCGAACCTTCGGTGGTGCCGACGAACACCGTGCCCAGCCCGCACAGGCCCGCGGCCACCGCCGCCTGCAGCGATTCGGGCGCGCCGGCGTAAGTCATGCGGGCGGCGATGGCGCTGGGGGTGATGCCGTGCTCGACCAGCGTGATCAGCAGCGCGTTGAACATGCGCGACTGCTCCGGCGTGGCGGTCTTGCCGGTCAGTTGCAGATAGGCGAAATCGCCCAGGTTCATCTTGCCGAGAATTTCGTTGGGAAGATCCTTGCCGCGCACCACGATGCGGTCGGGGGTGCTGTAGGCGATGTCGGATCTGATGTCTGCTGTCTTGCCGGTCATGTCGTTCTCCGTTGTTCTTGCGATGTAGGGGGATCAGGCGGCGATTTCAGCCGTGCCGTTGGCTAGCACGACCTGGTTGCGTTCGACCGCGCGCGACTGGAACTGCAGTTGCGCGCCGTCGCGCCAGATCTCGGTCCTGATGGTTTCGCCGGGATAGACCGGCGCTGAAAAACGTGTGGCGAGCGCGCGCAAGCGGCTGGCGTCGTAACCGCAGCAGCTGCGCACCAGCGCATGGCAAGCCACGCCGTAAGTGGCCAGCCCATGCAGGATGGGTGAAGAAAAGCCGGCGCGGCGCGCGGTCTGCGGATCGGCATGCAGCGGATTGCGGTCGGCCGACAGGCGATAGACCAGCGCGCTTTCGGGGCGCGTCGGCAATTCGCACACCAGGTCGGGCTCGCGCTGGGGCACGGCCGGCATGGCGGGCGGCGATTCGTCGCTCGGCTGGCCCTGTTCGGCAAAGCCGCCATCGCCGCGGCAAAAGCTGGTCTGCTCGACGGTGGCCAGCAACTCGCCAGACCGGTCGCGCAGTTCGCGCTCGACGATCAGCAGGGCGCCCTTGTCGCGGCCCTTGTCGATCACCGACTTCACGCGCGATACGCCGGTGCCCGTACCCGCCGACGGCAGCGGGCGATGCAGGCGCAGGCGCTGCTCCCCGTGCACTACCTTCAGCAGGTCGACGCCGGCTTCCGGCGCGCCCATCCACAGGCCGGGGTGCGCCAGTATCACGGCCATGCTGGGCATGGCCTGCAGGTTTTTCTCATAGACGAAGCGCAGCGCGCCTTCGCCATCATGCGACGCCGCTGCGGCGCCGACGCCGATGCCCAGCGCGTACAGCATGCTGTCGTCTTCGCCGTAGCTGTGCTGCAGCACCGGGAAGTTCCAGTTCTTCAGCTTGTGATAGTCGATGGCCATGGGCGTCGTCCTTGTGATCGAGAATGACGGCGGCTTATACCGGGTCCCACTGGAACACGTCGGCCGAACGGTCCAGCGGGATGAAGCAGGCCTTCAACGCCGGGATCGCATGCTCGGCTACCGTCTGCGGCGTCCAGCCTTCGGCGCGGTGGATCGAGCGCAGCGGGCGCGGCTGGCTCATCAGGAAGATCTCGTTGTTGCGCACCGTGAAGACCTGGCCGTTGACATCGGCCGCGGCATCGCTGGCGAGGTAGGCCGCCAGCGGCGCGATTTTGTCCGGCGTCATCTGCTTGATCTTTTCCACGCGCGCCTGCTGCTCTTCGTTCTTGACCGGGATCGAGCTGATCATGCGGCTCCAGGCGAAGGGGGCGATGCAGTTGGAACGCACGTTGAATTTCTGCATGTCCAGCGCAATCGATTTGGACAGCGCGGTCAGGCCCAGCTTGGCGGCCGAATAGTTGGCCTGGCCCAGGTTGCCGATCAGGCCGGAGGTGGAGGTCATGTGCACCAGGCTGCCCGATTGCTGTTCGCGGAAATGCACGGCGGCGGCGCGGCTGACGTTGTAGGCGCCGTATAGGTGCACCTTGAGTACGGCATCCCATTCGTCGCCGCTCATCTTGTGGAACAGTGCATCGCGCAGGATGCCGGCGTTGTTGACGACGCAATCGATGCGGCCGAAGGTTTGCACTGCCTGTTCGACGATGCGTTCGGCGCTGGCGGCATCGGCCACGCTGTCGGTGTTGGGCGCGGCGCGGCCGCCGGCGGCCTTGATCTCATCGGCGACCTGTTGCGCGGGGCCGGTACTGGCGCCCTCGCCGGTGAGCGAAGCGCCGATGTCGTTGACCACCACGGCGGCGCCCTGACGCGCCATCGCCAGCGCGATCTCGCGCCCGATGCCGCCGCCCGAGCCGGTGACGATGACTACCTTGCCTTCCAACATGCGTGTATTGCTCATGGCTGTCTTTCCCTGTTCGGAAACGATGGGCAAGGCTGCGCCCTGCGGGCGTTCTCGCATTCTCGTTTCGGTTGGCTGGTGGCGGCGGCGCGCCTGCATGGATTGCCGCCTTCGCTTCTTCCGCGCTGCTGTCGGGCGGAAAAAACGTGTCTCTCTTGCGATGTTTCTTGGTGTTCTGCCGGCGGGTAGTGCGGCGTCGTCATGGACGCTTCCGGTGCTGCGATGTGCGTATAGTCTGGAAGCGGGGAAAGGGTGTCAAGCAGGGTTTTGACGGTGTTCCGTACAACGAAATATCGTTAGCCCTTCCAAAACATGATGTGACAGGTTCGGGTATTGCATCGCTGCATCGTGCACTGCGGGATAAACCGGTGGAGACGGCGTGAATTGAATAAAGGCAGGCGCTATGCGGGCCTGTTGCGGCTTTTTCCGTTGCTGGTACGACGACTGGCGCGGCGCAGCAAGGCGTGTTCGCCATTCAAAACGGTATTGAATATTTCAAAGTACGGAACATAAAATATTCATTGGTTGACCCTGCCGCGGCGGCTGCCGCATGGTGTCGGCAGAGCGCGAAAAATACGCTTGCAGGTTCGCGTGCGGCAGCGCGCGGAAAAAACGGACGCGCATCCACACGCAGATGCGCGGCAAGGAGACTCAATGAATTTCGCCATCTTGTTTGCACCGCATGGCTTGCGGCATGAAGGGCGCGCATGAAGACGGCCGTGCGCAAGCCGGCGCGGCGCGTCAAGGATGTGCGCATCGTGCTGCGTGCGCCCAATCCCCCTGAATACCGCGACGGCAATACCCCGGTGCGGGCCGATGCGTCGGCACAAGGCACCATCAAGCCGATCGAACGCGGCTTTGCCGTGCTCGATGCCTTTCTCGGCGAGGCCGACTGGCTGGCCAACCAGGACATTGCGCTGCGCACCGGTTTGCCCAAGGCCACCGTCTCGCGCCTGGCACAGACCCTCACCGCGCTGGGCTACCTGACCTACAGCGAGCAGCGCCGCAAATACCGGCTGGCGGTATCGGTGCTCACGCTCGGTTTCGCCGCCATGGTCGATACCGACGTGGTGCTGCAGGCGCGCCCGCTGATGCAGAAACTGGCCGACGACAACGGCGTGTTCGTCGCGCTGGCCGGCCGCGACGGCCTGGACATGATCTTCTTTGAAAACTGCCATAGCGCATCCAATACCGCCACCGTCGGCCTGGGCGTGGGCGAACATATGCCGATGGCGTCGTCGCCGGTCGGGTGGGCATTGCTGGCTTGCCTGCACGAGAACGAGCGCGGCTACCTGCTGGACCACATGCGGCCCTACCACAAGCGCGACGAGTGGATGGCGGTGCGCCAGAAGCTGACCGATGCCGAAACCCAGATCGGCGAAAAATCGTATTGCGTCTCTACCGGCGACTGGGGGCCGGACATCACCGTGGTGGCCACGCCGCTGAAACTGGCCGACCGCTTGCCGATGGTGCTTCTGTGCGCCGGGCAGTCGCGCACGCTGACCAAGGCGCGGGTGGAACAGAAGGCCGGCCCGCAATTGCTGGCGATGCGGCGGAAGTTGCAGGAAATGGAGGCGCAGCGTGCGCAGGCTTGATCTATCGAAGCGGCACAATGGGCGCGCCGAAGACGCCGCCTTGCCCGATGTGGTGCATGACGATGCCGCGGCCGGAACGGAAGCATCGGCCGGCACCCATACGCTGGAGCGCGCACTCAAGCTGCTTAAGGTATTCCATGGCAGCGCCAAGCCGCTCACACATGCCGAACTGGTACGCCGTACCGGCTATTCGAAAGCGTCGGTGTCGCGCCTGACTGCGACCCTGGTGGCGCTGGGCTACCTCGACCGCGCTCCGGACGGCGTGCGCGTGCAGATTGGCGTGCGCGGCCTGCGGCTGGGCCATAAATATCTCGCCAACAGCCCGGTGCCCGAGATCGCGCGACCCATCATGCAGGATTTCGCCGACCGCTATGACATGTCGGTCGGATTGGCCGTGGCCGACCAGCTCGACATGGTCTACATCCAGTACTGCAACAGCAGCAAGATCGCCACCCTGCGCTTGGGCGTGGGGCGGACGGTGCCGATGGCGCTCAGTTCCATCGGCCGCGCCTATGTGTGGTCGCAGCCGCCGGAGCAGCGCCAGCGTTTGCTGTTTTCGATCTGGAAGAAAAGCGGCGAACACGGTCCGCAGGTGGTGGCGAAGATGGAGCGTGCCTTCGGTGATCTCGACACCCACGGCTATTGCCTGGCGGCCGGCGAATACCAGCGCGACACCTTCGCCATCAGCGTGCCGCTGGCGCTGGGCGATCCGCCCATGATGATGGGGCTGAACTGCAGCGCAGTGGGGCCCTTGCCCGATCGGCTGATGATCCGCGATGAGCTGGCGCCGGCGCTGATGAAGACTGCGCGCCTGTTGAAACTGGAACTCGATGCGGTTGACAGCAGCTTGTTCTGACAGCTGCCCTTGCCATTCACGGTTGGTTATTGCGGCAGCTGCTGCGCTTTCCATTTCTTCCATAACCGGCGAATCTTTTCTTCGCCGTCGCCCACTTGCGCGGCCAGGAAGCCGCGCGCATAGCCGATGCCGGAAGCCAGCGCCGGGTGCTTGGCCTGCAGTTCGTCCAGCAGGTTGTTGGCGACCGTGATGTCGTTGAGCAGGCCGAGTTGGTCTTGCAGGCGCGATAGCGCCTTGAGGTAGGGCTTGCTGTTCTTTTCGCGGTACAGTGCCTGGAAGAATTCGGTGTCGTAGCGCATCTTCTTGGCAGCGATGCGGGCACGGTGGCGCGAGCGGGGATCGTCTTCCATCTTGCTGCCGCGCTTTTTCATGCGCTTCTCATCATGGCGCAGCATCTCCCGCGCGAAGCGGGAGAGCGGCTGTGCCAGCGCCGCCAGTTGTTCCACGGTCATCGTTTCGCGCCATTGCGCGGCCAGCATCCAGCGGCTCAAATGCAGTGCCAGTGCCGTGTAGCGGGGCGATGCCACAACCTGTACCGCGGCCTTGTGCATGGTCCGCGCCTGCCTGTACGCCGCGTCCCGAACCACATCCAGGCTGGTTGCATCGGCCTGTCCGGACGGCACCGATGCCAGGGTGGCGCCGGCCAGCACATCCCAATCGCGTGCGGCGCCAATGTGCGTGGACAACCATTCGAATTCGTCCGCCAGTCCATCCGGCAGCGCGATCACTTCGCGAAACAGCGTGAAGGCCGAACGCAGGCGGCGCAGGCCTACCCGCATCTGGTGCAGGCGTTCCACATCCTGGGCATCGCCATCGGCGATGTCGTTGGCCTGGATCTGTTCCACGCAGTTGCCGACGATGGCGATGAAGGCTTGTTCCACGCTCATCTTCTTCGACAGCGCCAGCGCGGCCGCCCTGGCGGCGCTGCTGGCGGGCGCGCTGCCAGCGGCCCGGTGGTACAGCGTGTAGCCGCGCTGGGCCTTGCTCTGGATGCCGATGCGCAGCGGAATGTCTTGCATCAGCGCCAGCGCGAAATCGAACAGCGCCAGCGGGTTGCCGGCCTTGAGTTCGAGTTCGATCTCGCACACGTCGGTCTTCAGGTCGCCATGTTCGACCGTGCCACGGTCGAGCACGAACTCCACTTCGACGCCATCGGGCAGGGCCAGGTCCCACAGCATGCGTTTGATCCGGGTGGCGAAGATGGGGCGGATCCGTTCGGCCACGCCGGGCGTCAAGACCTTCCTTGCCCATTTGGCGTTGGCCGGCACCATCTCGCGCAGGGCCGCGAGGTCAGGCTGTTCGCCCGCTACCTGCGACTCCCATTCGTTGCGCTGGTGCAGGCCGCCCTGCACGCCGCCGCCGGCTTTCAGGGTCTGGATGTATTCGTCGCCGGTGCGCCGTACGCGCAGGCCGGCATCATTGCGGCGCAAGTCGTTGCCGGGAGTATCGAAGTACACGCCGGTCTGGTCCTTGGTGCGTGGCGCGGCCGATGCATGGCGTGCCAGCAGCGGATGCCTGATCAGCGCCTTGACGTGTCCGGGGGCGAGCAGCAGTTTCAGTTCGGTTTCCATGGTCGTGGGGAATAGGTAGGAGGGGATTCAGGCAGCCTGGCGCTCGGCGATATAGCGCGCCGGTGGTTTGCCAAGGGCTTTCCTGAACATGGTGATGAAGGCGCTGACCGACTCGTAGCCCAGTTCTTGCGACACGCGCTGCACCGACGATCCGGAGGCCAGCTGCTGCAGCGCCACCATGATGTGGATCTGCTGGCGCCAGCGGCCGAAGGTCATGCCGGTCTCGGCCAGCACGAAGCGCGCGAAGCTGCGTTCGCTCATGGCACAGTGCGCGGCCCAGTCGGCCACGGTGCTGCGGTCGGACGGTTGTTCGGCCAGCGCGCGCGCCACGCCGCGCAGCCGCGAATGCGAAGGGATGGGCAAGTGCAGGGGCAGGTTCTGCGTCTTCACCTGTTCCAGCTCTTCGGTCAGCAGCGCGGCCAGGCGGGCGGTGCGGCTGCTTGCGGTGTAGTCCTGCGGCAGGTCGGCCAGGTGCCGGATCATCTGCACCACCAGGGCGTTGAGTTCGAGCGTGCAGCAGGATTGCGGCATCGACGCCGCCTCCGGCGCGACGAACAGGAAACACACCTGGCCGTCGGCGGTGACGCGGTTGCTGTGTGCGATGCCGCCGGGTATCCACACCCCCGACTGCGGCGGCACGATCCACATGCCCTGCGACGTTTCGCAGGTCACCGCACCGTGCAGCGCGACCACCAGTTGCCCTTTGCTGTGCGTATGGAACGGCACTTCGCATTCGTTTTCGCTGGTGTGCACGCGCAGCGCCACCACCGCAGGTTCCAGGCAGTCGGGGTCGAAATCGATGAGGCAGGCGCGCAAGGTGGACATGGTCAGGGCTATCCGCGATTGGCAGTTTTTAGCAATATCTTGGCATTGTAGCCAAATACATGAAGGACCGGATTGCGTAAGCTGGCATATCCATTGATCCAGCTCACATCCATGCAGAACTCTTCCGCCCCGTCTTCCACTTCGCCATCATCAGGCCGTACCGCCATCCAGGGCGCGGGCCTGCTCATTGTCGGCATCCTGCTGATCGCCGCCAACCTGCGTGCGCCGGTGACCGGCGTGGGGCCGCTGTTGGGCCTGTTGCAGCAGGCCTTCGGCCTGGGCGCCGGCGCTGCCGGCCTGCTGGTGACGCTGCCGTTGCTGTGCTTTGCGCTGGTGTCGCCGCTGTCGGCGTGGGCGGCGCGCGATCTTGGATTGGAGCGCACGCTGTTTCTCGCGCTGGCGCTGATCGCTGCCGGTATCGTGCTGCGTTCGGCCGGTTCGCTCACTGCGTTGCTGGTTGGCACCTGCGTGATCGGCTGCGGCATCGCGGCCGGCAATGTACTGCTGCCCAGCCTGTTGAAGCGCGATTTCCCCGATGACATGACGCGCCTGACCGCGATCTACGCCATCACCATGGGCGGTGCTTCGGCGCTGGGTTCGGTGTGTGCGGTGCCGCTGGCGCAGGCGCTGGGATGGTCATGGGCGCTGACCGCTTTCATCGTGCTGCCGCTGGCGGCGATGCTGGCGTGGCTGCCGCAATTGCGCCGGCACACCGCGCCGGCATCGGCCTCGCGCGCCAGGGGCGGCGCCATGTGGCGTTCGGCGCTGGCCTGGCAGGTGACGCTGTTCCTCGGTTTCAATTCCTTCGTCTATTACGTGGTGACGGCATGGCTGCCCTCCATCCTTTCCGCCTCCGGCTACAGTGCGGTGGCGGCCGGCAATTTGCACGGCCTGTTGCAACTGGCATCGGCGCTGCCGGGCTTGCTGCTGGTGCCGCTGGTGCGTCGCCTGAAAGACCAGCGCCTGCTTGCCGCCGGCATGGCGGCCTGCACGGTGCTTTCGGTGCTGGGATTGATCGCGGCGCCCGGGCTGGCCATGGCATGGGTACCGCTGTTCGGCTTCGGTACCGGTGCGGTGTTCATCCTCGGCCTGTCCTTTGTCGGCCTGCGCGTTGCCACGCCGCAGCAGGCGGCGGCGCTGTCGGCCATGGCGCAAAGCGTCGGCTACCTGATGGCCGCTACCGGCCCCAGTCTGGTCGGCCGCATCCACGACGCCGCTGGCAACTGGAACCTGGTGCTGGGTATCTGCGCGCTGCTGTCGGTGCTGATGGGAATCTTTGGTATGCTCGCCGGCCGCGCCGGGAAAGTCATCGGCGCCGCGCATACCGGTTGAGAGGATAACCATGCAGCACGCCACCCTGGACGACATCGAACAACTTGCCTGGCAATGCCTGGCCGAAGGCGCGGGTCCGGGGCTGTCGCCGTTCACGATGTGGCAGCTTGCCACGGCCGGCCTGGACGGTGCGCCGCAGGCCAGGACAGTGGTGTTGCGCGGCGCCGACCGCGCATCGCGCCGGGTGGTATTCCATACCGACCTGCGTTCGGCCAAGGTGGCTGAACTGCGCCGCGAGCCGCGCGTGTCGATGGTGGCCTGCGACTTGCCCAACTACCGCCAGATCCGGTTGGAGGGCAGGGCGACGATCCATGCGGATGACACAGTTTCACGCGCCGCCTGGAGTGCCGGCCGGCCGCATACGCTGATCCTCTACCAGACCCCGTACGCACCCGGCACGCCGATGGCGGCGCCGGAGCTGGCGCATGTGCCGGACGATGCGGATCCTGCCTTGGGGTATGCCAATTTCGCGGTGGTCAACGTGGATTTGTCGCGTATCGAATACCTGGACATTTCGCCTGGGGCGCATCGGCGGGTGGCGATGGACTTGTCCGGGACGGATGTTGTATCGCAGTGGATCGCGCCTTGAGGGATATCCGGGCGCGCGGCGCTCAATACTACAGGCTCCGTTCTATCGAGGCCCGATAACCCGCCGGCAGGTTTTCCGGAAGCGCATTCGCCGCAAACAATCCCATTCGTTTGTGTTCATGGCTGATGATGTCCGGGGCAAAGTCGCCGATGAGCGTGCAGCCGTAGGTGGCGATAAATACCCGCTTGCCGGGGACCACCTCGAACATCCAGGCATCGATGATGGCGCCCACTTCCACGCGCAAGTTCAGTTCTTCCCCGATTTCCCGCGCAAGGCATTGCTGCGGCGTTTCGCCGGATTCGATCCGGCCGCCCGGCAGTTCCCATTCGTTGCGTTCGTTTTCCAGCAGGACGATTTTGCCGTCCGGCGCCTGCAGCACGCCTTTGATGGAGACCGGATACATGTGGGTGGTTTCCTGTTCAGCGCTTGGCGGCTCGGCTTGCGGCCTTGACGGCGACACCGGACTTGCGCGCACGGCCCGCCAGTTGTCCGCCCTTGTAGGGCACACGGCCAGAGGGCACCACTACCGCGGCAGTTTCGACATGGCCTTCCTGGTCGTCGAAGAACATATGGGCGCCGAAGGCTTGCAGCACGTCGGTTTTCTTCAGGCCGCCGAGGAAGAACGCTTCGTCGACGTTGACGTTCCAGGTGCGCAGCGTATGGATCACGCGCTGGTGCGCCGGGCTGTTGCGCGCGGTGACGATGGCGATGCGCACCGGGCATTCCTTGGGCGGGAACTGTTTCTGGATGGCCGACAGCGCCAGCAGCAGCTTGGCGAACGGGCCTTCCTTCATGGCTTTCTTGCGGTGGCGCTGTTCGTGTTTGGCGAAGGCCTCCAGGCCCTTCTCGGCGAAGATGCGCTCGGACTCCGGCGAGAACAGTACGGCGTCGCCGTCGAAGGCGATGCGGATCTGGTTTTCCGGCGCGCTGTATTCAACCGGTGCGGTGTAGAGCTGGGCGGCGGCGACGCCGGCGTCGATGGCTTCCTGCACGTCGCCGGTGTCGCGCGAGAGGAACAGGTCGATCTTGAAGGCCTTGAGGTAAGGCGCGGTCGGACCGCCGCCGGTGAAGGCCGCACGGCTGATGTCGAGCTTGTGGGCAGCGATGGCGTTGAAGGCGCGCAAGCCGGTGTCGGGCGTATTGCGCGAAATGACCACCACTTCCACCAGGCGGCGTTCGGGAATCAGGTCGTTGAGCCTGAGCAGCGCCTTGACCAGCGGGAAGGCCGTGCCTGGTTCCAGTGCGTCATTCTCGTGTGTGCGCTGGTAGTCGGCGTAGACATCTACCCCTTGCTCGTCGTAGATGGCGTTTTCTGCCTCGAGGTCGAACAGGGCGCGCGAGGAGATTCCGATGACGAGTTTGTCTGAAAGGTCGTAGGGCATGAAGGCATTTCCGTAACTGGCTGGCGAACCGTGATTGTAGAGCGGTGCCGGATCTTGCGTTGGCCTTGTGGGCTGGTTTATCAGGCCTGGTGGTGCGGCCCGGGAGAATGGAAGTCGGCTAAACCTCCAGTTATACGAAATTTTAATGTCTGGAGCGAACCTGCCGATATAACTGATTAACGTCGCTCAATTGTTTTTATTTAGTCCAATTCGAGGCCGTTTCTCCCGGCAAAAAGAAAAAATCGCGTTGCCGAGTTATCGATAAATTTGTATGATGACCGGATAACCTTACGATAACGACGCGAGACAGCATGTTTCAGAAAATCCCCGCACAGGCGCTGAGCGACACAGTTGCCCGGCAACTGCTGGAAAACATCGATGCCGGCGCTTTTCCCCGTGGCAGCAAGCTGCCGACCGAAGTGGTGCTGGCGCAGGAGTTCGGTGTCAGCCGCACGGTGGTGCGCGAGGCGATTTCGCGCCTGAAGCATGAGGGCGTGGTGGAGCCGCGCCAGGGCAGCGGCGTTTTCGTGACGGAGCAGGCGGGCATCAAGCCGCTGCGCATTGACTATGCTGAAGTAAGTTCGCCCGATGCGGTGCTGCAGATCGTTGAGCTGCGCCGCGCCATCGAGGCGGAAGTGGCGGCCCAGGCGGCCAAGCGCCGCACCGATGAAGACATCGCCGCCATCGACGCGGCGCTGGCGCGCATCGGTTCGGATGTGGCTGCCGGCGGCGACGGCGTGGAAGCCGATGTGGCTTTCCACCGCGCGCTGGCGCAGGCCACGCGCAATCCTTACTTCATCAAGACACTGGAGTTCCTCTCGCAATACCTGGAGGCGGCCACGGCGGTCACGCGCGGCAACGAAGCCCGCTACGAGGATTTCTCGCGCCAGGTGCGCGAGGAGCACGAAGCCATCGTCGAGGCGATCCGCGCCGGTGACGAGATGGCGGCGCGCAACGCGGCGCAGGCGCATATGTTCAATGCGGCGCGCCGGCTGAGCCAGGGCCAGAGCTAGTCCTGGCGCGCAAGGATTTTGGAACAGGCGACGCCGGCCCCGAGCCGGCGTCACATCATCAACCGGCGTAGCGGTCTGCATCACGATAATTGCAGCGGCGCCTTTTGCTTCTCAGTGGAGACAACAATGTCGAAGAATGTAGGTGTGATCGGTTTGGGTGCGATGGGCTTCGGCGTCGCCAGTTCCCTGTTGCGTGCCGGTTTCAATGTGCATGCCTGTGATGTGCGCCGCGAAGTGCTGGACAAGTTCGCCGCTGCCGGCGGCGTGGCCTGCGCTAATCCGGCCGAGCTGGCCAAGTCGGTCGATGTGGTGATCACGCTGGTGGTCAACGCCGCCCAGACCGACGCCGTGCTGTTCGGCGAGAACGGCGTGGTATCCACCTTGAAGCCGGGCAGCGTGGTGATCTCCAGCGCTACCGTGGCGCCGGACTTCGCCGTCGAACTGGGCAAGCGCCTGGGCGAGAAGGGCCTGCTGCTGCTGGACGCGCCGGTCTCCGGCGGCGCCGCGCGCGCGGCTTCCGGCGAAATGACCATGATGACCTCCGGCCCCGACGAGGTGTACGCCAGGATTGAAGACGTGCTGCAAGGCATGGCCGGCAAGGTCTACCGCCTGGGCAACGTGCACGGCATCGGCTCCAAGGTCAAGATCATCAACCAGTTGCTGGCCGGCGTGCACATCGCCGCCTCGGCTGAAGCGATGGCACTGGGCCTGCGCGAAGGCGTGAACCCGGACGCGCTGTACGACGTCATCACCCACAGCGCCGGCAATTCCTGGATGTTCGAGAACCGCGTGCCGCACATCCTGAACGGCGACTACACGCCGCTGTCGGCCGTCGATATCTTCGTCAAGGACCTGGGGCTGGTGCTCGATACCGCCCGCCGCAGCAAGTTCCCGTTGCCGCTGTCGGCGGCTGCCCACCAGATGTTCATGATGGCGTCCACTGCGGGCCACGGCGGCGAGGATGATTCGGCCGTGATCAAGATCTTCCCGGGCATCGACCTGCCCCCGGCCAAGGCCAAGTAACGCTTATCAGCATCGAACAGATTCCGGAGACCATCATGTCCCAAGCTAAACCTCTCCTCGGCTGCATCGCCGACGACTTCACCGGCGCCACCGACCTGGCCAACATGCTGGTGCGCGGCGGCATGCGCACCGTGCAAACCATCGGCGTGCCGGCCGAGATGCCCGCCGTCGCCGCCGACGCGCTGGTGATCGCACTCAAGTCGCGCACCATCCCCGCCGCCGACGCCATCGAGCAATCGCTGGCCGCGCTGCGCTGGCTGCAGCAGCAGGGCTGCACGCAGTTCTTCTTCAAGTACTGCTCCACTTTCGATTCCACCGACGCCGGCAACATCGGCCAGGTGACCGATGCATTGATGAAGGAATTGGGCGTGGACTTCACCATCGCCTGCCCGGCCTTCCCGGAAAATGGCCGCACCATCTACCGCGGCTACCTGTTCGTGGCCGATGTGCTGCTGAACGAATCCGGCATGGAGAACCATCCGCTCACACCGATGACCGATGCCAACCTGGTGCGCGTACTGCAGCGCCAGACCGGATCCAAGGTCGGCCTGGTGCGCTACGACGCTGTTGCGCGCGGCGCGGCTGCCGTGCAGGACCGCTTTGCCGCGCTGCGCGCCGATGGCGTGAAGATGGCGATTGCCGACGCGGTCTCCGATAAGGACTTGTTCACGCTGGGCGAAGCCTGCGCCGAACTGAAGCTGATCACTGGCGGCTCCGGCGTGGCCCTGGGCCTGCCCGAGAATTTCCGCCGCGCCGGTCTCTTGCACGCGGTTGGCGAAGCGGCGCAGTTGCCCAAGGTCGACGGCCTGTCCGTGGTGCTGGCCGGCAGCGCTTCCAAGGCCACCAACGCCCAGGTCGCCGAATGGAAGGCCAAGCGCCCGTCGTTCCGCATTGACCCGCTGGCGCTGGCGCGCGGCGAAGACGTGGTCGGCCTGGCGCTGGCTTTCGCCGACGAACGCATCAAGAACGAGCCGGTGCTGATCTACGCCACCGCCACCCCGGACGAAGTCAAGGCGGTGCAGAAGGAACTGGGCGTGGCCAAGGCCGGCCATATCGTCGAGCAGGCGCTGGCCTCGATTGCTTCGGGTTTGAAGCAGCGCGGCGTGCGCCAGTTCGTGGTGGCCGGCGGCGAGACCTCCGGCGCGGTGGTACAGGCGCTGGACGTGCGCGCGCTGCGCATCGGCCCGCAGATCGATCCGGGCGTGCCGGCCACGGCTACGCTGGATGAGCAGCCGGTTGCCCTGGCGCTGAAGTCGGGCAATTTCGGCACTGTCGATTTCTTCGAGAAGGCGCTGCGTGTATTGGCGGGGAAGACGGCATGAGCGTTGAAGCCAAACTGCGCGAAGAGATCTGCCGCATCGGCGCATCGCTCTACCAGCGCGGCTACACCGTCGGCTCGGCCGGCAACATCAGCGCACGGCTGGACGACGGCTGGCTGATCACGCCGACCGACGCCTGCCTCGGTTTCCTCGACCCGGCAGCGATCTCCAAGGTCGACGCCGGCGGCAACTGGGTGGCCGGCGACAAGCCGTCCAAGACCCTGGTGCTGCACCGTGCGGTGTATGACAACAACCCCGAGATGCATGCGGTGGTGCACACCCATTCCACCCACCTGGTCAGCCTGACCATCAAGGGCGTGTGGAAGGAAGAGGATGTGCTGCCGCCGATCACGCCTTACTACGTGATGAAGGTCGGCCATATCCCGCTGATCAAATATGCCCGTCCCGGTGCGCCGGAAGTGGCCGAACAGGTCGCCAGGATCGCCACCAAGGTGCGCGGCGTGCTGCTGGAGCGGCTTGGTCCGGTGGTGTGGGAAAGCTCGGTGTCCAAGGCCGCCTTCGCGCTGGAAGAGCTGGAAGAGACTGCCAAGCTGTGGCACTTGTCCGGCGGTGCCACGGGGTTGGAAGAGCCGGCCCTGCAAGAGCTGAGGGACGTATTCAAGGCGCGCTGGTAATCGGCGGGTCAAAACAAGCGCATCAAAACGTTAGCAACAAGCATGGCGGCGCTATCTGCGCCGCCATCCGTCTCCATGCCGATAGCCAACGGTTGGAGATGCAAGAGCCGGCACAAGACCGGACGATCAATGTTGAGAAAGCAGTCTGTCGTTTGCCCGCCTATACGCATCCGGGTGCAATAAGTGGAGCAGCACTTCATAGCGCCCGCGATGCAAGCCAGCCGATAACCGCCCGTTCATATTGAATCCATAAATTGCCTGCATGCGAATGCAGGCACCAAGCAACCAGCGGCCGCCACGAATGGCCGAATACTTCTTAGGGAGATGTCGTAGCATGACCACCGCAACAACCACTGGCGTCGCAAGCAGCGCCAACGATCAGTCCAAGGACGGGCTGTACAAGAAAGTCTTTTGGCGCATCATGCCGTTCCTGATGCTGTGCTATGTGATCGCTTATCTCGATCGCGTCAACGTCGGCTTCGCCAAGCTGCAGATGTCGGTCGACCTGGGTTTCTCGGAAACCGTGTTCGGCCTGGGCGCCGGCCTGTTCTTCATCGGCTACTTCCTGTTTGAAGTGCCCAGCAATGTCCTGATGCACAAGGTCGGCGCGCGCATCTGGATCGCCCGCATCATGGTCACCTGGGGCATCCTGTCGGCCGTCTTCATGTTCGTGCAGACCCCGACCCAGTTCTACGTCCTGCGCTTCCTGCTGGGCCTGGCTGAGGCGGGCTTCTATCCCGGCATCATCCTGTACCTGACCTACTGGTTCCCGTCGCACCGCCGCGCCAAGGTGATCGCGGTGTTCATGTCCGGCATCCCGGTCGCCGGCATCCTGGGCAACCCGCTGTCGGGCTGGATCATGGATGCCTTCCATGGCAGCAGCGGCATGCAGGGCTGGCAGTGGATGTTCGTGATCGAAGCGATCCCGGCCGTGCTGATCGGCCTGGTCACGCTGTTCTACCTGGATAACGACGTCAAGAGCGCCAAGTGGCTGACCGACGATGAGAAGAAGGTCCTGCAAGCCGACATCGACGGCGACCAGAAGGGCAAGGAAAGCGGTCACAGCTTCGGCGACATCGTCAAGGATGCGCGCGTGTGGCTGATGTGCCTGATTTACTTCTCCTTTGTCATGGGCCAGTACGGCCTGACGCTGTGGATGCCGACCCTGGTCAAGGCTACCGGCGTGACCGGCAACCTGCAGATCGGCCTGCTGTCGGCCATTCCGTTCGGTTGCGCCATCGTCGCCATGAACCTGATCGGCCGCAGCGCCGACCGCAAGCGTGAGCGCCGTTGGCACCTGGTGGTGCCGGCCATGATGGGTTGCGTCGGTTTCATCGGTGCGGCGCTGTTCGCCGATAACACCGTGATCTCGATCGCTTCGCTGTCGCTGGCTGCCGCCGGTGTGCTGACCTGCGCACCGCTGTTCTGGTCGCTGCCGACTTCGTTCCTGTCGGGCGCCGCCGCAGCGGTCGGTATCGCTGCCATCAATTCGGTGGGCAACCTGGCGGGCTTCGTCAGCCCTTACCTGATCGGTTACTTCAAGGACCTGACCAAGAGCAACGCGATCGGCATGTACATGCTGGCCGTGATGCTGGTGGTCGGTGCGATTGCTACACTGGTGACCAAGCCTGGCGTGGTCAACAAGTAAGACGAGCAACAATAAAGCCCGCACGCGAATGCCTGCGGGCTTTTCAGTTTTTCACCCGGCCTGTCTTTCGCAGTTCGCAAAAAGCGGGCAGGCACATCAACATTCAAGGAGAGCACGATGCTGCGTTTTGCCGCCAACCTGAGCATGATGTATGTCGAACATGACTTCCTGGACCGTTTCGCCGCCGCGGCGAAGGACGGCTTCCCGGGTGTCGAATTCCTGTTCCCGTACGACTACCAGCCTGAGGAAATCAAGTCCCGCCTGGACGCCAACGGCCTGACCCAGGCGCTGTTCAACGCGCCCCCGGGCGACTGGGCTGCCGGCGAGCGCGGCATCGCTTCGCTGCCTGGCCGCGAAGACGAATTCAAGCGCAGCATCGAAACCGCGCTGAAGTACGCTTCGGTGATCGGCAACAAGACGCTGCACGTCATGGCAGGCCTGATCAAGCCGGAGCAAGACCGCGCCAGGCACCGTGCGGTGTACATGGATAACCTGTCCTACGCCGCCCACCAGGCCGAATCGGCCGGCATCACTGTGGTGATCGAGCCGATCAACACCCGCAACATTCCGGGCTTCTTCCTGAACCGCCAGGATGATGCGCAGGCCATCTGCGCCGAAATCGGCGCCGAGAACCTGAAGGTGCAGTTCGACTGTTACCACTGCCAGATCGTCGAAGGCGACGTTGCCGTCAAGTTGAAGCGCGACATGGCCGGCATCGGCCACATCCAGATCGCCGGCGTGCCTGAGCGCCACGAGCCGGACGTGGGCGAGCTGAACTATCCCTACTTGCTTAAGCTGATCGACACGCTCGGCTACCAGGGCTGGATCGGCTGCGAATACAATCCTGCCGGCGCCACCTCGGCCGGCCTGGGCTGGCTCAAGGCAATCGCTGCACAGGGATTGACCCAGTTGAAGGCTTGATCGGAGCAGTTGCTGTATGGCCGCATATGGGCCACAAACAAAAAAGCGGAACGCATGCGTTCCGCTTTTTTCTTATGCATCAGGCAGGCGCGCAGGCGCTGCCGCCATCACACAGGCACGTTTTTGGCCTGCTCGGTCACCGAGTCCTTATTGCGGCATTTCACGCAGGTTGCGTAATGCCATATGGCCGACGCCAGTGGATGCATGCCTTCCTTCCGGCCGCATTGGCGGCAAATCAGATTGCCCTGTTCAGGGATGTTCATTATTGATCCAGGTCGAATGAAGGAGGCTGTCTGCGCATGCGAATGCATGAGCCCGGCGGCAACGCTCAGGCTTGCGATTCTACTTGCTGTTGCACATCTTTGCCCGCGGGTTTTTTGCCTTGTGGATTTTTCCCGTGTAAAGGGGCGGTTCAGGGCGGGGCAACTGCGCATCCATTTACCCTTATTGGTGCAATGGGTTTGGGTTTTTGTGCCCCCGGAGCGGCCGGGGTGAGGGATATCCGTCATCGCCAGCATCGGCGCAACATGTTAAGCTTGCCGCCTCAACATGACCCAATCCCGGTTCGCTCTGATGGAGACGTTTTTGTACAGGCATCGCTCAAATGCCGGAGACAGGAATCGGACAGGCAGTTGAATCCGGCAGGCACACTGAGCCGGGCTTAGTGTGCGTTGTGGCCATCGTCGGCCACACCCGGCAAGTGTTGCGCCCCCGACGGTTGGCGCAGCGCGGGCGGAATGGCAGGAATGCTGCGCTTGACCTTTCAGGTCGGCCAGCCCTGGCGTCTGCGAAGCCGGTTGTCTGAAATCCCCAAGTTCATGCAGGTATGCGCCATCGGTGACGAAAGTGCGCTTTTTTGCCGTTGCATCCTGCATTTGTCATTTGTGCAAGCTTGGGGGACGGATCTCACTTCATCAAACATGGATTAGACAATGTTGAAAAAATCCTTCCTGGCATTGCTGGGTTTTGTATTTGCGCTGGTGCTGGCACCGGCGTCGCAGGCGGCCGACGTCAAGAAAGTCGACGTGCTGCTGATCGGTGGCGGCATCATGAGCTCCACGCTGGCGGTCTGGCTCAATGAGCTGGAACCTGGCTGGTCGATGGAAATGGTCGAACGCCTGGACGGCGTCGCCCAGGAAAGCTCCAACGGCTGGAACAACGCCGGTACCGGCCACTCGGCGCTGGCCGAGCTGAACTACACGCCGGAGAACAAGGATGGCAAGATCGAGATCGCCAAGGCGATCGAGATCAACGAAGCCTTCCAGATCTCGCGCCAGTTCTGGGCCTGGCAGGTCAAGAACAAGGTGCTGAAGAATCCGCGTTCGTTCATCAACTCGACCCCGCACATGAGCTTCATCTGGGGCGACGACAATGTGGCCTACCTGAAGAAGCGCTATGAAGCGCTGCAGGCCAGCCCGCTGTTTGCCGGCATGCAGTATTCGGAAGACCACGAGCAGATCAAGAAGTGGGTGCCGCTGATGATGGAAGGGCGCGATCCCAAGCAGAAGCTGGCCGCCACCTGGACGCCGCTGGGCACCGACGTCAACTTCGGTGAAATCACCCGCCAGTTCGCCGGCTACCTGCAGACCCGTCCCAATTTCACGCTCAAGCTCTCCAGCGAAGTGCGCGATATCAAGCGTAATGCCGATGGCACCTGGCGTATCGGTTACAAGAACCTGAAGGATGGCACCACCACCGAGACCGACGCCAAGTTCGTCTTTATCGGCGCCGGCGGCGGCGCACTGAAGCTGCTGCAAAAGTCCGGCATTCCCGAAGCGCGTGAATACGCAGGCTTCCCGGTAGGCGGCTCCTTCCTGGTGACCGACAACCCGGCTGTGGCCGAGCGCCACCTGGCGAAGGCCTATGGCAAGGCCTCGGTCGGCGCGCCGCCGATGTCGGTGCCGCACCTTGATACTCGCGTATTGGACGGCAAGCGCGTGATCCTGTTCGGCCCCTTCGCGACCTTCTCCACCAAGTTCCTCAAGGAAGGCTCGTATTGGGACCTGTTCTCCACCACCACCACGCACAATGCCTGGCCGATGGCGAAGGTCGGCATCGCCGAATACCCGCTGGTGGAATACCTGGCCGGCCAGCTGATGCTGTCGGATGACGAGCGTTTCGCGGCGCTCAAGGAATATTTCCCCAATGCAAAGAAGGAAGACTGGCGCCTGTGGCAAGCCGGCCAGCGCGTGCAGATCATCAAGCGCGATGAAGACAAGGGCGGCGTGCTGAAGCTGGGCACCGAGATCGTCGCTGCAAAGGACGGCAGCATCGCCGGTCTGCTGGGGGCATCGCCGGGCGCATCGACCGCTGCGCCGATCATGCTCACCGTGCTGGAAAAAGTGTTCAAGGACAAGGTTGCCACACCCGCATGGCAAGCCCGGATCCGCGAGATCGTGCCGAGCTACGGCACCAAGCTGAACGACCATCCCGACCAGGTCGCCAAGGAATGGGCCTACACCAGCGACGTGCTGCAACTGGCGCCGCCCCCGGCCATCGCACCTAAACTGGTGCAGCCCGACGCCGGTCGTGCCAGCATGAACAAGCCGAAGGAAAACGCGGCAGCCGACATGGCGCTGTGACCGTGATGCTTTGATATCTGGCACATAAAAGTAAAGGCAGCCCAGGCTGTAATGCCGTCCAGTGGATCACTGGACGGCATTTTTATTTGTACTGTTGCAACGTGCCGCCCGCCAGAATTTACTCATCAGTAGCGCAGTGCGCATTGGCGAAATAGTGAATTTCCACGATAAAAAAATACAACAGATGCCATTTTAATTTTTTGATCTCATCTAAAAAATTGCTTCTATAAACAAAGGTGAAGTCATGAAGAATCAGAAGCATTAATGTCTGTGCATCCGACTGAAAGTACGGATCCTCAAGACTATTTTTATAGAAGGATGTCAAATGAAAAAATCTCTGCTGGCACTAGCCGTTCTCGGCGCGTTCGCAGGTGCTGCTCATGCACAAAGCTCCGTCACCATCTACGGTATCGTTGATACTGGCGTTGTCTACCAAAGCAAGGTAGCGACCAGCACTGGTGGCACTGGCAGCAAATTTTCTCTCAACTCGGGTGTCATCCAGGGTTCGCGCATCGGCTTCAAGGGTGCTGAAGATCTGGGCGGCGGCCTGAAGGCAGTGTTCAATCTGGAAGTCGGATTTGCCAACGACACCGGCGCCCTGCAAGGCTCCGATGCATCGACTTCTTCGAACCTGTTCCGTCGCAAGTCGGTCGTCGGTCTGTCCGGTGGCTTCGGTAGCGTATTGCTGGGTCGCCAAACCGACTTCGCCGATACCATTTCCTCTTACACCTCCGTCAACGACTTCGGTGGCTGGACCGGTAACGTGGGCCACAACCTGGATCGCCTGGAAGGTACCCGTACCAACAACTCGATCAGCTATACCACCAACAACCTGAGTGGCTTTACCGGTAACCTGATCTACGGTTTCGGCGAAACCGCTGGTCAAACTTCCGCCGGCCAGGCTTTCGGCGCCGGCTTGAAGTACGACAACGGTCCCCTGGGTCTGGGCCTGAACTACTACCAGTCCAAGGCGAACGGCTCGGGCTACTCGGCTGACACCAGCCTGATCCCATCGTCGAGCACCACCGCTTCGGTCAACACTCAGGCCGGTACTGCTGGCAGCACTGCTTTCAAGGGCTGGAACCTGGTGGCTTCGTACCAGTTTGGTCCGGCACGCGTGTACGGCAACTGGTCGCGCGTCAAGCAAGACCTGAACACCCAGGCTAACCTGACCGCTGCCGGCGTTGGCTCGCTGGGTACATTGACCAACCGTACCCTGGCGCGCGCAAACAAGGCTGACGTGTACGAAATCGGTACCGCTTACGACCTGAGCCCGTCGCTGAAACTGCTGGCTGCAGTGGACCGCACCAATGCGCAGTTCGACGGCGTGTCGGGCAAGGGCAAGCTGACCCAGCTCAGCCTCGGTACCGACTACTGGCTGTCCAAGCGTACCGACCTGTATGCCTTCCTGGCGTACACGAAGGCTACCGATATCGTCAACACCGGCGTGGCTGACAGCAGCGGTACCGATGGTAACCAAGGCGCCGTGGCCGTGGGTATCCGTCACAAGTTCTAATGCATCGGTCGTCATTCAGACGACAGTAGTCAGGACGTAAAAAAAGAGGGGGCACTGCATGATTCTTCATGCAGTGCCCTTCTTGTTTTCTATTCGCGAGAATCAGGAAATCGATTTTCGCTATCGCAATTACCAGCTCAGCAATAAGCGGGAAAGCCAATTCGGTGGAGCCGCTTCAACGTCGGATATCGCGCATTGGTGGCGCGTTTCTGACAGCTTTGTCATGTTGGATTTCGACGATGTCTTTGCACTTCTGAATGGTGATAGCGGCCTTCTATCGGAGCTTCTTAACAACCATCAGGCATTGGTAAGAGTCCATTTCGCCATTGAATTATCGGCACCAGTCACTGCCAAAATATCGCTGCCATCAAGCTTGGCGCTGATGGCAATTCCGGGTAACTGGAGCCACCAAACCGAACCACGTGCCTGACGCGACTTCATCGTCCATCGATCCCCAGGGCACAGAAATCCGACGCAACGATTTGCGCCGGCGGGGATTCTTTTGTCTTTGATTTTGTGAATCCAGTCGTCGTTACACGGACATTCATGTTGGAGAGATCTGATGCCGCACTACCTCGACCGTTCTGCGCATCTCCCCAGCCCCCATCTTCACTACGCTCACGAAAGCAACAGGTAACCACATGGCGACACGAGAAGAATTGGCCGTTATCAAAGCAGCACGGGCAGGAGAATCGAGGGCCCAACTGGCATTGGGAAGCCGCTACCTATATGGTGGAACAGGCCTGCCCAGAAGCAACGGTACTGCATTCTATTGGTTGAAGCGGGCGGCGCAACAAGGCGTCGATGATGCCTGGATGATGATCGGGCGCAATATCTCCTATGAACAGGTCAAGGATCTGTCATCCCCGCGCGAAGCCGCGATATGGTATGAGAAGGCGTTCGATGCGGGCATTACCCATGCCGGACTCACGTTTGCCCGCCTGGTCCTGGACAACACGGAGCAGTTCGACAGCAACAGCCATGCAAGGGCCATCGGCGCCTTGTCTTTCCTGGCCAGCAAAGACGATCATCAGGCGCAGTGGCTGCTTGCGCAGCAAATGCAGATGCATGGTCATGATGAGGATGACGACGACGATGCTATTGAGAAAAACCTGAAGTCGATCTTGCATGACGGCGCCTTCAGGCTTGAAGAACGCCTGATCACTGAGGCAGCGCATGCAGGCATTGAGCAAGCGCAATATGCCTTGCTGGATAAGGCCTGGAAAAAATCCGACTACGCGGGTTTTGCCCGCGATGCCGTTGTGCTGGTCGAGAAGCTGTTTGCGCGAAACTCCGTCGCGGTCGCGCAAATAGAAAAGGATGCGGATGTCACCAGCGGCATCTTCCTCTCATCCGAAGAGTCGACCCTGCTGCTGCGGTTTGCGCAATGGCGACTGCAGGCACAGAAGCCTGACCCGATCGAGATAGGGCATATCCTGGAATTGGCCGCCCTGGCTGGCAACACCGAGGCACAGTTCGAGCTCGGCCTCCTCTGCGCGAAGATTGATCGCCAGGGCAACAGGGTATTCATGGAGCATGGCCTGGCAAATTTCAAGAAAGCGCTCAACTGGCTGACGCTGGCCGGCGACGGCGGATCGGCGCTGGCATGGCATGCGCTGGCCAGAATCTATTCGCGTTCGATCTATTCGCAGCGCAACCTGGATGTCGCCTTGCAATACCTGGAAAAGGCCGCCGACATGGGCCTGGTGGAGGCGCAATACGAGTTCGCGCAGATCTCCTGGAGAAACCGCCGCGACGATAAGCTCAACGATGTCAGGGCGCTGTATTGGTGGCAAAAGGCGGCGGAGAAGGGAAATGAAAATGCCAAGGCCGCCCTGGAGGCATTTTCGGCCGGCTCCAATTTGAAGACTTGGGCCAAGGCTGCAATGGAGCACCTGAACGATAAATTCAGGAATGCGAATCCGTTTCTCAGTGCGCGGGTTGAACTGGCGGCGACGTTCGGGTTGACCAAGCCGGAAGCCTTGCTGATCGATGTCAAGAATGCTGACTATGGCCATTGCCTGGTGGTCGATATTTGCGGTTACTACGCAAGAAGCAAGCGTCGTCTGGTGGCCATCGAGACGGAGGAGCAACGTACTATATTGAATCGCATCGGCCGGTTGTTCAGTGATGTCGATTGCAGTTTCAACGGCCTTGAGGGGAATTACCGGCAGCGCCAATATCGCCTGAAGACGTCGTTTCCTGAAATCGCATAGGGCCGTGGGTAGGAGAGCTTGCTAACGCCGAAATGAAAAACGCCAACCGATGATGGTTGGCGTTTTGCTTGGGATATTCGTGATGGCCTGGAGCAGAATTGCATCACTGACGCAAGGATTTCAAGTACTTAGCAATTGGTATAAATCGATGCGTTGTATAAAAAGTGCTTCATAAATTCGAGAGCCCGGAACGAAAAAAGGACTTACATTTCTGTAAGTCCTTTTTCATTACTGCTTGTTCTTGGTGGCCCGGGGCGGAATCGAACCACCGACACAAGGATTTTCAATCCTCTGCTCTACCGACTGAGCTACCAGGCCAAGACGCAAGATTATAGCAAAGAAAAAAAATACTGCAAGGCCTTTCTCATAAATTGTTTATGAGGTGGCGTTTATAATGCGACTCATGACTTCCAATGCCCAATTCATGACTGCTTCGCCGGCTGCGGCCGGTACCGATATCTGCATCGTCGGCAATGGCGCGGTAGGCAAGACCGCTGTGCTTGGACTGGCGCAGGCGGGTTTGCGGGTGACGTTGCTGGCGCCGCCGTCGCGTCCGGCGCCGGACGATGAGGCCAGCTGGGATGTGCGCGTGTATGCGTTGAACCATACCGCGCGCCGGCTGCTGTCTTCGGTGCGCGTGTGGGAGGCGATGGATGCCGGGCGCATCGCGCCTGTGGACAACATGACGGTGCAGGGAGACGGTGCATCGGAGCAGGGCGGTGCGGGTTTGCTGTCGTTCGATGCCTACGGTGCGCGCACCGATGCGCTGGCGTGGATTGTCGAAGACCGCAATCTGGATGCCGCACTCAATGCCGCGCTGCGTTTCGCGCCCAATGTGAAACTGGTACAGGGCAGGGCGACTGCGCTGTCGGTTTCGGTGGAGGCGGCTACGCTCACGCTCGACTCCGGCGAGAGTATTTCGGCGCCGCTGGTGGTGGGCGCCGATGGTGGCCATTCGTGGGTGCGTGGCCAGTGCGATATCGGGCTCGATTATCGCGCGTACGGCCAGCGCGCCATGGTCACCAATTTCAGTTGCGAGAAGCCGCATCTGGGTGTGGCCTACCAATGGTTCAGCCCGGCCGAGGGCGTGGTTGCGCTGCTGCCGTTGCCGGGCAACCGCGTCTCGCTGGTGTGGTCGGCGCCGGATGCGCTGGCCGAGCAATTGCTGCGTTTGCCGTTGTCTGAGCTGGCGCAGCGGCTGGCGATCTGGGCCGCGCCGGTGCTGGGGGCGCTTGCGCCCTTGCAGCCGGAAGTGGTCAAGGCGTTCCCGCTGGCGCTGATCAAGCCGCACGCGATGATTGCCGATCGCGTGGCGCTGATCGGCGATGCCGCGCATGTCGTGCATCCGATGGCCGGCCACGGCATGAACCTGGGCTTTGCCGACGTCTCCACGCTGATCGACACGCTGGCCGCGCGCGAGCCGCAATACGATTGCGGCGACAGCCGTGTGCTGCGCCGCTATGCCCGTGCGCGCAAGGAAGAAGTCTTGCTGATGCAACTGGCCACCGATGGCTTGAACCGCATTTTTTCCACCGATGCCGAACCGCTGCGCATTGCGCGCAACATCGGGATGAACCTGGTCAACCACCTGCCTGTCTTAAAGCGTCGGCTGATCGCGCACGCGCTGGGCAAGTGAGGCAGGCCGATTTGAGGTAAGGTAACGCGCTTGTGCGGCTACGGCGGTTGTATCGTTTGTGCCGTTTGTTCCATTTATCAACCAATTCCCATGAGGTGACCGTCAGGGCAGGTGTGGCGCGGCTTCCAGGCCGATGCCCCCAGGATTGCCCGGACGTTTGATTTGAATCAGGACCACTATGAATAATTTTCTGACCACCGGCCCGGCGCGCACGCTGCGCCACATTGGCATGGCCGTGGCTGTACTGGCATCGACAGTGGCGGGTGTTTCCGCCCATGCGCAGGCCGAAGCGGCCGACAGCACCGAGGCCACTATCAAGAAGCTGATCGAACCGCGCCTGGGCCAGGGCGCCAAGGTCGATGCCGTGACCAAGACGCCATACTCCGGCCTGTATGAGATCCAGATCGACGGCGACGTGATCTATACCGACGCCAAGGCGCAATACCTGTTCATCGGCCGCGTGGTCGATTCGCAGACCTACCGCGACTTCACCAAGGAAAAGATCGAGGCCATCAACAAGGTGCCTTTCGCCGGCCTGCCGCTGGACAAGGCGATCAAGACCGTCAAGGGCAACGGCAAGCGCGTGATCGCGATCTTCGAGGATCCGAACTGCATCTACTGCAAGCGCCTGCACAAGACGCTGCAGGAAGTCGACAACACCACTGTCTATACTTTCCAGTACAACATCCTGTCGCCGGACTCCATCGTCAAGTCGCGCAACATCTGGTGCGCGCCCAATCCGAGCAAGGCCTGGAGCGACTGGATGGTCAACGGCAAGGAAGCGCCGGCGGCTGCCGCCAGCTGCAACGCGCCGCATGACGACGTGCTGGCGCTGGGCAAGAAGATGAAGATCACCGGTACGCCGACCATCATCTTCACCGACGGCTCGCGCGTGCCTGGCGCGATTGACGCCAAGGCGCTGGAACAGAAGCTGTCCTCGCTCAAGTAAGCAGGCAATGAAAAGGGGCGTCCGCATGGCGGGCGCCCCTTGTTTTTTTATTCGCTCGCGCGCGTCCAACCGGACGGCACGCGTATTCACTTGCTCGTGTGCAGCTCCATCATTGCCGCTTCGAACTTTCCCTGGCACAGCAGCGGGATGACGTTCAGGCTCTTGTCCAGCGCCTCGTTGATCAGCGCCTGTTCTTCCTTGCGCGGACGGTGCAGCACGAAGTCCGCCACCGGCTGCTGCAAGCCGAGCGTGCGCGGATGGCCGATGCCCAGCCGCAGGCGCCAGTAGTCTTGCGTGCCCAGCGCCGCGGTGATGTCCTTCAAGCCGTTGTGGCCACCGGACGAGCCGCCTTTCTTGATGCGCGCCACACCGGGCGCCAGGTCGAGTTCGTCATGCGCCACCAGCACTTCATCGGGCGCGATCTTGTAGAAGCGCGCGAGCGCGCCGACCGACTGGCCGGAGCGGTTCATGTAGGTCTGCGGCTCCAGCAGCCAGACTTCGTTGCCGGCGATCGATGTCTTGCCGGCCAGCGCGTTGAAACGCGCCTCGCGCGCCAGGCGCACCGGGCCGGCCAGGTTGTCGACCAGCCAGAAGCCTGCGTTGTGCCGGGTTTGTTCGTATTCCGGGCCGGGGTTGCCGAGGCCGACGATGAGGCGAATGGACATGTTGCAAAAATGGACAGAAGTGCGACGTTGAAACGGCGATTATCCCGAGTTTGCCGTTCCGCGTCCAATGTCAAGATTGGCGCACGCGGTTGAATTGCGTATCATCCAACGCTTGTTTTTCTTTACTGTTGACTGGGTTTCACAATGCTGCCTTCTATCGAACAACGACTCGCCCTTGAACTCGTCGCCAAGCCGGTTCAGGTCGCTGCCGCCGTCGCCTTGCTGGACGAAGGTGCGACCGTCCCCTTCATCGCCCGCTACCGCAAGGAAGTGACCGGCGGCCTGGACGACACCCAGCTGCGTCTTCTGGAAGAGCGCCTGCGCTACCTGCGCGAGCTGGAAGCCCGCCGCGCCGCGATCATCGCCTCGATCGAAGAGCAGGGCAAGATGACGCCCGTGCTGCTGGACGCCATCGTCCACGCGGAAGACAAGACCCGCCTGGAAGACCTCTACCTGCCCTACAAGCCCAAGCGCCGCACCAAGGCGCAGATTGCGGCCGAAGCAGGCCTGACCGAGCTGGCCGATGCGCTCTTGAACGACCCGACGCTTAATCCCGAAGAGGAAGCCGCCAAGTACCTCAAGCCGGCCTTCACCACCGACAACGGCGACAACCCCGGCGTGGCCGACACCAAGGCGGCGCTGGACGGCGCGCGCCAGATACTGATGGAGCGTTTCTCGGAAGATGCCGAGCTGCTGCAAAACCTGCGCGAATACCTGACCGAACACGGCGTGGTCGAGTCCAAAGTGGTGGAAGGCAAGCAGGACGCCGGCGAGAAGTTCGCCGACTACTTCGATTACTCGGAAACCATCGGCACCATTCCATCGCACCGCGCGCTGGCGCTGTTCCGCGGCCGCCGCGAAGAGATGCTCAACGTGGTGCTGCGCCTGGACAGTGAAGAAGAAAAGCCGAAGTGGGATGCCCCGCACAACCCGTGCGAAGGCCGCATTGCCTCGCGCTTCGGCGTCTCCAACAAGGGCCGCGCCGCGGACAAGTGGCTCTCCGATACGGTGCGCTGGGCCTGGCGCGTGAAGGTGTTCATGCACCTGGAAACCGAACTGATGACCAAGCTGCGCGAGGAAGCCGAAGCGGAGGCCATCAACGTCTTCGCCCGCAACCTGAAGGCACTGCTGCTGGCCGCACCCGCCGGTCCACGCGCCACCATGGGCCTGGATCCGGGCTTGCGCACCGGCGTCAAGGTCGCCATCGTGGATGCCACCGGCAAGGTGGTGGCTACCGATACCATTTATCCGCACCAGCCGCGCAACGACTGGAATGGTTCGCTGCACTCGCTGTCGCAGCTGGCCGAGAAGCACAATGTGTCGCTGATCTCGATCGGCAACGGCACCGCTTCGCGCGAGACCGACAAGCTGGCGCAAGACCTGATCAAGCTGCGCCCGGAACTGAAGCTGACCAAGATCGTGGTGTCGGAAGCGGGCGCCTCGGTGTACTCGGCCTCCGAATTCGCTTCCAAGGAACTGCCGGACCTGGATGTGTCGATCCGTGGCGCGGTATCGATTGCCCGCCGCCTGCAGGATCCGTTGGCCGAGCTGGTCAAGATCGATCCCAAGTCGATCGGTGTGGGTCAATACCAGCACGATGTGAGCCAGACGCAGTTGGCGCGCTCGCTGGACGCAGTGGTGGAAGACTGCGTGAACGCCGTCGGCGTGGATGTGAATACCGCCTCGGCGCCGCTCTTGGCGCGCGTGTCTGGCCTGAACGCCAGCGTGGCGCAGAGCATCGTTTCCTACCGCGACATGAAGGGCATGTTCGTCTCGCGCGCCGGACTGCGCGATGTGCCGCGTTTGGGCGACAAGACTTTCGAACAAGCGGCGGGCTTCCTGCGCGTGATGAACGGCGAGAACCCGCTGGACGCCTCTGCGGTACACCCGGAATCGTATCCGCTGGTGGAAAAGATCCTGGCCGATATCAAGAAGGACGTGAAGAGCGTGGTCGGCCAGACTGCGCTGTTGAAGGGCTTGTCGCCGGCCAAATACGCCGATGAGAAATTCGGTGTGCCGACCGTTACCGACATCCTCAAGGAACTTGACAAGCCGGGCCGCGATCCGCGTCCGGAGTTCACCACCGCTACCTTCAAGGAGGGGGTGGAAGAGATCAAGGACCTGCGCCCGGACATGATCCTGGAAGGCGTGGTGACCAACGTCGCGGCTTTTGGCGCCTTCGTCGACATCGGCGTGCACCAGGATGGCCTGGTGCATATCTCGGCGTTGTCGAATACCTTCGTCAAGGATCCGCACACCGTGGTCAAGGCCGGCCAGGTGGTCAAGGTCAAGGTGCTGGAAGTGGATGAGAAGCGCAAGCGCATCGCGCTGACCATGCGCCTGAACGATACTGCGCCGGCGCCGGGTGCGCGCAATGAGCAGCGTGGCGACCGCAACGATTCGCGCCGCCTGTCTCAGCACCAGAACCAGCGCTCGCGCGAGCAGGCGCCGGCCGGCAATGCGATGGCGGCGGCGTTTGCCAAGCTGAAGGGATGAGTCGTTCCGTTGCTTGATGCCGCATCGCGTCTATAAAAAAGAAAACAGGCTGTTCCCGCAAAGGAACAGCCTGTTTTTTATTGCCTTGCCGATGAACGATCAGGCGGTGGTGCTGATGCGCGTCTGGCTCACCGAGATCGACACGCTCACAGTCGTCTGGCTGGCGACCACGGTGCCACCGCTGCCGTCGCTATTGCCGGCGCCGGTATTGTCGCCATCCTGCTTGCCGCCCTTGACCTTGGCAATGAAGTCGGCCAGCGACTTTTGCACCAGGTCATAGGTCTTGTCGATGTTGCTGGCGATGTCGCCGTTGAGCACGCTCAGGCTGTCGAGAATGCCGCGCGCTTCCTTGAAGCCCTGGTCGACGCCTTTGAAGATCATGGCCATGTAGTCGTCGACATTGGTGGCGTCGTCCTTGTTCGGGTTGCGCTGCTTGTACAGTTCGAACATGTTGGTGATGAACGAGACGATACGGCCCGCCGTGCCCTCGGGAGAGTTGTCCTGCGACATGGCGTTCTGGATGGCGTTGTCGCCCATCTGGGGGCGCAGCACGTCGTTGATGTTTTCGATGGCGCTTTTGTAGACCAGCGCCAGCGGATCGTTCTGCGAGTTGATCGACACTTCCAGCGAAGCCTGCAGGATGGAAACGTTGAGCTGGGCCTTGGAGCCGGATTCGGTCAGCAGGTTGGCCTTTTGCGCTTCGGCGATCTTGTCGTTGGACGACGCGGTGGCTGGCGGGTTGGCCGAATCGGCGGAAGAAGTGGTAGTGGGCAACAAGGACTTGGTGTCGACGCTGCTGGTGGTGGTGCTGATGGACATAACGGTCTCCTGTGCTAGGACCGCACTCAGAAAAAAGGAGGAGGGATGGCAGTCCTTTTTCAACTTACGGCATGCAAACCTTAATCTGAAGGTCAGAAGAGCAACTTATGATGCAAGAATTTAGTTATTTAATCGAGACAATACGTATCGTTTTGTCTGAAGTTGCCGGATTTTAATAATTTTCCGGCCTTGCTTGCAAGACCCGTATTGTTGCTCAGCGGTCAACAGCATTGCTTCCACGTGACCGCATTCCTCGCTGTCGGCTAATGGATGAACGCGCCGGTCCTGGTGATGGTAGTGAGGTCGACATACGTGGAACCGTGGTGGTTCGAATCGGAAAAATTGATTCGGTACCCGGGGTTTTTATAGTTGTGTTCATTGATGCTTTCCAGGGCGGCAATCAGTTTCTCTCGCGTCGGAGCGCGCCCCGCTCGCTTGATGCCTTCGGTCAGCACTTTGGCGGCAATGAACCCTTCCAGCCCGAGATAGCTGAATGTGTCGACGTGGAGCTTGCGCATCGCCTGCTGGTATTCACGGACGATGGGAGATTGCGCTTTCCATGGAAAAGGCATGACCTGCGAGACGATCAGCCCGGGCACGATTTCCTGTGGGCTGTTGAGCAGCGAACTGTACACCAGCGAACTGGAATAAAAATAACCGTGGTAGCCCTTGGCGCGCATGGCCTTGATCAAGGCGGTATTGAATGCCTGGGAAATGCTCATGATCAGGACAATGTCCGGCCGCGATTGGATGAGATTGCCGGCGATGTCCTTCATGTCTTGCCCGGCGCCCTCCTCGGCGGCGACGAGTTCGATGTCGCCAGGGCTGGCGCGAATCATTGCCTGTATGGCAGTTTTGCGTGTTGCGCCGTCTTCTTCGGTAAACATGGCAACGCGCTTTAATCCCATTCCCGGGAAGCGTGAAAACAGATACATGTATTCGTCGGTATAGCTGGCGCGGATCGTGAATACGTGGCGATTGAATGCCTTGTAGACGATGCTGTTGCCGGTAACCGGCGCGAAAAATGGGGCGCCGCTTTCATTGACGACGGATTGCACGACGCTGCTGGTTTTCCAGCCGACATAACCGAACAGCGCCAGCGCCTTGTCGGCTTGCAGCAGTTGTTGCGTGTTCTGGATCGCCAGCAGGGGATTGTTCCCGTCATCCATCGTGATCAGCCTTATCCGGCGTCCGTGGATGCCCCCGTTGTTGTTGACCTGCGCGAAGTAGGCATGGGCCCCAGCGAGGAACGGGCGTGTGACGTGCGCGTGCTGGCCGCTCAGGTCGGCGGATTGTCCGATGACGATGTCGTCGCCGTTGGCGGAAGTGCCAGGTTGCAGGTTGCTGCCTGCGGCCTTGCCTGTCATGCCGGCGAGTACCGCGACTCCGATCAGAAGTAGCGCAAGCGTTCGCATCATGATCTCCTTATCGGCGCGTCACAGGAAATTCCTGATGTTATCAACGCCGGACAGGAGCACAACGGCCATTAGCCGCAGCGACGGGAATAGCGATTAAATCTCGTATTTATTTAGAACGCATCTCACGCCTATTGATGAAATGAGTGCTAGGTCTCTTCCATCAGGAACAGGCGCCGGTGTTCGCGTATCGCGTAGCGGTCGGTCATGCCGGCGATGTAATCGGCAACCTGGCGCGCCTGCTTGTGCAGGCGCTGCGCGTCGTCGGCGATGTCCTTGACCTGGTAGGCCGGCGGCAGCAGGTTGGGCTGGCCGATGAAGGCGTGGAACATCTCGTTGATGATGCGGCGCGCCTTGGCAGTCATGCGGTTGACCTGGTAGTGCCGGTAGAGCTTCTCGCGCAGGAATTTCTTCAAGATGGCGGCCTCGGCTGCCATGGCGTCGGAAAATGCAATCAGGCGTGGCGCGCTGCGCACGTCGTCGATGTCGCGCGGCGCCGCATCGGCGATGCGCGCCTGCGAGGTGTCGATCAGGTCGACGATGAGGGCGTTGATCATGCGGCGCACCGTTTCGTGGATCACGCGGCGGCCGGTGATGCCGGGGTAGGCCTGTTCGACTTCGCGCAGGTGGCGCGCGAAGAAATCCACCTCGCACATCTGCGCCATGCCCAGCAGGTTGGAGCGCAGGCCATCGTCGATGTCGTGGTTGTTGTAGGCGATCTCGTCGGCCAGGTTGGCCAGTTGCGCCTCCAGCGAAGGCTGCTTCCTGTCGATGAAGCGCTGGCCGATGTCGCTCAGCTGCTTTGCGTTGTGCAGCGAGCAGTGCTTGAGGATGCCCTCGCGCGTCTCGAAGGTCAGGTTCAGGCCGTCGAAGGCGGCGTAGTGCTGCTCCAGCTCATCCACCACGCGCAGGCTTTGCAGGTTGTGCTCGAAACCGCCGTGCTCCTTCATGCAGTCGTTGAGCTCATCCTGGCCGGCGTGGCCGAAGGGCGTGTGGCCGAGGTCGTGGGCCAGCGAGATGGCTTCCACCAGGTCTTCGTTGAGCTGGAGGTTGCGTGCGCACGAGCGCGCGATCTGCGCGACTTCGATGCTGTGGGTCAGGCGCGTGCGGAACAGGTCGCCCTCGTGGTTGACGAAGACCTGGGTCTTGTATTCGAGGCGGCGGAAGGCGGTGGAGTGGACGATGCGGTCGCGGTCGCGCTGGAATTCGCTGCGCGAACCGGGGGGAGTTTCATCGAAGCGCCGGCCCCTTGAATTCGCCGAATTGGCTGCGTAAGGGGCAAGGTGGGGTGGCGCTTCGAAACTCATGTCACTCTCCGGTGCAGGCCGCCAGGGTTTGCATCAGCAATTCCTGCGGCGCATTGGTAATCAGCGGGCTTCCCAGCGGCTTGATCAGGATGAACTTGATCTGCCCGCCTTCGTTTTTCTTGTCGACTTCCATCAGTTCCAGCCAGCGCTGCTCGCCCAGGTCAGGCGCCGTTGTCGGCAGGCCGGCGGCAGCGGTCACGGCGCGGATGCGTTCGCGTGTGGCGGCGTCGATGTAGCCCAGGCGGTGCGACAGGTCGGCCGCCATCACCATGCCGCAGCCGACTGCTTCGCCGTGCAGCCATTGGCCGTAGCCCAGGCCGTTCTCGATGGCGTGGCCGAAGGTGTGGCCGAAGTTGAGGATGGCGCGCAGGCCGCCTTCGCGTTCGTCCTGGCGCACCACATCGGCCTTGATCTCGCAGGAGCGCTGGATGGCGTAGGCCAGCGCAGCGTCGTCCTTGGCGACCAGCCTGGCCATGTTGGCCTCGATCCAGTCGAAGAAGGGGGCGTCGGTGATGGCGCCGTGCTTGATTACCTCGGCAATGCCGGCGGCGAGTTCGCGCGGCGGCAGCGTGTGCAGCGTGGCGGTGTCGGCGATCACCGCTTGCGGCTGGTAGAACGCGCCGATCATGTTCTTGCCCAGCGGATGGTTGATGCCTGTCTTGCCGCCCACCGACGAGTCCACCTGCGACAGCAGCGTGGTCGGCACCTGGACGAACGGCACGCCGCGCATGTAGGAGGCCGCGGCGAAGCCGGTCAGGTCGCCGATCACGCCGCCGCCCAGGGCGATCAACGTGGTCTTGCGGTCGCATTTCTCGGCCAGCAGCACGTCGAAGATCTTCATCAGGCTGGCCCAGTTCTTTTCGCCCTCGCCGTCTGGCAGCACGATCTCGGTGACCTGCTTGCCGGCTGCGCGCAGGGCGGCGCTGACTTTTTCCAGATACAGCGGGCCGACCTTGTCGTTGGTGACCACGGCGGCGCGCTTGCCCTTGACGAACTGTTGCAGCAGGGACGGATCGTCCAGCAGGCCGCGGCCGATGATGATGGGATAGCTGCGTTCGCCCAAGTCGACTTCGAGGGCGATCGGTGCGGCGGCGGTATTGGCTGGGTTCATGCTGCGTGTGTTCTGGTGGTAGCCGGCGCTGGTGACGCTGGCAAAAGTGGTGATCGAGGAGGAGGCGGAAAAGACAACGCCGCTCTCACTTGAGACCAGTGTCGCGCTTTCGCGTTCGATGGTCACAGTATCGCTGGCAAAGACATCGGCCTCGGCCTGCTTGGGCGAAAGCTCCAGGTGGCTCATGATGGTCTGCACCAGGAACTGCACATTGGGGCGGTTGGTTTCGACGATGAAATCCGCCACTTCACGGTACAGCGGTTCGCGCTGGCGGGACAGCTCTTCCAGTTTGCGGCGCGGATCGGCGGTCTGCAGCAGCGGTCGGTTCTTGTCGCGGCCGGTGCGCTGGAGGATCTGGTTGATGCTGGCGCGCAGGTAGACCACGGTGCCATGGCGCTTGAGGTTCTCGCGGTTCTCGGCGCTCAGGACGGCGCCGCCGCCGGTGGCCAGCACGATATCGGATTGCGCGGAGAGGTCGCGAATGACTTCGGCTTCGCGGCGGCGGAAGCTCTCTTCGCCCTCGATCTCGAAGATGACCGGGATCGATGCACCGGTGCGCGCTTCGATTTCGTGGTCCGAATCGACGAAGCGCTTGTTCAGCTTCTTGGCCAGGGCGCGGCCTATGGTTGTCTTGCCGGAACCCATGAGGCCGACAAGAAAGATGCTTCCACTCATATCAAAAATTCTGCGCTGCAGGCAAAGGTTCGTGATGCCGCCCGGCCCGGACGATGCGGGAGGCTGCCGGAGGCCAGCACCGGCGCGGCTTTGCGGGCGAATTCGGGCTGAAACCCGGACCCAAACAGCGATTTTACCGTCCTTGCCGCCTTGCCGGGGAAAAAATGCCGCCGATGCGGCGGGCCGGCCCCGGAGGAGATCGTCAACAAGTTCTCAGTATGCGGCGCGCTGCGCCGCCACCACGCGCGGCGTCAGGAAGATCAGCAGCTCGGTCTTGTCCTGCACCCGTGCGCTGTGCTTGAACAGGTGGCCCAATACCGGGATGTCGCCCAGCAGCGGCACCTTGGCTTCGCGCTGGTGTTCGGTCTGGGTGTAAATGCCGCCGATCACCACGGTGCCGCCATCTTCGACCTCCACCTGGGTCTTCACATGCTTGGTGTTGATCGCCAGGCCGCCGGGCGTGGCGGTACCGCGGCTGTCCTTGTTGACATCCACGCTGAGGATGACATTGCCATCGGGCGTGATCTGCGGCGTCACTTCCAGCTTCAGGTTGGCTTTCTTGAACGCGGTGGCAGTTGCGCCGCTGCTGGTGGATTGCTGGTAGGGAATTTCCTCGCCCTGTTCGATCAGCGCGGTTTGCTGGTCGGCGGTGATCACGCGCGGGCTGGAAACGATCTTGCCGCGCCCTTCGGATTCCAGTGCCGATAGCTCGATGCTGAGGAAGCGGTGCGCGGCCGCGTTGAACAGCGTGAACGCAAAGCTGCCCGGCAAGGAGCCGCCCATGGGCTGGGCCGGGAGATTGATGGCGGAGTCCTTGAGGAAGGTGCCGGGCGAGGGTGGCGTCTGCCCGCTCAGCTCGCCCACGCTGCCGTAGGAATTGCCGATGGCAGCGCCGCTGGTCTTGGCCGACAGGCCCAGTTTCACGCCGAGGTTGCGTCCGAAGCTGTCGTCGGCCTCGACGATGCGCGCCTCGATCAGCACCTGGCGCGCAGCCACGTCGATGCGTTCGAGCAGTTTGCGGATGTTGGCCAGTACGGCGATGGTATCGGTGACGAACAACTGGTTGGTGCGGGCATCGACCACCGCGCTGCCGCGCCGCGAGAGCAGCGCATTGCGGCGTTCGGCTAGCACCGCGCCATCTTCGCCGATGCCGAACGCGCGGCGGAAGGTGTCGGCGCGCTGGTAGTTGAGCTGGAAGACCTCGGCATGCAGGGGTTCGAGGTCGGCAATCATGGCTTTTTGTTCCAGCTCCTGTTTCTCGCGCGCCAGCATTTCTTCGCGCGGCGCGATCCAGACGATGTTGCCGTTGCGCCGCATGCCCAGGCCTCGCGCCTGCATGATGATGTCCAGCGCCTGGTCCCAGGGGACGTCCTTGAGGCGCAGGCTGAGCTGGCCGCCGACGGCATCGCTGGCGATGATGTTGAGCCCGGTGAAGTCGGCCAGCACTTGCAGCGCCGAGCGCACGTCGATGTTCTGGAAATTCATCGACAGTTTGTCGCCCTGGTAATTGCGCTCGGTTGCCGGCCGTTGCGGATGCGGCGCTGCCGGCAGCACGTCGATCAACAGGCGGCGTCCGCTCTGGTAGGCGTTGTAGCGCCATAGACCATGCGGCTCGATGATCAGCCGCGTGCCGCCTTCATGGCGCATGGCGGTGTAACGCGCCACCGGCGTGGCGAAGTCGCCGACATCGAGGCGCCGCTGCAGCGGAGCGGGCAACTGTACGCCGGGAATGTCGGCGACGATTTGCTGGCCCGACTGGCGGACATTGACCGTGGTTTGCGCCGATGGCAGTTCCAGTGCGATTTGCCCTTCACCGGCCGGCCCGCGGCGAAAGTCGATGCCGGCCAGCAAGGGTTGCGCGTCTTCATGCCGTTCAGGATTTTTCTGCCGTTCGCGCAGCACGATGCGCAGCCGACGTCCATCGTAGTGCAGTTGGTGTGCCGTGCTTTGTTTGAGTTCCAGCAGCAGGCGCAGGCGTTGGTCGTCGGCGGCAAGGATGGCCTTGTGCATGACGCCTGCGCCACGCATGCTCCGGCTGACATCGCCGGCGGTGGTGCGGGGGAAATCAAGTACCAGGCGCGGCGGATTGATGGTCGAGAATTCGCCAACCTGAAGAGGCGTGAGTGGATGCGCGAAATCCAGTTCGACGATGGCCGCATCGTCTTCCTGCTTCACGCTGATCGATTCAAGCCGGTTTTCTTCCGCGTTGGAGATGTCCGCCGCAGTCAATGGAAAAGGCCGGAGCATGCAGCCCAGCAGGATGAGAAAACAGCAGGCCATCGGCATCATGCGTCCGCTCATGGGCGCACCAACTGGCGTTGTCTTGGTTGGCGCACTTTGTTCGCCAACGGCTGTGTATCGGATGCTGATTCTTGTGGATCACCGCGCCCTACCGCCAATACCTGCGTCGCGCCCCGGCTGGTGACTTTCACCGACTGTTCATCGACGTGTACTATGCGTCCCAACTCCGCAGGGAGCTCGTCACCGACGCGCACGCGCAAACTGCGGCCGTCTATCTGCAGCACGGCATAGGCGGAGGTTTCCTGCACCAGTGTGCCAAGTACCCGGATATGCGGCTCGGATTTCTCGGCTGGCCTGGCTTGATTCAGCCCGGTACCGTTACCGGTTTCTTCCTCGATATGTGCAGTTGCCTGCCGATGTGCGGCTCGCCGTTGCACCATGCCGAATGGATCGGCAGGCACATCCGTCGGGATGATGGCCTCGGTGTCGGTTTGTTCCGGCTGAGAGGGTGCCGGCGCCTGCACGCGGGAGATGGCGTCGTGCCTGGCTTGGGCAATCCAGGCGCGGACGGCCTCGGTTTGATCTGCAGCGCCGCAGCCGGCCAGTAGCCCGGTTGCGAATAAATACACCGGCAAGCAAGCCGGGAGGAGGGAAACGAATGTTGGCGTCATTTTTTGGTATGGGCGTCCGGATCGCGCAGCGCGGCGGCAAGGACGGCTTTCATCAGCAAGGTCTGGCTGCCTTCGCGGGCAGTATGGACGGCGAGTTCCATCGATTCGAACTGCACCGGAAGCGGGGGACGGGTAACCAGTTCCACGAACTGCAACAGGCCTGCGTACTCGCCACTCATGTTGATCTCGGCGTGGGCGGTGGGCTGGCCGACGGGATGGGCTGGCGTCAGCGGCTTGAACGATTCCATCTCCAGGCCGCATTCTTCTGCGCGGCGTGCCAGCTTGAGTTGCAATAGGCCGGCGCCGGAATGGCTGTCTTCCGGCCATAGCTGGTCTTGCACGGTCAGTAATTGCATGCCGAGGAGGTTCTCCTGTGAGCGCAGCACAGGGAGTTCCGATACTTTTGACAACGCGGTAGCCAGGCGCGATTGCAAGCTGTGGCGAAGATTTTCCGCAGCCTGGCGCAATGCGCTGCGCTCTTGCACATACAGGAAAAGCCCGGTGGCGGAGTAGGCCAGCGCCACGGCCAGCAGCAGGATGGTGCGTGCCGCCAGAGGCCAATGCGCAGGGTGCGCCAGCAGTGCGGACTGGCGTTTCATCGTTGCCTGCTGGCATCGGCCGGTTCATCGCCGCGCAATTGCGGCAATGACAAGGGCAGCGACAAGGTGAAGTCATAGCGCCCGTTGCCGGCATTCTTGTCCATGATCCGCATATCCTGGATGGAGACAGGTTCCATACCGGCATGGCGCAGGGCATTGGCGTATGCATGGATATCGCGTACGTCTCCTGCGTGGCCACGCAGTTCGCCTGCGCGCGGCTGCAGGGCGATTCGGTACAGCCTGATTTCCGGTATTGCGGCGACGGAGGCGGCGCGCAATAGTGATGCGGCTTGCGTGCGCAGGGCGGCCTGGCGGTTGAGTGCCGCCAGACGGGATTGGATGTCCGCAATGCGGGCCTTGCTTGACGCAAGTTGATCCAGTTGCGGCTGCAGTGTTTGCAGTTCGTTGTTCAGCAAGCGATTGGCCATGCCGATGCTGTCCGTTTGGGCATCGATACGGACAGCCAATGCCAGTACCGGCAAGACGCCTAGCAAGGCCGAAAACGCCAGCCAACGGTAGAACGAAAGTTCGCGTTCCCGGAGACGCTGGGACGGGGACAAAGCGAAGTTAGGGGCGGCCTGGCAATTGTTCACATGAGCCCTTCCGCGGCGAGCGCAACGGCGCAATGGAATGCCGGAAGATTGCGCGGCGCGATGGCCGCAGCCACGTGATTCGCCATCAGGATGTGAGGCGGAAATGTAGCAACCGCAGCGGGGATGCCGGCGTATTTCTGCAGCGCTGCCTCAACCAGGGGCAGGTCGACCACATCGCCGCTCAGCAGCAGCCGTTGCGGAGCCGGATGCATCATCGGCGCCAGCTCTCCCAGCAGGTCGGTAATGGACGAACTACCGGGCCGCCATGAGAGCGGTTGCCAGCTTTGCGCGCGCGGCGACAGCCAGGCCGAAGCCGTACCCAGGTGCAAGACGGCTGCGCAATCACTGCCGCGAAGGAAGGCTGCCAGGCTCCAGCCGTCGGGCACGACCGTGCGTGCTTCCAATCCCAGCGATTCGGCCAGGGCCAGCCTGTCTTCCACCAGCATGGCCGGCGCCGTGGCTGCCAGTACCTGCACATCGGCGGGAGAACGCGGAGCCGGGCCGAACACACGATAATCGAGCGCCAATTCATCCAGCGGTTGCCGCTGGTGGGTTGCCACTTCGGCCCGAACCTGCGCCAGCCGTTCCAGTTCGTTCGACGTGGCGGGCAACGTCAGTTGCGTCAATGTGACCGCTGCCGCCGGGATGGCCATGGCAACCGGGCCGGCATGAATCGTGTGTTGCCGCAGCAACTGGCGGCAGCCACGCACCAGCAGTTCGAAGTCGCCGATCTGGCCATCGTTGCAGATGGTCTGGCCAAAGGCATAGTCGGCCAGCAGTTCCAGCTGCAGCCTGTCGCGCTGCCGGCGCAGCACGGCCAGCCTGATGCGGTCGGCGCCAATGTCCAATCCGGCGCACATGCCCCGTGTGCCGATTCGCCATCTTTTCAATGCCAGTGAAAATGCCACGCGGAAATACCCTGTTCGGATGCGTTTCGAATAAGCCGGTGATTGTTCGGCAGGCCGCATCGGGCCGGCAATAGATGAAACTTGAAGAATGCAAAGCAAATGAACCGGCGCTGGAGGGAACCGCAGCGGCTGATCGGGTCAAACGAGTTTGGTCTATTTGCAACACTCGGTTATCCGCGGGTGTTGGATAGTTGTCTGGCGATTGCGCCAAATTGATGCAAATTGGAGGCAGATCGGAGCCGATCCTTCTCCGTGGCAGCATTTGGGCGCCGGTTGCCGCTGTCGATTGGCGGTTGGCCGGGGCCGGCTGCTTGGGCCGTAGGGGCGACCCGCTATAATGCGTCCTTGTCTCTTTAATCCGGCTACGGCCCGATTTGACTCGCCTATCTCGCATTTATCTAGTTTATTTCGCATGTCTTTACCTCCAAACGCTGGCGAAAAACCGAACCCGACTCCGGCTGACAAGCCGCAGGCAGGCAAGGAAAAAGCGCCGCGCAAGCGCCTGCACTGGTCTATCCGTCTCGTTCTCGGCTTCTTCGGCATCATCTTCGGTGTGGTGGTGATGGCCCTGCTGGGCGTGACCTTCATCGTTGCGCTGACCTATCCCAAGTTGCCCGATCTCGACACGTTGACGGATTACCGTCCGAAGATCCCGCTGCGCATTTTCTCGGCCGATGGCGTGCTGATCGGCGAGTTTGGCGAGGAGCGCCGCAACCTGGTGCATTTCAAGGACATTCCCGACATCATGAAGAAGGCCGTGCTGGCCATCGAGGATGACCGCTTCTACGAGCACGGCGGGGTCGACTACCAGGGCATCGCACGCGCCACCTTCTCCAACCTCTCGGGCGGCGGCGGCGGCGCTTCCACCATCACCCAGCAGGTGGCCCGCAATTTCTTCCTGACCAGCAACGAGCCGACCTTCCTGCAGAAGGCCACGCGCAAATTCTTCTATGAGATCCCGCTGGCCTGGAAGATCGAGAACAACCTGACCAAGGACCAGATCCTCGAGGTCTACATGAACCAGATTTATCTGGGGCAGCGCGCCTACGGTTTCGCTTCGGCCGCCCAGATTTATTTCGGCAAGCAACTGAAGGACATCACCATTGCCGAAGCGGCGATGCTGGCCGGCCTGCCCAAGGCGCCGTCGGCCTACAACCCGGTGGTCAATCCCAAGCGCGCCCATGCGCGCCAGCAGTACATCCTGCTGCGCATGCGCCAGCTGGGCTACATCACCGAGCCGCAATATCTGGAGGCGCGGGATGAGGAACTGCGCGTCAAGGGCGACAGTTCCGCCTTCGGCATGCACGCTGAATATGTGGCTGAAATGGCGCGCCAACTGGTCTATGCCCAGTACAAGGACGAGACCTATACGCGCGGCCTGAACGTGTTCACCACGATTACCAAGGCCGACCAGGACGCCGCCTACATCGCCCTGCGCCGCGGCATCATCGACTACGAGCGCCGCCACGGCTACCGCGGTCCGGAAGGCTACATGGAGTTGCCCGAAGGCGCCTCCAAGGAAGCCGTGGAAGATGCCATCGAAGTGGAGCTGGCCGACCATCCCGACAGCGACGACATGGTCTCGGCCGTGGTGCTGGACGCCAAGCCCAAGGAGATCACCGCGGTGCTGGCCACCGGCGAGGAAATCACCATTTCGGGTTCCGGCCTGGGCTTCGGCGCCAACCTGCTGTCGGACAAGGCGCCGCCGCAAAAGAAGATCCGCCGTGGCGCCATCATCCGCGTATTCCAGGACGGCAAGAACTGGATCATCACGCAGATGCCGGAAGTCGAATCGGCCTTCGTCTCGGTCAATCCGCAGGATGGCGCGATCCGTTCGCTGGTCGGCGGCTTCGATTTCAACCGCAACAAGTTCAACCACGTGACGCAGGCATGGCGCCAGCCGGGCTCGTCGTTCAAGCCGTTCATCTATTCCTCATCGCTGGAAAAGGGCTTGTCGCCGGCCACCATCATCAACGATGCTCCGCTGACCTTCACCCAGACCGGTGGCCAGGTCTGGCAGCCGAAGAACTACGGCGGCAAGTTCGAAGGACCGATCTCGATGCGCCGTGCGCTGCAGAAGTCGATCAACTTGGTCTCGATCCGCATTCTGGAGCGCGTCGGCGTGAAGTATGCGCAGGAATACATCACCCGCTTCGGTTTCGACGCCGAGAAGAACCCGCCGTACCTGACCCTGGCGCTGGGCGCCGGCAACGTCACGCCGCTGCAGATGGTGGGGGCGTATTCGGTGTTCGCCAACGGCGGCTACAAGATCAATCCCTACCTGATCACCAAGGTGGCCGACAACAACGGCAACGTGCTGTCGCAGGGTAAGCCGGCCACGGCCGACGACGAGTCCAACCGCGTGATCGATGCGCGCAATGCCTTCATCATGGACAGCATGCTGCGCGACGTGGTGCGCCACGGCACCGCGGTCAAGGCCTTGTCGCTGAAGCGTACCGACCTGGCCGGCAAGACCGGCACCACCAACGACTCGATGGACGCCTGGTTCGCCGGCTACCAGCCCAACCTGGCGGCCATTGCGTGGATCGGCTACGACCAGCCCAAGAGTCTGGGCGACCGCGAAACCGGCGGCGGCCTGGCGTTGCCGGTGTGGATCAACTACATGTCCAAGGTATTGAAGGACGTACCCAACGTGGACCGCAAGGTGCCGGACGGCATCATCGAGTCCGGCGGCGAGTACTACTATGCGGAGTATCCGCCTTCGGCCATGGTGCGCGATCTGGGGATGGGCGACCGTCCACCGCTGTCGCCGGAAGAGGAAAAGGCCAAGACGCAGATGAAGAACGAATTGTTCTGATATCAGGCGCCGTTGCCGCAAGACTGAAAAAAAGCCGTCCGCTTTCTGAAGCGGACGGCTTTTTTCATGCGTGCAGGAAAATCCGGTTCAGTCCTTGCCCGAAACGAAATGGGCCACCTTGCGCATGGCCAGCAAGGTCAGCACTTCATCCTGCTCCACGCCATGGTCGCTCAGTTTGACGATCACGGTGCGGGTTGCCGAGTTGATGTAGACGTACTGGCCGAACACCCCGATGGCGGAAAAATCGCGGTCGGCCTCGTTGCCGGGAGGGATCCACCAGCCGTCGCGGTAGTCGAGGGCGTTGCCGCGGTTGACCGGCTGGCGCGGTTCGTCGGTCCAGGCGGCGCTGACGACTTGCTTGCCGCCGGCACGTCCTTGATTCAGGTAGAGCAGGCCCAGTTTGGCAAAGTCGCGGGCGGTGGTGTTGATGCAGCAGAAGGCTTTTTCGACACCGTGGGCCTGGCTGTCGGTGCTCCAGGTGGCGTCCTGTTCCATGCCCAGCGGTTCCCACAGCGTCTGCTGTGCGTAGCTTGACAGGCTCTGGCCGGTGGTGCGCACCAGCACACGCGACAGCACCAGCGTATCCACGCTGCGGTATTCGAAGCGTGAGCCCGGCGCGAAACGCAGGCCGCTGAGCCCGGCGAGGAATTTGCCGAGATCGGTGCTGAGGTACATGCGCACTACCGGCGAGGTGAGCGAGCCGCCGTAGCGTTCGTCGACATCGATGCCGGAGCGCATGTCGAGCAGTTGGCCGACCGTGATGTTGCCGTAGGCCGGTGCGACCTCTTCGCCGCTGAGATAGTTGCCGATCGGTTCTTGCAGCGATGCCAGCTTGCCTTCGGCCAGCGCGGCGCCGGTCAGTGTGGCGACGAAGGATTTGGCGACCGAGAACGAGGTGAAGCGCGAGGCGGCATCGTAGCCATCGGTGTAGTGCTCGAATACGACTTTGCCATCCTGCACGACGAGGAAAGCATGGGTGTGAGTAGCCTTGAGGAAAGCGGCGACATCCAGCGTGCCGCCGTCTTTCCACGGCAGCGCAAGGTCGAGCGGGTGCAGTGTGGTCGGCAGCGGAGCCGGATGGCTGGAGCGCCGGATCGGGTTGGCGTCGTACAGCTTGTAGGTCTGGCTGCGCGGCGTCAGGTCCAGTTGCAGGTTCACCAGCACCGGCAGGCTGGGCAGGTTGGCGGCACGGCGTGCGATCTCGGCGCCGCCCAACAGCAGCAAGGCGACGGCAGCGCAGGCCAGCAGCCTGGATTTCCTGGTCATCGGCATACGTTTGCTTGCCGGATCAGGCCGCTTGTTGGCGGGCGAGGTATTGATGATAGCCGCGCGCGCGCAGCTCGCAAGCCGGGCATTTTCCGCAGCCGTGGCCCCAGTCATGCAGTGCGCCGCGTTCGCCCAGGTAGCAGGTGTGCGTTTCGCTGCGCACCAGCTCGACCAGCGCATCGCCGCCTAGTGTGCGGGCCAGGTCCCAGGTTTCGGCCTTGTCGATCCACATCAGCGGGGTTTCCACTTTCAGTTGCGTGGCCATGCCCAGGTTGAGCGCGACTTGCAGCGCCTTCATGGTGTCGTCGCGGCAGTCGGGATAGCCCGAGAAATCGGTTTCGCACATGCCGCCTACCAGCACGTTCAGGCCGCGGCGATAGGCCAGGGTGGCCGCCATCGTCATGAACAGCAGGTTGCGTCCGGGGACGAAGGTGTTGGGCAGGCCATTGTCCTGCATGGTGATCTCGACGTCGCGCGTCAAGGCGGTATCCGAAATCGAGCCGATCAGCGACAGGTCGATCATGTGGTCTTCGCCCAGGCGTGCCTGCCACTCGGGCGAGAAGCCCTTCATCTTTTCCAGCAGTGCCGGGCGCACGCTCAGCTCGATGGCGTGGCGCTGGCCGTAGTCGAAGCCGATGGTTTCCACGCGCTGGTAGCGCGAGAGCGCCCAGGCCAGGCAAGTGGTGGAATCCTGGCCGCCGGAAAACAGCACCAGCGCGCGTTGGGTCTTGACGGTCGGCGCGATCGGGGAGTCGGAAGAAGTGAGGGACATGTTGCCTGCCTGATTGTGTGACGTTGAACTGATTCTAACGGCGCGGGGCCTGGTTCGACTGTGTGTCGATTCAGGCCCCGCGTCTGGATTGCTGCAGCGCCGGCGCGGTGGCCGGCAGGTGCATTTGGTGTCCTGCTTTATTAATTCGTTGCGAAAGATTGCCTAAATACACGCCATGCGTCGTTGCAAATCCTCGCGATAGTCCTACTATCGCTGCGGTTTGCGCCTAGCCTGACGTGCATTTAGACAATCTTTCTGATGCAACGAATTAATAAAGCAGGACACCAGCTTAGTTGGTTTTCTTGACCGAATCCAGTACCTGCTCGATATAGTCGCCATCCGGATCGGTGAATTTCAGGCGCACCGGATACCACTCCATCGAGGGCGCCAGCCAGATGTCGAGCTTCTGGCCCTGGTCGTCGGGCGGCGGGGCGCGCAGGATGTGGACAGCGGTGGTTTCGCCCTGGGCGGTCTTGATCTTTTCGCGGCCGACTACAGTGAAGGTCCATTGTTCGGCGTCGCGTGGGCCGGCCACGAAGAACTTCCATTCCGAGTTTGGCGTCATCTTCGCCGGGTTGGCGCGGGCGACCGACACCAGTTGCCAGGTGATGCCGGTGCGGTCCTGTTCGCCGCCTTGCAGCGGGAAAGTATCGGCCGATTGCGTGAAGGTGATCTTGTTCTGCTCGCGATTGAAGGTGGTGGTCGACGGATCGCGGCGCAGGCGTTTCTCGACGAAGCGATCCGGCGCCAGGCCGTAGGCATCCACTGCGCCTTCGCTGCTGGTTTCCAGGATCTTGCCCAGCAGCATCGCGCGCGTTTCGGTCGTGACGCTGTAGGAGGTCTTGCGATTGGTCCATTTCACCAGGCCCTGGCCTTTGATATCCAGGCCGCTTTGCTTGGCCTGGATCGAATAAGTCAGCTCGGCCGAGGGCGGCAGGCTGAAGGCGCGCTTTTCGGCCGGATGCGGGCCGTCGGCTGCGTGCGCCAGCGGCACGGCGAGCAGGGCCGCCAGGGCGGTTGCGATAGTTGCGACGAGGGGGGCGCCGAAGCGGGAAGTGCGGATGTTGGTCATGGCGAGCTCTTCGTGTTGGTCTCTGTTGAAAGTATGGGCATTGCCGGACGACTTGGCGATGCCAGTACAGGTTGAGGCGGATGTGCCGCTTTCAAGCGGTACTGTGTTCTGGCCCTTCTGGACAGACACGTACCCCGGGGCGCGGTTCTGCCGCATTGGCGGAGAATTGTTCTCAATTGTTTCCGATTTTGACAGGGCTTGCTGCTTGTTGCATTCAAAAGCCGGGGTATCACTGCTTCAGCTTCTCCAGCAACATGTCCAGATAATCGCCATTCTGGCGCGGATCGGTATAGCGCAGGCGCACCGGATACCAGCCGTGCAACGGCGCCAGCCAGATATCGATGCGCTGGTCGTAGGAGCCCGGCTTGGGCATGCGCACCACGTGCCAGGCGCGCAGTTCGCCGATGGGGAGCTTGACATCTTCTTCGCCCAGCACCTGGATGCGCCAGATTTCGCCGTCGCGCGCGCCGGCCACGAACAGGTCGATCACTGCGCCGGGCTGGTACTTGCCGGCATCGCCACGGCCGATTGCCGCCAACTGCCAGACCAGGCTGGCGCGGTCCTGTTCGCCGCCGTTGCGCGGGTAGTTTTCGGTCGACGCCGAGAAACTGATCACATTGCGCTCGCGGTTGAAGTGCGTGTTGGTGGCCGATTTGCGCATGCGCTTTTCGGTGTACAGCTCGGGGGACACGCCGAAGGCGTCGATCTCGCCATTGCTGGAAAAATTGAGGAAGGTGAAGAGGAAGTCCTCGGCCTTGCCGTCCAGCCGGTAGGTCTTGCCGTCGGTTTTCCAGTCCAGCGTGCCGGAGCCGTGCACGGGCATCTGGTTGTAGGTGGCCTGTACGTCGTATTCCAGGCGCGCGGTAGGGGGCGGATCGGTGTCGTAGTGGGTGCCGGCGGCAGGCGGTGCCGCCTCCGCTTGCGTTTGGGCGTTTCCATCCTTGCGGTCTTTGCCGGAAGCGCCTGCGTCTTCTGTGCCGGCACCGTCGGTTGAACCGGATTGGGGGGCGGCAGTTTCCGGCGCCGGTTGCGTGCTGACGGCGACTACCGTTTCGCGGATGGGCTCGTCGGGCGGATCGGTCGATTCCGGTGCGGGAAGCGCTTTGCGTGGGGCAGTGGCCCTTCTTTTGGGTGCGGCTTTGGCGGCGGGCGGTTTGGCTACCGGCAGCGATACGGGCTGTTGCGGCGGCGGCACCGGCCGCAGCACGACCGAAATGGCTTGCTGGTCGTCCCGCGCGGCAGGAGCGATCAGGTGGCGCTTGCCCCAGTCCACCAGCAACAGGTGCAGTACAAGGGAGAGCGCGACCAACGCCAGCGCGCGTGGCCAGCGCTTGGGATGGCGGGAAACTTCTGTCATGGTCTCAAGTGTATCGGATCGTGCAGGCCTCGTCGTCGTGGCGCGGCAATTCTGGCAGCAATTTCAAACAACGTACAATGCGGCTTTTTCATGGGGGAGGGCTGGGCGCCATGCAGGTGCGATGCCCGTGCGCCTGCCACTTTCTACGAGATACCAATGAGGAAAATCGTGCGACTGAAGCTCCATCCATTGCTCTGTACCGCTGCTGCCGTCGTTGCGCTTGTCTTGCACGCGGCTGCGCAGGCCGCCGCGCCCGCTGCCCCTATCCGCATCGGCATGATCGATGGCTTGTCGGGTCCCTTCGCCAATGCCGGTGAGGCGGTGGTGCGCAACATCAGTTATGCCATCGACCGCATCAACGCACGCGGCGGGGTCACCCTGCCGGACGGCAAGCATCCACTGCAGTTGTCCACTTTCGATAACAAGCTGGGTGTGGAAGACTCCCTGGTGCAGTTGCGCCAGCTGACCGACCAGCGCATTCCCTTTCTGATCGAAGGCAACAGTTCGGCCGCGGCGGCCGCGCTGATCGATGCGGTCAACAAGCATAACCAGCGCGAACCGGACAACCGCGTGCTGTTCCTGAATTACTCGGCGGTCGACCCCGCACTCACCAATGAGAAATGCAGCTTCTGGCATTTCCGTTTCGATGCCAGCGCGGACATGCGCATGCAGGCGCTGACCGAGGCAATCAAGGCCGATGCCAAGACCAAGCGCGTCTATATCATCGGGCAGGACTATAGTTTTGGCCGTCAGGTGGCCAAGGCCGCGCGCGAGCAATTGACGGCCAAGCGTCCCGACATCGCCATCGTCGGCGACGAGCTGCATCCGATCGGCAAGATCAAGGATTTCGCCCCTTATATCGCCAAGATGAAGAGTGCAGGCGCCGACGCGGTGATCACCGGTAACTGGGGCAACGACCTGACGCTGCTGGTGAAGGCCGCCAGGGATGCCGGCTTCAAGGCCAAGTTTTATACCTTTTATGCCAATAGCCTGGGCGCGCCTGCGGCGATCGGCGACGCCGGCGTGGGCACGGTGCGCGCAGTGGCCGAATGGCATCCGAATGCCGGCACCGGCGCGGCCGATTCGCCCAGCGACATCTTTTATCAGGAGTTCCGCAAGCGCTATCCGCAGGCCAAGGATGACTACATGTACCTGCGCATGCAGGTCATGATCGAGATGCTGGCCAAGGCCATTGAAAAAGCCAAAAGCACCGATCCCAAGTCGGTTGCATATGCGCTGGAAGGCGCGCATTATCAAAGCGCGTTCCACGATGCCACCATGCGCGCGGCTGACCATCAATTGATCCAGCCTTTGTACCTGATGCTGATGCAGCGCGCCGACAGCGGCGGGATCCGCTTCGACAACGAAGGCAGCGGCTACGGTTTCCGCACCGAACGCTTCATTCCGGCCGAGCAGACCGTGCTGCCCACTTCGTGCAAGATGCAGCGCCCGCCGCGCTGATGGCGCGACCGTTCGCGTTTTCATGCGGTTTCCATACCCACAGGAGTATTCAATGCTGAATCAGGAAAAGATGCCGGGAGCAGGCTCGGTGGCCGATACGATCGAATTCATGAAACAGATATGGGGCAACATGGGAGCGCCATCGATGGTGACGCCCTCGTTGTCGGTCGACGATATCAACAAGAAGATTTCCGACCTGAAGACCGTGGCTTCCTGGCTGGAGCTCAACCTCAACATGCTCAAGGGCACCATCCAGGCGATGGAAGTGCAAAGCGCGACCTTGTCGACGCTGCAGGCGATGAGCGCCATCATGGCCTCGCGCGCGGCCGAACCGGAGCCGGCGCCGGCTGACGAGAGCGAGGGCGTGCCGCCATTCCCGTTCGGTTTTCCGATGTGGCCGGGCAGTATCCCTGCCAAAGCGGCCGAGGAGGAGGCGCAGCAGGAGCCCGCGCCGGTTGAGGTGCAAGGCGCCCAGCAACCTGAGCACAGCGAGCCGGAGCCGGTGGTAGAGCCGGACGGGGCGCCCGATTTCCAGTCGGCCATCGCCAATCCCAGTGCCTGGTGGAACGTGCTGCAGGAGCAGTTCAAGCATGCCGTGGGGAATGCCATGGCCGGCGGGCTTGCTGAGCAGGAACCTTTGCTCAAACCGGTAAAACCCGCCGATGCCAGGAAAATGGCCAAATCCGGAAAAACGGCCAAACGTAGCGAAAATAAGACAACCCGGCCGGCCGCCAAGCCTGCTCCCAAAGCCAGGCCCAAGCCCGCTGCCAAGAGGGCTGCGCCAATGAAGAAGGCCGAAAAGCCCGGAGCGGGCAAGCCGGTAGCCAAGAAAGTAGCAAAAAGCCCGGTAAATACGAGCACGTCGGCGAAGGCGGGTGTTGTACAATCCCGGCAAAACAAGAAGCCAGCCTCTCGCAAGCCAACCTCCCCCTGATTCCATCCGCGTCAGAACCCGGTACGCCAAGCCGTGTTCGTGAAGCTTGTCATATTCCTGAAACCTGACGGTTTTAGTATGGGATAGGGAAAAACTTTGTTAAAATCAAACACTTAACGCATATAGGCAAACCACAGATGCTGTACCCTGAATTGTTCAAATCGCTCGAGCAGGTCCGCTGGAATATGGATAAGGATATCCCTTGGGACAAGTTCGACGCTTCGCTGCTCACCGACGAACAGGCCCAGACCATTCGCATGAATGCGATCACGGAATGGTCTGCACTGCCGGCGACCGAAATGTTCCTGCGCGATAACCGCGGCGACAGCGATTTTTCGGCATTCATGTCGGTATGGTTCTTTGAAGAACAGAAGCACTCGCTGGTGCTGATGGAATACCTGCGTCGCTTCCGCCCGGATATGGCGCCGACCGAAGAGGAGCTGCACAACGTGCGCTTCGAGTTCGACCCCGCGCCGCCACTGGAAACCCTGATGATGCACTTCTGCGGCGAGATCCGCCTGAACCACTGGTACCGCTGTGCCGCCGACTGGCACACCGAGCCGGTCATCAAGCAGATCTACAAGATCATCAGCCAGGATGAGGCCCGGCATGGCGGCGCTTACCTGCGCTACATGAAGAAGGCGCTCAACGAAGTGGGCGACAAGGCCCGCGCCGCCTTCGCCAAGATCGGTGTCCTGATGGCGTCGGCGCGCCGTACCGAAAAGCCTTTGCATCCGACCAACCTGCACGTCAACCAGGCGCTGTTCCCGAACGACACGGTCCAAAGCCGCTTGCCGGACCCGGAGTGGCTGGAGCGCTGGCTGGACAACCAGATCAAGTTCGACACCGAATGGGAAAAGAAGGTGGTCGACCGTATCCTGCACAACATGTCGCTGCTGTTCGAGCGTACTTTCGGAACGGTGCAGGAGCTCAATCGCTACCGCAAGGAAGTTGCCCAGCGCCTGATGCCGGGTGAAGCCGTCGTCGCTGCCTGAGCAGCAGGCAGCGAACGTAAAGGGAGGCCCCGAAGCGGTGGCAACGCAGAGTGCCGCACACGGGCTCCTTCCCAGGCAGTAAAATCAAAAGCCGCGCATTTGTTGCGGCTTTTTTCATTTACGGCGGTCATTCATCGCCGGCACAAACCAATTCAACATGGCCGATTTCGAAGACAAGGTATGTACCCGCGCTCAACTCAAGGAGCGTATTTCCCAATTGCCCAAGCCGGTGGTGCTGACCAATGGCGTATTCGACATCCTGCACCGCGGCCACGTGACTTACCTGGCACAGGCGCGTGCACAGGGCGCTTCGCTGGTGGTGGCTGCCAATACCGACGCTTCGGTCAAGCGCCTGGGCAAGGGCGACGATCGTCCAATCAATACGTGTGAGGACCGCATGGCCGTGCTGGCGGCCCTCGAGTCGGTATCGCTGGTGGTGCCGTTTGACGAAGATACGGCGCTTGAAGTGGTGCAGGAGGGACAGCCCGAGATTTACGTGAAGGGCGGCGACTACGACATGGGCGCCATTCCCGAGGGAAAAGCCGTGGTGGCCTATGGGGGCCAAGTGCTGGCGATCGCCTTCGAGCATGACCGCTCGACGACCAAACTGCTGGCCAAGGTGCGCAAGCTGGCGGGCTGAGGTTTCGTACCCACAATGACAAGGCCGGCAGGAGAAAATGCTCCTGCCGGCCTTGTCATTTCTGCATCGAGGCTTGCCGGGATCAGTGGTGCATGTGGCCCTTCATGTCATCTTTGCCCGATGTTGAAGCTGCCGCCGGGTCTTCCACATTGAGCGTGACATCCACCTTGCCGGCCTTTTCGAAGGTCAGGGTCAGCGGTACCTTGTCGCCGGCCTTGAGCGGTTTGGACAAGCCCATCAGCATGATGTGATAGCCATTGCCCGGTTGCATGGCGATCTTCTGGCCGGGTTTGATTTCCAGGCCGCCATCGACCTCACGCATCTTCATCAGGTTGCCTTCCATCGCCATCGTATGGATTTCGGTCGATTTGGCGACCGGCGACGACAGGGCTACCAGCTTGTCCGATGCCGCGCCCTTGTTTTCGATGCTGAAATAGGCGCCGCCAGCCGGTTGGCCGGGCACGGTAGCGCGCGCGTAGGGATGGCCGATTTCCAGTTGACCCAGCTTGTATTCATGCGCCTGCGACAGCGGTGCGGCGGCGAGGAGAGCGGCGGCCATGGCGATGCCGGCGGCGCGTTGGAAGAATTGCTTCATATTATCGAGTCCTTTGGGTGTGTTGGCGCCGGGGGCGCACGGGCGGATGCCGCGCGCATTCCATTCGGCCTGTTTTTGCTGCGTTGTCGAGTGAGATCAGGCCGCGGGCGGCGCTCTGGCGCGCGGCGCACCCGGCGCGAGGCTGGGTGCGAAGCCGGCCTGCCATGTTCGCGCTACAGGATAGCTGATGCCGGACGCAGCGGCTCCGGGCAAGTCGGCCGCAGGCAACGGATAGGGCGTCTGGTTGCCGCAGCATAGCTGGCAATGGGCTGCGGCATGTGCCGGCGTACTGCCGGAATTGCCCGCACCTCCGGTGTTGGCCACGCTGCAGATCGCCATGGCGGGGATATCCTGCGGCGCCTGCGCGAAGGCCGGCTGCAGCCAAGGGCCGGCTGCCATGGACAAGACCAGCCACAGATGCAGCAAAGCGCGCCGCCAAAACGGCAACCCGGCGTGCGGCCTGTGGCGGCGTACGGCGGGGAAATGCGAGGTTGGCGGGCGTGAAGGCATGACGGGGGATTATAGCAACTGGCTGTAGCAAGTTCGGTTGGCCTGGTGCAAGGCGTTAATGCGAGCAGTAATATTGATGTCGATACGATTCGTATCGATTTGCGAGGCCAGTTGATTCTATCGATGCCCCATCACTTTCAGGAGGCGTATCTAAGGCCTGCGCGATGGCGCGGCAGGAATGGCGCTGTGCAAATTGATTGTTGAGGTGCGCTAGGCTAGACTTACCCTCTTTTCGCGTATTCCAAACAATTTCTAAAGGGAGACTTCATGTACTACAACACCAAATTGACGCTGCGTGCCCTGGTTGGTGCATTGTCCCTGGCTGCGGTTTGCGCAGCCCCCGCCATGGCGGCGGATAAGGCGGTTTCGGTGACCGCTATCGTCGAACACCCGGCGCTGGACGCGGTCCGCGATGGCGTCAAGGATGAGTTGAAGGATGAAGGCTTTGAAGCCGGCAAGAATCTGAAGTGGGATTACCAGAGCGCCCAGGGCAATACCGGCACCGCCGCCCAGATCGCCCGCAAGTTCGTGGGCGACAAGCCTGACGTCATCGTGGCCATCGCCACCCCGTCGGCCCAGGCCCTGGTGGCTGCCACCAAGACCATCCCCGTGGTCTACTCCGGCGTGACCGATCCGGTCGCCGCGCAACTGGTGAAGGACTGGAAAGCTTCCGGCACCAACGTGACCGGCGTGTCCGATGTGCTGGAACTGGACAAGCAGGTCGACCTGATCAAGCGCGTGGTGCCCAATGCCAAGCGCGTGGGCATGGTCTACAACCCAGGCGAAGCCAATTCGGCCGTGGTGGTCAAGGCGCTCAAGGAACTGCTGACCAAGTCCGGCATGACCCTGGTCGAAGCCGCCGCGCCACGTTCGGTTGACGTCGGTACCGCAGCCAAGAGCCTGATCGGCAAGGTCGATGTGATCTACACCAACACCGACAACAACGTGGTTTCTGCTTACGAATCGCTGGTCAAGGTCGGCAACGACGCCAAGATCCCGCTGGTCGCTTCCGATACCGACAGCGTCAAGCGCGGCGCCATCGCCGCCCTGGGCGTGAACTACTACGACCTGGGCCGCCAGACCGGCAAGGTCGTGGCGCGTATCCTCAAGGGCGACAAGCCGGGCGACATCGCTTCGGCCACCAGCAGCAAGCTGGAACTGTTCGTCAATACGGCTGCTGCGCAAAAACAGGGCGTGACCCTGTCGCCGGAACTGGTGAACTCGGCCAAGACCGTCATCAAGCAATAAGTTAAAGTAGCGCCTGACGCTCCCGACCGATCCCGCTATTAAGCGGGATCGTTTTATCCGGGGGCGCAAGTTGCCCTATCTGTACATCGTTGCATCGTCATATATGAATAACGGGCCAGGCAGCGCGGCTGCCCAGGCGCCGACCGCCATGAAAGAGGAGTGGACTGTGTTTGCATTAACTAAATCATTGCGCGCCATTGCCGGTGCGCTGGCCATCAGTGCCGTCTGCGCTTCCGCGCTGGCTGCAGAGAAGGTGGTCGCAGTGACTTCCTATGTCGAGCATCCGGCGCTGGATGCCGTGCGCGATGGCACCAAGGATGAACTCATCGCCGAAGGCTTCGAGCCGGGCAAGAACCTGAAATGGGATTTTCAGAGCGCCCAGGGCAATGCCGGCACTGCCGGCCAGATCGCCAAGAAGTTCGTGGGCGACAACCCTGACGCCATCGTCGTGATCGGCACCCCGTCGGCACAGCCGATGGTAGCTGCGACCAAGACTATCCCGATCGTCTATTCGGCTATCGCCGACCCGATGGCGGCGCAACTGGTCAAGGACTGGAAGCCATCCGGCACCAACGTGACTGGCATGTCGCACATGCTCGATCCGGTCCCGCAGGTCGAGATCATCAAGCGCGTGGTGCCCAACGCCAAGCGTGTCGGGATCGTTTACAATCCGGGCGAAGCCAATTCCGTGTCGGCGCTGAACAACATCAAGGGCGAGCTCCAGAAGCAAGGCATCACCCTGGTCGAGGCTGCCGCACCGCGCTCGGTTGACGTGGCGCCGGCCGCCAAGAGCCTGATCGGCAAGATCGATGTGATGTACACCACCACCGACAACAACGTGGTCTCGGTCTTCGAATCGCTGGCCAAGGTCTGCAATGATGCCAAGATCCCGCTGATCGCTTCCGATACCGGCAGCGTCAAGCGTGGCGCCGTGGCTGCGCTGGGTGTGAACTTCTACGATCTGGGCCGCCAGACCGGCAAGGTGGTGGCACGCATCCTGAAGGGTGAGAAGCCGGGCGATATCGCTTCTTCGACCAGCAAGAACCTTGAGCTTTACGTCAATACCTCGGCAGCGCAAAAGCAGGGTGTGACCCTGTCGCCGGACTTCCTGAAGTCGGCGACCAAGGTACTGAACTGATCTGCACGGCACCGCGAGGCACTGCGCCATCCCTGCGGCGCTTCGCGGAACGCAGAAGACATTCGGCATTAGCGTACCGCGCCAATGCCGAATGTGTTTTTTAAGAAAGACCTTTTATGTCGCTGTATACGCTGTTGGGCGCACTGGAAATCGGCCTGATTTTCAGCCTCGTGGCCCTTGGAGTGCTGATTTCCTTCCGCATTCTTACTTTCCCCGACCTGACCGTCGACGGCAGTTTTCCGCTGGGCGGCGCTGTAGCCGCCACCATGATCTCGGCTGGGCATGACCCGTTCCTGTCGACCGGCGTCGCCATCCTGGCCGGCGCACTGGCCGGCTTCACCACCGCCTGGCTGAATGTGCGGCTGAAGATCATGGATCTCCTGGCCAGTATCCTGATGATGATCGCGCTGTATTCGATCAACCTGCGCGTGATGGGCAAGCCTAACGTACCGCTGATTTCCGAGTCGACCATCTTCACGATCCTGCAACCCGACTGGATCCCCGACTATGTCGGCCGTCCGCTGATCCTGCTGGTGGTGGTGGCTGTCGTCAAACTGCTGCTGGATTGGTTCTTCTCTTCCGAAATCGGCTTGGCCATGCGCGCCACCGGCGCCAATGCCCGTATGGCGCGCGCCCAGGGCATCGCCACCGGTACTGCCACGCTGGCCGGCATGGCGCTGGCCAATGCGTTGGTGGCGCTGGCTGGCGCGCTGTTCGCGCAGACCCAGGGCGGCTCCGATATTTCCATGGGCATCGGCACCATCGTCATCGGCCTGGCGGCCGTGATCATCGGCGAGAACATCCTGCCGGCGCGCCGCCTGGTGTGGACCACGCTGGCGGTGATCCTGGGTGCCATCCTGTACCGCTTCTTCATCGCACTGGCCTTGAACAGCGACTTCATCGGCCTACAGGCGCAGGACCTGAACCTGGTGACCGCGGTGCTGGTGATGCTGGCGCTGGTGCTGCCGATGGGCAAGCGCAAGCTGAAACTGCTGATGAAGGGGGCTTGAGATGTTGAAAGCAAGCGATCTCAAGATCACCTTCAATCCCGGCACGCCGATCGAGAACCCGGCGCTGCGCGGCCTCTCGCTGGAAATTCCGACTGGCCAGTTCGTGGCCGTGATCGGTTCCAACGGCGCAGGCAAGTCGACTTTCCTGAACGCCATTTCGGGTGACTTGCTGATGGACTCGGGCACGATCGAAATCGATGGCACCGATGTCACCAGAAAGCAAGCCTGGGACCGCGCCGGCATGGTGGCGCGCGTGTTCCAGGATCCGATGGCCGGCACCTGCGAGGCATTGACCATCGAAGAAAACATGGCGCTGGCGATGGCGCGCGGCCGTCGCCGCGGCTTCAATTTCGCCATCCGCGGCAAGATGCGTGAGTTGTTCCGTGAGCGGCTGTCGGTGCTCAACCTGGGTTTGGAAAAGCGCCTCTCCGACCGCATCGGCCTGCTTTCCGGCGGCCAGCGCCAGGCGGTCAGCCTGTTGATGGCATCGCTGCAGCCTTCGCGCATTTTGCTGCTGGATGAGCACACCGCCGCGCTTGATCCCAAGACCGCCGCTTTCGTGCTGGAGCTGACGGCCAAGATCGTGGCCGAGAGCAAGCTGACCACGATGATGGTGACCCACAGCATGCGCCAGGCGCTGGACTATGGCGACCGCACCGTGATGCTGCACCAGGGCAAGGTGGTGCTGGACGTGTCGGGGAAGGAGCGCGCCGGGCTGGATGTGCCGGACCTGCTCAAGATGTTCGAGCAGACGCGCGGCGAGAAGCTGTCGGACGATGCCTTGTTGCTTGGTTAAGCGTATCGCACCATCAAAAAACGGCTCCTGCGGGAGCCGTTTTTGTTTGTTGTCGTCCCTGCTTTCGCAGGGAGTAGGCATGTATCAGCTCCCGCCCTCGTAGCCGTTCTGCCGCCACGCCTCATACACCACCACCGCCACGGTGTTGGAGAGATTGAGGCTGCGGTTGTCCGGCCGCATCGGCAGGCGGATGCGCTGCGTGGCCGGGAATGACTCGCGCAGTGCCGGTGCCAGCCCGCGTGTTTCGGAACCGAACACGAACGTGTCGCCGGGGTGGAAGGCGAGGCCCGCAAATGGCGTCGAGCCGTGGGTAGTCATGGCGAACATGCGCGCCGGATCGAATTGCGGATCGGCGCGGCGGCGTTCCAGGAAGGCATCCCAGTTGGAATGCACCTGCATGGTCGCGTAATCGTGGTAGTCGAGCCCGGCACGGCGCATCTTGGCGTCGTCCAGCGGGAAACCGAGCGGTTCGATCAGGTGCAGTTGTGCGCCGGTATTGGCGCACAGGCGGATGATGTTGCCGGTATTGGGAGGGATCTCCGGTTCGACCAGTACGACGTGAAACAAACAAATCTCCTGAAAATGCGATGCCGGATCAGCCCGGCGGGGTGCGTGCGAAAACCAAGTTGGTCACGCGCTTGGCGCCGAAGCGCTTGAGGGTGGCGGCCAGCTCGTTGAGGGTCTCGCCGGTGGTCATGACATCGTCGACGATGCCTACGTGGCGGCCGCGCACATGATCCATGGCGTCGTAAGGCACCACGAAGGCTTTGCGGATGTTGCGGCCACGCGCCACCAGCGGCAGGCCGGATTGCGCCTGGGTTTCTTTCACGCGTTCGAGCAGGTATGGATGCAGTTGGATGTCGAGCAGCCTGGACAACGGCTTGGCGATTTCCAATGCCTGGTTGAAGCCCCGTTCCTGCAGGCGGGCGCGGCCCAGCGGGACTGCTGCCAGCATGGTCGGCAGCGGCAGTTGGATATCGCTGCCCGGCAGCGGACTGCGCAGCGCGGCGTTGCGGATCAGTTCAGCCAGCAGCGGCGCCAGCCGCAGGTCGCCGCTGAACTTCAGGGCCAGCACCAGCTGGTCGGACGGCGCGAAATAGTCGGTGGCGACAATGGTGGCGTCGAATGCAGGTTTGTTCTTGAGGCAGGCGCCGCAGCGCAATTCCTTGCCGACGGCGGGCATCGGCAGCGCACACTGGATGCAGCGCCGATGCTGGCGCGTGAAAAAGCGCTGGCGGCAAGGCGTGCACAGCGTGTCGCGTCCGGCATCGCCGCACAGGGCGCAGGAGGAGGGCAGCAGTTGTGGAATACGGGCCAGCACGCGTTTCACCCAGCCGCTTTTTTGCGGCTTGGCTGGCGGTACTCGTTTGTAGGCGGCAGCCGTTTTGGGCGCGGTAGGCGCACTGCCGGGTTTGTGCGGTTTGACGTCCATGGGGTTGCGCCCGGGAAAAATGGATTTCGACTAAACTACGGCCATTATCTCACCTGTTTCCTGATTCGATGTCCCTCAGTCCGCCATCCGCCAGCGCCAAACTCAGCGCGCCTATCGATCTGCCTCTGGTGCGCCGTACCTTTGGCCGGCCGCAGCGGGTAGCCGAATCCGACTTCCTGCGCCGCGAGGTGTCTTTCCGCATGCAGGAGCGGCTGGCGCTGGTGAAGATCGTTCCCAGCCAGGTGCTTGACGCCGGCTGCGGTGAGGGCGCCGATCTGCCGATGCTGCAAAAACGTTACCCCGAGGCCCAGGTGGTGGGGCTGGACGGCGCCTATGGCATGCTGTCCGTGGCGGCCGAACACCAGCGCGGCGCCCAGTCGGCGGTCAACCGCCTGTTCGGTTCGATCAACAAATGGCTGGGCACGTCCGGCGGCAACGGCCCCGAGCTGGCGTGCGCCGACTTCGCCCAACTCCCTTTGGGACCCAATTCGCTCGACCTGGTCTGGTCCAATCTGGCGCTGCACTGGCATCCGCAGCCCGACCGTGTGTTCGCCGAATGGCGCCGCGTGCTGCGGGTGGAAGGCTTGCTGATGTTTTCGTGCTTTGGTCCGGATACCCTGCGTGAAGTGCGTAGCGCCTTCGAGAGCATCGACCTGGCGCCGCATGCCCTGCCTTTCGTGGACATGCACGACTTCGGCGACATGCTGGTCAACGCCGGCTTTTCCACGCCGGTGATGGATATGGAAACGATTACCGTGACTTACGAGACGCCGCAACGCTTGCTGGAAGACGTGCGCGCCTGGGGCGGCAATCCGCTGGAGACGCGTCGCCGCGGGCTGCTCTCGCGCGGACAGCACCAGCGCTTGCTGGCCGCCTTTGAGGCGATGCGCAACCGCGATGGCAAGATACCGCTGACGTTTGAGGTCGTGTACGGCCATGCCTTCCGGCCGGTACCGAAACAGACCGCTGCAGGCGAGAGCATCATCCGGTTCGATTTGCCCAGGAAATAGTGGCAGTGGCATATATCGGTTAGTTGCCAAAGTCCATCTGGATTTGGTCGTCGTTGTTGTATCGTTACGCCCTGCTGAATGGAGGGGAGGCTCCGGAAACCAGTCTACAAGCCGGAAAGCGGGTGGCAGTGCATGTTTTGGGGCGTCCGGGCAAAGCGCCCAAGAACACGGGGTTGCGTTTGCTTGATCACGGGCAGCGTTACCCCTTATACTCAAATGGTTAAGAATAAATAAAGAGCCGCAATGAGGACGGCACCAGCGCCATAGCGCGTCGCGGAGGGCGGCAACAGCCCCGTCGATGCAGTGCGCCGGCTCGGCCTCCAGCGGTTCGACTTATAGAGAGACACGCTCGACCGACAATCATGCTGGCGAGGTGCTATGGAGACGCGGGAATGGATATTGAAGCGCAATTGTTCGATTGCGCCGCGCCAGCTGGCGTGGGTCTTTGCAATACTCTGTGTCGTATCGCTGACGGTCGCGTTGGCATTCACCGTCCATGGTGCCTGGACTATCCTGGTTTTTTCTGTCATTGAGCTTTCGGCGGTCGGCATCGCCTTCCTGGTGTACGCCCGCCACGCAACTGATCGCGAGTATGTCGCTTTGTTGGATGACTGCCTGATTGTCGAATTGACACAGGCAAGCAAGGTAAACCGTATCAAGCTGGACTTGCGCCGTGCGCGTATCGATTTTCCTGTCGCCCGCCAGTCGCTGGTGGGGCTGGAGTGTTCCGGCATGCGCGTGGAAGTAGGCCGTTTTATGAGCGAATGGAAACGACGAGAGTTCGCGCGCGAGCTGGATCGCGAATTGTCCGCAAGGATCGGCGTGTTGGCGAAATTCTAATTCTTATAATTTTGGGCTTTTGAGGAAATCCATGAAACATGCGAAGCGCCTTCAATCGTTGACCCTCGGTGCATCGCTGCTGGCGGCGGGAATCCCGTCCTGGGCAGTGGTGGACAGTCCAGGGGGACCCGCAGTAAGGCAAATGAACTTCCAGCCGCCTGTCACCCAAATCGCCGAACAAATCTACGACCTGCACATCCTGATGCTGATCATCTGCCTAGTGATCTTCGTGGCGGTGTTTGGCGTCATGTTTTATTCCATCCTCAAGCACCGCAAGTCGCTTGGCCACAAGGCTTCTACCTTCCATGAAAGCACGACGGTGGAAATCGCCTGGACCGTGGTGCCGTTCCTGATCGTGATCGGCATGGCGCTGCCGGCCACCAAGACGGTGGTGGCGATGAAAGATACTTCCAATGCGGACCTCACCATCAAGGTCACCGGCATGCAGTGGAAGTGGGGCTACGATTACCTGAAGGGCGAGGGCGAAGGCATCTCCTTCCTCTCCAATCTGGCCACGCCGCGCGAGCAGGTCACCGACGCTTCGATCAAGAAGAACGACAACTACCTGCTGGAAGTGGACAACCCGGTCGTGGTGCCGGTCAACAAGAAGGTGCGCATCGTCACCACCGCCAACGACGTGATCCACTCGTGGACCATTCCCGCCTTCGGCGTCAAGCAGGATGCGATCCCCGGTTTCGTGCGTGACACCTGGTTCCGCGCCGAGAAGATCGGCACCTATCGCGGCCAGTGCGTCGAGCTGTGCGGCAAGGACCATGCTTTCATGCCCATCGTGGTGAACGTGGTCAGCGAGGCCGACTACAAGACCTGGGTCGATGAAAAGAAAAAGGAAATGGCGGCCAAGGCCGACGATCCGAACAAGACCTGGACTATCGACGAGCTCAAGCAGCGCGGCGAAAAGGTCTACACCGCCAATTGCGCCGTCTGCCACCAGGCTACCGGCAAGGGCGTGCCCGGCGCTTTCCCGGCGCTGGACGGCGACCCGGTGGTCAACGGCCCCAAGGCAGAGCAGATCCATGTGGTGCTGAACGGCAAGAACGCCATGCCGGCCTGGAAGACAGTGCTGAACGACACCGAGATCGCCGCCGTCATTACCTATACGCGCAACAGCTGGTCCAACAAGGCGCAGGAAAACATCGTTCAGCCCGCAGAAGTGCTGGCTGGCCGCAAGTAATCGATTGGAGAACAGGACTATGACCACCACCGTTGATCACACCCCTGATCATTCCCACGATCACGCGCATGGCCACGATCACGACCACTCGCACGACCATCCACACGGCTGGCGCCGCTGGCTGTTCGCCACCAACCACAAGGATATCGGCACGCTCTACCTGTGGTTCTCGTTCACCATGCTGCTCTCAGGCGGCGTGCTGGCGCTCCTGATCCGCGCCGAGCTGTTCCAGCCGGGCCTGCAGTTCTTCCGTCCCGAGTTCTTTAACCAGTTGACCACCATGCACGGCCTGGTGATGGTGTTCGGCGCCATCATGCCGGCCTTCGTCGGCTTCGCCAACTGGATGATCCCGCTGCAGATCGGCGCCTCCGACATGGCGTTCGCGCGCATGAACAACTTTTCGTTCTGGCTGCTGCCGCCGGCAGCGCTGCTGCTGGCAGGTTCGTTCCTGGTGCCGGGCGGCGCCACCGCCGCAGGCTGGACGCTGTACGCGCCGCTGTCGACGCAGATGGGCCCTGGCATGGACATGGCCATCTTCGCCATGCACATCATGGGCGCTTCGTCGATCATGGGTTCGATCAACATCATCGTCACCATCCTGAACATGCGCGCGCCCGGCATGACGCTGATGAAGATGCCGATGTTCTGCTGGACCTGGCTGATCACCGCCTACCTGCTGATCGCCGTGATGCCGGTGCTGGCAGGCGCCATCACCATGACGCTGACCGATCGCCACTTCGGCACCTCGTTCTTCAACGCGGCCGGCGGCGGCGATCCGGTGATGTACCAGCACATCTTCTGGTTCTTCGGCCACCCGGAGGTCTATATCATGATCTTGCCGGCCTTCGGCATCGTCTCGCAGATCATCCCGGCCTTCGCGCGCAAGCCGCTGTTCGGTTATGCCTCGATGGTGTACGCGACCGCTTCGATCGCGATCCTGTCCTTCATCGTCTGGGCGCACCATATGTTCACCACCGGCATGCCGGTGACTGCGCAGTTGTTCTTCATGTACGCCACCATGCTGATCGCGGTGCCGACCGGCGTGAAGATCTTCAACTGGATCGCCACCATGTGGCGCGGTTCGATGACCTTCGAGACGCCGATGCTGTTCTCGGTCGGCTTCATCTTCGTGTTCACCATGGGCGGCTTCACCGGCCTGATCCTGGCGGTCACCCCGATCGACATCCAGATGCAGGATACCTACTACGTGGTGGCGCACTTCCACTACGTGCTGGTGGCCGGTTCGCTGTTTGCGCTGTTCGCCGGTTACTACTACTGGAGTCCGAAGTGGACCGGCTACATGTACAACGAATGGCGCGGCAAGTTCCACTTCTGGGCTTCGCTGATCACCTTCAACGTCACCTTCTTCCCGATGCACTTCCTCGGGCTGGCCGGTATGCCGCGCCGCTATGCGGACTATCCGGCGCAGTTCACCGACTTCAACATGCTCGCCTCGATCGGCGCCTTCGGTTTCGGCCTGAGCCAGGTGTACTTCCTGTTCTGCGTGGTGATCCCGTCGATCAAGGGCGGCAAGAAGGCGGAAGCCAAGCCGTGGGAAGGTGCGGAAGGCCTGGAATGGACCGTGCCCAGCCCGGCGCCTTTCCACACTTTCGAAGAACCGCCTGTCCTCAAGTGATGAACCGGGCGCACGCGGGCAATGCCGGTGTGCGCCGACCAATCCGGGATTACCATGTCTGATCGCAAGAAACCGAACAATCTGCGCACCGGCCTGTTGCTGGGGCTGGTGGCGCTGGCCTTCTTCGTCGGCATTTTCATCAACCGCATCTGGTTTGCCAAATGAGCAAAAATGATCCGCAAGGCGGCAGCCAGGAGCGCGGCTTGAACCGCGTGATGCTGCGCAAGCTGGTGGTGGTGGCGGTGCTGATGTTCGGCTTCGGCTACGCACTGATTCCGCTGTACCGCAAGATCTGCGAAGTGACCGGCGTCAATTTCCTGACGCTCAAGGACGCGACGGTGGAAGCGCCGTCCAATACGCAGGTCGACAAGACGCGCACGGTCACCATCGAGTTCGACGGCAATTCGCAGGGGCCGTGGCGTTTCCGCCCGACGGTGGCGAGCATGCAGGTGCATCCGGGCGAGATGACCCAGGTGACCTACGAAGTGGTGAACACGCAGTCGCGCAATGTGGATGCCCAGGCGATCCCCAGCTATGCGCCGCAGCAGTCGGCGGCCTTCTTCAAGAAGGTGGAGTGCTTCTGCTTCACGCAGCAGACGCTGGGGCCGAACGAAGCCAAGCAGATGCCGGTGGTGTTCTACATCGATCCAAAACTGCCCAAGGATGTGACCACGATCACGCTCTCGTATACTTTCTTCGAGATCGGCGGCAAGGACAAGAAGGCGGGTTGACCGGGCCGGTTGGGCCATGGCGATACGCACGGGAGGAAGGGCTTTGACCGAAGAGCTGAAACAGGCATCGCAACGCAAGGCGTCATTCGGCGCGACGATGAAGGCGGTGTTCTGGTCCTTCTTCGGTGTGCGCAAGAAAAGCGACTACGAATCGGATGCGGCCAGGCTTAATCCCATCCACGTGCTGGTGGCCGGCGTGATCGGTGCGGCGATCTTCGTGGCGGTGCTGGTGGTAATCGTGAAGCTGGTGGTGGCACAGGCCGCCGGATGACAATGAATTAAAGGCAAGTGGCCAGCATGCCTGAAACAGGCGCAGGCCATTCAAAACAACGGAACAACAAGTCAGCTGAATTTCGTATCGGGAGATGGAAATGAGTTCTCAACAAGCCAAGGCGCCGTACTACTTCGTTCCGGGGCCGTCGCGCTGGCCGATGATGGCAGGCCTATCGATGCTCATCACGATGGCTGGCGCATCGGCATGGGTCAACGGCGCGGCATGGGCGCCCTATGTCAACATCTTCGGCATCCTGATGGTGCTGGCGGTGCTGTATTACTGGTTCGGCGACGCCATCAAGGAGTCCGAGTCCGGCCTCTACGGCGAGCACGTCGACCGCTCCTACCGCTGGAGCATGAGCTGGTTCATCTTCTCGGAAGTGATGTTCTTCGGCGCCTTCTTCGGGGCATTGTTCTATGCGCGCAGCATTACGATGCCCTGGCTGGCCGACCTCGACCACAAGGTGATCTGGCCGGACTTCGCCGCGCACTGGGGCGGCGTCGGCCCGGCGGGCACCGTGGAGAGTTTCACCACCATGGGACCGTTCCCGATCCCGACCATCAATACATTGCTGCTGCTGAGTTCGGGCGTGACCCTGACCATCTCGCACCATGCGCTGCGCGCCGGCCACCGTGCGAAGACGGCAGTGTGGCTGTTCCTGACCATCCTGCTGGGTGCGGTGTTCATGGGGTTCCAGGCGTACGAATACATCCACGCCTACACCGAACTGAACCTGAAGCTGACGTCCGGTATCTATGGGTCGACCTTCTTCATGCTGACCGGCTTCCACGGCTTCCACGTGACCATGGGCGCGATCATGCTGTCGGTGGTGCTGTATCGCTTGCTGCGCGGCCATTTCACGCCGACGCACCACTTCGCCTTCGAAGGCGCGGCCTGGTACTGGCACTTTGTGGACGTGGTGTGGCTGGGCCTGTACGTTGTGGTGTACTGGTTGTAAGCCTGACGGTTTCGTTGGATGATGTGAAAAAGCCGCACCCGTGTGCGGCTTTTTCATGTGGTCAGCGTATGCCGGTGGGCTGTATCCATCCGAGCTTGTAGCTCAACAGGATGAACAGGAACAACGCCACCGAGAAGCCCACGCGCAAAGTCAGGGCTTGCACCGTACGGTTGCTTTTGCCCTTGTCGCGCATAAGGAAGATCAGCGCGGAAGCCAGGCTGGCGAGGATGAGGATGAACGCGATCGCGACGACGATTTTCATGCGGGTAAAATTCCTGTGTCTCCGCCGCGTCGCCGGGTTGAATCGTCGGCGCAGCCGTTTGAAATATTTTCGTTCATTGTAGAGCGTGTTATGACTTATTTCAGCCCCCGCGTTCGGATGAGAAGGGTGCAGTGCAAGGCGCGGTGCGCCGCGCAGAGTGGGTCTCTGCGCAAGCGCCGCAACGCCGCAATGCGCTCTTCTCATCCGAACCTTCCGGGCAGCCCCGGCAACGGGCTGCCTGCCGCGTTACTCCTCCTTGCCGTGGCATCACCACGACGCGTCGTCGCGCCTTGCATCCGGCCCGTTGCCGGGGCTGCGCGGGGGCTGAAATAAGTCATAACACGCTCTAATGTCAATCAGATTTCGAATTCGCTGGATTCCCTTATGCGCCACGATCGTGGTCGCCGCCGCCGGCATCGCCCTTGGACAATGGCAGACTCATCGCGCCGAAGAGAAACTGGCGATCCAGCAGCGCATCGAGGTGCGCGCCAAAGAAGCGCCCTTGCAGGCGCTGCCGCTCGACAGCGATGCCGGTGCGAGCGAATTCCGCCATGTCTTGCTGGAGGGGGAGTTTGTGCCGCAGTGGACGGTCTATCTGGAAAATCGTCCGCATGATGGCGCGGTGGGCTTTCATGTGCTGACGCCGTTTAAAATAGCGGGTTCGCAGCGCACCGTCATGGTGGCGCGGGGCTGGGCGCCGCGCGATGCCACCGACCGTGCGAGAGTGCCGCATCCGGCCACGCCGGCCGGATTGACGCGCATCGATGGCATACTGCGTCGCGATGCCGGCCATGTGCTGCAGTTGGGACAGGCCGATGCGCCCAAGCCGGGCGCGATCCTGCAGAACCTCGATATCGCTGCGCTGGCCGTAGCCAGCGGCTTGCAGTTGTCGTCGCTGGTGGTGGAGCAGCGTGCCGCACCGCCGGATGGCGACGATGGATTGGTGCGCGACTGGCCCGTGCCGTCGCTGGGCATTGACCGTCACCGCGCCTATGCCTTGCAGTGGTATGCGCTGGCGGCGATGGCGCTGGTGTTTTTTCTTGTTACGGGATTGAGACGCAAGGGTAACGACAGGCAATGACAAACCTCGATGCAAGCCGGCCGGCCGCTTCCGCTGCCGCCGACGATGAAAAGCGCCGCCGCCGCGGCCGCTGGAAGATGCTGCTGGTGGTGCTGATATGTGCAGCGCCGATGATCGCGTCGTATTTCACCTATTACGTGATCAAGCCGGAGAGCCGCAACAACTACGGTGAGCTGATCGATCCGCGCCAGTACCCGATTCCCGACCTGGGCAGCAGCACGCTCGATGGCGGCAAAGGCGGGCTGGCGGATTACAAGGGCAAGTGGGTCATGCTGCAGGTGGATAGCGCCGACTGTGCCGCAGCCTGCCGCAACAAACTGTTCACCCTGCGCCAACTGCGGCTGATGCAAGGTAAGGAGATGGAGCGCGTCGAGCGCGTCTGGCTGGTGACCGACAAGGCGCCGGTAGAGACCATGCTCATCCGCGAATACGACGGCACCGATATGCTGCGGGTGGATGCCGCCAAGCTGAAGGCCTGGCTGCCGGTGGAGGCGGGCGGTTCGGCTGAGGATCATATCTACCTGATCGATCCGCTGGGCAATCTGATGATGCGCTTCCCCAAGGACCCGGACCCGGGCAAGATGAAGAAGGATATTTCCAAGCTGCTGCGCGCCTCGGCCATCGGCTAGACGCTATGCGGCGCAGGTTTGAAAGAAGATGAACGCAACGACGCTGATTGAACTGGGCCTGACCGGCCTCCTGGTGGCATTGATTCCGCTCTCGCTGGTATGGCGGGCCCAGGGTTTCGACAACAAGTATCGCAAACTGGTGTGGGTGACGATGTTCTTCACCTTCGACCTGATCATGTTCGGCGCCTTTACGCGGCTGACCGATTCCGGTCTGGGCTGCCCGGACTGGCCAGGCTGCTACAACCATTCGAATCCTTTGCTGGCGCATGCGCACATCAACGCCGCGCAGGAAGCCATGCCGACCGGACCGGTGACCTGGGGCAAGGCCTGGATCGAGATGACGCACCGCTATTTCGCCATGGCGGTAGGGGTACTGATCATCGCGCTGATGGCAATGGCCTGGCGGCGCTGGATCAAGTCCAAGGGCGCCGAGCGCCAATACCGCCCGTGGTTCCCGACGGCCCTGCTGGGCTTTGTCTGCCTGCAAGGCGCTTTCGGCGCCTGGACCGTGACCATGAAGCTGCAGCCTGTCATCGTCACCCTCCACCTGTTATTGGGACTGACGTTGCTGGCCATGCTGGCCTGGCTGGCCGCACGCCAGAATCCGCACCTGCCAGTGGCGCCCTCCGGCCGGGCGCTGGTGTGGCCCGCCACGATAGGTCTGGCGCTGCTGACGTTGCAGATCGCGCTGGGAGGCTGGGTCAGCACCAATTATGCGGCGCTGGCCTGCACCGACTTCCCGCTGTGCAATGGCAAGCTGGTGCCGGACATGGATTTTGAACATGGCTTCACCTTGTGGCGCCATCTGGGCATGACGGCTGACGGCGATTTCCTGCCGTTCCAGGCGCTGACGGCGATTCACTGGGTGCATCGCAGTTTCGCCTTTGTCGTGATCTTGTATGTTGTATGGCTGGCACACAAGGCGTTGCGCGACGAGGGCCTGCGCAAGACCGGCCGCTGGCTCTTGATCATCGTGGGTTTGCAACTGGTGACTGGCCTGGCGACCATCTACCTGAGCTGGCCGCTGGCCATTGCCGTGGTGCACAACGGCGGCGCGGCGCTGCTGGTCATGTTGCTGGTCATGTTAAACTACAAAGCTCGATACGCTCCCGCCGGCATCGCCGAGGCTGATTCCCAGCCAGCCGTTGCCGCGCCACTAGGCTCTGTATGACCACTCTGACTGCCCAACCTAACCGCATCGCCCAGTACTGGGCCCTGACCAAGCCGCGCGTGACGCAGCTGGCCGTGTTCTGCGCCGTGATCGGCATGTTCCTGTCGAGTCCGGAGCTGCCGGACTGGCACAAGGTGGTGTTCGGTACCGTGGGCATCTGGCTGCTGGCCGGCGCCGCTTTTGCGATCAACTGCCTGGTCGAACGCGAAATCGATTCGCGCATGGCGCGCACCGCCCGCCGTCCGCTGGCGCGCGGCGAAATCACCGTGACGCAGACGCTGATATTCTCGGGCGTCATCGGCGGCATGGGCATGTGGGTACTCTACAACCTGGTCAATCCGCTGACCATGTGGCTGACCTTCGCCACCTTCGTCGGCTACGCCATCATCTACACCATCATCCTGAAGCCCGCCACGCCGCAGAACATCGTGATCGGCGGCCTGGCCGGCGCCATGCCGCCGGCGCTGGGCTGGGCTGCGATCGCCAATGACGTGCCGATGCAGGCCTGGGTGCTGGTGATGATCATCTTCATCTGGACCCCGCCGCACTTCTGGGCGCTGGCCATGTACCGCCGCGACGATTACGCCAAGTCCGGCCTGCCGATGCTGCCGATCACGCATGGCATGGACGTGACCAAGTTCCACATCCTGATGTACACCATCGCACTGCTGGCGACCAGCATGCTGCCCTTCGCCATCGGGATGAGCGGTTTGATTTACCTGGGTACCGCCATCGTGCTGGGCGGCATCTTCTTCTGGTATTCGTGGCAGATCTACCGCCACTACACCGACCTGATCGCCCGCCGTGCGTTTGCCTATTCCATCGTCTACCTGTCGATCCTGTTCGCAGTGCTGCTGGTGGACCACTATTTCCTGTTCCGTACTTTCTGATCAGATGAAGCGATTCCTCTCGACGCTGCTGCTGGCAGCCTGCGCTACGTTGCTGGTTGCTTGCGGCCAGTCCAAGCCAGAACTCAAATTCAATAACACCGATGTCACCGGCCTTGATTACGCCAAGGATTTCGCGCTGACCGACCATACCGGCAAACCACGTACACTGGCCGATTTCAAGGGCAAGGCGGTGGTCGTGTTCTTCGGCTATACCCAGTGCCCGGATGTGTGTCCGACCACCATGGTCGAGATGGCCAATGTGATGAAGGAACTGGGGCCTGATGCCGACCGTGTGCAGGTGTTGTTCATCACCGTCGATCCTGAGCGCGATACGCAGGAAATTCTGTCGCAATATGTGCCGGCTTTCGACAAGCGTTTCCTGGGGTTGCGCGGTGATGCTCAACAGACCGAGAAGGTGGCCAAGGAATTCAAGGTGTTCTACCAGAAAGTGCCGGGCAAGCAGCCGGGCAGCTATACGATGGATCACACCGCTGGCAGCTATGTGTTCGACCCGCAGGGCCACATCCGTCTGTTCGTCAAGCACGGCCAGGGTCCGCAGACGCTGGCGCACGATATCAAGCTGCTGTTGTCCTGAGCGAAAACCGTACAGACAAAGAAAAAGGCACCCTCGGGTGCCTTTTTCTTTATTGCTTGCTGGTACGAATTACGAATACGCCTGCAGCGAAGTCTTCATCTTCTTCAACGCTACCGCTTCGATCTGGCGAATGCGCTCGGCGGACACGCCGAACTCGTCAGCCAGCTCATGCAGGGTTGCGCCAGAGCCGTCGTCGTTGGCCAGCCAGCGGGCTTCCACGATACGGCGCGAGCGGTCATCCAGCTTGGACAGGGCGGCTTCAATGCCTTCCGACTGCATGCGGTCGTAACGCTTGGCTTCCATCACGCGGGTCGGCTCGGTGTTTTCCGACGACAGGTAGGCGATCGGTGCGAACTTGTCGTCATCGTCATCGGTCGGCGATTCTAGCGCGATATCGCGGCCGGACAGGCGCGTTTCCATCTCGATCACTTCTTCGCGCTTGACGTCCAGCGTCTTGGCCAATGCCTCGACCTGGGCCGGCGACATGGTGTCCAGGCCTTCCTTGTGGCTGCGCAGGTTGAAGAACAGCTTGCGCTGCGCCTTGGTGGTGGCCACCTTGACCAGGCGCCAGTTCTTCAGGATGTACTCGTGGATCTCGGCCTTGATCCAGTGCATGGCGTAAGACACCAGGCGCACGTTCTGACCCGGATCGAAGCGCTTGACCGCCTTCATCAGGCCGATGTTGCCTTCCTGGATCAGGTCGGCGTGCGGCAGGCCATAGCCCAGGTAACCGCGGGCGATCGACACCACTAGGCGCAGGTGCGACAGCACCATTTTCTGGGCGGCGCCCAGATCGTTCTTTTCGCGCAGGTCGCGGGCCAGCTGGACTTCTTCTTCCTGAGTCAGCATGGGCAGGCGGTTCACTGCCGAAATGTATGCGTCGATATTGCCCAGGCTGCCGGAAAAACCGAGCGCGAGTGCATTCGACTCGACCGGCATGAGTGCAGATTGTGCAGACGCTGATTTCATTGATTCTCCTTGTTTCCTAAACGGAAGGACGTGTAGATTAAAGCAATGCTTTAAAGCTGGAGCATTTCGATAGGGTATTTTAGCACTCGTCATTTGAGAGTGCTAATTGCAAGTTTGGAAGACCCCGATAGAACTGCTCTATTGCAATTCTGATAATCATTGCTTTCGTCCCTGCATATTAGAAGGACATTGAGGGGGAAAGTTGCTGCGGCAGGTCAAAAAGGAAGTCAAAAACCTGTAACAAATTCTGTATGGCGATAGAGCCAAAACTAGGGCTGTTTGACGGTTTTTCAAGGCCCATCAATGAAAATGGCCGTCAGCGATGCCGGCGGCCATTGCATTGCAGAAATACAAGTCTTATTTCATGCGCGCCAGGTGCCTGCGTACCGACATCATCGCGCCGAACAGGCCAAGCAGGGCGCTCACCGCCAGCAGCAGGCCGATCGCCATGGGGCTGGGCAGCGCCAGCTGGAATTCGGACGCGTACAGGTGGGCGAAATCCAGAATGGCCGCATTCAGCGGCTGCTGCGCGGCGATGACCAGGCCCAGCGCCACCACTCCCGCACACAAACCGAGCAAGGCGCCGGTGTAGTAAAACGGGCGATGGATGAAGGCGTTGGTCGCGCCGAGCAGGCGCGAGACCTCGATTTCTTCACGCTGCGTCATCACTTGCAGACGGATGGTGTTGAACACCACCGCCACTACGACCGCACCCAGCGTGATGCCCAGGAACAGCAGCACCAGCCGCAGGATGCGCAGCAGTGCCGCCAGCCGCTTGACCCAGGCCGAATCGATCTGCACCGTGTCCACGCCCGGCTGGTTCTTGAGCTTTTGCGCGATATCGTCCACCCGGCCGGCATCCATGGCGTTCTGGAAGCCCGGCAGGCGCAGCACGAAGCTGTCCGGCAGCGGATTGCTGCCCAGCGTGGCCAGCACGTCGGCCAGGCCGGTCTTGCTCTTCATGGCATCAAAAGCCTTTTCGCGCGGGATGAATTCCACGCGGCCGACAGTGTCGCTGTCCTTGAGCACCTGGGCAATCGCCTTGCCCAGGGCCTGCGAGGCGTCGCGGCTGGCATCCATTTTCATGAAGATGCTGATCTCGGGCTCGACCGACATCTGGTCGGAAATCGGCCGCACGTTCTCCAGCGCCGACAGGCCGGCAAACGGCAGCGCCAGCGCGATCGACACCACCAGCACATTGAGGATGAAGTTGCCGGGCGAACGCAGCAGGTGGCGCAGCGCGTCGGCTGCGGCGGCGAAGTGTTGGCGCAGCCAGTTCATGGCGACACCTCCACCGGATTGGCCACGCCGTTGTGCCAGCCGTCGACGATGCGGCCGCGGTCCAGGTAGACGATGCGGTCGGCGCCGGTCAGGTATTGCTCGTCGTGGGTCGAGATCAGGCAAGTCACGCCCACGCCGTGGAAGGATTTGAGCGCGGCCAGCACCTTGTTGGCGTTGGCGCGGTCGAGGTTGGCGGTGGGTTCGTCGGCCAGGATGATCTGCGGGCGGTTGACGATGGCACGGGCGATCGCCACGCGCTGCTGCTCGCCGCCGGACAGCTCCTGCGGCTCGGATTGCGCCTTGTCCAGCAGATCGACCTTGTCCAGCGCGGCGCGCGCGCGCTTTTCGGCGTCTGCGCGTGAGGCCCCGGTGACGATCAGCGGCAGCATTACATTAGCCAGCAGGTTACGGTCCAGCAGCAGGCGCTGCTGCTGGAAGATCAGTCCCAGGTTGCGGCGCAGGTAAGGCAGCCCGGACCCCTTGATGGTGCCGATATCCTGGCCGCTCACGGTCAGTTTGCCTGCGCTCGGACGTTCGATCGCTGCAATCATCTTCAGCAGGGTCGATTTGCCGGCGCCGGACGGACCGGCCAAAAACAGCAGCTCGCCCTTGCCGACGGACAGGGAAATGTCGCGCAAGGCATAGACCTCGCGCGAATATTGTTTGGATACCCGGGAAAATTCAATCATTGAATTCAGCTCAAGAGGGCGTCGACGAAATCGGTGGCGTTGAAGGGCTGCAAGTCTTCGATCTTTTCGCCCACGCCGATGAAATACAGCGGCACCGGCCGGGTCTTGGCGATCGCGGCCAGGATGCCGCCCTTGGCGGTGCCATCCAGCTTGGTCACCACCAGCCCGGTCAGGCCCAGCGCATCGTCGAAGGCCTTGACCTGGGCCAGCGCATTCTGGCCGGTATTGCCGTCGATGACCAGCAGCACCTCATGCGGCGCCGAGGCCATGCCCTTGGCGATCACACGCTTGATCTTCTTCAGCTCGTCCATCAGGTGCAATTGCGTCGGCAGGCGGCCGGCGGTATCGACCATCACCACGCTGGTGCCGCGCGCCTGCGCCGAATGCACGGCGTCGAACGCGACGGCGGCCGGGTCGCCCGATTCCTGGGCGATCACGCTGACGTTGTTGCGTTCGCCCCAGATCGCCAGCTGCTCGCGTGCGGCGGCGCGGAAGGTGTCGCCGGCGGCCAGCAGCACCGACTGGCCGTGGGCTTGCAGGTGCAAGGCCAGCTTGCCGATGGTGGTGGTCTTGCCGGCGCCGTTGACGCCGGCGATCATCATCACCAGCGGCTGTTCGCGGCCCAGTACCAGCGGGCGCTGCAGCGGCTGCAGCAGATCGATGAGCAGGCCGCGCAAGGCGGTACGCACCTGGGATGCCTCGGTCAGGCGCTCGGCCTTGACCTTTTTCTTCAGTTCGTCCAGCAGCCATTGGGTGGCCTCGACGCCGGCGTCGGACATCAGCAGCGCCGACTCCAGTTCGTCGTACAGGTCGTCGTCGATGCGCGCGCCGACAAACAGCGTGGTCAGGTTGCTGGAGGTCTTGGACAAGCCCGATTTCAGGCGCGACAGCCAGGAACGCTTGGCTTCCGGCGTCGGCTGGGGGGCTTCGATGATGTCGATTTCTTCCGCTACGGCCTCGGCAGCAGGTTCGGCAAGGTTGCCGGCCTCGGGTTGGGCCGGGGGCACATCGGCCTCGCCCAGTGGCGTTGCCGGAGCGGAAACAGGGGGTATGGCTGGTGCTTCAGGCTGGATTGGGGCCGTCGGCTGGATTTCCGGCTGCACTTCCAGTTCGGGTTGCGGCTTGGGTTTTCTTTTGAAGAAACTAAACATCGGTGGCGGAATGGAATTTGTCTGGTTGTTGCCCGCGGCGCAAGCGGTATGGGGCGCAGCAGGACGATCCAGGCGGATCGGGTTGCGGCGGAGACGCTGGAACATGCCCTGACAAGCGGTTGGGACAGGTTACAATTGCCCATCCACAAGACCCGCGCACAGCCGCCAGGGTCAATGAATCCCGCATTTTATCAGAGCATAGCGAATGAAATTGAAGATCAGGGCAATCCTCTCCATCGGTCTTTTCGGCTTTTGCGCGGCGTTGGCGCAGGCACAGACGGCCCAGGAATTCGTGCTGAAGAACGGGATGAAGGTGGTGGTCAAAGAGGACCGCCGTGCGCCGACGGCCGTGCAGATGGTCTGGTACAAGGTCGGTTCGGTCGATGAACTCAACGGCACCACCGGCATTTCGCATGCGCTGGAACACATGATGTTCAAGGGCACGAAGACACATAAGGTCGGCGAATTCAGTCGCCTGGTAGCCGAGATGGGCGGGCGCGAGAATGCCTTTACCGCCAACGATTACACCGCCTATTTCCAGCAGATCGAGAAATCCCACCTGGAAGCCGTGATGGCGCTGGAAGCCGACCGCATGGCCAACCTGCAGTTTGACGCCACTGAATTCGCCAAGGAAATCCGGGTAGTCATGGAAGAGCGCCGCTGGCGCACCGACGACCAGCCCATGGGCTTGCTCAACGAAGCGCTCAACGCCGCTGCCTGGACCTCCCATCCTTATCATCACCCGGTGGTGGGCTGGATGGATGACCTGCAGCATATGACCGTGCAGGATATCGCGGCCTGGTACCGCCAATGGTACGCGCCCAACAATGCCACGCTGGTGGTGGCGGGCGATGTCGATGTCCAGCGCGTGCTGGCGCTGGCCAACAAGTATTTCGGCAAGATCCCGCCGCATGCGCTGCCGCGGGAAAAGCCGCAGAACGAGCCGCAGCAGCTGGGCATGCGCCGCGTAACGGTCAAGGCGCCGGCCGAGAATCCCTATGTGGTGCTGGGTTTCAAGGTGCCGGGTTTGCGCGATGTCGAGAAGGACCAGGAAGCCTATGCGCTGGACGTTCTCTCCACGGTGCTCGACGGCTATGAGAATGCCCGCCTCACCGCGCGCCTGGTGCGCACCGGGAACAAGGCCACCTCGGTCGGCGCCAGCTACAGTGGCGTGGCGCGCGGCCCGGTACTGTTCACGCTGGAAGGCAGCCCGGCCGACGGCGTCACCACCGAACAACTGGAAGGATTGCTGCGCGCTGAAGTCGAACGCATCGCCAAGGATGGCGTGTCGCCGGAAGAGCTGCAGCGGGTCAAGACCCAGCTGATCGCTTCCCAGACCTACAAGCGCGATTCGGTATTTGGCCAGGCCATGGAAATCGGCATGATGGAAACCACCGGCATCGGCCAGAAGAACATCGACCGCATCATCGACCGGCTCAAGACAGTCACGCCTGAACAGGTGCAGGCGGTGGCGCAGAAATACTTCAAGGACGACAACCTGACCGTGGCCACGCTGGTGCCGCTGCCGCTGGACGGCAAGAAGCCCGCTCCGCCGCCGCCAGGGATGCTGCACTGAGTACTTGCAGGAGCGTCGTTTTTCGCAGTCGGCCAGGTTCGCTGTTCTTCTCGGAGGAAAACATGCCTGTCATCGTTGTTGCCAATCCCAAAGGTGGAGTCGGAAAAAGCACGCTGTCCACCAACCTGGCCGGGTATTTCGCCAGCCGCGGGCATGGCGTATTGCTGGGCGACATCGACCGCCAGCAGTCGGCCCGCGCCTGGCTCGCTATCCGGCCGCCGGAAGCCAGGCCGATCACGACCTGGGAGGTCAGCGAGGACAACATCGCCAAGCCGCCCAAGGGCACCAGCCACGTGGTGCTGGATACGCCGGCCGGCCTGCATGGCTGGCGCCTGAACGACACGCTGAAGATGGCCGACAAGGTACTGGTGCCGCTGCAGCCGTCGATCTTCGACATCCTGGCGACGCAAGACTTCCTGCGCCGCCTGGCGGACGAGAAAAGTGTGCGCAACGGCGAGATCGACGTGGGCATTGTCGGCATGCGGGTCGATGCGCGCACCCGTTCGGCCGAGCAGCTGCATCGCTTCATCGATGGGCTGAAGCTGCCGGTGCTGGGCTACCTGCGCGACACGCAGAATTATGTGCAGCTGGCCGCGCATGGGCTGACGTTATGGGACATCGCGCCCTCCCGCGTGCAGCGCGACCTTGAACAGTGGCAGCCGGTGCTGGACTGGGTGGAAAAGAAACACGGCGGATGATGCGCCAGGACGCCGCCTGAAATGGGCGTCCATTGCTTTTAATTGGTATCGGGTCTCATGAAAAAACATTTCGGTTTTCTGTTGTTGGCAATTGGCCTCGGCCTTTCCATGTCCGCCTCGGCGGCTTTGCAAATCCAGTCATGGACGCAACCCGACGGTGCGCGCGTGCTGTTCGTGGCCAACCATGCGATCCCGATGCTGGATGTGAGCGTGCAGTTCGATGCCGGCCAGCGTCGCGATCCGGCCGGCCGTGCCGGCCTGGCCGAACTGACCGTGGGCAGCCTGACGCGCGGCGTGGCCGGCGGGGAAGGGGGCGACCTGAGCGAGGCACAGATCCTGGATGGCTTCGCCGATGTCGCCGCCGAACGTCATGCAGGGGCCGGCGAGGACCGTGCCGGCGTCAACCTGCGCACGCTGTCGTCGCCGGCCGAACGCGATGCATCGCTGGCGCTGCTGGCGCGCACCCTGGCCCACCCCAGCTTTCCGCAAGCCGGCCTCGAGCGCGACAAGGCGCTGGCGATTGCCGGTATCCGCGAAGAACTGACCAAGCCCGAGGCCATCGCGGAGAAGGCTTTCATGGCGGCGATCTACGGCAGCCACCCTTATGCCGTCGTCGCCAGCGAAGCCAGCATGCAGGCCATCAGCCGCGATGATGTCGTGGCTTTCCACCGGGCGCACTATGTGGCCAACCGCGCCGTCATCGCCATGATCGGCGACATCACGCGCGAGCAGGCCGAACAGATCGCCGCGCGGCTGACCCGCGAATTGCCGCAGGGCGCCGCGTTGTCGGCGTTGCCTGATGTTGCCGTACCCAAGGGCGGTGAGGTGCGTATCGCGCACCCGGCGTCGCAGTCGCACATCCTGATCGGCGCGCCTGCCATCCAGCGCGGCGATGCGGACTTTTTCGCGCTCACGGTCGGTAACTACATCCTGGGCGGCGGCGGTTTCGTTTCCCGCTTGACCGATGAAGTGCGCGAGAAGCGCGGTCTCGCCTACAGCGTCTATAGCGGTTTCTCGCCGCTGGCGCAGCCGGGGCCGTTCCAGATTGGCCTGCAGACCAAGAAGGAGCAGACCGGGCAGGCGCTGCAGGTGGTGCGCGACACGCTGGCCAAATTCCTCAAGGACGGCCCGACCGCGGCCGAGATGAAGGCCGCCAAGGACAACCTGACAGGCGGCTTCGCCTTGCGCATCGACAGCAACGCCAAGCTGCTGGAGAACATGGCAGTGATCGGTTTCTATAACCTGCCGCTGGATTATCTTGACCGCTGGAGCGGCCGAGTCCGGGAGGTCAGCATCGCCGACGTGCGTGCGGCATTGCGCCGCCATATCCATCCCGGACAGTTGTCGACGGTGATCGTCGGCGAAGAGGCGCCGGCCGCCACGGCCGCAAAGTAAGGACGGCGGCATGAACAAGGCAAACAGGAATCGCCCGGCGTCCAAGGCCGGGCAGGGCGGCAAGCCGGCTTCGCGCGGACCGCACCAGGTGCGCATCATCGGCGGCCAATGGAAGCGTACTCCGCTGCCGGTGCTGGATGCGGATGGCTTGCGTCCGACCCCCGACCGCGTGCGCGAGACGGTGTTCAACTGGCTCACCCATCTGCTGGATGGCGATTGGAGCCAGGTGGCTTGCCTCGACTTGTTCGCCGGCTCCGGCGCGCTGGGGTTCGAAGCCGCCAGCCGCGGCGCGCGCCGCGTCGTGATGGTCGAGCAGAGCAGCCCCGCGGTGCGCCAGCTGGAAGCCAACCGCGACAAGCTCAAGGCCGATGCCATCGCCATCGTGCGCGGCGACGCGCAGGCCATTGCGCGCAATGCGGCGCAGCGCGAACCGGGGGGATTCCAATTGGTGTTTATCGACCCGCCCTATCATCAGGGCTGGCTGGAAAAGATGCTGCCGGTGTGCGAAGTGCTGCTGCCGCCGTCCGGGCTGGTCTACGCCGAAGCCGAGTTCCCGCTTGAGGGCGAAGAGGCGCCGGTATGGATGGCGCCGTGGGAAGTGGTGCGTTCGGACAAGGCGGGTATGGTGTTCTATCATTTATTGCAACGCAAAAGCGGCGCGCAAATTCAGGCATAATGCGCGTTCTGATTGAATTGCCGGTGAGGAGACACCATGGTGACAGCAATATATCCAGGGACATTCGATCCGTTGACGCGCGGCCATGAGGACCTGGTCCGACGCGCATCCGGATTGTTTGATAAATTGGTGGTCGGGGTAGCGGACAGCAAAAACAAGAAGCCGTTTTTTTCGCTCGAAGAGCGCTTGTCGATTGCCAACGAAGTGCTGGGACATTATCCGAATGTCCAGGTGGAAAGTTTTTCCGGATTGTTGAAGGACTTCGTACGCCAGAACAATGCACGCGTGATCGTGCGTGGCCTGCGTGCGGTGTCCGACTTCGAATATGAATTCCAGATGGCGGGCATGAACCGCTATCTGCTGCCGGACGTCGAAACCTTGTTTCTGACGCCGTCGGATCAATACCAATTCATCTCCGGCACCATCGTGCGAGAGATCGCGCAGTTGGGCGGCGATGTGTCCAAGTTCGTGTTTCCTTCGGTCGAAAAGTGGCTGAAGGCCAAGATAGCGAAGCAGAACGGCTGAGGCCGGTTGCAGTAGCCACATGCAGGCAGGGTAGGGAAATGAAGGTTCGAGCAGGAAAGTTCGCAGACGGCAAGGCGCGGCGCGGGAATGGCGGCGCAAAGGAGCAGCCATGGCGCTGATGATTACCGACGACTGCATCAATTGCGATGTCTGCGAGCCCGAGTGCCCGAACGAAGCGATCTACATGGGTCCCCAGATCTATGAGATCAATCCGGACAAGTGCACCGAGTGCGTCGGCCATTTCGATGAGCCGCAATGCCAGCAAGTCTGCCCGGTCGCTTGCATTCCCTTCAATCCTGCATGGCGGGAAAGCCGTGAACAGCTGATGGACAAGTACGAACGCCTGCAGGCTGGGGCCAAGCAAGGCTGATGCCGGGGCTGTCCCTCCTGGCGCTGCGATAAAAAAGCCGGCATTGCCGGCTTTTTTCTTTTTCAGGCCATCGGCGCCAGCACCACGCGATTGCGGCCGCTTTCCTTGGCCTGGTAGAGCGCCTGGTCGGCGGCCTTGAGCATGGCCTGCTTGACCTCCTCGGCCGGGCGGCTGCGGTCCGGCGGCACCAGCGAGGCCGAGCCGATGGAGGCGGTGATCTTGAGCGGATCGCGCGAACCCTCGATCATGATGCCGCGAGTGCCGATGCCGGCGCGGATGCGCTCGGCGATGCGCGCCGCATCATCGCGCGTGGCATGCGTGAGCAGCACCACGAATTCTTCGCCGCCGAAACGCCCCAGCGCATCCGACAGGCGCAGCTCCTTCTTGATGCGCGCCGCCACTTCGCGCAGCACATCGTCGCCGCTCTGGTGGCCGAACTGGTCGTTGACGCGCTTGAAATGGTCGATATCGATGAACAGGCAGGACAGCGCCGAGCGTTCGCGCTGGCCGCGTGCGACTTCCTCATGCATGCGCTGCTCGATATAGCGGCGGTTGTTCACGCCGGTGAGCGGGTCGGTGAGGCCGATATGTTTCAGGCGCTCGTTGTTGATGACGTTTTCGAGGCAGATCGCGGCGACCGTCGCCAGGCGCTGGATGAAATCGGTGGCCAGCTTGCGCGTGAAGCGTTCCTGGTAGGCGCTGCCCAGCGCCAGGTAACCCAGCAGGCGATGCTGGCGCACCAGCGGCAGCACGGCCACGCTGACCGGCTGGTAGTTGGGGAACAAGGGCAGGTGCAGCGCCGGGAGGTACTCGCCCAGCCGCGGCTTTTCCGCTGACGGGCGGCGGCCGTCTTCATCGGGGAAGGCGATTTGCTGTTTCAGGAACAGCAGGTTGGGGAATTCGTTCAGGCCGATCTGCAGGTCGCGCAGGATGCGCTGGATCGCGTAGTCGTCGTCGATCAGGGACAGCGTCACGGTTTCGAGGTTGAACACGCCGGGCATGGTCGTCAGCATGGCCTCGATCAGTTCGCGGAATTCGCTGGCGCCGATGAGCTTCAGGTCGAAAGCCTGGTGGCGTTCGATGATGGACTGGTTGATGTGCGCCTGCTGCAGCAGATCCTGAAGTTCAGCCCGCAACTGCTGGTTGTCGGCGATGAGCGTTTCCGTGTCGACAGCGGATGTCATGTGCATTTTCCGGCGTTTGGCCGGCCCCCGTTGCGCAAACCGGTTTCCCGGTATCCCCTTGCTTTCCCGCCGGCGCTTGTGGCGTCCGGCATCGTCATACTGGCGGCTATATCGGCAGCATCAGCCCAATCCTGAAGACCTGCTGCGAGAAGCGCCGCTATCTTACCCCCATTGCAGGAAATGTTCCCGCGGCCTTTCTTTACTGCATCGCTTCAGCTGTTTGCGACACGAAGAAGCGTTCTCCCATCTCTTCCAGTCCCAGCGTGCGCAGCACTTCCAGCAGGCGATCGGCCGGACGGCGGCGCGGCAGGTCGCGGTATTGCGCGATGATCAGTTCGTTCTTCATCGAATGCTCCCAGCCCACCAGTTCGGTCACGCTGACCTTGTAGCCGTGCGCTTCCAGTTGCAGGCAGCGCAGCACATTGGTGACCTGGCTGCCGAACTCGCGCGTGTGCAATGGGTGGCGCCAGATCTCGGTGAGCGAATTGGCCAGCGACTTGCCCTTGTGGCGGTTGAGCACCGAGGCGACCTCTGCCTGGCAGCACGGCACCAGCACGATGAAGCGCGCCTGCTTCTTCAGCGCGAAATGGATGGCGTCGTCGGTGGCGGTATCGCAGGCGTGCAGCGCGGTGACCACGTCGATCTGCTGCGGCAGCTTGTCGGACACGATGGAGTCGGCCACCGACAGGTTGACGAAGGACATGCCGCCAAAGCCCAGGCGCGCGGCCAGTTCTTCCGACTTCTTCACCAGTTCTTCGCGGGTCTCGATGCCGTAGATGTGCGGCGCCCCTTGCAAGGCCTTGAAGAACAGGTCGTACAGGATGAAGCCCAGGTAGGACTTGCCGGCGCCGTGGTCGACCAGCGTCACGTCGGGATGGTCCTGCAGCACTTCGGCCAGCAACGGTTCGATGAACTGGTACAGGTGGTAGACCTGCTTGAGCTTGCGGCGGCTGTCCTGGTTGAGCTTGCCGTCGCGCGTGAGGATGTGCAGTTCCTTGAGCAGTTCGATCGACTGGCCGGGACGAATTTCGTTGGCCTGGGGCGCGGCATCGGCTGCCTGCGGCGGGCGCTTGGCGCGGCTTTTGCCGCTGCCCGGTTGCGGGATGGCTTGCTTGCTCATGGTGCTGCTATAAAGGTTGACGCCGGCAGGATACCTGCCGGCGATGACTGCAATACGACAAAGCCTGACGGCTGCGCGAGATCAGGCGTTAATCAGACATTAAACAGGAAGTTCATCACATCGCCGTCCTTGACGATGTATTCCTTGCCTTCGGCGCGCATCTTGCCGGCTTCCTTGGCGCCTGCCTCGCCCTTGAAGGCAATGTAGTCTTCATAGGCAATGGTCTGGGCGCGGATGAAACCGCGTTCGAAGTCGGTGTGGATCACGCCCGCGGCTTGCGGGCCGGTGGCGCCGACCGGTACCGTCCAGGCGCGCACTTCCTTCACGCCGGCGGTGAAATACGTCTGCAGGCCCAGCAGCTTGAAGGCGGCGCGGATCAGGCGATCCAGGCCCGGTTCCTGCATGCCCATGTCGGCCAGGAAGTCCGCCTTGTCGGCATCGTCCAGGTCGGCGATCTCGGCCTCGATGGCGGCGCAGATGGCCACGATCGGGGCGTTCTGTTCCTTGGCGTAGGCCGTCAACTGGTCCAGCAGCGGGTTGTTGGTGAAGCCGGAGTCGGAGACATTGGCCACATACATGGCCGGCTTGGCGGTGATCAGGCACAGCGGCTTGATCAGCAGCATTTCCTCTGCATCCAGATTCAGCGCGCGTACCGGCTTGGCTTCGTCCAGCGCCGGCATGATGCGTTCCAGCAGCGTCACCAGCTTGGCGGCATCCTTGTCGCCGGAGCGTGCCTTCTTCTGTTCGCGATGGATGGCTTTTTCGACGGTGCCCATGTCGGCCAGCGCCAGTTCGGTCTGGATCACGGCGATGTCGTCCAGCGGGCTCACACGGCCGGCGACGTGGATCACGTTCGGGTCTTCGAAGCAGCGCACCACGTTGACGATGGCGTCGGTTTCGCGGATGTGCGACAGGAACTGGTTGCCCAGGCCTTCGCCCTTGGAGGCGCCCGCCACCAGGCCGGCGATGTCGACGAATTCCACCGTGGCCGGCAGGATGCGTTCCGGCTTGACGATGTCGGCCAGCGCGTTCAGGCGCGGATCGGGGACTTCCACCACGCCCACGTTCGGCTCAATGGTGCAGAACGGATAGTTCTCGGCGGCGATGCCGGCCTTGGTCAGGGCGTTGAAGAGGGTGGATTTTCCGACGTTGGGCAGGCCCACGATGCCGCATTTGAGGCTCATGACAAATTCTTCCGAAAGCAAAACCGCCATTGTATCAAGCCGGGCGAGGTTGCCCTAGGGCGGGCATGTGCAGCCGGGCGCGAAACTGCGTGGTTGCCGAATGCCGATACGATTCGTGTCGATAGGATTGCTCAAGAAGTAAGCAAACGTTGTACGCGAACCACGTTTTAGCAATTTTATGTGTTTCGCGAGAATTTAATGACTGATATGTCAGTAAGGGCGGCGCGCTTAAAAAACGGTAACTGAGGTGAAAATGTCGGGAAATTGTTAAGAACATACAATTTCGTTGCAAGCCATTTACACGCTGTATTGCCGTCTTGAAAGCGATTTGTAAATTTTGCTCTACAATGTCGGTTTCCAAAGAAATCAAAGAAACCGCTTTGCCAAATATCGTAGAAATCCGCGATCTGCATTTCCGTTATGGCGACCGCCCCATCCTGACCGGGTTGCGCATGGATTTTCCACGCGGCAAGGTCGTGGCGGTGATGGGCGGTTCCGGTTCGGGAAAAACCACCATCCTGCGCCTGATCGGCGGCCAGCTGCATCCGCAGCAGGGCACGCTGACGGTGGATGGGGAGAACGTCCCCGGTCTCGATACGAAGCAACTCTATCTGCTGCGCCGCAAGATGGGTATGCTGTTCCAGAACGGCGCATTGTTTACCGACATGACGGTGTTCGACAATGTGGCTTTCCCGCTGCGTGAGCACACCGACCTGGGCGAAGATCTGATCCGCGACCTGGTGCTGATGAAGCTCAACGCGGTCGGCTTGCGCAATGCAGCAAGCTTGAAGCCAGCTGAAATTTCCGGCGGCATGGCGCGCCGTGTTGCTTTGGCGCGCACGATCGCGCTCGATCCGCTCCTGATCATGTATGACGAGCCCTTCGCCGGCCTCGATCCGATTTCCATGGGCGTGACCGCCAACCTGATCCGACGTTTGAACGATGCGCTGGGCTCGACCTCGATCCTGGTGTCGCACGATGTCAACGAATCCTTCGCCATCGCCGACTATGTGTATTTCCTGTCGCAGGGACAGGTCGTGGCGCAAGGTACGCCGGCCGAGATGCGTACGTCGACCGATCCCTACGTGAAGCAGTTCGTGCACGCCGAGTCGGACGGTCCGGTGCCTTTCCACTATCCGGGCAAGTCGCTGGCCGAGGACCTGGGGCTGGGAGGCCGATCATGATCGTCAACCTGTTGGCCAGCCTGGGCCGCGGCGTCCGCGAATTCATCGTCGGCACGGGTTTTGCCGCGCGCATGTTCTTCAATATGCTGGGTGCGTCGCTGGGCCTGTTGCGCCGTCCGCGCCTGGTTACCGACCAGATCCATTTCATCGGCAATTATTCGCTGGTGATCATCGCGGTATCGGGCTTGTTTGTCGGTTTCGTGCTGGGCCTGCAAGGCTATTACACGCTCAACAAGTACGGTTCCGAGCAGGCGCTGGGCCTGCTGGTGGCGCTGTCGCTGACGCGTGAGCTGGGTCCGGTGGTGACTGCGCTGCTGTTCGCCGGCCGCGCCGGCACCTCGCTGACCGCCGAGATCGGCCTGATGAAAGCCGGCGAGCAGTTGTCGGCAATGGAGATGATGGCCGTCAATCCCCTGCAGCGCGTGATTGCTCCGCGTTTCTGGGCCGGCGTGATCGCCATGCCGGTGCTGGCCGCCATCTTCAGTGCGGTGGGCGTGATGGGCGGCTATGTGGTTGGCGTGCTGCTGATCGGCGTCGACGAAGGCGCGTTCTGGTCGCAGATGCAGGGCGGCGTGGACGTGTGGAACGACATTGCCAATGGCGTGCTGAAAAGCATCGTGTTCGGTATCGCAGTGACCTTCGTGGCGCTGTTCCAGGGTTATGAGGCGCAGCCGACGCCGGAAGGCGTGGCGCGCGCCACCACCCGTACCGTGGTGATCGCTTCGCTGATGGTGCTGGGCTTGGACTTCCTCCTGACCGCGCTGATGTTCAGCTGACAGAATCAATAAAAGGGTTGACTATGCAACGTAAATCACTGGACGCTTGGGTTGGAATCTTCGTGCTGCTGGGCGTGGCGGCACTGGTGTTTCTGGCGCTCAAGGCCGGCAACATGAGCGCCATGTCGTTCGGCCAGAAAACCTATACCGTCAAGGCCAATTTCGATAACATCGGTGGACTGAAGTCGCGCGCGGCGGTAAAGAGCGCGGGTGTGGTGGTGGGCCGGGTCGATTCGATCCGCTTCGACGACCAGACTTTCCGCGCCATCGTTACCCTCAACATGGATGACGGTTACAAGTTTCCCAAGGACAGCTCTGCCAAGATCCTGACCTCGGGCCTGCTGGGCGAGCAATACATCGGCCTCGAACCGGGTGGCGATACCGTCAACCTGGCGTCGGGCGATACTATAAAAATGACACAATCTGCCATTGTTCTGGAGAATCTGATCAGTCAGTTCCTCTATAGCAAAGCGGCAGAGGGAAAGGATGATTCGAAATGACTTACGCAGCGCGCATCGGCGCATTTGCCCTGGCAGCCGCAGCCCTGACCGGTTGCGCCACCAACAATAACCCTGGCGATCCGCTGGAGGGCTTCAACCGCGCCATGTTCAGCTTCAACGACACCGTCGACAAGGTGGCGCTCAAGCCTGCTGCGCAAGCTTATGACGCAGTGGTGCCGAATCCGGTGCAGGCCGGCGTGGGCAACTTCTTCGGCAACATCGGCGACCTGTGGTCGTCGATCAACCAGCTGTTGCAAGGCCGTGTCGAGCAAGGCGTGTCGACCTTCATGCGCGTGGCGATCAACACCACCTTCGGGTTGGGCGGCGTGCTGGACGTGGCGACCGAAGCCCGCCTGCCGCGCGAGAAGTCCGACTTTGGCCAGACCCTGGGCAAGTGGGGCGTAGGCTCCGGCCCGTACGTGGTGCTGCCGTTCTTCGGCCCGTCCACCATCCGCGACACCGCCGGCCTGCCGGTCGACCTGTATGGCGACCTGTGGACCTACAAGCGTCCGGTCCGCTGGCGTAACGTAGGCAGCGTGATCCGTGTGGTGGATCGTCGCGCCCAGTTGCTGGATGCCTCGACCCTGCTGGAAGACGCTGCGCTGGACAAGTACGATTTCGTGCGTGACGCCTACCTGCAGCGCCGCCAGTCGCAAATCAATGGCGGCAATTCCGGCAGCGAACAGAAGGAAGAAGCCATCAAGCCGTGATGGCGTGGCCACGGCGGCGTTGCCGCCTGCGGCCGGCTTCTTGAAATTGCAGTAAATCGCACAAACTGTAAGATCCGTCGCCGTCTGTGACAGCACGGGAACCCGACGGGCTGCGCGGTCTCGAAAGAAGGCCGGCCGTCGTCGGAAGTTTGCGCCGGCTCACCGACTTTCAGCGGCATGCGGTTTCGCCGCTCCTATTCGAATGGATAAAGACCTATGAAGATGTTCACCAAATTTATCGCCATCGCCGTTTCCGCACTGGCCTTTTCCGGCGCTGCTTCCGCGCAGGAGGCACCGGACGCGCTGGTCAAGCGCATCAGCTCGGAAGTGCTGGATACCGCCAAGAACGACAAGGACATCCAGTCCGGCAACAACACTCGCATCATGCAGCTGGTTGAGCAGAAGATCCTGCCTTATGTCGACTTCGAGCGCATGACCCAGCTCGCGGCCGGCCGTTTCTGGCGCCAAGCCACTCCGGACCAGCAAAAGCAGCTGATTACCGAATTCCGCAGCCTGCTGGTCTATACCTACGCCGGCGCGCTGTCGCAGGTGCGCGACCAGAAGATCGAATTCAAGCCGCTGCGCGCCGCGCCGACCGACACTGAAGTGGAAGTGAATTCGCAAGTGATCTCGGCACGCGGCGGCGAGCCGATCCAACTGAGCTATCGCCTGGAAAAGAAGGCCGACGGCTGGAAGCTGTATGACGTCAACGTGCTGGGCGCCTGGCTGGTGGAAGCCTACAAGGGGACCTTCGCCAATGAAATCAACAAGGGCGGCATCGACGGCCTGATCAAGGCGCTGTCGGACAAGAACAAGCAACTGGCGGCACGTTCTGCCGGCAAGAAGTAATCCAGAAAGACCATCGACCATGTTCAAGCCCGGCACCTCGCTGACCGTCAATAATGCCCGTTCCGTCCTGAGCGAGGGGCTGTCGGCCATCGCCGCCGGCCAGGCCAGCATCGACGTCAGCGAAGTGGCGGTGGTCGATTCGTCGGCGGTGGCTACGCTCCTGGCCTGGCGTCGTGCGGCACAGGCCCGCGGCGCGGCGCTCGAGTTCGGCACGCTGCCGGCCAACCTGCAGAGCCTGGCCGACCTCTATGGCGTTTCGCCGCTGCTGCACGGCAATGCCTCGGCGGCGCCCACTTCCGCCACCGATCGACATCACTGACGGCCTCCACCGCCGTTATTCCGGCATTCCCAAGGCTGCCGCCGCGTCTGCGGCAATCCGGCCCGGAAAATCGAATTCCCCTATAATCTCCTGTTTTACCGCCAGTTCATGACGCTGGTTCTGTGCCATTTCGGGGTGCCCGGTGTGCCTTGCGTGAGCCGCATGGTTCCATGGCGCAGCAGCGCGGCGATCCATCAAATGACATCACAAGGCATCCGCAGGGACGCGACGACCGCCACGGCGGCCGCACCAGGATGCCAGGGCGAGGCCGGCAGGGCGAATTCCTGCCACCTTATTCTTTCTTAAAAGTAACGAATAGAACGGGCTATCGGCAACATGGCCGCTTTGCAAATCAATGACATCAAGAAACGCTACCAGTCGCTGCAGGCGCTGGGCGGCGTTTCGCTGGCGATCGAAGAAGGCGAATTCTTCGGCTTGCTGGGCCCCAACGGCGCCGGCAAGACCACGCTGATCTCCATCATCGCCGGCCTGAACCGGGCGGACTCCGGCAACGTCACCATCCACGGCCACGATGTGGTCACCGACTATCGCGCCGCACGCATGAAGCTGGGCGTGGTGCCGCAGGAGCTGGTGTTCGATCCCTTTTTCACCGTGCGCGAAACCTTGCGCATGCAGTCCGGCTATTTCGGCCTGAAGAACAACGACAAGTGGATCGACGAGGTCATGGAAAACCTCGACCTCACCAACAAGGCCGACACCAACATGCGTGCGCTCTCGGGCGGCATGAAGCGGCGCGTGCTGGTGGCGCAGGCGCTGGTGCACAAGCCGCCGGTGATCGTGCTGGACGAGCCGACCGCCGGTGTGGACGTGGAGCTGCGCCAGACGCTGTGGAAATTCATCGGCCGCCTGAACGGCGAAGGCCACACCATCGTGCTGACCACCCACTACCTGGAAGAGGCGCAGGCGCTGTGCAACCGCATCGCCATGCTCAAGTTCGGCCGTGTGGTGGCGCTGGACTCCACCGAAGGCCTGATCAAGCGCATTTCCGGCTCGCAACTGGCGCTGCGCTTGAAGAGCGGCGGCTTGCCGGATGCGCTCAAGCCGTTGGTGACGCATCCGGAGGAACTGCTGTCGGGCAACAAGTTCACGCTGCGTGTGACCGACTACAAGGAAGTCGAGCCGATCCTGGCCGCGCTGCGCGCCGCAGGCGCCGAGATCGACGACATGCAATTGCAACAGGCCGACCTGGAAGATGTGTTCATCCAGATCATGGGAGATGAAAAATGACCGGCTTCCAGACCCTGTTCTACAAGGAAATCCTGCGTTTCTGGAAGGTGGCGACGCAGACCGTGACAGCGCCGATCATGACCGCGCTGCTGTACCTGCTGATTTTCGGCCACGTGCTGCAGGACCACGTACAGGTTTATCCCGGTGTGCAGTACACCGGTTTCCTGGTGCCCGGCCTGGTGATGATGAGCGTGCTGCAAAACGCCTTTGCCAACAGTTCATCCTCGCTGATCCAGTCCAAGATCACCGGCAACCTGGTGTTCGTGCTGCTGACGCCGCTGTCGCACTGGGAGCTGTTCGGCGGCTATGTGCTGGCGGCGGTGGTGCGCGGCCTGATCGTCGGCGCCGGCGTGTTCGTCGTCACTGCGTGGTTCGGCCACTTGGATTTCGTGGCGCCGTTGTGGATCGTGGTATTCGCCGTGCTGGGCGCGGCCATTCTGGGTACGATGGGCCTGGTGGCCGGCATCTGGGCCGAGAAGTTCGACCAGCTGGCGGCGTTCCAGAATTTCCTGATCGTGCCGCTGACTTTCCTGGCCGGCGTGTTCTATTCGATACACTCGCTGCCGCCGTTCTGGCAGGCGGTGTCGCATTTCAACCCGTTTTTTTATATGATCGATGGCTTTCGCTACGGCTTCTTCGGCCAGTCCGACATCAATCCCATGACCAGCCTTGGCATCGTGACCGTGTTCTTCGTGGTGCTCGCCACGCTGGCAGTGCGCTTGCTCAAGAGCGGTTACAAGCTGCGCGCGGGTTCGCACTGAAGTGCCGCCCCATTATCGAACCTAGTGAAGAGCCGAACCATGCTACCCACACCCGAACTCGTCAAAAGCTATATCGTTGCCGGCCTTGAATGCCAGCATATTGAAGTCGAAGGCGACGGCCAGCATTTCAACGCCGTCATCGTTTCCGACGCCTTCTCCGGCAAGCGCCTGATCCAGCGCCACCAGTTGGTCTACGCCGCGCTGGGCGACCGCATGCGTGAAGAGATCCACGCGCTGTCGATGAAGACCCTCACTCCCGAAGAATTCCAGAAATAAGGCAAGAACATGGACAAGCTCCTGATCCGCGGCGGCAAGCGCCTCTCCGGCGAAGTCACCATCTCCGGCGCCAAGAACGCGGCGCTGCCCATCCTGTGCGCCGGTCTGCTGACGGCCGACGACCTGCACCTGAAGAACATCCCGCACCTGCAGGACGTGATCACCATCACCAAGCTGATGAAGCAGATGGGCCTGCGCGTGCAGGAAAACGGCGATGAGACCGTGCTCAACGGCAACGACATCACCAAACTGGAAGCGCCGTATGAGATGGTCAAGACCATGCGCGCCAGTATCCTGGTGCTGGGCCCGCTCTTGGCGCGCTTCGGCGAAGCCAAGGTCTCGCTGCCGGGCGGCTGCGCCATCGGCTCGCGTCCGGTGGACCAGCACATCAAGGGCTTGCAAGCCATGGGCGCGGAGATCCACATCGACGCCGGCTATATCTATGCCAAGGCCAAGCGCCTCAAGGGCGCGCGCATCGTCACCGACATGATCACCGTCACCGGTACCGAGAACCTGCTGATGGCCGCGGTGCTGGCCGAAGGCGAGACCGTGCTGGAAAACGCCGCGCGCGAACCGGAAGTGGGCGACCTGGCCAACTTGCTGGTGAAGATGGGCGCGAAGATCGAAGGCATCGGCAGCGACCGCCTGGTGATCCAGGGCGTGGACAAGCTGCACGGCGCCACCCACGAAGTGATTGCCGACCGCATCGAGACCGGCACCTTCCTGTGCGCGGTGGCGGCCGCCGGCGGCGACGTGACGCTGCGCCGCACCCGTTCCGGCCTGCTCGACGCGGCGCTGGACAAGCTGCGCGAAGCCGGCGCCATCCTCACCTCGGGCGAGGACTGGATCCGTATCCAGATGGCCGCGCGTCCCAAGGCGGTGAGCTTCCGCACCACCGAATACCCCGGTTTCCCGACCGACATGCAGGCGCAATTCATGGCGCTGAACTGCATCGCCGATGGCACCAGCCACGTCACCGAAACCATCTTCGAAAACCGCTTCATGCACGTGCAGGAGCTGAACCGCCTGGGCGCGGCCATCGACATCGAAGGCAACACCGCCATCATCAAGGGCGTGGACAAGTTCGTCGGTGCGCCGGTGATGGCTACCGACCTGCGCGCCTCCGCCTCGCTGGTGATCGCCGGCCTGGCGGCGCAGGGCGAGACCCTGGTCGAGCGCATCTACCACCTCGACCGTGGCTACGACCGTATGGAAGCCAAGCTGTCGGCCATCGGCGCCGACATCGAACGCGTCAAATAAGCCTTTCGCAAAGTCCAAGACATGACCCAACAACTGACGCTGGCGCTTTCCAAGGGCCGCATCTTCGAAGAAACCCTGCCGCTGCTGAAAGCCGCCGGCATCACCGTGGCCGAAGACCCGGAATCGTCGCGCAAGCTGATCCTGCCGACCAACGACCCCGACGTGCGCGTGATCATCGTGCGCGCTTCGGACGTGCCGACCTACGTGCAATACGGCGCGGCCGACTTCGGCGTGGCCGGCAAGGACGTGCTGCTGGAGCATGGCGGCGAGGGGCTGTACCAGCCGATCGACCTGAACATCGCCAAATGCCGCCTGTCGGTAGCAGTGCAGGAAGGCTTCGACTACGCCAACGCGGTGCGCCAGGGCGCGCGCCTGCGGGTAGTGACCAAGTACGTCAAGACCGCGCGCGAACACTTCGCCGCCAAGGGCGTGCACGTCGACCTGATCAAGCTGTATGGTTCGATGGAGCTGGGACCGCTGGTGGGCCTGTCGGATGCCATCGTCGACCTGGTCAGCACCGGCGGCACGCTGCGCGCCAACAAGCTGGTGGAAGTCGAGCACATCATCGACATCTCCTCGCGCCTGGTGGTCAACCAGGCTGCGCTGAAGCTGAAGCGCGAGCGCCTGCAGCCCATCCTCGACGCCTTCGAGAAGGCGTCCAAAGCCAAGTAAGACCGCAACGAAACCAAGTTGAACCCAGCCGTATTGCAGGTGACCCCATGAGCATTGCCATCCGAAAACTCGATTCCTCCGACGCCGGCTTCCGCGACAAGCTGTCGGCCGTGCTGGCCTTCGAAGCCAGCGAAGACGAGGCCATCGACCGTGCCGCCGCCGGCATCCTGGCCGACGTCAAGGCGCGCGGCGATGCTGCAGTGCTGGAGTACACGCAGCGTTTCGACCGCGTGCAGGCAGCCTCGCTGGCCGCGCTGGAAATCGGCAAGGATGCCTTGCAGGCGGCATTGGCCGGCCTGTCGGAAACGCGCCGTGCGGCGCTGCAAGCTGCAGCCGACCGCGTGCGCGCCTACCACGAGCGCCAGAAGAAAGAGTGCGGCTCCGACGGTTTCCTGTACCGGGAAGCTGACGGCACCGAACTGGGCCAGAAGGTCACGCCGCTGGACCGCGTCGGCATCTACGTGCCGGGCGGCAAGGCTGCCTATCCCTCGTCGGTGCTGATGAACGCGATCCCGGCCAAGGTGGCCGGCGTGCAGGAAGTCATCATGGTGGTGCCCACGCCGGACGGCGTGAAGAATGAACTGGTGCTGGCCGCTGCCGCGATTGCCGGCGTGGACCGCGTGTTCACCATCGGCGGCGCGCAGGCTGTCGGCGCGCTGGCCTATGGCACGGCGACCATTCCGCAAGTCGACAAGATCGTCGGCCCCGGCAACGCCTATGTCGCCGCTGCCAAGCGCCGCGTGTTCGGTGTGGTCGGTATCGACATGATTGCCGGGCCCTCCGAGATCCTGGTGGTGTGCGACGGCAGCACCGACCCGGACTGGATTGCCATGGACCTGTTCTCGCAGGCCGAGCACGATGAACTGGCGCAATCGATCCTGCTGTGTCCGGATGCCGGCTACATCGCCAAAGTCGAAGCCTCCATCAACAAGCAGCTCGACGCCATGCCGCGCAAGGATGTGATCCGCACCTCGCTGACCGACCGCGGCGCGCTGGTGAAAGTGCGCGATATGGAGGAGGCCTGCGAGATCGCCAATATGATCGCCGCAGAACACCTGGAAATTTCCACCGAAGATCCGCAGCGCTGGGCCGACAAGATCCGTCATGCCGGCGCCATGTTCCTCGGCCGTTTTTCGTCCGAATCGCTGGGCGACTACTGTGCCGGCCCCAACCATGTGCTGCCGACTTCGCGCACTGCGCGCTTTTCATCGCCGCTGGGCGTGTACGATTTCCAGAAGCGTTCGAGCCTGATCCGCGTGTCTGAAGCCGGCGCCCAGACGCTGGGCAAGATTGCCGCAGAGCTGGCCTATGGCGAGGGCCTGCAGGCGCACGCCCGTTCCGCCGAACTGCGCCTGAAGTGATGCGATGACGGCTGCCTCCGACCCGTTTGCAGGCGAAGGCTGGCTGGATCGCGTGCATTGCGAGGATGCGCTGCAGGGTTTGCGGCGCATTCCGGACGGCAGCATCGACCTCTTGATCGCCGACCCGCCGTACGGGCTGGGCAAGGACTACGGTAACGACTCCGACAAGCTCGATACCGTCGAATACCTGCGCTGGACCGAGCAATGGATCGATGCCGCGCTGCCCAAGCTCAAGGCCAACGGCAGCCTCTACATTTTCCTGACTTGGCGCTATTCGCCGGAGATCTTCGTCATGCTCAAGCAGCGCATGACCATGATCAACGAGATCGTCTGGGACCGCCGCGTGCCCTCCATGGGCGGCAGCACCCGGCGTTATTCTTCAGTGCACGACACCATCGGTTTCTTTGCGCGCGCGAAGGATTATTTCTTCGACCTCGATGCCATCCGCATCCCCTACGACGAGCAGACCAAGAAGGCGCGTTCGCGCTCCATCTTCATCGGCGCCAAATGGCTGGAGATGGGCTACAACCCCAAGGATGTCTGGAGCGTCTCGCGCCTGCACCGCGAACACAAGGAGCGTGCCGACCATCCCACGCAAAAGCCGCTGGAGATTGTCGAGCGCATGATCAAGGCATCCTGTCCGCCAGGCGGCGTGGTGCTCGACCCGTTCATGGGCAGCGGCACCACCGCGGTGGCGGCGCGTCGCTGCGGCCGGCGTTTCGCCGGCTTCGAACTCAATCCCGATTACTGCGAACTGATTCGCCAGCGCCTGGTGGCGCTGGAACCTGCGAGCCAACAAGATGAACAAGTCACCGGCTGACTCCGCTTCCTGCGAACCATTGATTGCCAGCGTGATCCGTCCGCTGGTGCGCGGCTGGCAGGCGTATCACGTGCCTGAAGCCGAGGGCATGCTCAAGCTGGATGCGATGGAGAATCCGTATATCCTGCCGCCCGAACTGCGCCAGGCCTTGGCGCAGCGGCTGGCGCAGGCGGAACTGAATCGCTATCCAGTGCCGGGTTATGTGCGGCTGAAAGAGGCAATCCGCAGCAAACTGGGTGTGCCGGAAGGCTATGACGTGCTGCTGGGCAACGGTTCGGACGAGCTGATTACCATCCTCTCGACGGCGTGCGCCGTGCCGGGACGCAAAGTGCTGGCGCCGGAGCCCAGTTTCGTGATGTACCAGGTCTCGGCGCTCGCCGCCGGGCTGGACTATGTCGGCGTGCCGCTGCGCGAGGATTTCACGCTGGATCTGCCGGCGATGCTGGCGGCAATGGAGCAGCACCGCCCGGCGCTCACCTATCTTTCCTATCCCAATAACCCGACCGGCACGCTGTTCGACGCCGCCGACATCCTGCGCATCGTGGAAGCTGCCGCGCCGTATGGCCTGGTCGTGGTGGACGAGGCTTACCAGCCGTTTGCCCAGGCCAGCCTGATGCAGGCATTGCCGCAGTTCAATAATCTGGTGGTGATGCGCACGGTGTCCAAGCTGGGGCTGGCGGGCATCCGCCTGGGTTACATGTCGGCCGTACCGGCGCTGTTGCGCGAATTCGACAAGGTGCGCCCGCCGTATAACATCAACGTATTGACCGAGACGGCCGCGCTGTTCATGCTGGAGCATCTCGACGTGCTGGAAGCGCAGGCGGCGGCGCTGCGCAGCGGCCGTGCCGCCCTGATGGCGCAATTGGCGGCGCTGGATGGGGTGGAAGTGTTCCCGTCGGCCGCGAACTTCGTGCTGATCCGGGTCCCGGATGCCGATAAAGTTTTCAGCGCTTTGCTCGCCAGTAAGGTGCTGATCAAAAATGCCGGTAAAATGCATGCATTGCTGCAGAACTGTTTGCGTATTACCGTTAGCACACAAGAAGAAAATACCGCTTTCCTGGCAGCGCTGAAACTGGCGCTGCAAGCGCAATGACGCACTTGCGGCTGGCGCATCCGGAACCATCTTTGCAGAACCTTTTCGTTTGAATCCCGCTTTACCCTGACCATGTCTACACCCAGAACCGCGGAAGTCGTCCGCAACACTAACGAGACGCAGATTCGCGTCGCGATCAACCTGGACGGAACCGGCAAGCAAAAGCTCGATACCGGCGTGCCTTTCCTTGACCACATGCTGGACCAGATCGCACGCCACGGCCTGATCGACCTTGATATCGAAGCCAAGGGCGACCTGCATATCGACGCGCACCACACGGTGGAAGACGTGGGCATCACCCTGGGCCAGGCCTTCGCCAAGGCTATCGGCGACAAGAAGGGCATCCGCCGCTACGGCCACGCCTACGTGCCGCTGGATGAAGCGCTATCGCGCGTGGTGATCGATTTCTCCGGCCGTCCCGGCCTGGAATACCACATCCCGTTCACCCGTTCGATGATCGGCGCGTTCGATGTCGACCTGACCAGCGAGTTCTTCCACGGTTTTGTCAATCATGCGCAGGTGACCCTGCACATCGACAACCTGCGCGGCATCAATGCGCACCACCAGTGCGAGACCGTGTTCAAGGCATTCGGCCGCGCGCTGCGCATGGCGATCGAGCTCGACGAGCGCGCCGCAGGCACGATTCCATCCACCAAGGGCAGCTTGTAATCACCTGGCATTCCCGGCGCAGCCAAGCGCGCCGCCATCTTCGATATGAATAAAATTGTTGTAGTGGATTACGGCATGGGCAACCTGCGCTCGGTAGCGCAAGCCCTGCGCCATGTCGCGCCTGAAGCCGACGTGCGCATTTCCGGCGAGGTTGCGGACATTCGCGCCGCCGACCGCGTGGTGCTGCCCGGCCAGGGCGCCATGCCCGACTGCATGCGCTGCCTGCGCGAGTCGGGCCTGCAGGAAGCGGTCGTCGAGGCCTCGCGCAGCAAGCCGCTGTTCGGCGTGTGCGTGGGCGAGCAGATGCTGTTCGACTGGAGCGAAGAAGGCGATACCCCCGGCCTGGGCCTGTTGCCGGGCAAGGTGGTGCGTTTTGAGCTGGACGGCATGCTGCAGGACGACGGTTCCCGTTTCAAGGTGCCGCAGATGGGCTGGAACCATGTCCGCCAGACCACGCCCCATCCATTGTGGGAGGGGATTGCGGACAATGCCTTCTTCTATTTCGTGCACAGTTTCTATGCAGTCCCTGCGGAACAGGCCCATGTGGTCGGCCAGACGCCCTATGGCCGCGACTTCGCTTGCGCGGTGGCCCGCGATAATATCTTTGCAACCCAGTTCCACCCGGAAAAAAGTGCCGCTGCGGGTTTGCAGCTGTATCGGAATTTCGTACACTGGAAGCCCTGATTTTTGTATTTAAAGCAAGTTCGGCAAGTCCGGAAAATCCTGCCGGGCCTGCCTTACCCACAAACTCCTTTTACAGATAGTCATACCGTAGCCATGCTGCTGATACCCGCCATCGACCTGAAAGACGGTCATTGCGTCCGCCTTAAACAAGGCGATATGGAACAAGTCACCGTTTTCTCCGAAGACCCGGCAGAGATGGCCCTGCACTGGCTCAAGCAAGGCGCTCGCCGCTTGCACCTGGTCGACCTGAACGGCGCGTTTGCGGGCAAGCCCAAGAACGAGGCTGCGGTGAAGGCTATCCTCAAGGCCGTCTCTGCGTTTGCCGAAGAAAACGGCGTCGAAGAGATTCCCGTGCAACTGGGTGGCGGCATCCGCGACCTGGATACCATCGAGCGCTACCTGGATGACGGCCTGTCCTACATCATCATCGGTACCGCGGCGGTGAAGAACCCCGGTTTCCTGCATGACGCCTGCAGCGCCTTCCCCGGCCAGATCATCGTCGGCCTGGACGCCAAGGATGGCAAGGTCGCCACCGACGGCTGGAGCAAGCTGTCGGGCCACGAGGTCGTCGACCTGGCCCGCAAGTTCGAAGGCTACGGCTGCGAAGCCATCGTCTATACCGACATCGGCCGCGACGGCATGATGGGCGGCGTCAACATCGAAGCTACCGTGCGCCTGGCGCAGGCAGTGTCGATCCCCATCATCGCCTCGGGCGGCGTGCATAACATCAAGGATGTGGAAGCGCTGTGCGGCGTGGAAGATGAAGGCATCGAGGCGGTCATCTGCGGCCGTTCGATCTATGAAGGCACGCTGGACCTGCGCAGCGCGCAGGACCGCGCCGATGAACTGACGGAAGCCGAAGGCACGGATACCGAAGCCGGCGGCGACTAATGCAGCAAATAAGGTAGCAAACAAGATGGCCCTCGCAAAACGCATCATCCCCTGCCTCGACGTGACCGCCGGCCGCGTCGTGAAGGGGGTCAATTTTCTCGAACTGCGTGATGCCGGCGACCCGGTGGAGATCGCGCGGCGCTATGACGAGCAGGGCGCCGACGAGCTGACCTTCCTCGACATCACCGCTTCCTCCGATGGCCGCGACCTGATCCTCGACATCATCGAAGCGGTCGCCTCGCAGGTCTTCATTCCGCTGACGGTGGGCGGCGGCGTGCGTGCGGTCGACGATGTGCGCCGCCTGCTCAACGCCGGCGCCGACAAGGTCGGCATCAACACTTCCGCCGTGACCAACCCGCAACTGGTGGCCGATGCCGCCAGCAAGTACGGTTCGCAATGCATCGTGGTGGCGATCGACGCCAAGCGCGCAGGCGACGGCAAGTGGGAGGTCTACACCCACGGCGGACGCAAGGCCACCGGACTGGACGCGGTCGAATGGGCACGCAACATGGCGCGCCTGGGCGCCGGCGAAATCCTGCTAACCAGCATGGATCGCGACGGCACCAAGAGCGGTTTCGACCTCGATCTGACACGCGCGGTATCGGAGGCGGTGAGCATTCCGGTGATCGCATCGGGTGGCGTCGGCGGCCTGCAGGACCTGGCCGACGGCATCAGCCGCGGCAAGGCTGACGCGGTGCTGGCCGCCAGCATCTTCCACTATGGCCAGCACACCGTGCAGGAAGCCAAGCGCTTCATGGCCGACCAAAACATTCCAATGAGGCTGGCATGAGCATCAGCGCCAAGTGGCTGAACAAGGTCAAATGGGACGAAGTCGGCCTGGTGCCGGTGATCACCCAGGAAGTCGGCAGCAACGATGTGCTGATGTTCGCCTGGATGAACCGCGAGGCGCTGGCCAAGACGGTTGAAGTCGGCCAGGCCGTCTACTGGAGCCGCTCGCGCAAGAAACTGTGGCACAAGGGCGAGGAGTCCGGCCACTTCCAGAAGGTGCACGAGATCCGCCTCGATTGCGACGAAGACGTGGTGCTGCTCAAGGTCGAGCAGGTGGCCGGCATCGCCTGCCACACCGGCCGCCATTCCTGCTTCTTCCAGAAGTTCGAAGGCAGCGCCGACAATGGCGAATGGTTGACCATCGAGCCGGTATTGAAGGACTTGCCGCCGGGCGCCGGCGGTGCGCCTGCGGCCAAGGACGAGAAGGTTGCCGATAAGCCCAAGCGCACGCGCAAGACCGCCGACGCGGCCAAGAATATCGAACCGGGCAAGACCGAATCATGAGCGAAACATTGAAGCGCCTGGCCGAGATTATCGAGTCGCGCAAGCTGGCCAATGGCGGCAACCCTGAAAAGTCGTATGTCGCCAAGCTGTTTTCCAAGGGCGACGACGCCATCCTCAAGAAGATCGGCGAAGAGGCCACCGAAACCGTGATGGCCGCCAAGGATGCCCGCGTCTCCGGCGACAAGTCCAAGGTGCTCTACGAGTGCGCCGACCTCTGGTTCCATTCCATGGTGATGCTGGCCCAGTTCGACCTGACGCCTCAGGACGTGCTCGACGAACTGGCGCGCCGTGAAGGCCTCTCCGGCCTGGAAGAAAAAGCCGCGCGCAAGGATTGAGCGGCATATCCCCCCATCTACGCAGGAGAACGGTTTTGGACAATTGTATTTTCTGTAAGATCGCTGCCGGCGAAATCCCGTCGAAGAAGCTGTACGAAGACGAGGATGTGGTCGCTTTCCACGACATCAATCCGGCTGCGCCGGTGCATTTCCTGATCGTGCCGCGCCAGCATGTCGCCACGCTGTCGGACTGCGGTCCCGAGCAGGCCGCCTTGCTGGGTAAAATGGCGCTTCTCGCGCCCAAGCTGGCGGCCGAGCAGGGCTGCGGCTTCCAGGTCGATACCGACGGCAACCGCAGCGGCGGTTTCAAGACGCTGTTCAATACCGGACCGGATGGCGGGCAGGAGGTGTACCATCTGCATATGCACGTGATTGGCGGCCCGCACCCGTGGCGGGTACGCTTCGTGCAACAATAATGAGCCGGCGCGCGCGCAGCGCCGGTAGAGACAGGGAACGTTTTGTAGACAGGGCAGGGATGTCCGCTTAGGAGAAGAGAATGGGTTCGTTCAGTATTTGGCATTGGCTGATTGTTCTGGTGATCGTCATGCTGGTTTTCGGTACCAAGAAGCTCAGCAACATGGGCTCTGATCTGGGCAAGGCCGTCAAGGGCTTCAAGGATGGCGTCAAGGGCGCCGAAGACGAGCAGGCCAAGGATCCGGCCATCGATGTCCAGGCCAAGGAAAAAGACAAGTCCGGCAGCTGATCAAGCGGCGCCTGTTGCGTGCCCGGTGCGTCGGCGTCATGCCGGATGCAAGTGGGGAGCGTTGCAGGCCGCCTCCAGATTTTCGTGCCCGCCGCCGGTTTGGCGGGTGCGTCCACCGCACCTCGTTGTGCCTTGCCTGTCGTACTTTGCCATTAATGTCCAAGACCCATGATTGATATCGGCCTTTCCAAGCTGGCCCTGATCGGCGTGGTCGCGCTGGTCGTGATCGGCCCCGAGCGGCTGCCCAAGGTGGCGCGCATGGCCGGCACCCTGTTCGGCCGCGCACAGCGCTACATCAACGACGTCAAGAGCGAGGTCAGCCGCGAGATCGAGCTGGACGAGCTGCGCAAGATGCAAAAGGATGTGGAACAGGCTGCCAGCGATGTATCGGGCAGCATCCACAAGAGCATGTCCGACACCGAAGCATCGCTCAACGACGCCTGGAACGGCGGCGACGGCGCTGCGGCCGGCGATAGTGCCGCTTCGGGCGCAAGCACCTGGAGCCGTACGCCCAGCGCCGATATGCTCTCGATCAAGGCCAAGGCGTTCCGCCGCAAGAAACTGGCGCGCACCACCGCCGTCCCGTCCTGGTACAAGCACCAGAGCGGGCGCAAGACACGCGTGATCTCGGCTTCGGCGCGAGTGGCAAAATATCGTCCGATCGGCGCCGGCAAGTCGGCCGGTTTCTTTTAATCCCGACGGCGCCCCGCGTCCTCACCTTACCTTTGCGCAGCAAATTCCATGGCTGAAGAAAACAATACGGCCGGCACCGAAGACAGCTTCATCTCGCACCTGATCGAACTGCGTAGCCGCGTCGTCAAGGCAGCAGCGGTGGTGCTGGTGGTCTTCCTGTGCATGATGCCTTTCGCGGCCCACATCTTCGACGTGCTGGCGGCGCCGATGATCCATGCGCTGCCTGTCGGCAGCAAGATGATCGCCACCGGCGTCATCACGCCTTTCCTGATCCCGATCAAGGTCACCATGCTGGTGGCGGTGCTGGTGTCGCTGCCTTGGGTGCTGTACCAGATGTGGGCCTTCGTTGCCCCCGGCCTGTATACGCATGAAAAGAAGCTGATCGCGCCGCTGGTGATCTCGTCCTCGGTGCTGTTCATCGTCGGCGTGGCGTTCTGCTATTTCTTCGTGTTTGGCGTGGTGTTCCCGTTCATCAACAACTTCGCGCCCAAGTCGGTCTCGGTGGCGCCGGACATCGACAGCTACGTCGACTTCGTGCTGACCATGTTCATCGCCTTCGGGGTCACTTTCGAAGTGCCGGTGATCGTGATCGTGCTGGTGCGCATGGGACTGGTGCCGTTGCAGAAGCTCAAGCAGATCCGCCCTTACGTGATCGTTGGCGCTTTTGTGGTCGCTGCCGTGGTGACGCCGCCCGATGTCATGAGTCAGCTGATGCTGGCCGTGCCGTTGGTGCTGCTGTATGAGATCGGCCTGATTGTAGCGCCCATCTTCGAACGCGCCACGCGCGCGCCGGATAGCGAAGAGGCTAAATCTTCCGCTGCCGAGTAGGCCAGCCGCCATAAAAAAAGCCCGCGCATAGCGGGCTTTTTCATATGCGTACTTTGCCGGCCGTTTATTCTTCCGCCACCTGCAGCGGCACATTGCGCAGCCAGTTCACCAGCGGATAAGCGTCCTTGAATCCAGCCAGCACATCCTTTTTCAGGTCGGCCGGTACCTTCTTCTTGATGCTGGTTTCGGTCCACACAATGAAGCTCTTCAGCTTCACATATTCGATATTGGGGCTGTCCGGATCGAAGCCCTTCGGCGGGCGCACCAGCTTGCCTTCTTCTTGCAGGTCGCCGTAGGTCTCCACCAGTTTCTTATTCTTGCGCATCTTGTTGAAACCCGGTGCATCGCTGATGACCTGGTTGCGGATGGCGCGCAAGCGATCCGATGGAGGCATGTATTCGCCGCCTGCGATGAGCAGCTTGCCGTCTGCGTCAATGTGGAAGTAATAGGCCGGGCCGCCGCCCTGGCTGGGCTTTTTCAGGCCGCTGGCGGTGATGGCTGCGGAGAAGTGCGTCTTGTACGGGCTCTTGTCGTGCGAGAAGCGCATGTCGCGGTTGATGCGAAACAATGCCTTCTTGGGATTGCAGCCCGCAATGGCAGGATCGAACTTGGCGATATCGGCGATCAGTTGCGTGGTCAGCGCCAGGAACTCCTCACGCAGGATGTCGTAGCGCGGCTTGTTCATCACGAACCAGGCGCGGTTGTTGTTATCGGAAAGTTCGGCCAGGAACTGGGTCAGGTCGCGCACGTGCATCTTGTTCGATCTCCTTCTGATGGCGATGGCCGCGCCCCGGTGTCGGGGCGCGTGGCATCGGGCATTCTAGCCCTTCTTATTCTTCGTCGCTGTCTTCGGTCTTGGGCGGCGGCGGGCGCTTGCCCACGGTGATGTTGAGCTTGGTTTCCTGCGCCCGGCGCAGCACCGTCATGGCAATGTTCTGGCCGGGGGTGAGCTGGGCGATCACGTTGAGCATCTCGGTCGTGTCGGAGACCGGTTTGCCTTCGATGCTGACCAGGATATCGCCCGGCTTCATGCCGGCGCGGTCGGCCGGACCACCCTTCAGCACGCCGGCGATGATGGCGCCGGTCTTCTTGCCCAGGCCGAAGCTTTCGGCCAGTTCAGGCGTGATGTCTTGCGGTTCGACGCCGATCCAGCCGCGCACCACCTGGCCGTGGCTGATGATGGCTTCCATCACGGTCTTGGCGGTCGACATCGGGATGGCGAAGCCGATCCCCAGGTTGCCGCCGGTGCGCGAATAGATCGCGGTGTTGATGCCGAGCAGGTTGCCGTTGGTATCCACCAGCGCGCCGCCGGAGTTGCCGGGGTTGATGGCTGCGTCGGTCTGGATGAAGTTCTCGAAGGTGTTGATGCCGAGATGGTTGCGGCCCAGGGCCGACACGATGCCCATGGTGACGGTCTGGCCCACGCCGAAGGGGTTGCCGATGGCCAGCACCACATCGCCCACGGAGCTGCTCTCCGGATGGCCCAGCGTGATTGCCGGCAGGTTGGGCAGCTCGATCTTGATCACCGCCAGGTCGGTTTCAGGGTCGATGCCGACCACCTTGGCGGTCGCCTTGCGGCCGTCGGCCAGCGCCACTTCGATCTGGTCGGCGGCTTCCACTACGTGGTTGTTGGTCAGGATGTAGCCTTGCGGGCTGACGATCACGCCCGAGCCCAGGCTCGATTGCTTGTCGTCCTGCTGCTGTTCATCGAACTGGTCGCCGAAGAACTTGCGGAAGAAGGGATCGTTCTGGAACGGGCTTTTCTGCGGGCGTGCTTCCGTGGTGGTGAAGATGTTGACTACCGACGGCATGGCTTGCTGCGCGGCGTGGCGGTAGGAACCCGGCGCAGGCGCATCGGGAGCGGCCTCCTGCATTTGCACGGTGGATTGGGCGGGGCGCGCACGGGAGCCGAAGGAGCCGGATATCCAGCTGGGCTTCAAGGTCGTTACAATGAACCACACTGCCAAACCGATTGTCACGGTTTGGGCAAACAACAACCATAAACGTCGCATATAGAAACCAGATGAGGATGAAAATGAGCCGGCAAATTACCAGGGACGAGTTCGGGAAATATCTCGGCCAGACGCTGAATGCCGGGCAATACCGCGATTATTGCCCAAACGGCCTGCAGGTGGAAGGGCGGGAGACGATCGCCAAGGTCGTCAGCGGCGTGACAGCGAGCCTGGCGCTGATCGAAGCCGCCCTCGATTTGAAGGCCGACGCGATCCTGGTCCACCACGGTTATTTCTGGCGTGGCGAAGATATGCGCGTGATCGGCACCAAGCAGCGCAGGCTGAAGCTGCTGCTCTCCAACGATGTCAACCTGTTCGCCTACCATCTCCCGCTGGATGCGCATCCGCAATTGGGCAACAATGCGCAACTTGCGCGCCAGCTCGATTTCACCGCCAGCGGCCGTTTCGGCGACGATGACCTGGGCTGGCTCGGGCGCAGCAATTCGCCTTCAGTGAAGACTGCCGCCGATCTTGCCGCGTTGGTGGAAAAGCGACTGGGGCGGATGCCGCTGCTGATCGGCGACCCGCAGCAAGCGCTGGGCGACATTGCATGGTGCACGGGGGCGGCGCAGGGCATGTTGGCCGATGCGATCGCAGCCGGCGCTTCGGCTTACATCAGCGGCGAGATTTCCGAGCCTACCGTGCATCTGGCGCGCGAGACCGGCACTATCTATATCGCAGCGGGCCATCATGCCACCGAGCGCTATGGCGTGCAGGCGCTGGGTGCGCACGCGGCGGAACATTTCGGCATCGAGCACCAGTTTATCGACATCGATAACCCGGTTTGATCGGGGAGGGCAGGTTTTCGAGGCAGCGTATTGAATCAAAAAGCCCGTGCAGGGCTTTTTGATTGCAGAGATGCTGGCTTACTTCTTCAGCGCATCGCGGATTTCGCGCAGCAGCAGGACGTCTTCCGACGGTTCTGCGGGCGCGGCCGGTGCGGCTTCCTCTTGCTTGGTGGTCATGTCGCGTGCCTTGTTGATGACGCGAATCATCTGAAAGATGATGAAGGCCAGAATCAGGAAGTTGATCAGGATGGTGACGAAATTGCCGTAGGCGAATACTGCGCCGGCCTTCTTGGCCTCGGCCAGCGACAGGCCGTAGGGTTGGCCGTTGAGCGGGATGTAGTAGCTGGCGAAATCGAGGCCGCCGAAGATTTTGCCGACGATCGGCATGATGATGTCTTGCACCATGGATTCGACGATTTTGCCGAAGGCGCCGCCGATGATGACACCGACTGCGAGGTCGACAACGTTGCCTTTGACCGCAAATGCGCGGAATTCCTTAAGCATGCTCATCGTTGATTTCTCCTGTGGAAGGTTGCTATTTGTTTATGAAGTGAGGGCTATAAGGCGTTATATCCCGTCGCGTCTGAAAAGTAAATTGGCGATTATCTTGTGCTGCGACGCAAAAAAAGAAGCGAAAAGAGCATATTGACAACAGGTTGCGCTGCGTCAAATGGTTTTTTGCACCAGTCGGTACCATAACTGCCCGTTAGCTTCAAAACCCTATTCAGCTTATATATAATCAAAAGTTGCATGAGGGTCACTTAGAAGGTCCACGCTAACTTACATATGGAGATGGGGTCTTTATGACGGATGAGAATCAGGTCGACGCAAGTCGACGAGGTTTGCTTGTTGCCACTTGCGCGGCCGGCGGTGTAGCCGGTTTAGCCACTGCCGGAGCTTTCGTCTCCACCTTGCAGCCATCGGAACGGGCCAAGGCTGCAGGCGCACCGGTTGAAGTCGATATTTCTACCTTGACTCCCGGTGAAATGCGTACCGTGGAATGGCGCGGCAAGCCGGTCTGGATTCTCAAGCGTACTCCCGAGATGGTCGCGTCGCTCAAGCAGGTGGATGGCGAAGTGGCCGATCCGCAGTCCAAGCGCACCGATTTCTCCGAGACGCCTGCCTATGCGCTCAATGAATGGCGCTCCATTCGCAAGGATCTCCTGGTCGTGGTCGGCATTTGCCCGCACCTCGGCTGCTCCCCCAGCGCGCGTTTCCAATCGGGCCCGCAACCTTCGTTGCCGGATGACTGGCATGGCGGCTTCCTGTGCCCCTGCCACGGTTCCACGTTCGATCTTGCCGGACGCGTCTACAAGAACAAACCGTCCCCAGACAACCTCCAGGTGCCGCGTTACATGTTCGAAGGCGATAACAAGCTGGTCATCGGCAAAGACGAAAAAGGGGAGGCATGACCATGGGTGCATTCCACGAAAAAAAATTGCCCGACGATGCGCCGGTCTCCGCCAAAGCGCTTAACTGGATCGACTCACGCTTTCCATTGACATCGACCTGGAAAGCCCATCTTTCCGAGTATTACGCTCCCAAGAACTTCAATTTCTGGTACGCCTTCGGTTCGCTGGCGCTCCTGGTACTGGTCATCCAGATCGTCACCGGCATCTTCCTGGTGATGCACTACAAGCCGGATGCCAACCTCGCCTTCGCCTCGGTGGAGTACATCATGCGCGATGTGCCCTGGGGCTGGCTGGTGCGCTACATGCACTCGACCGGCGCGTCGGCCTTCTTCATCGTGGTCTACCTGCACATGGTGCGCGGCCTGCTCTACGGCTCCTACCGCAAGCCGCGCGAGCTGGTGTGGCTGTTCGGCGTGGCGATCTTCCTGTGCCTGATGGGCGAGGCCTTCATGGGCTACCTGCTGCCCTGGGGCCAGATGTCGTACTGGGGCGCGCAGGTGATCGTCAACCTGTTCGGCGCGATCCCCTTCATCGGTCCTGACCTGTCGCTGTGGATTCGCGGCGACTACGTTGTGTCCGACGCTACCCTGAACCGCTTCTTCTCGTTTCACGTGATCGCCATTCCGCTGGTGCTGATCGGCCTGGTGGTGGCGCACATCATCGCGCTGCACGAAGTCGGTTCGAACAACCCCGACGGCGTCGAGATCAAGGAAAAGACCGACGAAAACGGCGTGCCGCTGGATGGCGTTCCGTTCCACCCGTACTACTCGGTGCACGACATCTTCGCCGTGTCGATCTTCCTGATCGTGTTCTCGGCGGTAGTGTTCTTCGCGCCGGAAATGGGCGGCTACTTCCTGGAGTACAACAACTTCATCCCGGCCGATTCGCTCAAGACGCCGCCGCACATCGCACCGGTGTGGTACTTCACACCGTTCTATTCGATCCTGCGCGCCACGACTGCCGACTTCATGGGCTGGCTGATCGCCGGTGTGGCGGCCTATGTCGCGCTGCTGGTGTTCAAGTCGCGGCTGGCCGGCGCGTTCAAGATCGCCGCCATCGTGATCGGCCTGGCAGTGATTGCCGGCATGCTGGTGTTCGATGCCAAGTTCTGGGGCGTGGTATTGATGGGCCTGTCGGTGGTGATCCTGGGCGGCTTGCCGTGGCTGGACCAGTCGCAGGTCAAGTCCATCCGTTACCGTCCGGACTGGCATAAATATATTTATCTTGTCTTTGGCGTTGCCTTTATTGCGCTGGGTTATCTGGGCGTGCAGCCGCCGACTGCCATCGGTACTGTCATCTCGCAGGTCTGCTCGTTCATCTACCTTGGCTTCTTCCTGCTGATGCCGTGGTGGAGTGCCGCCGGCACTTTCAAGCCGGTGCCTGACCGTGTCGTCTACCATCCGCACTAAGCCAGCCGCCAAAAGGACAAGAATATGAAATTGCTGAAGAGACTGATCGCAACGCTGGTGCTGTTGCCGGCGTTCGCTTGCGCCAACGAAGGTGGCTTTGCACTGGATCACGCGCCGGATCGCACCAAGGATGTTTCCGCATTGCAAAATGGCGCCAAGCTGTTCGTCAACTATTGCCTGAATTGCCATTCGGCATCATCGATGCGCTACAACCGCCTGCGCGACATCGGCCTGTCGGAAGACCAGATCAAGAATAACCTCTTGTTTACAGGGGAAAAAGTCGGAGATCTGATGAAAATTTCGATGCAGCCGCAGGACGCCAAAGCCTGGTTTGGGGCCACGCCACCGGACCTTTCGGTGATCGCGCGGGCCAAGGCATCCGAACTTGGATCGGGTCCGGACTGGATTTATACCTACCTGCGCAGTTATTATAAGGATGACAGCCGCCCCACCGGCTGGAACAACATGCTTTTCCCTAATGTCGGCATGCCGCATGTGTTGTGGGAATTGCAAGGAATCAGGGGCGCCAAGTACGTCGAGGAGAAAGATCCCCACGACGAAGGCAAGACTATCCACAAATTCGCGGGATTCGAGCAGATCAAACCGGGCAAGATGAGCGCAATCGAATATGATAACGCCGTCGCCGATCTGGTCGGTTATCTCGAGTGGATGGCCGAACCTGCGCAGAATACGCGTAAACGGCTTGGCGTCTGGGTACTGTTGTTCCTGGGCGTCTTCCTGGTTCTGACGTGGCGTCTGAACGCTTCCTACTGGAAGAACGTCAAGTAAAATCTCGACTCCGCGAAGTTTGCGGAATTGCGTATCGGGGTGAGCGTTATGCGTCTCGCCCCCCTTTTGTTTTTAGGGCTCTACAAAAATGATGGTTCTTTATTCGGGCACGACCTGCCCATTTTCGCAACGTTGCCGCCTTGTCCTGTTCGAAAAGGGCATGGATTTCGAAATCCGCGATGTTGACCTGTTCAACAAGCCGGAAGACATTTCCGTCATGAACCCCTACGGCCAGGTTCCCATCCTGGTCGAGCGCGACCTGGTGCTGTACGAGTCGAACATCATCAACGAATACATCGATGAGCGTTTCCCGCACCCGCAACTGATGCCGGCCGACCCGCTCATGCGCGCCCGCGCCCGCCTGATGCTGTTCAACTTCGAGAAGGAACTGTTCATCCACGTGCACACGCTGGAGAACGAAAAGTCCAAGGCTGCCGAGAAGAGCCAGGAGAAGGCTCGCAACGAAATCCGCGACCGCTTGACTCAACTGGCGCCCCTGTTCCTGAAGAACAAGTACATGCTGGGCGACGAGTTCTCCATGCTGGACGTGGCCCTGGCCCCGCTGCTGTGGCGCCTGGATCATTATGGCATCGAGCTGTCCAAGACCGCAGCCCCGCTGATGAAGTATGCCGAGCGCATTTTCTCGCGCCCGGCCTACATCGAAGCGCTGACCCCGTCGGAAAAGGTCATGCGCCGTTAAGCCGTACATGCCGTCCGTTCCGGCTTCCAGCCGGGACGGCAGCAGCAGTCGAACCGTTTTGCAGTTCCACCCCGGCCATGCCGGCAGATGCGCAGGCCCCCATGCCAGTGCATCGCACTACACACCCAGTCATGCCTGAAGTTTCAACCAAGCCTTATCTGCTGCGCGCCATTTACGAATGGTGCACCGACAATGGCTTTACGCCCCACATCGCAGTAGTGGTCGACGGCCGTACGCGTGTGCCGATGCAATTCGTCAAGAACGGCGAAATCGTCCTCAACATCAGCTTCGAGGCCACCAGCAGCCTGAAGATGGAAAATGACAGCATCAGCTTCAGTGCGCGTTTTGGCGGCGTTTCCAAGGACATCCTGATCCCGGTCGAGAACGTCATCGCCATCTACGCCCGCGAAAACGGCCAGGGCATGGCCTTCGAAGCGCCCAACCTGGGCACTGCACCCGTCGAGGCTGAACAGGAAGGCGAGAAGGATGGGAGCGCCCCCATGTTGTCTTCCGTCCCGGTTTCCGAGCCCGAGAAAAAGGCCTCTGTGACCGAAGCGCCGGGCGATGATGACCCGGAACCACCAAAAAAGGGCGGACGCCCTGTACTTACCCGTATCAAGTAGGCTATAATCGCCGGCTGAAGTTTTTGCTGGCTTAGCTCATCTGGTAGAGCACCTGACTTGTAATCAGGGGGTGGCGGGTTCAAGTCCTGCAGCCAGCACCAATATCGAAGCGGCCCACAGTGATGTGGGCCGCTTTTTTTTGTTTCGCAATTTTTTTATTTGTTCAGAGAGATTTGCCACACCGTATCACGGAATCAGCACCAGCGATCCTGCCTTGTTGCGCCCGGCGATGTCGGCGTGGGCTTGGGCAGCATCTTTGAGCGCGTAGCGCGTGGCGGCGACCGAACCGAACAGGCCGCGCCGGTAGGCATCGAACACCGCGGCCGTGGCTTCACCGGTACGTCCTTGCAAGTGGTTGACCATCGGGCCGCCGACCATCCGGATTTGGCGACGCGCGATCTCGGCCTGGTCGAACTCCGGGGCGCCGGAGGCGGAGCCGATCGAGACGATGGTTCCGCCGTCGCGCACCGCGGCTAGCGTGGCTGCGAAAGTCGCCTTGCCAACGAATTCGTAGGCCACATCGATGCCCTGCGGCGAGAGGCGCTTCAACTGGGCCGCCAGATCAGGCGCGTCCGACGGCAATACATGGTCGATCGCGGGGGCCAGGGCAGCGCGCTTCTCTGGCGATCCTGCTGTGCCGATCACGGTGGCGCCGCGCGCCTTGGCCCAGCGTGCCAGCAGATTGCCCACGCTGCTGGAGGCGCCTTGGACCAGCACGGTTTGCCCGGCCTGGAGCTGGTGGTAGCCGTTCAGTCCGGCCCAGGCGGTCAGGCCCTTGGTCAGCAAGGCAGCCACCAGTTCGGCGGATAGGTCGTCCGGCACCGGAACCAGATGCTCGGCCGCAATCAGGCGCTGCTGGGTGTAGCTGCCCGGCGCCAGGTAGTAGGCCATGCGCTGGTCTGCCGTGATGCCGGCAACGCCGGCGCCCAATGCCTCGACAATGCCGACTCCCTCGACGCCAGGCACTGAAGGCAGCGGCACCGGGTACGTACCTTGCCGGAACAGCGTGTCGATGAAATTGACGCCGATGGCTTCATGGCGCAGGCGTACTTCGCCGGCGCCGGGTGCGCCAATGGGATCGTCTTCGATCTGGAGGACGGAAGGAGTACCGTACTGATGGAAGCGGATGGTAGTGTTCATGATGAGTAGCCTTGAAATAGGAGGAGGTTTCAGATGACGGACAGCAGGCCGCCGTCGACTAGCAAGGCAATGCCCGTCACATAGCTGGACAGGTCCGAGCCCAGCCAGGCTACGGCATCGCCAATTTCTTCGGGACGGCCCAGGCGGCGCAGGGGCGTGCGCTGGCGAAAGCCCTCTGCCGCCTCGGCGATGCCGGGGCTGGTGCGCAGCAAGTGGGTGTCGATGGTGCCGGGCGCCACCGCATTGACGCGGATACCGTCCGGCCCCAGCGCATCGGCCATGGCCTTGGCCATCAGCACCACGCCACCCTTGCTGGTGGAATAGGCCACGGTCATGCCGGCGCCCGACAAGCCGCCCATGCTGGCCATCAGCACAATGCTGCCGGCCTTGCCGCGCGCCTTCATCTGGCGCGCGGCGGCTTGGGCGCTGAACAGCGTCCCGTCAAGATTGACCGACATCAGGCGATGAAAATCGTCTTCGTTCACATCTGCGCCGTCGGCACGGAGCGTAATGCCGGCGTTTGCGACCATCACATCGACGCCGCCGAATTTCGCCGCAGCCTCGACCAGCGCATCGACTTGTTCGCGCTGGCTGACGTCGGTCTTGTGGAAACGGACCGGCACATCGAATGCCTCGATCTCGTGAGCGGTGGGTGTGCCGCCTTCGCGCGGCGTTTCGTTGATATCGGAAACGATGACCGCCTTGGCGCCATGCTTGGCGGCATTGATGGCGATGGCCCGGCCGATGCCGCTGGCCGCGCCGGTGACGACAACGACCTTGCCTTGCAGGATATTGGTATTCATGGCTTGCTCCTTAGCGCGGCAGTGCGCCTAGTTGTTGAAGTACCGAGTACAGATTGGCCACCCCCCAGTGTTCGGTGATCTTGCCGTTTTGTACGCGCATGGCATCCACCGTTTCGAAATGGATGGCCCGGCCCGTGGGCGCAAGGCCCAGGAAGTCGCCCCGATGCGTGCCGTAGTAGGTTTTATAGGTGGTCACTACATCACCATCGGCGCGTTGCCAATGGATGGCGGCGTGGAAATCCGGGAAGGCCTCGCGCAGCTTGCGGTACAGGCCCAAGGCGCCGGCCTTGTCCGGGGTGCAGTTCGGTTGCGGCGTGTGGTCGAGGAAACCGTCGTCGAACAGTTCGTCGAACAGCGCCCAGTTGCCGCCGCTTTGTACTTCCTCGGTGTTGCGGCGGATGACGGCCTTGGCGGCCTCGCTGGCATTGGCTTGAGACATGGATTTTTCCTTGGATAGTGGGTGCAGAAGTTCAGAGTTCGAAGCCGCCGATTGTCATGCCGCCGTCAACGACCAACATCTGGCCCATCACATAGCTGGCGGCATCGGAGGCTAGCCAGACGGCCGCTGCGGCAATCTCGTTGGGATGCGCGCCGCGCTTGGCGGGGATGGCGGTGGTTGCCAGTTGGGCAAAGCCGGGGTTCTGGGCGCTGGCCGTAACGACCATGGGCGTCTCGGTCCAGCCGGGAGCCAGCGCATTGACGCGCACGCCATGAGCTGCGTTCTCCATCGCCGCCACCCTGGTCAGTCCGTGCACGCCGTGCTTGGATGCTGCATAGGCGCTCATGCCGCCTGGTCCGGTCAGCGCCGCGACCGAGGCGGTGTTGACGATTGCGCCACCCCCGCTGCGCTTGAGCAGGGGCAGCTCATGCTTCATACCCAGAAACACGCTGCGCAGATTGATCGCGATCACACGGTCGAAGTCGGCCGTCGGGTAGTCCTCGATCCGGTGAGCCTGGCCGGAGACGCCGGCATTGTTGAACGCGACATCCAGGCGGCCAGCTTCCTTGGCAATTCGCTTGACCAGTGCGGCAACCTCGCTTTCGACGGATACATCGACCCGTGCCGCCTGCACCTTGCCACCGAGCTCGGCAATCAGATCCTTGGTTTCTGCCAAGCCGTGAGCGCCGACGTCCGCCAGGTAAACCAAGGCGCCCTGATCGGCAAAGATGCGTGCGGCTTCGCGGCCGATACCGGAGCCGGCTCCCGTAACCAGCACAACCTTGTCGGTGAAATCCTTGATGCTCATGTTGTTCTCCGGAAAAGGGACGAGTGCGCCCCGCCCGGGCCGCAAGCCCGGGATGATGGTATTGAATGGATGCCAGGCCGCCTGGATGCGGCGTGGGGCCTTAGCTGAACAGCTTGGCGGCTGTCTTGGCGACCAGTTCGCCTTGGTGGCGCGCGCCAGCCAGGTCGATCGCCGATGGCTGGCGTGAACCGTCGCCTCCGGCCACGGTAGTTGCACCGTAAGGCGCGCCTCCCACAATCTCGTCGACGCTCATTTGGCCTTGGTGGCTGTACGGCAGGCCGACAATGGTCATGCCAAAGTGCAGCAGGTTGGTGATGATCGAGAACAGGGTGGTCTCTTGGCCGCCATGCTGGGTGGCCGACGAGCTGAAGGCGGCGCCGACTTTGCCGTTGAGTGCGCCACGTGCCCACAGGCCGCCGGCCTGGTCGAGGAAGGCTGCCATCTGGGAAGACATGCGGCCAAAGCGTGTGCCGGTGCCGACGATGATGGCGTCGTAGTGCTCCAGGTCAGCCACTATCGCGACAGGTGCCGCCTGGTCAAGCTTGAAGTGCGCGTTCTTCGCGATTTCCGTCGGCACGGTTTCGGGCACGCGCCTGATATCGACCTGGGCGCCGGTGCTGCGGGCGCCTTCGGCAATGGCTTCGGCCATTTGCTCGATGTGGCCGTAGGAGGAATAGTAGAGAACGAGTACCTTGGTCATGAGAGGCTCCTGGTTTGGGCAACTCGGCGAGTTGCATGTAACGAAGATTAGGAGCCATTGACCTATAGTGGAAGCCTGTTTGTTTCGATGGAATCCATCGGCGAAACCGATGTCAAGAAAGGGCGCCGGAGCCATGAGGGCTCTCGGGAACAGGGTCATGCCGCCGCATTGGACATGAACTGTTGCAGCCGATCGATGAACCAGCGTCCGGCCGGCCCGGGCGGCGCATCTTTGCGGTAGACGGCATACATGGCGATGCCTGGTGTCGTCGGGTGATGGATTTCCAGATGGATGCGAACCAATCGCCCAGCTTCCAGGTCTGGTTCCACCATTGCCAGCGGCATATGTCCCCAGCCAAAACCGGCTTTGAGGAAGGCATGCTTCGCACCGAGGTCGGCAAGGCGCCAGATCAACGGAGAGAACACGCCGAAATTGCTGCCGGCAGTCAGTGTGGTGCGGTCGGTCAGCACCAATTGCACATGCTGTTCGAGTTCTTTGCTGCGCAAGATGCCTTGGGTTTGTGCCAGCGGATGGGCTGGGGCGACGACGGTGATCATAGGTACTTCTGGTAGCTTCTCTGCGTCCAGCCCATCGGGAACCACGGGCATCGAACCAATCACTCCGATGCGGCAAGCGCCATCCAGCACAGGTTGGACAACCGCGCCAAGTGCCTCGACATACATGCGCAGCGGCGTCGTCGGAAAAGCCTGGCGAAAGGCGCCGACGGCGTCCGTCAATGACGCCATCGGATACATCACATCAACGGCCACCGATAGCTCTGGTTCCAAGCCCTCGGACAAAGTGCGTGCTCTCGCCTTGAAGGCATCCATGCCATTGACCACGGTCTTGGCTTCCCCCAGCAGTGCTTTGCCCTCGTCGGTCAACACCGGGTAGCGCGCGCTGCGATCGAACAGAGGCACGCGCAACTGTGCCTCGAGGTTGGCCATGGTCTGGCTCACCACGGATTGGGCCCGGCGCAGCTTGCGTCCCGCTGCCGAAAAACTGCCTTCTTCTGCCGCTGCTATGAAGGTCCGTAATTGATCTAGGGATACGCCGTCGAGCATCTATCGCTCCTGTGGATGGGATCCATCGAAACATATAGGCTTCCCAGTTGGAAGTCTAGTTTCTAAAGTGCCGTCTAACCCATTAGACGGAACTACTTCGATGTCCATCCTTACTCCATCACCTCGCCCCACGCGGTCATTGACCGCAGCTCAAGGCCCCCGGCGTTACGTTGTCCAGCGGACTTCCGGCCATCGTCATGGCCCTGTGACCAGGATATTCAGTCCCGGAGACGTCGGTCGCCAGGTCAAGCCCTTCGTGTTTTTAGACTACTTCGACTTCCAGGCTACAGGCGGCGCGATGTTTCCGATGCATCCACATTCGGGCATCGCTACGACGACCGTGTTGCTGTCGGGCTCCTTGCGTTACGAAGATACAACGGGGGCCTCGGGCGTGCTGGAAGCGGGCAGTGTCGAATGGATGCGGGCGGGCCAAGGCGTTTGGCACGACGCTTCTCCGGCCGGCATCGGACGCTTTCGAGGGTACCAGTTATGGGTTGCCTTGCCGGCCGCACTGGAACACGCGCCGGCGCAGAGTCAGTATCTGCCGCCCGAAGCCGTTCCCCAATCAGGGCCGGCACGCCTGATTCTTGGTCGCCATGCCGGTGCCCAAAGTCAGGTGGTTGCCCCTGAAAACCTGCTGTTGCTGCATGTCCGGCTGCGCGATGGTGAACGTTGGCAACTGGCGCCGGAGCCGGATCATCACGTCGGCTGGCTCCATGTCTCCGAAGGTGCGCTGCACCTGGCTGGCGCGCGTATCGCCAACGAACTCGCTGTGCTCAATGAGAGCAGTGCCGGGATTGAGGTCGTTGCAGAAGGTGCAACGGAATTCATCCTCGGCACGGCGGTTCTGCATCCCCACCCATTGGTGCTGGGACACTATTCCGTCCACACCAGCCGCGCTGCATTGCAGCGCGGCGAACAAGAAATTGCTCGGCTCGGCGAGCAACTCCGCGCCCGCGGCCGAGTGCGCTGAAGGCGCGCCAACACCGAGCCCCTTGTTTGCATCAACTTTTTTATTGTCGACATTTTTGAAAGGACTTCATCATGACCACCACATCCACTCCCGCTTCAGTCTCGGTACTGCCTTTGATCGGCCGCTTGCTGATTTCCAGTATTTTCCTGGTCAGCGCCTTTGGTAAGCTGATGGCCCCTGCCGGCACCATCGGCTACATTGCCTCGGTGGGGCTGCCGTTGCCCATCCTGGTCTTCGCCGCTGCACTGGCGACCGAATTGGTTGGCGGCGCGCTTCTGGCGCTGGGCTATCGTACTCGCCTGGTTGCAGTCATCCTGGCGTTGTTCTCGGTGGCTTCGGCCCTGATCTTCCACAACGCGCTGGCCGATCAGAACCAGTTGTTCCATTTCTTGAAGAACCTGGCCATGGCCGGCGGTTTGCTGCAAGTCGTGGCTTTCGGTGGCGGCGCGTTCAGCCTCGACCAGCGCCACAGCAAGGTGGCGGGCACGCTCAGTTCTGCCCGCTGAACGGACTGGAACAGAAAAAGGGCTGCGATGCGTCGCAGCCCTTTTCTTTTGGGTGGCCGAAGGCTTGAATCAACGCTTGCTCAACCGTCCAGGCGGTGTAGAGGCGCCGAAAAATTCAGTGCGCTAGAGAAAACTGCGAGATTTGTGCCGCTGGCGATAGTGCGAATGAGGCTCTCATATCGCGCACCTCCTCGATCGGACTGCGACCGAAGAAACGCTTGAATTCGCGGCTGAATTGCGAGGGGCTTTCATAGCCGACGCGTGCCGAAGCGGACGCCGCAGTCAGCCCGTCGCGAATCATCAGCAGCCGTGCCTGATGCAACCGGGTCGATTTGATGTACTGGATCGGCGAAGTGTGCGTGACCGTCTTGAAGTGGGCATGGATACTCCTCAGCGCCTTGGCGACCTTGCCGAATTGACATCAGGCATTGAATGCAAAAACGGCCCTTGCAAGGCCGTTTTTTGTTTCTACCCAGAGCTTTAGTCTGCTTTCTTGGCTTCCTGAAGCGACTGCTCCAAATCCAGAAGCGACTCGATCGCAGCAATTAATTGTCCAATTCGGTGACGGCGGTAAATCAGTCTTTTTTTCAGGCGGTTGTTCATGTTTTCTCCAGCGACCAGCAACATGCTGCTCTTGCACGGCCATAGCCGCGTCAAGCGCGGCTATGGTCCTTCTGGCATGGAAGAGGCAAGTTTCCTTTACGCTCCGATGCCATTGCTGTGTAAACGGCTGGTCAGTCATGGAAACTTGCTGTCAGCCGCTCAAGACAATGTTTGGGCGTCCGTGATTATATATGGGTAACGCGGTATCGGACGTGCTCAGGTTGCGATCCTGCGGGATCATGCGCCGTATAACAATGCACAGGAGCACCGCGCTGTCGGGCTTGCGCTGGCCTCTGTGTATTTCGCCGCATGCGTCTGCGAAGCACGAGAAACGCTGCAATGATCAGCGTGAGGCACTGGTAATACTCTTCTTTCCCTTGCTCATATCAATATAAAGTGGACTTTGCCAATCCAACATTGGAAAGCTGCACTAACCGGGATTACTATTCAGTTCGGTGAACGAATCTCTATGAATTGAACGAAAGAACGAAACCTCGTTTACACAAAAAATCGGGCATGCCCTTGCATGTGTGCCAAGCGATGTTGGACGGCGTAGTTGATGAATGGGCAATTGATCGAGGGTTTGCAACTATTTTTCTTGGGCGGGGGAAATGGTTTATCAATCTGTTATTCGGCAACCGATGAAACAGCGACAAGCTGAATTTGCCGGCAAAAAATCTGCACAATCGAATGCGGCAATATCATCGTTTATCGATAATCGCGCCTCTGCGGCTGCCGACGTTCAGCGGAAAGCAATGATGGATGCAAGTCCGCGGCATGATGGTATGCGAACGCTGAAGCAGTTGATGGAGAGCGACACAGCAGCGCGTACGACGTCGCAGAAGATGAAATTTGAGGATCCGGAGCAGGAAGAGTCTGAGACCTCCCAGCGCGTATCGGATGAAGAAATTCTGCAAGGAAAATTCGAAATTCCGCAACGTGCTGGCATCGCGGAAGATAAGTCGCAGCAAGGAAATTTCCTGCCCTCAGCACCGACACAGTTGGCCAAACAGGAAGTTCTCCATCCCAATAACACAGGCCTGCCGGACAACTTGAAATCGGGCATTGAAAATCTGTCGGGAATGGGCATGGATCATGTGAGGGTGCATTACAACTCGCCGCAACCGGCACAGTTGAACGCACATGCGTATGCGCAAGGCAGCGACATTCATCTCGCGCCAGGCCAGGAGCGACATTTGCCTCACGAAGCCTGGCATGTGGTGCAACAGGCGCAAGGACGAGTGAAGCCGACGATACAGATGCAGAGTGGCGTACCGGTCAACGATGATGCGGGGTTGGAGCATGAGGCCGATGTAATGGGAGCCAAGGCAGTCGCGCAGCGTACAGATGAAGGTGCAGACGAGAACATAGCGCAAATGAATTTGCTTGCGCCATCGGCCATGCCCGTGGCTCAACGCGCCATTGGGTATGAGGTCGAACTTGGCACAGTGGCCGTCAGACCGCGGCCGGGCGTGGCCCCGCCACCGGTGCTGAGCAAGGGCATGGTGTTGTGGAGCGGTTCCGGCTGGGATGTGTCGGTCGATGACCTCAACGGTTCGTTCGACCTTGAAATGCGGACCGAGCCGATTGACGATCTCGCAGCGGGTGGCCGGTCGAAAGCGGAAGGCCGATTGCGTACCCTGGCCGCCCTCTGGCAGCGTATCGACAATGCCAACGGTATCCAACCTGCCAGCTTTTACAGCGGCAACGCCTCCCCCGACATCGAAATAGTCAGTGCGGGCGCCCCTCACTATGCGCAAATCCAGGCCAGCGCGGGTCTCAGTCTCGATGCGCTGCGGGAGATCCGGTCGGGGGCCGCCATGGCCGCCGTAAACGTACCCGGTGCGGCCCCCGCCGTCGCTTACATCAATCAAGGCGGCGAAGAACACGTTGGCATCCGTGCACAAGTTACGGCACGCCTGCCCAACATACGTGCAGCACTGGGGCTTGGAGCTGCTGAGAACATCAATAACATGGCTGCCGTGATCGGCATGATTGTCGAGGTTCCTGTCAATTCGTGGAATACCAATGCCCCGTATCCCAAGGGTTTTGCGGGCGGCCTGATGGCGCGCACCGACTTTGCCACCGTGCTGCGGCAATTGCCGCCGAACCAGGTACACGCCATCGCCACGAATGCAGCGGCCTGGCGGCAGGAATTGATGCACATTGCCCGGCAGATGATCATAACAAGCCCGCACGCGCCCGCGCACGTCAACGGTCAAACGTCGGTATTCCGGGCCGGGTCGGCGCCCGGCGCAGGCAACTTCGGAGGACGCTTGCGCATGGGCGACTGGTTCCAGGGCTTGGCAACCGGCACCGATCGCCTCACAGCCGCTGACTATCGCACGCGGTATCCAGGACGCGCCGAAGCCGACGATCTCGAATCGCTGGGCAGCTACGGTGCGCGCATGGATGCGGGCAGCTACGACGTACAGATCGGTTCGGCGCTGGAAGCGGTAGCCGGCGCCGCGCTGGTGGTCGCCGGCACTATCGCTAGCTATGCACCTGTCGAAGGAGCCGCGGCCACAGGCGCTGCGGTAGCTGGCACCGGAGCATTGATGACGGCACACGGGGTCGGTAATATCGCAACACCCAACAGGAATCGGCCGATTTTCGAATTCCGTGCGCTTGGCCAACCAGATCGGCCTGATCTCGTGGATGCCGGGCTTGCGGTCTGGGATTACGTGGACGCCGCACATGGACGCGGGCCGGGCGGGGCGAACCAACTCGGTCTGGGGCAGAGGATTTGGAATTGGTGGGGCTCGAGGTGAAATTGGCTGTAGTAGTTTGCTTCAGCTTCTACCGGAGGGATGCAGGCAATGGACTCCAGCAGTCGATGATGATTGAACCAAGCCACCCTCCCGTCTCATGCGAGGGGAGTGCCGGATCAAGGATGCTTGACTGAAAAGGCATCCATGACCCGCGCCGAATACACCATCGCGGCACCCGCATTGACTGCGATCGCAACGCCCAGGGCCTCGGCAATTTCCTCGACGGTGGCGCCATGCTTGGCTGCGGCGTCGGTATGCACCGTGATGCAGCCATCGCACTGGCGGGTGACTGCCACTGCCAGTGCAATCAGTTCGCGGGTCTTGGCATCAAGTTTTCCCGTCTTCTGGCCTGCGGTGGAGAGTGCCTGATACCCGCGCAGGGTGTCGGGACTGAGTTTTCCAATTTCGCCGATACGGGCCATCAATTCTTTTTGATAGTCATTCCACTCGAGCATCATTTTGATTTTCCTTTCAGGTAGTCAAGATGGTTGTATGCAAGCGTCGTCAGAATTCCGTGTTGTCGATCGCCAGTATTCGGATGTCGGATGAGTCGCGGCGCTTATTGATGCTCGGCGCGTTTTCTGCTTTCGTCAAGGCGAGAATGTGGAATGCCCGTTTTCCCGCAACTTCCAATCAACCGTTGCCCAGGATGCTGGCGGCACCGCCTGCCGCACCGAATAAAAGTACTACCAGCCACGGTGGAAATTTCCAGAACATCAGTGCAATCAATGCCAATAGCGCCATGGCAAAATCAACCGGCTGGTGAATGGCGCTGGTCCATACTGGCTGGTAGAGCGCGGCCAGCAACAGGCCGACTACGCTTGCATTGACTCCGGCAAGAGCGCCTTGCATGCGAGCGTCCTTGCGCAGGCTGTCCCAGAAAGGAATGGCGCCGGCCACAAGAAGGAACGACGGGGCAAATATCGCCAGCAGGCAAATCAAGCCGCCGGACCATCCGGATGGGGATGTGTTCATGGATGCGCCCAGGAAGGCGACAAATGTGAACAACGGGCCGGGGATGGCCTGGGCTGCGCCATAACCGGCCAGGAATGTATCGTTATCGACCAGCCCTGACGGCACCACTTCGGATTGGAGCAATGGGAGAACAACATGGCCACCACCGAAAACCAGCGAGCCTACGCGGAAAAATGAACTGATGTCGGCAATGGCGCCATGCGGGAATGAAGCCGCCAATATGGGAAGGCCGAAGAGCAGGCAGGCAAAGAGCAGCAGCAGGCGGCAGCCTGCCCGGCGGCTTATGCGCAGAGGCAAGGGCTCATGGGGGTGAGCAGTATCAGGCTTGAACGTCAGCATCCCTACCAGTCCGGCCGCTGCGATGACGGTCAACTGGCCGAATGTGTTGGGCAGGAGCAGGGCGATACATGCCGCAACAGCCATGATTGAGATGCGCGCGGCATCGGTGCATAGATTGCGCGCCATGCCCCACACGGCCTGGGCAACTACCGCCACGGCAACGACCTTCAAGCCATGTAATGCTTCCGGGGGAATGAGTGTCCCGAAATGGGAAATGCCGAGGGCAAAAAGTATCAATGCAATGGCAGAGGGCAAGGTAAAGCCTGCCCACGATGCTACTGCGCCAAGATAGCCGTGTCGGAGGAGTCCAATGGCAATTCCGACCTGGCTGCTTGCAGGGCCGGGAAGGAATTGGCATAAAGCGACCAGGTCCGCGTAACTTCGCTCGGAGAGAAATCGCCTTTTGGTGACGAATTCATTGTGGAAGTAGCTGAGATGGGCAATCGGGCCGCCAAACGAGGTGAGGCCAAGACGAAGGAAAATGAGGAACAGGCCGAAGATGCTCTCGTGATCGTTGGCTGATTCTTTATGGTCTGGGTCCATGTGGCCGTCATTGGGGAACGAAACAGGTGCCGTGACAATGCATCGATGCAAGCGTCGCCATTATCCTGCATGAGTGGCAGATATTGCCGCTACCTCCCGTACTAAAAATACTTGGATGCGCCCTGTTCGTGTGGCGCAATAACATCGTGTCGGCTGCTGCGGCAAGGGGGAGGGCCTGAGTTTGTGCCTTGAAAACCGGGACTGTGGGCGGGATCCCCGAAAGCGTGGAATCTTGTCGCTCAGGAAATTTCCGATGCCGTTGGCGTGTTGACTCCTGTAAAACATCAAGGTCGGCCAAAGCCGGCAGTTTCTTCGAGTTTTACAGGATGTACGGTGTATGGATTTCCCTAGTATTGTCATGATCGATTCCAGTCCCGAAGCGGCCGATCTGGTCCGCTTCGCGCTCTGGAAGGGCAATCTGCGCTGTTCCTTCCATGTGTATTCCGACGCGGCGACGGCCCGTCGTTGCCTGTTGCAGCAGCGCCGCCGCACCAGTGACAGTCCGCTGCCTTCGCTGATCCTGCTGGAGTCCGACCTGGACGGCGCCGATGGCCTGGAAGTGTTGCGGGAATTGCGTGCCGATCCGGATTTGGCCGGCGTTCCGGTGGTGGCTTTCCCTTCGTACGATATGGAGGGAGAAGATGCAGCACTGGCGGCCGGCGCTACCGAATACATGCCCAAGCCGGTGGATGCCGAACGGTATGCGCGCTGTATTGCCGAGTTCTATCGGCGCTGGTGCCAGCCTCAAGGGCAGGATGCCGATGGTGCGCCGGTGTCGGGCAAGGCGCATCCGGGCGACTGGATGCGTCCGGCGGCACAGTGGAGAAAGCCGCCTGTTGGCAATTGAATGGTTGTGCATGACGAAAACAAAAGGGCCGCAAGGCCCTTTTGTTTGTCTGTATCTTTTTGATGCGGTACCGTTCAGCGCTTGGTTTTGATCTTGGGTGTGGGCAGCGCGGTCTTGTACTTGATCTGCTTGAGCGCGAAGCTGGAGCGGATGTTCTTGATGCCGGGTATCTTGGTCAGGTGGTCGACGATGAAGTGCTCCAGCGTCAGCAGGTCGGGCACGACGATACGCAGCAGGTAATCCTCGTCGCCGGTCATCAGATACACTTCCATGACTTCATCGAAAGCACTCACCGCGCTTTCAAACTGGGCCAGCGCTTCGGCGCCCTGGCGTTCCAGGATCACCTTGACGAACACGTTGACCTTCAACCCCAGCAGGTGCGGATCGGCCAGCGCCACGTAGCGCGAGATGATGCCCTCCGTCTCCAGGCGCTTGACGCGTGCCAGGGTCGGCGAGGGGGAAAGGTTGATGCGGCTGGCGAGTTCCAGATTGCTGATCGAGCTGTTCTCCTGGAGGATGTTCAGGATTCGCAAATCGGTGGTATCTAGTTCCATTATCGAAATTTAATTCTGTAAGTTTCAATTTTTTAGCACGTGGTGCTGAATATTGTATGACAACTTCCCATTTTAAGTGACTCATGCCGGTGCATCAGGCGTATCGTAGACCAATTACCAATAAAAACGCTGAACAAGGCGTCCGGTGTGAGGAGACCAAGGGTGCGGCCTGTGTTTTACCGGCTTTTTGGCTCTTTGCATAGAACTCATTGCAGCATGCCGGCGCTTCCCGCGTGGAGCGTCTGGATTGTGCGATAGGTTACGGCCCTTGGCCTGCGTTGCAACAGGAGATCAGGAAGTGGAGATGTCGTCAGCCAATGGTATTGCCCGCGATATTGATATCGATGCCCAGGAAACCCAGGAATGGCTGGAGGCGCTGCAAAGCGTGCTGGCCGAAGCCGGCCCGGAACGGGCGCGCTTCCTGCTCTCGCGGATGTCGGCCGCAGCCCAGCAATACGGCATCAACTGGCGCGATGCGCGCAATACTCCTTACCTCAACACCATTCGTCCTGAACAGGAACCGCCTTTCCCCGGCGGTTCCGACGCGCAGGCCATTGAAGAGCGCATCGCCAGCATCATGCGCTGGAACGCGCTGGCCATGGTGGTGCGCGCCAACCGGTCTTATGGCGAGCTGGGCGGCCACATCGCCAGCTTTGCATCGGCGGCCGACCTGTTCGAAGTCGGCTTCAACCATTTCTTCCGCGCACGCGACGACAAGTTCGCCGGTGACATCGTTTATTTCCAGCCGCACTCGGCGCCGGGCATCTATGCGCGCGCGTTCCTGGAAGGTGCGCTCTCCGAAGAAGACCTTGGTTACTACCGCCGCGAAATAGAAGCCAAGCGTGCCGGCAAGCAGGGCCTGTCGTCCTATCCGCATCCCTGGCTGATGCCGAACTTCTGGCAGTTCCCCACCGGCTCGATGGGCATCGGCCCGATCAACGCGATCTACCAGGCGCGCTTCCTGCGCTACATGGAGAATCGCGGCTTGCTGCAGGACCAGAATCGCAAGGTATGGGGCGTGTTCGGCGACGGCGAGATGGACGAGCCGGAATCCCTGGCGGCGCTCTCGCTGGCGTCGCGCGAGAAGCTGGATAACCTGATCTTCGTGGTCAACTGCAACCTGCAGCGCCTGGACGGTCCGGTGCGCGGCAACGGGCACATCGTCGATGAGCTGGAGACCTTGTTCGCCGGCGCCGGCTGGAATGTGGTCAAGCTGTTGTGGGGCTCGGACTGGGATGCGCTGTTTGCCCGCGACAAGGACGGCGAGCTGGTCGATGCGCTCAACCGCACCGTCGATGGCCAGTTGCAGACCTTCGCCGCCAACGACGGCGCCTTCAACCGCGAACACTTCTTCGGCCAGACGCCCGGCACCAAGGCGATCGGCGCGACGCTGACCGATGAGGAGATCAACCGCCTGCGTCGCGGTGGCCACGACATGAAGAAGATCTTCTCGGCCTACCAGGCGGCAGCCGACCATCGCGGCCAGCCGACCGTGATCCTGGCGCAGACCAAGAAGGGTTACGGCATGGGCGCGGCCGGCGAAGGCAAGATGACCACCCACCAGCAAAAGAAGCTGGATGAAGAAAGCCTGCTGCAATTCCGCGACCGCTTCAAGCTGCCGCTGTCGGACGAGCAATGCCGCTCGCTGGCCTTCTACAAGCCGGCCGACGATAGCGCCGAGATGAAGCACCTGCACGCGCGCCGCGCGGCGCTGGGCGGTTACATGCCACGCCGCAAGGCCGGCGATGCCAAGCGCACGGTGCCGCCGATGGCGTCGCACAGCAAGTTCGCGCTGGAGGCCGACGGCAAGGAAATGTCGTCGACCATGGCGCTGGTGCGCCAGTTGGGCAACCTGTTGAAGGACAAGGACTTCGGCCAGTACGTGGTGCCGATCGTGGCCGATGAGGCGCGCACCTTCGGTATGGCCAACCTGTTCCGCCAGGTCGGCATCTATTCTTCCCAGGGCCAGTTGTACGAGCCGGAAGACATCGGTTCCATCCTCTACTACCGTGAAGCCAAGGACGGCCAGATCCTGGAGGAAGGCATTACCGAAGCGGGTGCGATCTCTTCATGGACTGCGGCCGCGACCGCCTACTCCGTGCACGGTACGCCCATGCTGCCGTTCTACATCTATTACTCGATGTTCGGCTTTCAGCGCATCGGCGACCTGATCTGGGCCGCGGCCGACCAGCGTGCGCGCGGTTTCCTGATCGGCGCCACGTCGGGACGCACCACGCTGGGCGGTGAAGGCCTGCAGCACCAGGACGGCAGCAGCCATGTGGTGGCGGCGTCGATCCCGAATTGCGTGTCTTACGATCCGGCCTATGCGTATGAGCTGGCGGTGATCATCGATGACGGCATGCGCCGCATGCTGGAGCGCAATGACGACGTGTTCTACTACGTCACCGTGACCAATGAAAACGAGGCGCAGCCGAGCATGCCGGCCGGCGTCGAGCAAGGCATCCTGCGCGGCATGTATTGCCTGGGCAAGAAGGCGAAGCCGCAGGCGCGCTTGCTGGGGGCCGGCCCCATCCTGAAGGAAGTGGTGGCCGCCGCCGAGCTGCTCAGCAAGCATTGGCAGATCGACGCCGAGGTGTGGAGCGTCACCAGCTTCACCGAGCTGGCGCGTGACGGCGTGGCCGCGCAGCGCAAGCGGCGTCTGGCCGGCGGCGATGCGCAACCGTATGTGACGCAGCAACTGCAAGGCAGCGATGCGCCGGTGATCGCGGTGAGCGATTACATCCGCACACTGCCTGAAAGCATCCGCGCCTTCGTGCCGGGCACCTACGTCACGCTGGGCACCGATGGTTTTGGGCGCAGCGATACGCGGGTCAACCTGCGCGATTTCTTCGAGATCGATGCGCGCTGGATTGCCTACAGCACGCTGGCGGAAATCACCGGCGGCGACCGCGCCAAGCTGGAAGAGGCGGCACGCACGCTGGGCATCGATATCGGCAAGCCGTGGTCGGCTACGGTGTAAGCGGCCGGCATCGGCCGATGCATGAAGATTGGCGCGAGGATTGAAAATCTCTCATCGAAGCCGCCCATTGCGTTTGCTATAGTGAAGGCCGCCTGTGCATAACGGGCGGCTTTTTTTACGGCCGCGCTTGGCGTACATCATTGCACATCATCCACCAAGAAGATCAGACAGGAGTAGACACGATGGCAGCACCGAAACGAATTGCGCTGGTAACCGGCGCGGGCTCCGGCATCGGCCGGCAGATCACCCTGGCGCTGCTGCGCGACGGCTATGGCGTGGCCCTGGCCGGCCGCCGCCAGGATGCGCTGGAAGAGACCGTGAAGCTGGCCGGCGAGCATGGCGCCAACGCGCTGGTGGTGGCCGCCGACGTGACCGACCCGGCTTCGGTGAAGAACCTGTTCGCCAAGGCGAAGGAGCGTTTCGGCCGCATCGACATGGTGTTCAACAACGCCGGCATCTTTGCGCCGCCGGTGTCGCTGGAAGAACTGACCGTGGAACAGTGGAAGTCGGCGGTGGACATCAACCTGACCGGCGTCTTCCTGTGTACGCAGGAAGCTTTCCGCATCATGAAGGCGCAATCGCCGCGCGGTGGCCGCATCATCAACAACGGCTCGATCTCGGCGCACGCGCCGCGTCCGTTCTCGGCGTCGTACACCGCGACCAAGCACGCCATCACCGGCCTGACCAAGGCCACCTCGCTGGATGGCCGCCAATACGACATCGCCTGCGGCCAGATCGACATCGGCAACGCCTCGACCGACATGACCACGCTGATGAAGAAGGGCACGCTGCAGGCCGATGGTTCGACCAAGGTGGAGCCGACCATGGATGCCGAGCATGTGGCGAAGGCGATTCTCTACATGGATAGCCTGCCGCTGGATGCCAACGTGCAATTCATGACGGTGATGGCGACCAAGATGCCTTACATCGGCCGCGGCTGATCACTGTTCGTTGGCAACAAAAAAACGCGCCGCAGGTTTTCCCGCGGCGCGTTTTGTTTTTTGGTATGCGTCGTTGTGCTGCCGCTTAGTCCGATGCTGGTTTCATTCCTTGCCATTCCGGCGTGAGCTGGTGCGCCAGGCCAAACAGGTCAAGCACGCGTCCCAGCGTATGGTCGACCATCTGTTCCATCGAGGATGGCCGATGGTAGAAGCCGGGCAGCGGCGGGAAGATCACGCCGCCCATCTCGGTCACCGCCGTCATGTTGCGCAAGTGGGCCAGGTTGAACGGCGTCTCGCGCACCATCAGGACCAGGCGGCGGCGTTCCTTCAGCACCACGTCAGCGGCGCGCGTGATCAGGTTGTCGGAAAGGCCATGTGCAACCGACGCCAGCGTTTTCATCGAGCATGGCGCAACGACCATGCCGGCTGATGCGAAAGAGCCGCTGGCGATCGACGCGCCGACATCGCGCACGTTGTAGACCACGTCGGCCAGCGCTTCAATATCCTTGCGGTTCCGGTCGAGTTCCTGGTGGATATTGAGTACGCCGGCGTCCGAGATCAGCAGATGCGTTTCAACCTGCGCGTGGCCGCGCAGGTGTTCGAGCAAGCGTACGCCATAGACCGCGCCTGTCGCGCCGGTGATGGCGATGATCAGGCGTTGGCGCGGCATGTGGCGGGAACGAGGGGAGTCAATACGGCGCGGCCGGGGCTCAACCCTTGATCAGGGTTTGCAGTTCACCCGATGCGTACATTTCGTTCATGATGTCCGAGCCGCCCACGAATTCGCCCTTGACGTACAGTTGGGGAATGGTCGGCCAGTTCGAATATTCCTTGATGCCTTGGCGCACATCCGGGCTTTCCAGCACGTTGACGGTGACGATGTTCTCGGCGCCGCTGGCCTTGAGCAATTGGATCGCCTTGCCGGAGAAGCCGCATTGCGGGAATTGCGCGGTGCCCTTCATGAACAGCACGACAGGGTTTTGGGTCACGGTTTCCTTGATCCAGGATTGAACGTCGCTCATGGCTATGCCTTAAAAAATGGTGATTGCCGACATTATATGAAAAAGCCGCAATCCGCGTTTGAAACACCGTGTGCGAAGGGAAAACGTGTTGTGTCCGCCCACGTAAATTATTTGAATTGTTTGCAATGTTTCCCGGTGGCCATTTTTAATGGCGGTTCCGGTGAACAGGAAACAAGAAAGCCGGGAGAAATGAAAAAGGGCGCTTTCGCGCCCTTTCCTCATTGAAGGGACCTATGGCCCCGTCGTTGGCGGATTATCCGCTATGCACTTGCTGCCGCGCCCGAAACGGTGTCTTCCGGCAGCCTCTTGGCCATCGAATGATGGTCTTGCAGACGATCCTTGTGCTTGATGACCTGGCGATCGAGCTTGTCGATCAATGCATCAATAGCCGCGTAGAGATCGTGGGCGATACTTTCCGCATGTAAATCTTTCCCCTTGATATGGACGTTGATTTCCGCCTTTTGCCTTTTTTCTTTTTCTGTCAGTTTATCTACGCTCAGGATGACGCTGACGTCGATCACGTTGTCGAAATGGCGCTTGATCCGTGCCAGCTTGCTTTGCACGTATTCCCGCAGAGCAGGGGTCAGTTCGAGGTGGTGTCCACTAATGGTCAGATTCATACAACACTCCTATCGTGAAGTCACTGGAGGTTCGTGCATCTCATCCAATACACCTTGAGAGCACATGCGTGGTCAGATTGCACCGGATGGTTGCCTGAACACAGCGACGGCTGCAAAGTACAACAGAAAAACTGAGAAACAACTCAGAGGGATTTGCGGAGATTGACTGGGGGAATCTTCAGCACTTCTCGGTATTTTGCGACTGTGCGTCGCGCGACCACCATGCCTTGTTCTGCCAGCATATCCGCAATCTTGCTATCGGATAATGGGGTCTGCGGGTTTTCAGCTCCTATCAATTGTTTGATCAGCGCCCGGATCGCAGTGGAGGAAGCTTCACCTCCGGTTTCCGTTGCGACGTGGCTGCCGAAGAAGTACTTCAACTCAAACATGCCATGCGGTGTCAGCATGTATTTTTGAGTTGTGACACGCGAGATAGTGCTCTCGTGTAGACCCAGTGTATCAGCAATTTCACGCAGCACAAGGGGGCGCATGGCAACTGCGCCATGTGAAAAGAAGTTTCTTTGACGTTCGACAATAGCTTGTGCAACTCGCAAAATTGTATCGAAGCGCTGCCGCATATTTTTGATCAGCCACTTCGCTTCCTGCAGCTGCGATGTGAGCGAAACTTCGCCTTTCGATTGCTTGAGCGCACTCGCATACATCGCGTTCACCCGCAGCTTGGGCATCACGTCATGGTTGAGCATGACCTGCCAGCCGCTCTTTGTTTGTTTGACAATCACGTCCGGCACCACGTAGTCGGAGGTGTCGCGTGCGAATCCGGCGCCCGGGTGCGGTTGGCATTGGCGGATGACGACCTGGGCTTCGCGCAGGTCCTCGTCGTCGCAGTCGAGCGCCTTCTTGATCTTGTTGAAGTCGCGCTGGGCGAAGAGCGGCAGGTAGTCCTCGACGATCTTCAGCGCCAGCTTGCGCGTGACGAAGGGGATCTTGGGCAGCCGGCGGATTTGCAGCGCCAGGCATTCGCTTGGACTGCGCGCGCCGACGCCGGCCGGGTCAAGGCTTTGCAGCAGCTTGAGCGCAATCGACAGCTCTTCAAGATCGATCCCCAGCTCTTCGGGCAGGTGCGACAGGATATCTTCCAGCGGCTCGTCCAGGTAGCCGTTGTCGTCCAGCGTATCGGCCAGCAGCTCCAGCAGCGCGCGGTCGCGCAGTGTGCGGGCGGTGACGCGGATCTGTTCCACCAGATGCTCGCGCAGCGTGGTCTGGTGCGCTTCCAGTTGCGGCCGCGCATCTTCATCGTCCGATGATTTTCCGTTGCGCGCGACATCGTCGAAACTCCATTCGGATTCGCCGCTGACGCTGCCTTCAGGCGTGTTGTCCTGGTATTCGAGGCTGGATTCGCCATCGCTTGCGGGCGCGGCTGCTTCGGTATTGCTACTTTCGCTGGCGCTGTCGGCCACACCGCTGGAGGGCGAGGCGGAGAGGGCGCCGTCGGCCAGCAGGCGCACCGAATTGTCGAGTGCGTCGTCGAGCCGTTCCAGCAGCGGATTGTCGGACAGGATTTGTTCCAGTTCCTGATGCAGTTCCAGTGTCGACAATTGCAGCAGCCTGATCGACTGCTGCAATTGCGGCGTCAATGCGAGGTGCTGCGATGTGCGTAACTGGAGGGACTGTTTCATCTGGCTTTCAGGAGCCGCGTAGCCGGCTTGTTACGTGCTGCGTGCGTGTTGTGCGTTGCGGCTGCCCGCACGGCGCTCACATGCGGAAATGTTCGCCCAGGTAGACGCGCCGCACCGATTCGTTGGCGATGATGTCGTCCGGACTGCCGCTGGCCAGCACCGTGCCCTGGTTGATGATGTAGGCGCGGTCGCAGATGCCCAGCGTCTCGCGCACGTTGTGGTCGGTGATCAGCACGCCGATGCCGCGCTCCTTGAGGAAGCGCACGATGCGCTGGATCTCGATCACTGCAATAGGATCGATACCGGCGAACGGTTCGTCCAGCAGCACGAAGCGCGGATCGGTTGCCAGCGCGCGCGCGATTTCGACGCGGCGCCGTTCGCCGCCCGACAGCGAGAGTGCCTGGCTGTCGCGCAGCTTCTCGATCTGCAGTTCATGCAGCAGGTTGTTCAGGCGGCCTTCGATCTCGTCGCGCGAGAGCGGCTTGCCGTTTTCCTGGCGCAGCTCAAGCACGGCGCGGATATTGTCTTCCACCGTGAGCTTGCGGAACACCGATGCTTCCTGCGGCAGGTAAGACAGGCCCAGCGTGGCGCGCTTGTGGATCGGCAGACCCGAGATGGCCGATCCATCCAGGTCGATTTCGCCGCCGTCGGATGGCACTAGGCCGACGATCATGTAGAACGAGGTGGTCTTGCCGGCGCCGTTGGGCCCCAGCAGGCCGACCACTTCGCCGCTCTGCACTTCCATCGACACGTCACGCACCACCTGGCGTGCGCCATAGCTTTTCTTCAGTCCGCGGACAACCAGCGAGCTCACCATGTTACTGGCCCTTTCCGGGTTGGGCCGGCGGTGTTTGCGGCACCGGCTGGGCAGGCGGATTCTTGGGCTGGATCACTGCGGTGATGCGGCCCGCGCCCGGCTTGCTTTCACCCGATGCGGTGTTGTTGACCGAATAGAATTCGGCGCGGCTGTCGTAGGAGATGAACTCGCCGTTGACCTCGTCGGTAATGCGCTTGCCGTCCATGCGCTGGATGTGCGCGCGGTTGAACAGCTTGGAAATCTCGGTCTGTTCGGAATACTCGATGCGCTCGGCCTGGCCTTCGATCCACAGGTCGGGGCCGCCGTCGCGCTTCTGGCGGAAGCTGGCCAGCGAACCCGATGCCGCATACAGCACCGCATATTCGTAGCCGTACTGGTCGGTGGTCAGCACCACGCGGCCGGCCTTGATCAGCAGCGTGCCGCGCGTGAGCACCACATTGCCGGTGAAGGTCTTCACCTGACGTACATCGTCGTAGACCATCTGGTCGGCTTCGATGTTGGTCGGCTTGGTCGAGTCGGCCTTTTCCGCGCGCGCTGCACCGCAGACGGCGATCAGCAGCAACCAGGGCAGTAAGAGTGAGCGTTTCATAAGTTCCTGTCAGGTTGAGTCTTGGCTCAGCGTTTCTTTTGTGTCGGTTCGTAGTAGCCGCGCACGTTGCCCAGCAGTTGCACTTCCTGCGTGGCATTGTTGGCGATCATCCCCACACCGTTCAATCTGGTGGTGCCCATCGTCATTGCAACGGGTTTATCGGTCTTGACGATTTCATCGTCCGGCAGCAGCAACAGGTATTCGGAGACCAGATGCATCGGGGCTCCACCGTTGGTGCCGCCGCGAATGGCGTTGGCGTTGCCGTACATATGGATCTTGGTCTGGTCGTCGGTAACGCGCGCGGTATTGGAATACAGCTCCATCGGCGGCTTTTCCTTGTCCAGGCTGTGCACCACCGGCTTGGTGATTTCGAAGGAATCGTCAGTCGGGAAGTGGACCATTTTGGTGCCCGATACGTCGTAGCGCGGCAACCCGGTCGGGCCCAGTTTCACGTAGTTGAAATTTTCCAGGTAGTAGTCGGGTTTGCTGGTCGGCCGGACGTACGGCTGCAGGTCGCCGCTGCTGCGCAGCGTTTGCAGTATCCAGAAGCTGCCCAGCGCGAGCGCGATCAGCACCACCAGGAGCACGCCCAGGCGGATGCGTTGCGCCGCGCGCTCGCCGCTGTGGTTGCTCATGCCAGATACGGCGCCAGGGCCGCCTCGTAGTTCCCTTGTGCGGCCAGCACCAGGTCGCAGACTTCGCGCACGGCACCGTTGCCGCCGGCGGCAGCCGTCACGTAGTCGGAACGCAATTTGACTTCGCGGTGCCCGTTGGCGACGCAAGCCTTGAAGCCGACCTTGGTCAGGACCGGCAGGTCGATGATGTCGTCGCCCAGATACCCGCAATCTCCGGCCTGCAGGCCGGTGTGCTGCAGCAATGCCTGGAATGCCAGCCGCTTGTCATGCGCACCCTGGAATACGTGGGCGATGCCCAGGTCATTGGCCCGGCGCAGTACGAAAGGCGACTGGCGCGCGGTGATGATCGCGGCGGCCACGCCGAACTGCTGCATCATCTTGATGCCGTGGCCGTCCAGCGCATTGAAGCGCTTCACCGATTCGCCGTCTTCGCCGTAGAACAGCCCGCCGTCGGTCAGCACGCCATCGACGTCGAAGATCATCAGCCGCGTGGCGGCTGCCTTGGCGAGGACTGCGGGAGCAAAGGTGCTGGCGAAGGCTTGCGTCATCAGATCACCTTGGCGCGGGTCAGGTCATGGATGTGCAGCGCGCCAGTCAGCACGCCTTGCGCATCGGTCACCAGCAATTGGTTGATGCGGAACTCTTCCATCAATTGCACGGCGTCCACGGCCAACTGGTCCTGGTTCACGGTGCGCGGATTGGCGTGCATGACATCAGCGATGGAGAACTGGCTGAAATCCTGTCCACGCTCCAGCAGGCGGCGCAAGTCGCCGTCGGTGAACACGCCGATCGGGTGGAAGTGCTCGTCGACCACGGCGGTCATGGCCATGCCCTTGCGCGTGATTTCCATCAATGCCGCCGATAGCGAGACATCCGGCCGCACGGCAGGGATGGCGTCGCCGCTGCGCATGACATCGCGCACATGGGTCAGCAGGCGGCGGCCCAGGGCGCCGCCCGGATGGGAGCGTGCGAAATCTTCTTCCATGAAGCCGCGCGCATCCAGCAGTGACACGGCCAGGGCGTCGCCCATGGCCAGTGTGGCGGTGGTGCTGGCGGTCGGCGCCAGGTTCAGGGTACAGGCTTCCTTGTCGACGCCCACGTTGAGGTGGACGGTGGCCAGCTCGGCCAGGCTGGATTCATCGTTGCCGGTCATGGCAATGATGACGGCCCCCATGCGCTTGACGATCGGCACGATGGCCAGCAGCTCGGCGGTTTCGCCCGAGTTGGAAATGGCGATGAAGACGTCGTTGGGCGTGACCATGCCGAGGTCGCCGTGGGCGGCTTCGGCCGGATGCATGAACAGCGATGGGGTGCCGGTGGAGGCCAGCGTCGCAGCGATCTTGCGGCCGATATGGCCGGACTTGCCGATGCCGGACACGACCGCACGGCCTTTGCAGCCGAGCAAGAGATGCACGGCGCGGGCAAGCGGTTCGGAGCTGTCGTCGGACAGGCGGTTTTTCAGCGCCAGGATGGCATCGGCTTCGATCTGCAAGGTCTGGCGCGCAAGCTCGATTGCGCGGCGTGCGTCCTCGGTCGAAAAAGATGCAGGCGTGGATTTATCATCGGTTACACTCATAACCGAAGTATAAACGAATTAGCAAAGCAAAAAACTTGCCAGATGTAAGGAGGGGTTGCATTGACGGCAAGTACGCCTTCATTGCGGTTGCGATGCAACATGCGCGCAACACCCGACGAACGGGCCCGGCAAACGCCAATGTGCCAGATCTGCAGTGCAGGCATAACCGCCGGTATTGTCGGCAGGTTGTCATGATGGCATGCCTGCCATGGGCTGCGATCGGTATCGTTTGCATGAATGCCTGCACCGACTTGGTGGAACTCGTATTGTGCGCCGCGTTATGCGAATGCGCATGGCGGCGCGGGAGGCGCCGTCCGGGCATGTTTCTCGCTTAACTGATTCGCATAGTTCAGCCCATATAAGATTAAGAACCTGTCCACGATCTCCCCCGGGGGATCGTGGACAGGTTCTAACAAGCGAATCATCCACACATGTTTTCTGGACTGGAACTGACTTTATTCCTGCTCGCCGCGGCTGTGCTCGGCGTGGTGGCTTTTCGCATGATGCATCTGCCGCCGATGCTGGGCTACCTGGTGGTCGGCATCGTGATCGGGCCGCATGGCCTGGGGTTCGCCGAAGACAATGAAACCACCCACGCGCTGGCCGAGTTCGGCGTGGTGTTCCTGATGTTCTCCATCGGGCTGGAGTTCTCGCTCAACAAGCTGTCGGCGATGCGTCACATCGTGTTCGGCCTGGGCGTGGCGCAGGTGGCCACCACCATTGCCGTGACCATGGTGTTCGGCTGGGCGGTCGCCTATTTCCTGCCGCAACTCACCTCTATCAGTTGGCAGGCCGCGTTCGCCCTGGGCGGCGCGCTCACCATGTCTTCCACCGCCATCGTTTCCAAGCTGCTCACGGAAAGACTGGAGCTGGAGACCGAACACGGCCGCCGCATCCTCGGCGTGCTGCTGTTCCAGGATCTGGCGCTGGTGCCGCTCTTGATCGTGGTGCCGGCGCTGGCCAAGGATTCCGGCAACCTGATGGTGACGCTGGGCTGGGCGGTGGCCAAGGCGATGGTGGTGCTGGCCCTGCTGCTGTTCTTCGGCCACAAGCTCATGCGCAGCTGGTTCAAGATAGTGGTCAAGCGCCGCTCGCAGGAGCTGTTCATGCTCAACCTGCTGCTGATCACGCTGGGCGCGGCCTGGATCACCGAGAAAGCGGGGCTGTCGCTGGCGCTGGGCGCGTTCATCGCCGGCATGCTCATTTCCGAGACCGAGTTCAAGCACCAGGTGGAGGAGGACATCAAGTCCTTCCGCGATGTGCTGCTGGGCCTGTTCTTCATCACCATCGGCATGCTGCTCGACGTGCATACGCTGATCGATCACTGGTTCCTGGTGCTGCTCCTGCTGACCGGGCCGGTGCTGTTGAAATTCGGCCTGATCGCGGCGCTGTCGCGCTTGTTCGGTTCCAGCACCGGCGTTGCCTTGCGCACGGGGCTGGCGCTGGCGCAGGCGGGGGAGTTCGGTTTCGTGCTGCTGAACCAGGCCGGCGGCCTGAAGCTGATCGATCCTTTGCTGATCCAGGTGATCCTGGCCTCGATGGTGTTGTCCATGCTGGCCGCGCCCTTCATCCTGGCCAAGTCCGACGCCATCGTGATGAAGCTTTCGGCCAATGAGTGGATGCTGCAATCGCTGGCGCTGACCCAATTGGCGACGCGTACCATGAGTGCGCAGAAGCACGTGATCATCGCCGGTTTCGGCCGCAGCGGGCAAAGCCTGGCGCGCCTGCTGGAAGAGGAAGGCATTACCTACCACGCGCTGGAGATGGACCCGGAGCTGGTGCAGGACGCCCGCAGCGGCGGCGCCAGCGTCTCCTACGGCGATGCCGCCCGGCGCGAGAGCCTGGTGGCGGCCGGCATCCACCGCGCCGCAGCGCTGGTGGTGACTTACGCCAGTACGCCATCGGCGCTGAAGGTGCTGCACCATGCGGCCGAACTGGCGCCGGAGCTGCCGGTGATCGTGCGCAGCTACGACGATGCCGATCTCGACAAGCTGCTTGCCGCCGGCGCCACCGAGGTCGTGCCGGAATCGCTGGAAGGCAGCCTGATGCTGGCCTCGCATGCGCTGGTGATGCTGGGCATACCGCTGCGCCGTGTGGTGCACCGGGTGCAGGATGCGCGCGATGAGCGCTACGCCTCGCTGCGGGGCTATTTCCACGGCGCCGCCGACATCGATGACGACAGCGAAGGACTCAACGTGCGCCTGCAGTCGGTGACGCTGATCGACGGCGCGCACGCCATCGGCAAGACCCTGGCCGAGATCGACCTGCCGGGCCAATGCGGCACGGAAGTCGCCATGCTCAGGCGCGGCAAGCAGCGCGTCGACGCTGCCCAGGACACGATCCTGATGGGCGGCGATATCGTGGTGCTGCGCGGCAGCTCGGAAAACATCTCGCGGGCGGAGAAGCGCCTGCTTAGCAAATAAGCACTCTGCATGCCACTTATCGAACGCATCTGCAGCATCATCCTTCCGGTTTTCGTCATCATCGGCATGGGCTATGGCTACGCCCGCTGGCGCGGCGAAGTGGTGCGCATGGACATGGCATCGGTCAACCGCGTCTCGATGGAGGCGTTGGCGCCGCTGATGATTTTCAGCGCGCTCTCATCCAAGTCTTTCGACCTTTATCACAATGGCTGGCTGATCCTGGCCAGTGTGTTGATCGCGCTTGGATCGGGGTTGCTGGCATGGCCGGTGGCACGGGCGCTGGGCTACGACAAACGCACCTTCCTGCCGCCCATGATGTACAACAATGGCGGCAACATGGGGTTGCCATTGCTGCTGCTGGCCTTCGGCCAGGATGCTTTGCCGGCAGCGGTGGCGCTGTTTACCGCCTCTACCTTCGTTTATTTCTCGCTGTGCGTAAAGATGATCCAGTCCGGCCGCGAGCAGCGTCCGGGTTCGCTGCTGCGGCTCGTTTCCAGCCCGATCATGCTGGCGATGATTTTGGGCGTCTTGTGCGCAGTTTTCCACATCAGCCTGCCGGCGCCGCTGTTCTCGGCCATGAAATTGCTGGGTGAGGCCAGCATCCCCATCATGCTGTTTTCGCTGGGCGTACGCATGATGGATATCAGCTTCAAGAGCTGGCATATCGGCCTGGTGGGCGCCGTGGTGTGCCCGGTGTCCGGGCTGATCTGCGCACTGGTGCTGGACCAGCTGCTGCCGCTGACGGCGGTGCAGCGCGGCGAGATGTACTTGTTCGCTGCGTTGCCGCCGGCCGTGCTGTGTTTCATGGTCGCCGAGCAATATCGGCAGGAGCCGGACAAGGTCGCCTCCATCGTGCTGATGGGGAATCTGGCGGCGATCGTGTTTGTCCCTTTGGGGCTTTGGCTGGGCTTGCCGGGCCATTGACTTGCGGACGGCATCGGCTGGTACAGGAAATGCTTGGGATAGGAGCCGCCAGCGGCATTTTGTTGGCGGCTCTTAGCTGCGGTATTCTGCGGTATCCATGGCCGCCGGCCACGGTATAAAAGAAAAACCGATGCCGCATTTCATCGTTGTCGCGGCGTCAACAGACATGACTCAAGGGAGGCATATGTTCAGCAAATTGACGATCAAGGCGCGCCTGATCTTTGTTATCGGTTTTCTTGCCAGCTTGTTGGTGGCCACCGGCGTGCTCGGACTGGTCAGCCTCAAATCCACCAATGCGCAAATGCGTTCGCTTTACGAGGACCGCCTGGCGGCCTTGGCCCAATTGGAGACGATCACGGGCGCCATCGATACCGGCCGCTATGGCATCGCCACGGCTATCGTCGGTGATTCCGGTGAAATCGACAAAGGCATGGACAAGCTGGAACAGACCATCAAGGATAGCGACAAGGTGCTGCAAGCCTATCTCGGTACTTACCTGACTCCGGATGAAAAGATCCTGGTGGATAAGTTTCTTCCCCAGCGCCAGAAATTCATCGCGGAAGGTGTGAAGCCGGCAGCCGAGGCGCTGCGCAACCGCGATTTCCAGGGGGCCAGCGATCTCTATGACGGCGTCATGCTCAAGCTGTTTTCCGAGGTGCACGCCACGGTGGTCGAACTGATGAATCTGCAGCACCGCGTCGGCCGCGAGCTTTATGAGGACGCGCAGCGGCGCTACCAGCTCCTGGTGGGGGTGATAGCGGCGACCATCGTGGCCGGGCTGGCGGTTGCGCTCCTCATGGGTTTCCTGCTGGTGCGCGCGATTTCGCGTCCGCTGGAGCAGGCGGTGAAGCTGGCGCAAGGTGTGGCCGCAGGCGACCTGACCCAAGAAATCGAAGTGCGCAGCCGCGATGAAACAGGCCAACTGATGCAGGCCTTGAAGGACATGAACAGCAACCTGCAGAAGATCGTCGGCGAGGTGCGCGTGAGCACCGACACCATCAATACCGCTTCGGCGGAAATCGCGAGCGGCAACCTCGACCTCTCTTCGCGCACCGAGCAGCAGGCAGGTTCGCTGGAAGAGACCGCATCGGCCATGGAAGAACTGACTTCCACCGTCAAGCAGAATGCCGACAATGCCCGCCAGGCCAATCAGTTGGCAGCATCCGCTTCCGATGTGGCTTCGCGCGGCGGCGATGTGGTCAAGCAGGTGGTCGATACCATGAGCTCGATCAACGAGTCGTCCCGGAAGATCGTCGACATCATCAGCGTGATCGACGGCATCGCCTTCCAGACCAACATCCTGGCGTTGAATGCCGCGGTGGAAGCGGCCCGCGCGGGTGAGCAGGGGCGCGGTTTCGCAGTGGTGGCATCCGAAGTGCGTTCGCTGGCCCAGCGCTCGGCGGCGGCGGCCAAGGAAATCAAGGGACTGATCGACGATTCGGTGACGAAGGTCGGCAACGGCAGCGCGTTGGTGGCCCAGGCCGGGCAAACCATGGATGAAGTGGTGGCCAGCGTCAGGCGCGTGACCGATGTCATGGGCGAGATCACCGCCGCCAGCCAGGAGCAGAGCACCGGCATCGAAGAGGTCAATCGCGCCATTACCCAGATGGATGAAACGACACAGCAGAATGCGGCACTGGTTGAAGAGGCTGCTGCCGCTGCCCAGTCCTTGCAGGAGCAGGCCGGCCGGTTGCTGAGTGCGGTCGGCGTATTCCGCTTGAATGGCATGCAGGAGATGCGTGTGTCTGCTCCGGCGGTTTCCAGGGTAGCGATCGCTGCCGCCACACCATCGGCGCCGGCGCGTGCCAAGCCGTTGTCGCCGCCTAAAGCGGCGGCAGCCAAGACAACCGCTCCTAAGCTGGCGGCGCCTGCTTCGGCATCCGGAAGATCGGCCGCAAGCGATGATGATTGGGAGCAATTCTGAGCGATAGCCCTGCTGACCAGATTCTTGGCCGGATAAGAAAAAGCGCAGCGGATGCTGCGCTTTTTTCTTTGGCCAGGGCAGCTCAGAGGGGCTTAGGTATCCAGCTGGATATCGTCCGACGCGGCGGAGCGCGTGCCCGGCACCGGCGGGTTGCTGCGGCCATGATAGGCGAACACCACCGAGCATTTGACCTGTTCGCTGTCGTTGCGGCCGGCAGCGTGGAACAGGCCGCTGTGGAACAGCACCACATCACCAGGTTCCAGGCTGGGAGCGACGCCTTGGGCGAACAGAGCTTGGTTGGCCGGGACTTCAGGACGCAGGAAATCGAGTTCATCCATCTGTTCCGGCTGCAGTTGCAGCAGGTGCGAGCCGGGGATGAACTTGAGTGCGCCGTTGCCCGGGGCCTCCGTGCCCAGCGCCAGCCATACCGATATCAGCTCATTGCGCGGGAACGACCAGTAGCGGATATCACGGTGCCAGCCGGTGGCGGTGCCGAAGGTCGGATGTTTGGTCATCACGCAGTTGTGATGGGCCAGTGTGATGCATGCCGGTTCGCCAAACAACTGGTGCAGGATGGCGACCAGCTTCGGGTCGGATGCCCACTGGCGGTAGGCCGGGTCGCGCTGCCAGGCCGCACGCAGGCGCCGGGCGGTGCGTCCGCCTTCCGCCTCCAGTGACGACGGGGCGCCTTCGTAGCCGACTTCGGCCTCGTATTCGAGCGGCGCGACGGCGCGCCGGAGGTGGTCCTGGGTCACGGCCAGCATCTGTTCGCGCTGGGCGGTGGGGACCAACCCCTTCAACAACAGATAGCCTTCCTTGCGGAAAGAGTCGACCTGGACGGGAGACAGCGGGTTTTGCATGGCGGATTTTCTCGATGGCATGTGCCGGTATTGTGCGCCTGACGGCAGCCGAATGCATGACTCTAATCCTATCCGGCCGGCGCGCAAGATACAGTTCCTGCCTTTATCTGTATCGTTTGCGCGCCCTCAAGCCGGCATCACTTTTTCTTCTTCAGCAACGGCGCCAAGTACTTGCCGGTCACGCTGGCCGGGTTCTTGGCCACGTCTTCCGGGGTGCCGGTGGCCACAATTTTCCCGCCGCCGGCGCCACCCTCCGGGCCGAGGTCGATGATCCAGTCGGCAGTCTTGATCACGTCCAGGTTGTGCTCGATGATGGTCACCGTATTGCCCTGGTCGCGCAAGCGGTGGATCACCTTCAGCAGCAGGTCGATGTCGTGGAAGTGCAGGCCGGTGGTCGGCTCGTCCAGGATATACAGCGTGCGGCCGGTATCGCGCTTGGACAGCTCCAGCGACAGCTTGACGCGCTGCGCCTCGCCGCCGGAAAGCGTGGTCGCGCTCTGGCCCAGCTTGATGTAGCCCAGGCCGACGTCCAGCAAAGTCTGCAGCTTGCGCGCAATCAATGGCACCGGCTTGAAGAACTCGTGCGCATCCTCCACCGTCAGGTCGAGGATTTCGGTGATGTTCTTGCCCTTGTACTGTACTTCCAGCGTTTCGCGGTTGTAGCGCTTGCCGTGGCAGACGTCGCAGGGCACGTACACGTCTGGCAGGAAGTGCATCTCGACCTTGATCACGCCGTCGCCCTGGCAGGCCTCGCAGCGGCCGCCCTTGACGTTGAACGAGAAACGGCCGGCGCTGTAGCCGCGTTCCTTGGCCATCGGTACGGTGGAGAACAGGTCGCGGATCGGCGTGAACAGCCCGGTATAGGTCGCCGGGTTGGAGCGTGGCGTGCGCCCGATCGGCGCCTGGTCGACCGCGATGACCTTGTCGAAATGCTCCAGTCCGCCGATCGCCTCGTGGGCGGCAGGTTCGGTCTGCGAGCCGTACAGGTGGCGTGCTGCCGACAGGTAGAGGGTGTCGTTGACCAGCGTCGACTTGCCCGAGCCGGATACCCCGGTCACGCAGGTCAGCAAGCCCACCGGCAGTTCCAGGTCGACGTTCTTCAGGTTGTTGCCGGTGGCGCCGGTAATGATCAGCTGGCGCTCGGGATCAGCCGGCGTGCGTTTCTTGGGCACGGCGATTTCCAGCGAGCCATTGAGATACTTGGCGGTCAGCGACTTCTTGTTCTTCAGGATATCTTCCAGAGTGCCCTGGGCGATCACGTCGCCGCCATGCACGCCTGCGCCGATCCCCATGTCGACCACGAAATCGGCGGTGCGGATGGCGTCTTCGTCATGCTCCACCACCAGCACCGTGTTGCCGATGTCGCGCAGGTGCTTGAGGGTAGCGATCAGGCGGTCGTTGTCGCGCTGGTGCAGGCCGATGGACGGCTCGTCCAGCACATACATCACGCCGGTCAGGCCGGAGCCGATCTGCGATGCCAGGCGGATGCGCTGCGCCTCGCCGCCGGAGAGCGTGTCGGCGCTGCGTTCCAGCGACAGGTAGTCGAGGCCGACGTTGTTCAGGAATTTCAGGCGCGAGATGATTTCCTTGATGATGCGGTCGGCAATTTCCTTCTTGGCGCCGGTCAGCTTCAGGGTCTCGAAGAAGTGCAGCGTGTCGCGTAGCGGCGTTGCGGCTACTTCATAGATGGCGCGCTGCTGCTTGCCTGCGCCAACCTTTACGTAACGCGCTTCCACGCGCAGGCGGGCGCCGTGGCAGGACGGGCACTGCTTCTCGTTGATGAACTTGGCCAGTTCTTCCTTGACCGCCATCGAATCGGTTTCGCGGTAGCGGCGCTGCAGGTTGTTGACCACGCCTTCGAAGGTGTGCTCCTTGACCACGGTACGGCCGCGCTCGTTGACGTAGGCGAACGGGATCGCCTGGCGGCCGGAGCCGAACAACACCGCCTGCTGCGCTTTTTCGTCCAATTGCTCGAAGGGGACGTCGAGTTCGAAACCATAGAAGGCGGCGATGCTGGTGAGCATCTGGAAATAGAACTGGTTGCGGCGGTCCCAGCCCTTGATGGCGCCGGAAGCAAGCGAAAGATTGGGGAAGGCGACGATGCGCTTGGGGTCGAAGAATTCGATATGGCCCAGGCCATCGCATTCAGGGCAGGCGCCCATCGGGTTGTTGAACGAGAACAGGCGCGGTTCCAGCTCCTGCAGCGAATAGCCGCAGATCGGGCAGGCGAACTTGTTGGAGTACAGGTGCTCCTTGCCGGTATCCATTTCCAGCGCGATGGCGCGGCCCTCGGCCAGGCGCAGCGCGGTCTCGAAACTCTCGGCCAGGCGCTGCTTGATATCGGTCTTCACTTTCACGCGGTCGATGACGACGTCGATGGTGTGCTTCTCGGTCTTCTTCAGCTTGGGCAGTTCGTCGACCTCGTAGACCTTGGCCGCGCCGGTGCCGCTCTGGATGCGGAAGCGGATGAAACCCTGGGCCTGCATCTCTTCGAACAGGTCGGCGTGCTCGCCCTTGCGATTGGCCACCACCGGGGCCATGATCATCAGCTTGGTCTCTTCCGGCAGCGCCAGCACGGCGTCCACCATCTGCGACACCGATTGGGCTTCCAGCGGGTGTTCGGGATGGTCCGGGCAATACGGCGTACCCACGCGCGCATACAGCAGGCGCAGGTAGTCGTGGATTTCGGTAACGGTGCCGACTGTCGAGCGCGGGTTGTGCGAGGTCGCCTTCTGTTCGATCGAGATCGCCGGCGACAGGCCTTCGATCATGTCGACATCGGGTTTTTCCATGAGCTGGAGGAACTGGCGCGCGTAGGCCGACAGCGACTCGACGTAACGGCGCTGGCCCTCGGCGTACAAGGTGTCGAAAGCCAGCGACGACTTGCCCGAACCGGACAGGCCGGTGATCACGATCAGCTTGTTGCGGGGGAGGTCTAGGTTGATATTCTTCAGATTGTGCGTGCGTGCGCCGCGAATGCGAATTTCTTCCATGGATGCCTTCAGCAAAGTTTTCCTGCCGCCGCGCGGGCCGAAGCAAGGCGCGGGGGAACTGGGGGAGACAACATGTAACTATAACAGGACTGCCAGTCGCCGGCAGGGCTGGTCACTGGGGTAACGCGGATGTGGGAGCCGATTCGCAAAATGGAAGTGCTGTCATGGAAAAAGCCGGCATCAAGCCGGCTTTTGTTGTGTCAGTATCAATGCTTGGCGACTATCCCGAGGTAGCTCCGTTGCGGCGGTAGACTTTCAACAGCTGGTCTTCGTCGCCATCGCGGCGGCCTTGCCAGAACAGCGTCCAGTTGCCTGCAGGCAGCGGCGCCACACCTGGGGTTTGCAGAATCACCCAGTTGCATTGGGTCTTGTTGATGTTGTCGATTGGCCGATGCAGGATGCCGGTGTAGTAATACAGCATGGGAGATTCGGACTCGCCGAGATTCCGGCTGGCCATGCAGTCACTGGACGCCCAGGTGGAAGAAATTTTCTCGTCCAGGTCGTTGTATACATATTCGTAGCTCTTGGCGTAGTCGCCCCAAGGCAGCAGCAAGGTATACGCCAGTCCCCACATCAGCGTGATCCCTGCGAACCAGCCGAAGACCCCGCGCCATTTTCCAGTCAGCCGGATCTTGCCGAGCGACCAGATCCAGCCGGCGGTCATGGCCGAGGCGGCAGCGACAGCCAGCGGCTGGAATGGAGTGACGAATCCTAGCGGCAGCCATCTGCCGAAATAGGCGATCCAGTGATGGTATTCGACCGGCATGCTTGAGATGATGTAGGTCGCCCAGATGACCGCTGCAATCAGGCCAAAACTGATACGAGAGAACCAGTCCCAGGCAGTGTGCAGCCAGCCCGGCAGGTGAGGTACCACGCGGGTGCCGATCATGATCAGGGGCAACAATACGGGCAGCAAGTAAAGCTGACGTGCCGTCGCCGAGCTTTCCAGCACGATGATGCTGATGATGGAGAACGATAACGGCAATGCAAGGTGCGGTGTCGGGATCTGGCGCCATTCACCGGCTGTCAGGGCCAATACCGCGAGGATGGATCCCGGCAGCGCGAAGCCGAACAGCGCACGCAGGATCACGGCATGGTCGTTGTCGGAGCCCAGTTTGGCGACCGAGAAGCCGAAGAAGCGCCCGACGTTGTTATCCCAGAACCACTCCATGAACAGCGGCATCGAATGCTGCGCCAGCAGGGCCGGCCAGACTACGAAGAAGGGCAGCGACACCAGCACGGCAATGCCGACCATTTTCCAGTACGACCGTGAACGGCATTCACGCACCAGCACCCCCATGCACACGGTAGTGGCTGCGAAGATCAGCGGCACAAACAAGCCCTTGCTCATCTCGGCAATACCCACGCCCACGCCGAACCACACTGCAGCCGTGAGGCGGGGTGTCTTGCCTTGTGCGTTCATGGCGATTGCCAGCAGACCATAGGTGGCAATGGCGCTGCCGCATACCAGGGCGACGTCGGTGAACATGTCGTGGGCATGCTTGAGCATGCCGGGTGAACCTGCAAACAATGCTAGCGTGCCGAGCACCGGCAGGCTGAAGAGTGTGCGTTTGTTCCAGACCATCATCGCAATTTTGGCAACGAACACCAGCGTCACGATGTTGTAGAACACACTGGCGACACGTGCGCCATCGTGGTAGTCCAGCAGCGGATAAAGGGCCTTGGCAAACAGCAGCGCCGTCCAGTAATACAGGGGCGGCTTTTCCATGAACGGCTCGCCGGCGTTGGTGGGGACCAGGTAGTCTCCCGAGACCAGCATATGATGGATGATGCCGAAGGAGTAGGTTTCATCCTGCTTCCACGGGCCATGGCCGAAGATTCCCGGCAATAGCCAGGCACAGGCAATGAGGGCCAGCAACACCCAGGCAGAAAGGGGCGGCGATACACCGTTGCCATAGCCGGCAACGGAGGTTGCAGAATACGGTTGGCCCGACTTGACGTCAGGAGCCGGAGAGAAGAAAAACATACTGATATAAGCGCCAGCCGGCTGGTTGGCCGACAAGAAAAACAAAAATCGAAATCAAAGCTTAGGAATGGGCGGTGACCAGCAATGATCATCACCGTTATTTATCCGGGCTTTCCCCCTGCAATACCGAGCGATTGCTTCTTTTTCTTGGCTATGGTTATTGCTTTTTGGAAACGCGAGTGGATGTCGCGTGCCGGCGGCTTTTATGAGTAATTCAGAAAAATGAGCAACTCTGCATTCTTGCATAAAAGCTGATGAGGAAGCCTGAGTTCAGGTGCGCCGGGATGAATTTTTCATGAAGACAAAATGAAGTGTTGGATGAATGCCGCAGATAGACGAATGCCGGTTCGAATAAGTGCTATTGGTTCCCGTTGGCTGGGGGCGTGTGCCGATGCTGTTACCATAACGTTTTCGTCTCATAGCAAGCGCGCAGCCGGAACGACGCGCAGCCGCCATTTTCGCCATGACCCAGTCCGTTACCTCATCCGCACTGCCCGAAAAATCCGGCATGTCGCGCGCGGAAGTGCGCGCCAGCGCATCGCTGGCGTCCATCTTCGCCCTGCGCATGCTGGGCCTGTTCCTGATCTTGCCGGTGTTTGCGGTCTACGCCCATGGCTTGCCCGGTGGCGATAATGCGGCCCTGGTCGGCCTGGCAATGGGGATCTACGGACTGGCACAGTCGTTCGGCCAGATCCCGTTCGGTATCGCTTCGGATAAATACGGGCGCAAGCGCATCATCGTGATCGGCCTGGTGCTGTTCGCACTGGGTTCCTTCATCGCGGCGGCGGCCGATAGCGTGGCTTGGGTGATCGCCGGTCGTGCGATCCAGGGCGCCGGCGCGATCTCGGCCGCCATTACCGCCTTTATTGCCGATTCCACCCGTGAAGAACACCGCACCAAGGCCATGGCCATGGTCGGCGCCTCGATCGGGCTGACCTTCGCTGTCTCGCTGGTGGCCTCGCCGGTGCTCTACCGGCTCATCGGCATGGGCGGCATCTTCGGGCTGACCGGTGTGCTGTCGTTGCTGGCCATTGCCGTCGTGTTGTGGGTGGTGCCGGATTCGCCCATGGTCAAGGCCAGGCGTGTGCCTTTCAGGGAGGTACTGCGTCATGGGGAGTTGATGCGCCTGAACTTTGGCGTCTTCACGCTGCATATGACCCAACTGGCCATGTTTGTGGTACTGCCGGGGGCGCTGGTGCAGTATTCGGGCATCCCGGTCGACGAGCACTGGAAAATCTACCTGCCGGTAGTGCTGGCCTCCTTCGTGCTGATGCTGCCGCCGGTCTTCGTGGCTGAGAGGCATGGGCGCATGAAGCTGGTTTTCGTTGCCGCCATCGCGCTTTTGCTGCTGGTCCAGCTTGGCTTCTGGGCAGCGCTGTCGCACCCGGTTACGCACTGGTGGGTGCTGGTGGCGCTGTTGTTCCTGTTTTTTGTCGCGTTCAATATTTTGGAGGCATCCCAGCCTTCGCTGGTTTCGCGCATCGCGCCGCCGGCGGCCAAAGGGGCGGCGCTGGGTGTTTACAACACCTTGCAGGCATTGGGGCTATTTTGCGGCGGCGCCCTGGGCGGCTGGCTCAAACAAAATGTAAGTACGTCGGCAGTATTCTTGTTGTCGGCTGCGGTAACCCTGACCTGGCTTATAATCGCGGCTAACATGAAAAACCTGCCGCGGCGCGGTACGCATGCGGCAAGTGCAACTGCTTAACTGTAATTAGTAATCCAGGAGAAACAATGGCATCGGTCAATAAAGTCATCATCGTCGGCAACCTCGGACGCGATCCGGAAACACGCTACATGCCGAACGGTGAAGCCGTCACCAACATCGCCGTCGCTACGACCGAAAGCTGGAAGGACAAGAACTCCGGCGAGAAGAAAGAGCTCACCGAATGGCACCGCATCACTTTCTACCGCAAGCTGGCGGAAATCGCCGGCCAGTACCTGAAGAAGGGTTCGCAAATCTACGTTGAAGGCCGCCTGCAGACCCGCAAGTGGCAAGACAAGGATGGCGTTGAGCGCTACACCACCGAAATCATCGCCGATACCATGCAGATGCTGGGCAGCCGCCAGGGCGGCGGCGGTGCATCGATGGACGATGGCGGCGGCTATGGCGGCGGCAGCCCGGCGCCGCGCCAGAATACAGGAGGCGGTGGTGGTGCCAGCGCGCCACGCCAGCAGCCGGCTTCGCGTCCGGCGTCGAACTTCTCGGACATGGACGACGATATTCCGTTCTGATGGTTCTGTGCCGGTTTCCGGCACCGGCAAGAGACCAGCAAAACCCGTGGATGCATTCACGGGTTTTTTGTTGACGGTTATCTGGCGGACAGGACGAGCGTGACAGCCATCGTGCATGCCATGATGAAATCAATCCGGGAAAAGAAAAAGGGCCCATCTGACGATGGACCCTTTTGCATTTGGTGCGGCTGGCAGGAATCGAACCCACGACCCCTTGGTTCGTAGCCAAGTACTCTATCCAGCTGAGCTACAGCCGCAAGAGGCGCGATTATAAAGGCAATTCAAAAGAATGGGCAACCTTTTTTTATTGCGCATACTCATCGGTACACAGGGCTGGTCTTGAACGGATGGTACTGGAACAGCCAGGTCTCCGTGAGCGCCTCGCCTTTGTCGCGCAGGAACAAGCGCATGTCGACCGGTTCTTCGCCATCCACGGCGAGGTCGAACTGCGCGCGCCAGTGGCCGGCTATGCCGTTGGGGACCGGTTCGGCGAAGATGTAGGAAAAACTGCCGCGCGAGGTGTTTAGTACCACCTCCGGTTTGGTGCCGAAAGGCAGTTTTTCCAGCGGCGCGCCTTTGAATTCCACCACGAACTTGCGCATATTGGGCGGGCGCGGCTGGCCCGGCTGGCCGCCGTTGCCAAGGCGCGTGGCCACGCAGCGCGCCAGCGGCGAGGGGAATGGTTCGTCCTGCTGCCAGTACAGGCGATAGCGCAGGCGGTAGTTGCTGCCTGCGGTGGCCGCCGCCTTGGGCACCCACATGGCGACGATGTTGTCATGGATCTCGTCGTCGGTATTGATTTCGATCAGTTGTACCGCGCCATCGCCCCAGTTTTCCAGCGGTTCCACCCACAAGCCGGGCCGGCGCTGATACATGACGCCGTCCTGGTAATGGTCGAAGTCGCGGTCGCGCTGCGACAGGCCGAAGCCGCGCAGGCCGCTGTCGGCGAAGGCCGAGGCGATGGTATGCGGCGGGTTGTTGAGCGGGCGCCAGATGTGCTCGCCGTTGCCGTTCCACATTGCCAGGCCGTCCGAGTCGTGCACTTCGGGGCGCCAGTCGACGCCGGTACCTTTGACCGTTTCCGAGAACCAGTACATCGAAGTGGCCGGCGCCAGTCCCAGGCGGGCGACGTCGCGGCGCAGGAACAGCGATTTGTCGATCTCCATGGTCACGCCTTCGGCGCGGCGCATCGTGAACCGATAGGCGCCGGTGACGCTGGGGCCTTCCAGCAACGCGTAGACCACCACGGTGTCGCTGTCCGGTGCGGAAGGCTCGAAGAAGAAATGGGTGAAGTCCGGGAATTCCTCCTTCTTGCCGGCCTCGGCCACGTCGATAGCGATGCCGCGCGCCGATAGTCCATATTGGTACAGGTCGCCGATGGCGCGGAAATAGGAGGCGCCGAGGAAGGCCACCCAGTCGTTGCTGCGCCAGTCCTTCTTTTGCTGGTCGGCCAGGCGGCTTTCCTGGAAGCGGAATCCGGCGAAGCCGCTGCCTGCCGGCAGTTTGTGTGCGGGGCTGTCGGCCGGCATGTCGAAGTAGTTGTCGTTATACAGGATCTCGCGCGCACGGGTGGGGGCGCTGCCGGGGCCGTCCAGCAGATACATGTGCACCGGTACCAGAAAGAATTTGCCGAGATGGAAGAAGGTCAGCGGAAACTGGCCGGGGCCATCGGCGAATGGCGCATAGTCGGTGTTGAACCTGATCTTGCCGTGCGCTTCGTAGTCGATCTGGTCGAGTATGTCGCGCGGGACCTTGTTGTGCGGGTTGTATGGCGTCTTTGCCATGTCGCGCGCGCGGGCAATCAGCGTGTCGAAGGAGAATTTCTCGGAGGATCCCATTTTGATACGCCCGGCGGCCACGGCTTCCGGCGCAATGCCCAGGGCGGCAAGTGCGGCGGCGGCAGAGGCGGAGGCCAGGAAGCGGCGTCGGTTCAGCATAGGCATGGGTTCTACGGTCTGTTGTCTGGAAGTATGGGGAGCGCACGGCCGGGCTTGGCCATGCCATTAAAGAGTTGCCATCGAAGGCGATGGTTCCGCCATGGGCAGGACAGGCCGGCAAGTTCAGGCATTGTCTGACGCGCCTCGTGGGAAAGAGGGAAGCGATGCCATCATTGCAATGCGAAAAGTGCTGTCTTCGCATGGACTCGGCGGTTCAAAATCAGTAAAATGCGCCGGTCATTGGGGAGTAGTCGCCTTCCATCCTGAGGAGGGGCTTGCGTCAACATACTTGATCCACAGATCATGGCGCCGGCGGTTCCTGAGAACGCATGTCTTTGACGGGATGCGTTCTTCGCTTGACAAGACCTTTGACCACGTAGCCTCCGACAATGGCCGGGGAGCGCGCGTGGTCATGCGTTTTTGTCCGGCCATGGAGAGAAAACCCAATGGATGCATTCCTTGTTTCCACAGGCATCGTCGCACTCGCCGAAATCGGCGATAAAACCCAACTGCTGGCCTTCATCTTGGCAGCCAAGTTCCGCAAGCCCCTTCCCATTATCCTCGGCGTCCTGGTCGCGACCATCGCCAACCATGCTTTTGCCGGCGCGCTGGGCGCGTGGATCACTTCGTTGCTGTCGCCGGAAATCCTGCGCTGGGTGCTGGGCGTCTCCTTCATCGCCATGGCGGTGTGGACGCTGATCCCCGACAAGTTCGATGAGAGCGAAGCCAAGTTCGGTCGCTTCGGGGTGTTCGGCACCACCTTGCTGACCTTCTTCCTGGCCGAGATGGGCGACAAGACCCAGGTCGCCACCGTGGCGCTGGCCGCGCAGTACCATGCCTTCGTGCCAATAGTGGCCGGTACCACGCTGGGCATGATGATCGCCAACGTGCCGGCCGTGCTGCTGGGCGACCGCATTGCCGGCAGGATTCCGGTGCGCGTCGTGCATGCCATCGCGGCGGTTATCTTCGCCATTCTTGGCGTGGCCACCTTGCTGGGCGCGGGCAAGTCGCTGGGGTTCTGATTTCGCGCTCGCCGCAAAGGAAAAGCCCGCTGCATTTGCATGCAGCGGGCTTTTTTCATGCTGATTGTTGATGGCGCGCTTGCGGGCGCGCCGTCAAGGGCGATCAGTATTCCCAGAACATCTTCTGGATTTCCTTGCTGTCGGTGGTCTTGGTCAGCGCCAGCATTAGCAGGATGCGGGCCTTTTGCGCGTTGAGCGTATCGGAGACGACGAAGTCCAGCTTGTCGTCGTCGGCTTCGCCGTTGCGCGCCACGATGCCCTGGCCGACACGGCTCGCACGCACGATGACGACGCCCTTCTTGCGGGCTTCGGTCAGCGACGGCACGACGGTGTTGTTCAGGCTGCCATCGCCCACGCCGGCGTGGACGATGCCTTGTGCGCCGGCGGCCACGAAGGCGTTCAGTGCGATCGGGTTCATGTTGGCGTAGCCGTAGACGATGTCGACTTGCGGCAGCTTGTCCAGATTCATGATGTCAAACGGAGTGTCAACCGTGTTCTTGCGGGTCGACTGGCGGTAGAAGTACGGCTTGCTGCCCTGGATGTAGCCCAAAAAGCCCAGTTCCGGGGTCTTGAAGGTGTCCAGTGTGGAGGTGTTGGTCTTGGTCACTTCGCGGCCGGCGTTGATCTGGTCGTTCAGGGTCACCAGCACGCCCTTGCCGATGGCTTCCTTGGAGCCGGCCAGCAGCACTGCGTTGTACAGGTTGATCGGGCCATCGGCGCTGATCGCGGTCGACGGGCGCATCGCGCCGACGATCACGACCGGCTTCTTGCTCTTGACCACCAGGTCCAGGAAGTAGGCGGTTTCTTCGATGGTGTCGGTGCCGTGGGTGATCACGATGCCGTCCACGTCGCTTTGCGCCAGCAGCGTGTTGACGCGCTTGGCCAGTTTCAGCCAGGCGTCGTTGTTCATGTTTTCGCTGGCGATCTGCATGGTCTGCTCGCCGCGCACGTTGGCGACCTTCTGCAGTTCGGGGACGGCAGCGATCAGCGCATCCACGCCGACCTTGGCGGCGGTGTAGCCGACCGTGGTGGTAGTGGTGGCGCCGGTGCCGGCGATGGTGCCGCCGGTCGCCAGAATGACGACGTTGGGCAGGTTTTGCGCCTGTGCGGCGACGGTGGCCGCCAGGCAGAACAGGACCAGGATCTGGCCGAAGAATTTTCTCGCGAGCATGTGTGCCTCTGTATGTGTGGTTGAGTGTTTTTATGGCTCCGATAAGCCGGTGTGGATCGGTTGGCCGGCGAGCCGGATGGGCTTCGGAGTGCGATCAAGATAGCACCCGTCCGTGCCGCGATCAAAGGTTTTTTTAACGCGCGGGAACATGCACTGGCACTGGGAATGGATGCACCCGGATGAGCTGCGGCGAGCACCATTGCGGAGCGAAAATGCATGGCCTGCCCGCGATGTCGCGATGCCGGTTCCGGTATTGGGGACTTGGTTGTGAAACGGCGAAGAAGAATTCCACGATAGCACCGAATCCGTATCGCGCAAAGGGAAGGAAGCGGGATATTGCGATACCTGATTCAACGATGATGGGGAGGCGGCGACTCGGGTAATATCGAAGGCGCACACAAGGATTTTTAATGTCCGGCAATGGCCGGTAAAAGCCGCACACCGGTTGTGCTGCGTGCGGCAATGATGGAGAAAGATGATGTTTGCCACTGAAAAATTCACCGACCCCGATGCCGCCTATGCGCGCGTGCTTGAAATCTATGAGCGCAACACCGCCATCCTGCGCGATGCCTTTCGCAAGTTTTCTGCCGGAGAAGTGCTGGAACAGCGCGTGCGCGCCTGCTATCCCTTCGTGCGCATCACCACCGAGAAGGCGACCCATACCGATACCCGCCAGTCCTTCGGCTTCGTCGCCGGCCCCGGTTGTTACGAGACCACGCTGACCCGGCCGGCGCTGTTCCATAATTACCTGCTGAGCCAGTTCAAGCTGGTGCTGCAAAACCATCAGGTGCCGCTGGAGATCGGCGTGAGCGATTTGCCGATCCCGGTGCATTTCGCCTTCCCGGAGGGTATCCACGTCGAAGGAAGCCTCGATCCGGAGCATTTGCGCTCGCTGCCGGACGTGTTCGACCTGCCCGACCTGGCGGCCATGGACGACCGTATCGTCAACGGTACTTATGAAGTCGATAATGGCGCCTGGCGCGACGGCGTGCATCCGCTGGCGCTGTTTACCGGGCCGCGCATCGATTATTCGCTGCATCGGCTGCGCCATTACACGGCCACTTCGCCGGACCAGTTCCAGCGCTATGTGCTGTTCACCAACTATGCGTTCTACGTGGATGAATTCGTACGCCTGGGCCGCAAGCTGATGGAACCCACCGACGATCCGCAAGAGCGGGCCTACCGCCAGCAATATGTGGCTTTCGTGGAACCGGGCAACGTCACCACCTGGAGCACCAACCAGGAGGGAGGTAGTGCCCAGCCGGCTTCGGGCGTGGCGCCGGCGCGCCAGCCGCAGATGCCGGCCTACCATCTGCAGCGGGCCGACGGCAGCGGCATTACGCTGATCAATATCGGCGTGGGGCCGTCCAATGCCAAGACCGTCACCGACCATGTCGCCGTGCTGCGCCCGCACGGCTGGCTGATGCTGGGGCACTGCGCCGGCTTGTCGGCCTCGCAGCGCATGGGGGATTACGTGCTGGCGCACGCCTATGTGCGCGACGACCATGTGCTGGACGACGACCTGCCGCTGTGGGTGCCGATCCCGGCGCTGGCCGAAGTGCAGCTGGCGTTGCAGGATGCGGTGGCCAGCATCACGCAGCTCAAGGGGTATGAACTGAAACGCATCATGCGCACCGGCACGGTGGCTTCCGTGGATGACCGCAACTGGGAGCTGCGCGACCATCGCATGCCGTTGCTGCGTTTTTCGCAGAGCCGCGCCATCGCGCTCGATATGGAAAGCGCTACGGTGGCGGCCAACGGTTTCCGTTTCCGGGTGCCTTACGGGACGTTGCTGTGCGTGTCGGACAAGCCACTGCACGGCGAGATCAAGCTGCCCGGCATGGCCAACAGCTTTTATGAGCAGCGGGTGGCGCAGCACTTGCAGATTGGTATCCGTGCGCTGGAGCTGTTGCGCAACAACGGGATCGAACAGTTGCATAGCCGCAAACTGCGCAGCTTCGCCGAGCCGGCGTTCCGTTGACATGTCATTTCCGGGACCGGTGCCCGGATACGAGAACGCCCGCTGCAGCGGGCGTTTTTTTATGGGCGTTTCGAGTCGGGATCAGGCTGCCTTGTGTTCCAGCTTGTGGCTCAGCGTCAGCCTGTAATAGAGGAAGGCGCCGACCAACAGGGCCGCTACCGCCACGCACAGCGATGGCGTGAATGAGCCGCTGCGATGCACCAGCGCCGTCGCCAGCGGCGGGCCAGCGATCTGGCCGATGCCATAGGCGGCTGTCATCAAACCCATCAGGCTGCTGGCATGCGACTGGCGCAGGCGGCGTGCCTCCCGCATCGCAAACAGCGTGATGGCGGTGAAGGGCAGGCCAAGCAGCAGGCAGCTCAGCGCGAAGCCGATGGTATTGGGCAGCAAGATCGAGAGCGCCACGCCTGCGGCCTGCATGATGTAACTGTAGGCCAGCAGCAGGCGCTGGTCGCCATGCACCGGCAGGCGTGTCGCGCCGAAGGCGCCCAGCGCCACGCCGAGGCCGAAGATGGGCCAGAAGAAGTCAGCCCAGTTCGATCCGGGCAAGGCTTGGCGGGCGATCACCGGCAGGAAGGTGGCGGTAATGATGTAGCCGAAACCGGCCATGCCATAGGCGATCACCTGCTGGCGCACTTCGCGCTTTTGCTCAGGCGATTCATGTTGGGCGTCTTGGGTTTGCGCGGTGGCGGGGCCGGATTGCGCCGGGCCGGCGTCGAAGCTGAAAGTCTTCCAGACCAGGGCCGTCAAGGCCAGCGAGATGACCGCGAATACCACCCAGCCTGAAGCGGCCAGCCAGCCGGCCGTCACCATGGCGCCAGTGAGCAGGCCGCTCAATGCGATACCGATGCCGGGACCGCAGAAAATCACGCCGCCCAGTTCGGGATGTTTCAGTTGCGTCAACTGGTGCAAACACCAGCCGGCGGTGTAGACGAAGACATAGGCGCTGGCAATGCCTGACAGCAGCCGCAGCCCCAGCCACATCGCATCGTTGTGCAGCAAGCCCATGCCCAGCGTGAGCAGGATGGTGGCGGCCAGGCCGCCACGTATCAGCGGCACCGGCTTGTTGCTGCGATGGAAGGCGCAGAGCATGGCGCCGATGAAGTAGCCAAGATAGTTGGCGGTGGCCAGCCAGCCGCCCATCTGCAGGTTGATGCTGCCTTCGTGCAGCATCATCGGCAGCAGCGGCGTGAAGGCGAAACGGCCGATGCCCATCGCCACCGACAAGGCCAGCATGCCGGACAGGCAGACTTTCCAGGCCGTGGCGCGGCTGGCGTGCGCAGGCGGGGGCGTGGAGGCGTTCATGCGAACGCTCCTTGCGCGGCGATACGGATGCGTGCGGCGGGGGCGGCGCATAAGAGGAGGGAATGCTTGCGCAAGTCTCTCCGGCTGCAATGGCAATTCATGACGGATGAATATTCTTATTGACGAGGATGCCTATGCTATCTTGTTTCATGCATTCGAAAAAATGAATAATAAGAATGACTTCATCTTAAATGGAGATTGAAATGGAACTGGCCGAACTGGAAATCTTCCGTGCCGTGGTGACCGAAGGCGGCATTACGCGCGCCGCGGAAAGGCTCAACCGGGTGCAATCCAACGTCACCACGCGCATCAAGCAATTGGAGGAATCGATCGGCGTGCCGCTGTTCGTGCGCGACCGCCGCCGCATGGTGTTGACGGCAGCCGGCGAATCGATGCTGGATTACGCCGAACGCATCCTCGATCTGGTTCAGGAGGCGCGCCAGGCAGTCGCGCCGCAAAGTCCGCGTGGGCGTTTGCGGATCGGCTCGATGGAGAGCGCTGCCGCCAGCAGGTTGCCGGGGCCGCTGGCCGAATTCCACAGCCGTTGGCCGGAGGTACGGCTGGAACTCTCCACTGCCCCGACGGAAAAGCTGGTCGCCCAGGTGCGCGACTTCAAGCTCGACGCGGCACTGGTGACCGGCCCGATCGATGACCCCGCCTTTGATGCGACGCCCCTGTTCAAGGAAGAACTGCTGCTGGTGACGCCCAAGAGCCATCGCCGGGTGCGTTCGTCGGACGATGTCATGCTCGATACGCTGATCGTCTTCGAACAGGGCTGCGCCTACCGGCGCCATGCCGAGAGCTGGTTTTCAGCCGCAGGCAAGGGCAGCAGGAGGCCAGGCCGTACGCTGGAGTTGGCGTCTTATCATGCCATTCTGGCATGTGTGGCCGCCGGCGCTGGTGTGGCGGTAGTGCCGCGTTCGGTGATCGATATGCAAAATGAGCCGCGCGGCTTTGCTACTTATTCTCTAGGCAAGGATGGACGCATCACTACTTATCTCATCAGCAGGCGAGAGCAATATTCGTCATCTTTTCTGGCCTTGCGTTCTTTACTTATGGCGCGCGTTTGATATATTGAATCCAGTTTTGACGATGAGGCGCTTCGCATTTACCTCATTTAAAGACGGCGTAACAATTTGTAAAAAACGCTGCGCTACAACACCGATTTTTTTATATTGAAGTTCCCCCTCCATTCTCTCCCCCGAGAATGGGATTTACCCCACGGACTGCAAAGTACGTGGGGTTTTTCTTTTTCATTTCCTGTTTTCCTGTTCCTTTGGAAGCTTTGCCAGAACTGGCTTTGCGGTCGATGCACAAAATAGGTGCAGAAGTGTTGATGCCCTGTTATGTGGGAATCCTTTTCCGATTGATTGTTGCCATGTCATTTCACCTGTCCATTTGCCAAGCTCATGCGCGTGAACTGCCGACGATGAGATTGTCGCGTGCGGCGGATTGGATCGCGAGCACTGCCGGATGCGTCAGTTTGCGTTCTACCGATATCGCGTAGAACTGTTCCCTGACGGCATCCGTCTTGCCTATTTCGACGATGCCATATTGCTTCCTGACTTGCGAAGCAATGGCAGTCGGCGCCGCGAAGATGCCGGTGCCGGCGTCGCCAAAGGCCAGCAGCAGGGCGCCATCGTCGAACTCTCCGGCGATTTGAGGGCGGATATTTTCCTTCTCGAACCAGCGCAAGAGGCGCGGGCGCACTGCGGCATCGTCACCGGGCATCAGGAAAGGCGCGCCATCCAGGCTGTGCGGGAATCCCTTTTTGTAACGCTTGGCCAGCTCGGGTGTGGCAAAGAAGCTGGTATCGCATTCTCCCAGCAGGTGATGGTAGCCGCGCACATCGACATTGGCGGGCATGGGACTGTCGGCGATGATGATGTCGAGGCGATGGATGGCCAGTTCTGCCAGCAGCGCGTCCAGCTTGCCTTCGCGGCAGACGATGCGGATCGGTTCCTCCAGCGACAACGCGGTTTCCAGCAGCAGGTAGGCGATCGCCTTGGGAACCGCATCGGCCACGCCCACGCGCAGTTGCAGTGCGCGGCCGCCGGGACGGAAGCGCAAGGCTTCTTCCAGCTCTTCGCCGATGGTGAAGATGCGGTCGGCGTAATCGAACACCATCCTTCCCTCATCGTTCAATTCCAGCCTGCGTCCGACGCGGTTGAACAGCTTGTATCCCACGTTCTCTTCGAACAGCGTAAGTTGGCCGCTGATGGTTTGCGCCGTCAGATGCAAACGCTCGCTGGCGCGCGCGACGCTGCCGGCCTTGGCGACGGCCCAGAAATAGTGAAGATGTTTGTAGTTGAGCGAGGGCATCTTTATATCATCGGTTTTTTCGATTAATTATCTCAGAATATTCGAATTTTCATTCATATCGTTTTCTCCTAAAGTGGCGCTGTTCCCGGGCGTGCCAGTGTTGGCGGCCGGTCATATGAAGCTTGTCATGAAGGAGTGGCGAATGAAATGTCCTGTTTGTACAACGGCTAATCTGCTGATTTCGGAGCGGCAAGGCATCGAAATCGATTACTGTCCGCAATGCCGTGGCGTGTGGCTGGATCGCGGCGAGCTCGATAAGCTGATCGAGCGCTCCGCGGCCAGCACGACGCCGGCGGCGGCGCCGCCGCAGCGCCAGGCGCCGCAACAGCAAACCTATGACCCGCGTTTCGGCCATGGCGGCCAGCATCATCGCGACGGCTATGGTTCCGGATCGCAAGGCTATGACCACCGGCGCAAGAAAAAGGGCTTTCTGGGCGAGATATTCGATTTCGACTGATCGGCGCCAGGAATCGGCAATCAAAAATGAAAAGGGGTAAAAAGTGAGCGGCGTAGAGAGTTTCGCAAGCGGCCCAATGTGGCTGGGCTTCATCGTATTTGTGCTGGGCATGCTGGCGCTGGACATGTTTGCGCTGGGCGGACGCCACGCGCACCGCGTCTCGCCCAAGGAGGCGCTGGGGTGGTCGCTGGCATGGGTATCGCTGGCGTTGCTGTTTGCGGGCCTGATGTGGTGGTACCTGGATGTGAACGTGGGGCGCGAATTCGCCAACCAGAAGGGCGCCGAATTCCTCTCGGGTTACCTGATCGAGAAAGCGCTGTCGGTCGACAACATCTTCGTGTTCCTGATGATCTTCAGCTACTTTGCGGTGCCGCCCGAGATGCAGCGTCGTGTGCTGCTGTACGGCGTGTTCGGCGCGATCGTGATGCGGGCTGTGATGATCTTGCTGGGCGCATGGCTGATCGCGCAATTCAGCTGGATTCTGTACCTGTTCGGCGCTTTCCTGGTATTTACCGGCGTGAAGATGCTGGTGTTCGCCGACAAGGAACCCGATCTTGGCGACAACCCGCTGCTGCGATGGCTGCGCGGCCACCTGAAGATCAGCAAGGATTACGATGGCGAGAAGTTTCTCACCGTGCAAAATGGCGTCAAATATTTCACGCCGCTGATGCTGGTCTTGCTGCTGATCGAACTTTCCGACCTGATTTTCGCGGTAGACAGCATCCCGGCCATCTTTGCGATCACCAAGGATCCGTTCATCGTCTTCACCTCGAACATGTTTGCCATCATGGGCCTGCGCGCACTGTACTTTTTGCTGGCTGACTCGGCAGAGCGGTTCCATCTGCTCAAATATGGCCTGGCGCTGGTGCTGTTGTTCGTCGGCGTGAAGATGCTGGCAGCTTACTGGTTCCACATTCCTGTGGTGTGGTCGCTGGCGGTGGTGGGGGCGATCCTGCTGGTATCGATCATCCTGAGCCTGCTGCTGTCGCGGGACAAAAAAGAGGCTTGAAGCCATACCTGCCGTCAAACCAATCAAGCCAATGAACCGGCCGGAGCAATCCGGCCGGTTTTTTATTGGAGCGTGCATGAACAAGCTGCTCGCGACGAATGCCTTCAGATAATTGGGGACGGAGTACATTAGAATGTCGGCTTTGCCACCCAGTTTCGAGCGAGTAGCCTATGGCCCGCCTTCCGCGTCTCGTCGTTCCCCACCAGCCCCACCACATCATCCAGCGAGGCCATGACGGCTTGGTGATCTTTCGCGATACGGAAGACCACCTGGCTTTTCTTGGATGGCTGAAAGAGGCGTCGCGGCAGTTCAAGGTCGCTATCCATGCCTATGCCCTGATGCCAGATCACCTGCATTTGCTTGCCACGCCATCCGATGAGCAGGGGCTGGCACGAATGATGCAATGGATAGGACGCCACTACGTCCCTTATTTCAACCAGAAGCACGGGCGCAGTGGAACGCTGTGGCAGGGGCGTTATCGGGCCACCGTCGTGGATGCCGAGCTGTATCTGCTGGCCATCTGCCGCTACATCGAGCTCAATCCGGTGCGCAATGGACTGGCAAGCGCGCCCGGCGAGTACCCGTGGTCCAGCTACATGCATCACATTGGCGCAAAGCAGGATGGCTTGATTACCGATCACCCGGTGTATTGGTCTATTGGCAACACTCCGTTTGACCGTGAAATCGCCTATCGGCAGTTGACCGAAGAAGGCTTGGCGCAGGAAGAGATCGGCCGTATTACGGACGCCACGCTCAAGGGGTGGGCGCTTGGCTCCGATGAGTTCAAAGTTGGGCTGGAGCGCCAGACGCGGCGCCGGGTCAGCCCGGCCAAACGAGGGCGGCCGGCTATTGCACGACCGCAGCCGGAGATCGAAGAGCCGCAGGAAGAGTAAGCGCGGCGCACTACTGCGGTTGAAAATAAGATTGTCGAATCAACGAGTTAAATCGAATTCAATTACTATGTCCCTAATATAAAAAACATAAAAATCGTGGGTAAATTAATTTAACTCAGACCCTATTTATTCTTATTGAACTATTGGGTGCAGTGCACTATTCTTCAAATCCTTACTGTCAATGTGGTGGAGTACCGTTATGCACGCGCAAGGCCTTTACGACCCAGCAAATGAACATGACGCCTGTGGCGTCGGCTTCATCGCCCATATCAAGGGCAAGAAGACACATTCCATCGTTGACCAGGGTTTGCTGATTCTGAAAAACCTGGACCACCGGGGCGCCGTGGGTGCCGACCCGCTGATGGGTGACGGCGCCGGTATCCTGATCCAGATTCCCGACCAGTACTACCGCGAAGAAATGGCTAAGCAGGGCGTGGACCTGCCGCCGCCGGGCGAATATGGCGTGGGCATGGTGTTCCTGCCGAAGGAAAACGCCTCGCGCATCGCCTGTGAACAGGAAATCGAACGCGCGGTGCTGGCCGAAGGCCAGATCGTGCTGGGCTGGCGCGACGTACCGGTCGACCGCGACATGCCGATGTCGCCCACCGTGCGCGAAAAAGAGCCGGTGATCCGCCAGATCTTCATCGGCCGCGGCCCGGACGTGATGGTGACCGACGCGCTGGAGCGCAAGCTGTACGTGATCCGCAAGTCGTCCGGCCACGCCATCCAGGCGCTGAACCTGCTGCACGGCAAGGAATTCTTCGTGCCCTCGATGTCGGCCCGCACCGTGGTCTACAAGGGCCTGCTGCTGGCCGACCAGGTCGGCGTGTACTACAAGGACCTGCAGGACGAGCGCTGCGTCTCCGCGCTGGCCCTGGTGCACCAGCGCTTCTCCACCAACACCTTCCCCGAGTGGCCGCTGGCCCACCCGTACCGCCTGATCGCCCACAACGGCGAAATCAACACCGTCAAGGGCAACTTCAACTGGATGCGCGCCCGCGAAGGCGTGATGCAGTCGGCCGTGCTGGGCGCGGACCTGAAGAAGCTGTTCCCGCTGATCTATGAAGGCCAGTCCGACACCGCCAGCTTCGACAATGCGCTGGAACTGCTGGTCATGGCCGGCTACCCGCTGCCGCAGGCGATGATGATGATGGTGCCCGAAGCCTGGGAAAACCACACCGCGATGGACGACAACCGCCGCGCCTTCTATGAATACCACGCTGCCATGATGGAGCCGTGGGACGGCCCGGCCGCGCTGGCCTTCACCGACGGTCGCCACATCGGCGGCACGCTGGACCGCAATGGCCTGCGTCCGGCCCGCTACATCGTCACCGACGACGACCTTGTGGTGATGGCGTCCGAATCGGGCGTCTTGCCGATTCCCGAATCCAAGATCATCCAGAAATGGCGTCTGCAGCCAGGCAAGATGTTCCTGATCGACCTCGACGCCGGCCGCATCATCGACGACAAGGAATTGAAGGACACCTACGCCAACGCCAAGCCGTACAAGCAATGGATCAATTCGGTGCGCATCAAGCTCGACGAGCTCAAGAACGAGCCGCGCGAGCCGTCGTCCAAGCTGCCGCTGCTGGATCTGCAGCAGGTGTTCGGCTACACCCAGGAAGACACCAAGTTCCTGATGGCGCCGATGGCCACCGGCGGCGAAGAGGCAATCGGCTCCATGGGCAACGACTCGCCGCTGGCGGTCATGTCCAACAAGAACAAGGCGCTGTACAACTACTTCCGCCAGCTGTTCGCGCAGGTGACCAACCCGCCGATCGACCCGATCCGCGAAGCGCTGGTCATGTCGCTGGTGTCGTTCATCGGCCCCAAGCCCAACCTGCTCGACACCAACAACATCAACCCGCCGATGCGCCTGGAAGTGTCGCAGCCGGTGCTGGACTATGCCGATATCGCCAAGCTGCGCAACATCAGCGCGCACAGCGGCGGCAAGTTCAAGTCCTATGAACTGAACATCTGCTATCCGGTCGCCTGGGGCAAGGAAGGCATCGAAGCGCGCCTGGCATCGCTGTGCGCCAAGGCGGTGGACGCCGTCAAGTCGGGCCACAACATCCTGATCATCTCGGACCGCAAGGTCGATGACGAGCAACTGCCGATCCCGGCGCTGCTGGCCACTTCCGCGATCCATCAGCACCTGGTCAGCAAGGGCCTGCGCACCTCCACCGGCCTGGTGGTGGAAACCGGTTCCGCGCGCGAAACGCACCACTTCGCGCTGCTGGCAGGTTATGGCGCCGAAGCCATCCATCCGTACCTGGCGATGGATACCCTGTTCGACATGGCCAAGGGCCTGCCGGGCGAGCTGTCGCCGGAAAAGGCCATCTACAACTTCCAGAAGGCCGTCGGCAAGGGCCTCTTGAAGGTCATGTCCAAGATGGGCATCTCGACCTACATGTCCTACTGCGGCGCGCAGATCTTCGAAGCCATCGGCCTGTCGAAGTCGCTGGTAGACAAGTACTTCAAGGGCACCGCCTCCAACGTCGAAGGTATCGGCGTGTTCGAAGTGGCCGAGGAAGCGCTGCGCCTGCACACGGCAGCCTTCAGCAACGACCCGGTGCTGGCCAATGCCCTGGACGCCGGCGGCGAGTACGCCTTCCGCATCCGCGGCGAAGAGCACATGTGGACGCCGGACGCGATCGCCAAGCTGCAGCACTCGACCCGTTCGAACAGCTACAACACCTACAAGGAATACGCCCAGCTCATCAACGACCAGTCCAAGCGCCACATGACGCTGCGCGGCCTGTTCGAGTTCAAGATCGACCCGTCCAAGGCGATCTCGATCGATGAGGTGGAACCGGCCAAGGACATCGTCAAGCGTTTCGCCACCGGCGCCATGTCGCTCGGCTCGATCTCGACCGAAGCGCACGCTACGCTGGCCATCGCGATGAACCGCATCGGCGGCAAGTCCAACACCGGCGAAGGCGGCGAAGACGTCAACCGTTACCGCAACGAGCTGAAGGGCATCCCCATCAAGCAGGGCGCGACCCTGGCCTCGGAAATCGGCAAGGACGTGATTGAAGTCGACATTCCGCTGCAGGAAGGCGACTCGCTGCGTTCGCGCATCAAGCAGGTGGCGTCGGGCCGTTTCGGCGTTTCGGCCGAGTACCTGATCTCCGCCGACCAGATCCAGATCAAGATGGCGCAGGGCGCCAAGCCGGGCGAAGGCGGCCAGCTGCCGGGCCACAAGGTGTCCGACTACATCGCCAAGCTGCGCGTGTCGGTGCCGGGCGTGGGCCTGATCTCGCCGCCGCCGCACCACGACATCTACTCGATCGAAGACCTGGCGCAACTGATCCACGACCTGAAGAACGTCAATCCGCGCGCTTCGATCTCGGTCAAGCTGGTGTCGGAAGTGGGTGTGGGCACCGTGGCAGCGGGCGTGGCCAAGGCCAAGTCCGACCACGTCGTGATCGCCGGCCATGACGGCGGCACCGGCGCATCGCCGCTGTCCTCGATCAAGCACGCTGGTTCGCCGTGGGAGCTGGGCCTGGCCGAAACGCAGCAGACGCTGGTGTTGAACGGCCTGCGCAACCGTATCCGCGTGCAAGCCGACGGCCAGATGAAGACCGGCCGCGACGTCGTCATCGGCGCCATGCTGGGCGCCGACGAGTTCGGCTTCGCCACCGCACCGCTGGTGGTCGAAGGCTGCATCATGATGCGCAAGTGCCACCTGAATACCTGCCCGGTGGGCGTGGCCACGCAAGATCCGGTGCTGCGCGCCAAGTTCTCCGGCAAGCCGGAGCACGTGGTCAACTTCTTCTTCTTCATCGCTGAAGAAGCGCGCCAGATCATGGCTCAGCTGGGTATCCGCAAGTTCGACGAGCTGATCGGCCGCGCCGACCTGCTGGACCGCACCAAGGCGATTGCGCACTGGAAGGCCAAGGGCCTGGACTTCACCCGCATCTTCCACCAGCCGGAATCCTCGGCGCCGGTGTACCACACCGAAGACCAGGACCATGGCCTGGACAAGGCGCTGGACCACAAGCTGATCGCGCAAGCGAAGATCGCGCTGGAAAAGGGCGAGAAGGTTTCCTTCATCTCCCCGATCAAGAACCTGAACCGCACCGTTGGCGCCATGCTCTCGGGTGAAGTGGCCAAGCGTTACGGCCACGAAGGTTTGCCGGATGACACCATCCACATCCAGCTGCAAGGCACCGCAGGCCAGTCGGCTGGCGCTTTCCTGGCGCACGGCGTGACGCTGGACCTGGTGGGCGAAGGCAACGACTACGTCGGCAAGGGCTTGTCGGGCGGCCGCATTATCGTGCGTCCGAACACCGAGTTCCGCGGCCGTGCCGTGGACAACATCATCTCCGGCAATACCGTGCTGTACGGCGCGATCAATGGCGAAGCCTTCATCAACGGCGTGGCCGGCGAACGTTTCGCGGTGCGCAACTCCGGCGCCATCGCCGTGACCGAAGGCACCGGTGACCACGGTTGCGAATACATGACCGGCGGCACCGTCGTGGTGCTGGGCAACACCGGCCGTAACTTCGCAGCGGGTATGTCGGGCGGTATCGCCTACGTCTACGATCCGGACGGCGACTTCGCCGGCAAGTGCAATACCGCGATGGTGGCATTGGACAAGGTCTTGTCCGATACCGAGCAGGAAGCGTCGCTGGACCGCAACGTGTGGCACAGCCTGGAGCGCGGTGGTGTGCGCCAGACCGACGAAGCCATCCTGCGCGGCTTGATTGAACGGCACTTCAAGTACACCGGCAGCACGCGCGCGCGCTACCTGCTGGACAACTGGGCGGCATCGCGCACCAAGTTCGTAAAGGTCTTCCCGACCGAATACAAACGTGCGCTGGCCGAACTGGCCGCCGCTGCCGAAACGAAAAAGGAAAAGGTCGCCGCCTGATCCGGCGGTCTTTTCAAGTCAATCAAGTACGCCGACGGGCGTTGCGGAGTTGAATCGCCGCCCGTCGCATCCTTAGCGAGAAATGTGAGAGGAAAATGGGAAAAGCAACCGGTTTCATGGAGTACCAGCGCCTGAAAGAGGCGAGCGAGGCGCCAGCGGCACGCACCAAGCATTACAAGGAATTCGTCCTGCACCTGACCGAGGGCGACGCCAAGATCCAGGGCGCGCGCTGCATGGACTGCGGCATTCCGTTCTGCAATAACGGCTGCCCGGTCAACAACATCATTCCTGACTGGAACGACTTGGTCTACCGCGGCAACTACAAGGAAGCGCTGGACACGCTGCACTCGACCAACAACTTCCCCGAGTTCACCGGCCGCATCTGCCCGGCGCCGTGCGAAGCTGCCTGCACGCTGGGCATCAACAACGACGCCGTGGGCATCAAGTCGATCGAGCACTTCATCATCGACAAAGGCTGGGAAAACGGCTGGGTGGTGCCGCAACCGGCAGCCATCAAGACCGGCAAGAAAGTCGCCGTCGTCGGCGGCGGCCCTGCCGGCATGGCCGCGGCGCAACAGCTGGCGCGCGCCGGCCATGACGTGACCGTGTTCGAGAAGAGCGACCGCATCGGCGGCCTGCTGCGTTACGGCATCCCCGACTTCAAGATGGAAAAGTCGCACATCGACCTGCGCGTCGAACAGATGAAGGCTGAAGGCGTGACCTTCCGCACCAGCGTGTTCGTGGGCAAGGATTTCCCGGAGACCGTCAATAACTGGGCCAAGGAAACCATTTCGCCGGACGAGCTGAAGAAGGAGTTCGACGCCATCGTCATCGCCGGCGGCGCCGAACAGCCGCGCGACTTGCCGGTTCCCGGCCGCGAGCTCAAGGGAGTGCACTTCGCGATGGATTTCCTGCCGCTGCAAAACAAGGTCAATGCCGGCGACAAGCTGAAGAACCAGATCATGGCCACCGGCAAGCATGTGGTGGTGATCGGCGGCGGCGATACCGGTTCGGACTGCGTGGGTACATCCAACCGCCACGGCGCCGAATCGGTGGCCCAGTTCGAACTGATGCCGCAACCGCCGGAAACCGAGAACAAGCCGATGGTGTGGCCGTACTGGCCGACCAAGCTGCGCACGTCTTCCTCGCACGAAGAAGGCTGCAACCGCGATTGGGCCGTAGCGACCAAGCGCTTGGAAGGCAAGAACGGCAAGGTCGAGAAACTGATCGCCGCCCGCGTCGAATGGAAGGACGGCAAGATGCAGGAAGTGCCGGATTCGGAATTCGAAATGAAGGCCGACCTGGTGCTGCTGGCGATGGGCTTCGTCTCGCCGGTGCAGCAGGTGCTGGATGCTTTCGGCGTCGAGAAGGATGCGCGCGGCAATGCCAAGGCCACCACCGACGGTGAAGGCTGCTACAAGACATCGGCCGACAAGGTGTTTGCCGCCGGCGATATGCGCCGTGGCCAGTCGCTGGTCGTGTGGGCGATCCGTGAAGGACGCCAATGCGCCCGCGCAGTGGACGAATACCTGATGGGCGCGTCGCTGTTGCCGCGCTGATGCGGACTTAATCGATAACAAGTTTTTTGAGTTTCATTTGACCCTGGACCCGGGCAGACGCAAGTCTGTCCGGTTTTTTTTCGCCTGCCCTGGCGCAAGGCGCTCAAGTAAAATGGACCAATTCACCGCACAGGCGCATCCGTACCAGGCGCAGGCTTACAGGACCCATATGGCTACCCCTATCCGCTACACCATTACTTCCAACGATCCGGTATCCCACGTCTATGACGTCACTATCACGGTCGACAAGCCCGCTGCCGAGGGCCAGGTCTTTTCGCTGCCGGCATGGATTCCCGGCAGCTACATGGTGCGCGAGTTTGCCAAGAACATCGTGCGGCTGCACGCCGAGTCCGGCGGCAAGAAGGTCGCCGTCAAGAAGCTCGACAAGCACACCTGGAAAGCCGCCGCCTGCACATCGGCATTGACGCTGAGCTACCAGGTCTATGCCTGGGACTTGTCGGTGCGCACCGCGCACCTGGACCAGACCCACGGCTTCTTCAACGGCACCAGCGTGTTCCTCGCCGCGCAAGGCTTCGAGCAGGGGAGGCATGTGGTCGACATCCTTCGCCCGGAAGGCGATGCCTTCAAGCGCTGGCGCGTGGCCACCGCGATGCCGGAACTGAAGGCGCGGCGTTATGGCTTCGGCACCTATGTGGCACAGAACTATGATGAGCTGATTGACCATCCAGTTGAATTCGGCGACTTCGCGCTGGCCAGTTTCAAGGCGCATGGCGTGCCGCACGACGTGGTGATCACCGGCCAGGTTCCGAACCTCGACATGGCCCGCCTGTGCGACGATCTCAAGAAGATCTGCGAGGCGCAGATCGCTTTCTTCGAACCCAAGAGCAAGCGCGCGCCGATGCAACGCTACGTCTTCATGACGCTGGCGGTGGGCGACGGTTATGGCGGCCTGGAGCATCGCGCCTCGACGGCGCTGATCTGCGCGCGCGCCGATTTGCCAGTCAAGGGAAAGCCTGAACAGACGGATGGCTACCGCACCTATCTCGGCCTGTGCAGCCATGAATATTTCCATACGTGGAACGTCAAGCGCATCAAGCCGGCGGTGTTCGCGCCGTACGACCTGCGCCAGGAGAATTACACCTCGCTGCTGTGGCTGTTCGAGGGCTTCACCAGCTATTACGACGACTTGTTCCTGGTGCGTACCGGCGTGATCGACACCGATGCCTATCTCAACATGCTCTCCAAGACCGTCACCGGCGTGCTGCGCGGCAGCGGCCGCAAGAAGCAGAGCGTGGCCGAGTCCAGTTTCGACGCCTGGGTGAAGTACTACCGCCAGGACGAGAATGCCCCCAACGCCATCGTCAGCTATTACACCAAGGGCTCGCTGGTGGCATTGGGCCTGGATTTGACGATACGTACGCAAACGCGCGGCCGCCGTACATTGGATGATGTCATGCGCGGTTTGTGGAACCGCTACGGACGCGATTTTTATGAGGGCGGCGGGCAAGGCGTCCCCGAGGAGGGAATCCTGGCGCTGCTGGAAGAGTTGAGCGGCGCCGATCTGGGGCGCTTCTTTGAGCGCTGCATCAAGGGGACGGAAGACGTGCCGCTGGCCGAGCTGTTGCCGGGTTTTGGCGTCAGCTATGGCGATGCGACGCCGAAGGATGCCAAGCCCTGGCTGGGTGCGCGCATTGCCAAGGATGGCGGCGACGCCAAGCTGGCCAGTGTCTATGAGGGCAGTCCGGCCGCGCATGCGGGCCTTTCGGTCGGCGACAAGCTGGTGGCGCTGGACGGGTTGCGCGTGCCGGCTTCCGGTCCGGATGGTTTGCTGTCGCGCTATCGCATCAACGATACGGTGCGCGTGCATGCCTTCCGCCGCGATGAGCTGATGGAATTTGCCGTGCGTTTGAAGGCCGACGTTGCGCCGCAGGTAAAGCTGGCCGCGCTGGGCAAGCCGGCTGCAGTGGTGCGCCAGCGCGAGTCCTGGCTCAAGCGGGGGAGCTGAAGCGGTTCATGGCAAGAAAACGCCCGCTCGGATAGGAGCGGGCGAGATTGCCGCAAAAAGAAAAACCCGCCGTGAGGCGGGTTTTCTCAGCGATCCGAAGAGCGGATTACTTGGCTTCTTCAGCGCCGCCAGCAGCGGCAGCCTGGCTTTCAGCTTCGACCTTGCCAGCCGGCACAGCAGCGGTGGCGATGGTCAGGTTTTCCTGGGTCACGGCGGTCACACCGTTAGGCAGCTTCAGGTCAGCCAGGTGGATCGATTGGCCGACGTCCAGCTTGGACAGGTCAACTTCGATGAATTCCGGCAGGTTCTTCGGCAGGCAGGAAACGTCCAGTTCCGATTGCACGTGGGAGATGATACCTGCGTGCAGCTTCACGGCCGGCGAGGTTTCAGCGTTCACGAAGTGCAGTGGCACCTTGGTGTGCAGCTTTTGCGATGCATCGACGCGTTGGAAGTCGACGTGCAGGACCAGTTGCTTGTATGCGTGGACTTGGAAGTCGCGCAGCAGGACTTGTTCGACCTTGCCGTCGAGTTCCAGATCCAGGATCGACGAGTGGAAGGTTTCCTTCTTCAGCGCGTGGTACAGCGCGTTGTGGTCCAGAGCGATGTTGACCGGTGCGCTGGTGCCGCCGTAGACGATACCAGGGGTTTGGCCAGCAATACGCAGGCGGCGGCTCGCTCCGGTCCCCTGCAGAGTGCGTGGAAATGCGATTACTTTCATGATAAAGCTCCAATGTTGGCAAAGCGCGTCGTTGAATTGACGACGGATGCCTTGCGTTGAAAATATTCCCCGCGACCAGGGAATATGAAAAACCTCGCTGCATTGCTGCAGCGAGGCGAATCCTGTTTCTTATTCCGCGAACAGCGACATCACCGAGTCGCCCTTCGTAATACGCTTGAAGGTTTCTGCCAGCAGGTCCGCGCAGGTCAGTTGGCGGATCTTCGGGCAGGCGCGGGCAGCGGGCGACAGCGGAATGGTGTCGGTCACAACCAGCTCGTCCAGCGGCGAATTGCTGATGCGGTCGATGGCAGGGCCCGACAGCACCGGGTGCGTACAATAAGCAACTACCTTCTTGGCGCCACGTTCCTTGAGCACTTCGGCAGCCTTGGTCAGGGTGCCGGCGGTGTCGACCATGTCATCCATGATCACGCAGTTGCGGCCTTCGACTTCACCGATGATGTTCATCACTTCCGACACGTTGGCCTTCGGACGGCGCTTGTCGATGATCGCCAGGTCGCAGCCCAGGCGCTTGGCCAGCGCACGGGCGCGCACCACGCCGCCCACGTCGGGCGAGACCACCAGCAGGTCGTCATAGCTCTTGGCGACCAGGTCGCTCAGGAGAATCGGCGAAGCGTAGATGTTGTCCACCGGGATGTCGAAGAAGCCCTGGATCTGGTCTGCGTGCAGATCCATGATCAGGACGCGCTCGACGCCGGCTTCCTGCAGCATGTTGGCAACGACCTTGGCCGAAATCGCGACACGCGCCGAACGCGGGCGGCGATCCTGGCGGGCATAGCCGAAATAGGGGATGGCGGCGGTAATGCGGCCGGCCGATGCGCGCTTCAAGGCATCGACCATGATCATGATTTCCATCAGGTTGTCATTGGTCGGCGCGCAGGTGGACTGCAGCACGAAAACGTCCTTGCCGCGAACGTTTTCATTGATCTCGACCATGACTTCGCCATCCGAGAACTTGGAGACGTTGGCCTTGCCCAGCGGGATACCAAGTTTGTCAGCGACGCCGCGCGCCAGCTCCGGGTTGGCGTTGCCGGTAAAAACCATCAGGTTCTCAATTGCCATATGGGTATCCCTGAATGCAATCGTTAAAAAGTCGAAAAGCCGACAATGCTTGACTGGTCGGTCTCACATTGACGGCTTATTTTTCTGACTGGACGCTGAGTCAAAGACCGGTCCTGAATTAAATGGCAGGGGAACAAGGATTCGAACCTTGGAATGCCGGAATCAAAATCCGGTGCCTTAACCAGCTTGGCGATTCCCCTACACAATCTGCTGTTTGCCGCTTCATCGCGCCAGCCTTAATACACGCGGCGCGGATTTTTCGTCAAACCAATTCTTTTTACGACGGCAATAAATGGGCGAGAGGATGTTCCTGCATCGCTTTGGCTTTCCAGCCGTTCCAGCGCGAAGGCAATTGTTTCAGCACTTCGTCTGCCTGTTGTTCGTGATCGAATGCACAAAACACGCAGGCGCCGGATCCGGTCATTCTGGCTTTTCCGAACTTGCCGAGCCAATCGATGGCTTCTGCAATTTGCGGGAAATGCCGGGTTGCCACTATTTCCAGATCGTTTCTCCCGAAGTTCGAAGCGATTTGATTCGTCGCATCAGGAAAGTCCGTTATTCTGACGACTTTTGTATCCCGTGTCAATTCCGAAGACGAAAAAATTATCGCGGTTGGCACTGAAACGCCCGGTTCGATCACCACATACCAGCAGTTGGCGGTTTCCAGTGGCGAAAGCGTCTCGCCGACCCCTTCGGCGAAGGCATTGCGGCCAAACAGGAAAAACGGGACGTCAGCGCCCAGTTTCAGGCCGATATCCATCAATTCCTGGCGTTTGAAGCCGGTTTTCCACAGATGATTCAGGGCCAGCAGGGTCGTAGCGGCGTCGGAAGACCCGCCGCCCAGGCCGCCGCCCATGGGCAGCCGCTTTTCCACGGTAATCGAGGCGCCCAAATCCGGCCGACCGGCGGTTTCGCGCAGCAGGTGCGCCGCGCGCACCACAAGATCGGATTCGGGCGGTACCCTGGGAATGTCGTTGGTGCGCACGATCCGGCCGTCTTCGCGCACGGAGAAATCCAGGCTGTCGCAGCGGTCGATCAATTGGAATGCCGATTGCAACAGGTGATAGCCATCGGCGCGCCGGCCGGTGACATGCAGGAACAGGTTGAGCTTGGCGGGCGCCGGGCAGGCGTTCAGGGTGACGGTCATGGTAAGGCTTGATGCATCAGGCACGAGGCCTCAGGTTTTTTTCCAGCTATCAACAGCAATGCGGATCGACACCTTACCGGCTTGTTCGGTATCCCGGGTCAGGTCAATGCGCTTGGGCCGGGTTTGGCCGCTATCCGGATCGCTTTGCCAGTTGGCATAGGCCACGCGCCAGCCATCTTTGGTGGAAAAGCTGGCGTAATCTTGGCCCGGTTTGGCCTGGAACGGCTTTCCGGCGCTGTCGGTGCCATTGCCCTGCAGCCACTGGCGCATGCCCGAGACCGGCAGAGGCCAGCCCAGCGATTGGGCCGCCAACTCATCGACATCGGGCGCCACTTGCGGCGACCTGCCCGACTGCACCAGCGTGGCGATGCCCGGCCTGACGCTGATGGTAGCCACGGTCTGGCCCAGCGGCGAGAGCAGTTCCAGATCGGTTTCCGTTGCCGTTTGCGACCAGATGAAGCTGCCGTGCAGCGACTGCGGGCTGTTGCCTTGTTCGTATTGCACCGAGATACGGCCGCTGATATCGATGTTTTCCTGATAGGCCGGTGCTGCCGCTGTGGGGGTGGATGCCTGCTGCGCGGACATTCCGGCACAGCCGCCCAGCAGGAGTGCAACCGAAGCCGCGCCCAGCGCGGCGGCGCGGCACAGGCCGAAACGGCCTGCGAACATGCCCGGAGTTGCCATCATGGCTTGACGTTCAGCCGCGCCAGCGTGCTTTTCAGGACATCGTTGTCGGGATCCTTGGCCTGCACTTCACGCCAGACCTGCTTGGCCTCGTCCTGCTTGCCGCGCGTCCACAGCACTTCACCCAGGTGCACGCCGATTTCCGGATCGGGGCGCAGCGAATAGGCCAGGCGCATCTGGGTTTCGGCTTGCTCCAGGCGGCCCATGCGGAACTGGATCCAGCCAAGGCTATCGGCGATGAAGGCATCCTGCGGCGCCATGTCGGCAGCCTTCTGGATCAGTTCCAGCGCTTCCGGCAGGCGGATGTTGCGGTCTGCCAGCGAATAGCCCAGCGCGTTGTAGGCGTGCTGGTTGCCGGGCGCCAGTTTCATCACCCGGCGCAGCGAGCTTTCCATTTCCTTGTAGTTGCCCAGCTTCTCGCACACCATCGCGTAGTCGTACAGCAGGTCGGTGTTGTTGGGGAAGTGCTCCAGGCCGCCCTTGAGCACGTCGGCCGCTTCCTGGTTACGGTTGGCATCGCGCAGCAGCAGCGATTCGGCCTGGATCAGTTGCAGTTGCTCGGCATCGGTAGTCGACTCGGACTGTGCCGCTTCCAGCGCCTTGCGGGCGCCATCGATGTCGTTCTTGCGCATCAGCAACTGGGCGCGGCGCACCTGGATGTTGATGTAGCCGTCGGTGCCGGGCTCGGCCTGGTCCAGATAGCGCAATGCGCCGTCGAGGTCGTTGCGTTCTTCGGCGATGCGCGAGAGCAGCAGGATGGCCTGGCTGGGATCGCGGTCGTCTTCAGGCTGGGCAGCCAGCACCTGCAGGTAGCGCTTCAGGTAATTTTCCGCGTCCTTCAACTGGTCGGTCTGGGCCGACAGTACGCCCAGCGCGAACAGCGTGGTCGGGTCATCGCCGTCTTCCTTGAGCAGCGCCTCGAATTGCGTGCGGGCATCCTTGTAGTTCTTCTGCTCCACAAGGCTGCGGGCATAGGCTACGCGCACTTCGCGCGAATTCGGGTATTTGCGCAGGAAGTCGGACACCAGCTTGGTGGCCTCGTTGGTATCGGAAGCTACTTGCGCCGCGGTCAGGACCGCCAGTTCCGAGTCGGGTTTGATCTTCAGCGCCGCGCGCGCTTCGCGTTGCGCATAGGTGGCGTCGCCCACATTGAAGGCCCCTTGCGCCAGTGCCAGATGGGTTTCCAGCAGGTCGCCATAGGGTTGCGTCACTTTTTGCAGGATGGCGAAGCTGGCCCGTTTGTCCTTGGCGCGCGCCAGCAGGCGCTGGATTTGCAGGATCATCGGGCCGCGTGCCTGCGGGGCGGCATCGGCCAGGCGCTGGGTCAGCAACGGTTCGATCTCGTCGACGCTGTCGGAGAGCATGATCAGGCCGAGGTAATTTTGCAGCGCTTCATCCGAATGCGGCGCCAGTTCGGTCCACAGGCGCACTGCCACCAGCGCTTCGCTGGGCTGGCGGGCCGCGACGGCGATCTCGGCCGCGCGCTTGGCCAGGCGCGGATCGCGCGTCTGCTGGGCAGCGGCCAGGATGGTCACGTAGGCCGATTGCCATTGGCCGCGCTGGAAAGCGATCTCGGCCGTCAAAACCTTGTAGAGGATGTCTTCGCTCAGTTCGACCGCCGGCAGCGAGTCTTCCTGCTGCTGGGCGCGCGCCTTGGGCGCTTTCTTGCGGTTGGCCGCCGCGGATTTCGCGAGTACGGCTTTTTTGTCTTGTGCCGCTTCGGCGTTCGCCTTGTCGCCGGACTGCTGGAAGCTTGCGCATGCAGTCAGCAGCAGGGAACTGGTGAGGAGGGCGAGAGTTTTTTTCAAGGTTGCATCCTGAATTCGGGAGGTTTCGATTTTACGCCCAACAGCAAAGGGTTTGCTGTAAGCAGAGTGTAATGCATCCTTGCATGCTCCGTCGCCGGTATGGCAGCAGCAGCGGCCTTGTTTTCAGCATCTGGATTATCATATGCAGCTTCCTATCCGCAGCCTCACCGACGTAGCCAGATGCCAGAATTGCCAGAAGTTGAAGTCACCCGACGCGGGGTCGCTCCTTATTTAGAGGGGAAGACTGTTACCGGCGTCGTTACCCGCCATACCGGGTTGCGCTGGCCTTTCCCGGCCGGGCTGGACGCGCTGCTGGCCGGGCGCAAGGTGCTTGGCACCGGCCGCCGCGGCAAATACCTGCTGATCAACTTCGAGCATGGCACGTTGATCGTGCATCTGGGGATGTCCGGCCACCTGCGCATTTTGCCGCCCGGTATCGCCCCGCAGAAGCACGACCACTTCGACCTGCTGGTCGGCGGCCAGGTGATGCGTATGACAGACCCGCGGCGATTTGGTGCGATCCTCTGGCATGACAAGGCAGACGGCGCCGTTGAAGAACACATGCTGCTGCGCAGCCTCGGCCTGGAGCCGCTGGAAGACACGTTTTCGGCGCGCGAGCTGTTCCGCCAGACGCGCGCGCGTTCTGCGCCGATCAAGCAAGTGCTGCTGGCCGGCGACATCGTGGTTGGCGTGGGTAATATCTACGCATCCGAAAGCCTGTTCAAGGCACGCATCAACCCTAAGACCCCGGCATACAAGATCAGCCTGGCGCGTTACGAGCGCCTGGTCGATGCCATCCGCGAGACGCTGGCGGCGGCCATCGAACAAGGCGGCAGCACGCTGCGCGACTTCATCGCCGTCAACGGCCAGTCCGGTTACTTCCAGCAAAGCTACTTCGTCTATAACCGTACGGGCCAGGAGTGCCGCGTGTGCGCCACGCCGATCCGCCAGATCAAGCAGGGCCAGCGCTCCACCTTTTACTGCGTGAGCTGCCAGAAATGAAGGGCCTGGTCGACAAGCCGCGGCGCAAGAGTGCGCCGGCCGATGGCGAGTGCTATGAGGACCCGTCGTTTTCGGCGACGGTGATCGCCTGGCAAAAGCAGCATGGCCGCCACAAGCTGCCGTGGCAGAACACGCGCGACGCCTATCGCGTGTGGCTGTCGGAGATCATGCTGCAGCAGACCCAGGTGGCCGCAGTCATCCCCTATTACCAGCGTTTTCTGGAGCGCTGCCCGGATGTGTTCAGCCTGGCCGCCGCGCCCTCCGAAGACGTAATGGCGCTGTGGAGCGGCCTCGGTTATTACACCCGTGCGCGTAACCTGCACAAATGCGCGCAACGTGTGGTCAATGAATATGGCGGACGCTTCCCCGACGATCCTGACTTGCTGGCCGATCTGCCCGGCATCGGCCGTTCCACCGCGGCAGCCATCGCGGCATTCTCCTACGGCCGGCGCGCCGCCATCCTGGACGGCAACGTCAAGCGCGTGTTTGCGCGCGTGTTCGGCATCGATGGTTACCCCGGCGCCAAGCCGATCGAAGACAGGCTGTGGCTGCGCGCGGTGGCGCTGCTGCCGGACGAAGGGATCGAGGCCTATACGCAAGGCTTGATGGATCTCGGCGCCACGCTATGCGTGCGCGGAACGCCTTCGTGCAAGAAATGCCCGCTGGCCGGCCGCTGCGTTGCGCTGGCACAGGATCGCGTGGGGGAGCTGCCGGTCAGCAAGCCGAAGAAGGCAGTGCCGGAAAAGGAAACCGTGATGCTGGTGGTGGCGCATGGCGGCGATGTGCTGCTGGAACAGCGCCCCGACAGCGGCATCTGGGGAGGCCTGTTGTCGCTGCCGGAAATCGCAGTGGGCAATGCCGGGCAGTTCGAGCATGCGGTGCAGACGCTGGTCGCCCCTTATGGCGTGCTCGACGCTTGTCGCAAGCTGCAGCCGTTCTCGCACGTCTTCACGCACTTCAAGCTGCACATCGCGCCTTTCCAGGTCGCGCTGAAAAGCCGTTCGCCGCGCATCGCGCAACATGCGCTGGTCTGGTATCCGGTGGAAAAGCTGGCCGATGCGCCATTGCCGGCGCCGGTGAAGAAGTTGCTGCTGGGGGTATTGCGCAGCGACGATTTGCTGGCTGCCGTGTAGGCCGCGCAGGCCGGATCAATCCAGCTGGCGATGCCGGCATACGACCTGTTCGGTCGCGCGGAAGTGCCGTGCCAGCTGCTCGGCGATGTAGACCGAACGGTGCTGGCCGCCGGTGCAGCCGATGGCGATGGTGAGGTAGCTCCGGTTATCGTCTTTGAAGGACGGCAGCCATTTCTCCACGAAACCGCGGATGTCGTTGAACATATCGCTCACTTCCTGATACCCCGAGAGGAACTCGATCACGGGATCGTCGCGCCCGGTCAGCGGACGCAGCGCCGCATCGTAGTGCGGATTGGGCAGCATGCGCACGTCGAACACCAGGTCGGCGTCCAGCGGCAACCCATGCTTGAAGGCGAAGGATTCGAACAGGATGGTCAGCGGCGAGCGTTCGATATCCACCAGGCCCTTGATCCAGCGGCGCAGCTTGTTCGAACTCAATTGCGAAGTATCGATTACGTGCGCGATTTCCTGCATCTCGCTCAGCATCTCGCGCTCGATATCGATGCATTCGGTCAGCGTCAGGCGGTCGGCCGGGTTGCGGCCGGGCAGCAGGCGATGCGACAGCGGATGGCTGCGGCGGGTTTCGGAGAAGCGGGTGATCAGCGTCTCGTTGGAGGCGGTCAGGAAGAAGACCTTGACGTCATGGCCGTCAGCCTTGAGTTTGTCGATATCGGTGCGCAGCGTCGCCAGCGAATCGGCGCTGCGGGCGTCGGTAGCCACCGCCAGCATGCTGGCGCCCTCCCGGATGCGGGTATCGACCAGGTCGCACAGCAGTGCGGGAGGCAGGTTGTCGACGCAGAAATAGCCGGCATCCTCGAGCACATGCAGTGCCACTGATTTGCCGGAGCCGGAGATGCCGGTGATCAGAACGATTCTCATGCCGTCAATGATAACGCATGCGGGTTGGTCAGTCGCGCCGCCGGCGCGATAGGAAAATCACTCGCCGTTCATGGCACGTCGCTGGCGCTCGATGAATTCCTTGAGCGTATCGATGCCGCGCAACTGCAGGATGGTATTGCGCACGGCCGCTTCCAGCAGCACCGCGATGTTGCGGCCGGCCGCAACAGGGATCACCACCTTGCGGATCGGCAAGCCCAGCACTTCCTCGTATTGCGCGTCCAGCGGCAGGCGCTCGTAATTCTCTTCCAGCGTGCTGCGGCGGACCAGGTGCACGATCAGTTTCAGGCGCATTTTGCGGCGTACTGCGGTCTCGCCGAAGATGGCCTTGATGTCCAGAAGGCCCAGGCCGCGCACTTCCAGCAAGTTTTGAAGCAGCGGCGGGCAGCGGCCCTCGATCATGTTGGGCGCGATGCGCGCGAACTCCACCGCGTCGTCGGCCACCAGGCCGTGGCTGCGCGAAATCAGTTCCAGACCCAGTTCACTCTTGCCCAGGCCGGATTCGCCGGTGATCAGCACACCCACGCCCAGCACGTCCATGAACACGCCATGCATGGTGATCTGCTGCGCCAGTTTCTTGGACAGGTAGACGCGCAGATAGTCGATCACCTGTGCCGCCGGCAACGGCGTGGAAAACAGCGGGATGTTCTTTTCATCACACACCGCAAGGATGTCGGGCGGCGTCGACAAGCCTTGCGCGATGATGAACGCAGGTGGTTCGCCGGCCACCAGTTCCGCGGTCTGGTAGGCGCGCGAGGTGTTGGACAGGCGCTGGTAATACTCGATTTCCTGGTGGCCGAATACCTGGATGCGGCCGGGGTGGATCAAATTCAGGTGGCCCACCTGGTCGGCGGCCGAGACGGCGTCGCCGGAGATCAGTCGTTCGCCGCCGGGAAAGCCGGCGAACCAGCCCAATTGCAGGGATTCACGATTTTCTTCGTAGAGCTGCTGTATCGACAACGCGGAATAAGTGGGCATGTAGATCCGATTCTGCTGGCAAATGTGGGCGAGGAAAGCGTGAATGCCATGTCCGCGCCATGAGGCAGGCCGGATGCGGCAACTGATACAGGGTACCGAATTTGTCGGGATACGGAAACCGGGGCGGCCCGCTCCTTGCCCGGCGGCGGCGCTTCCACCGCCGCTGCGCAGAGAGCGATAGGGGGCAAGAGGGCTGCGGTCAGCCCGCTTTTTCCAGCGAAGGCTGCCAGGTCACGATGCGCGAATGCACTGCAGCGCTGTCGGGTTCGGCCGTCAGTTCATTGCGGAAGGCATCATCGGAAAACATCTCTGCAATCTCGGAGAGGATTTCCAGATGCTGTTGCGTAACGTGGTCCGGGATCAGAAGGAAGATCAGCAGCTTGACCGGCTGGCCGTCAGGGGATTCGAACGGGATCGGATCGGCCAGCCGCATGAACAAGGCCAACGGGGCCTTGAGACCCTTGACACGCCCGTGCGGGACGGCGACGCCATGGCCAAGCCCGGTTGAACCGAGGCGCTCACGAGCAAACAGGTTTTCGGAAACGGTAGAGCGGGCGATGCCGCAGTTGTTTTCGAATGTCAGGCCGGCTTGTTCGAAAGCTCTTTTTTTGCTGGAGACTTCCAGGTCCAGAACGACATTTTCTGGAGGCAGGATTTTTGCAAGATTAGTCATGACGCTCAAAGAATTACTACAGAGGTGGTACTTTGAGCAGGATTATAGGCTTGTTTGTGCGCCTCGCAACGCCCTGAAAGCGCGAAACAAGGGGGGAATTTGACCCGACTGATTGGATTTGAGGAAGAGCCGGAGTTTCTTGGTAGAAAACTGGCGGAAGTTGTTGAAAATCAAGTCCTTTCCGCCGTTGTCCAGATGCCCGCCAGACGGGGGAAACTCCGCAGCAATGCCAATCTTTTACGTCTTGCTCATGTTTTGGGCAGTACGCGTATTTACATTTCGATGCGGCCGAAAATCAGCAAGACATCGCCGTTGTTCTTGTTGCTGCTCAAGCGTGGTACGTAGGCGAACATCACCTTGGCTTTCTTGGTGCCGATGGAGGCCAGCGGCAGCGGGACCGGGAAGGGGACGCCGCCGAAGTAGTCCTGGCGGCTCATGAGCATGGCCGTGCCGCCCAGGCCGAGTTCCAGTCCGGTATGCGCTACCGGGAACACCCATTCATAGGCATAGCCGGCCATGTATTGCGGATGGCGATGGGAATCCTTGATCACGAAACCGTACAGCGATTCGTCGTTGCCTTTCTCGTTGCGCAAGGTCTTGCCATAGCCCAGGCCCCAGGCATGCTCGTTGAGTTCATCCAGCTTGTCCTTGGTGTAAGTGCCGCGCCCGTGGTGCGCCACGCCGGACAGGTAGATTGCGTCATCGCCCTTGTCCCAGATATTGGACATGTGGTCTTTGGTGCTTTGCCACAGGCTGTACTTGTCGTCGTCGGCATGTGCGGCCAGGGGCATGCTCAAGGCGCAGACGGTGGTCATGGCGGCGAGCAGGCCTGCCTTGCTGCGGTTGCCGGAATGGGAGGAAGAAGCGCACAGGCGCGAGATGGTGTTTGTCATATTGTTTTCTGATGCGCCAGGAGTTCGCAGGCGAGGCCCGGAGTCTGGCGGCATGTTCCGATGAATTGATTAACGCTTTGCGTCGACAGGGGCTGTCGGGACGCGGCAAATGCCTTGAAAACAAGTGACAAGTATTTTCAGGGAAAAATTCCCCGAAAATCCTGTTTTTCCGTGAGCAATTTGTTACGAGAATGCCGGTCGCGGCGCTCGCAGTTTGAGTCCGATGCCTGCAGCAGGCCGGCTCGCGGCAGACATCGGTGATGGTCTATCGCTTACCGGCAGCAAGAATCTGTAACAATTTATTGATAGATCTTCTATATGCGACGGAGTGTATCGCCAGGTTGCGCTTACTGGCGTGCGTTGCGCAATTGCGAAGGAGCGTGGCCGCCGGAAAAGTTGCTGCGCCAGGGGTTGATGTCCAGCCCTCCGCGTCGCGTGTAGCGCGCGTAGACCGCCAGTTTTTGCGGTTTGCACTGGCGCATGATGTCGACGAAGATGCGCTCCACGCACTGCTCGTGGAATTCGTTGTGCTCGCGAAAGCCGATGATGTATTTCAGCAGCATTTCCTGGTCGATCGGCGCGCCCACGTAGTGGATCTGTACGCTGCCCCAATCGGGCTGGCCGGTCACCGGGCAGTTCGATTTGAGCAGGTGCGAAACGAAGGTTTCTTCCACCGTGGCTTCTTCCTGGTTGGCGCGCAGGATGCTGCCATCGGGATGGGAGGATGCTTCGATTTCAACATCCAGCCGGTCGAGCGGCAGGCCGCGCAGCTCGCCAAACTGCAACTGGCCGAATTGCGCGGGTTCAGTCAATGTCACCTGCACTGAAGCGCCGGCGGCGGCGGACAGGTCGGTGCGCAGCTGTTCCAGCAACTGCGCCGAACTTTCCAGCCGTTCCTGGTTGAACGAATTCAAATACAGCTTGAACGACTTGGACTCGATGATATTGGGCGAATCGGCCGGTACGATGAAGGTAGCGATGGCGATCTGCGGTTTGCCCCGCAGGTTCAGCCACGAGATTTCGTAGGCGGTCCAGATGTCCACGCCGAAAAAGGGCAGGGTGCCGGCGATCTGCAGTTCGGCGCGCTTGGGGGCACGCGGAATGGGAAACAGCAGCCCCGGATCGTAGGCGCCCGGATAAGCCGAGCTCTTGCCCAGCGGGGAAGTCTCCGGCGAGTGGCCGGCGGTGGATGAGGACGGGTTTGGCTTGTCCATGATATTTCTCCTGCGGTGTTGCGTGCTGTGCCGCGGTTCCCGTTCGGGGCGCCGCGGCGTGTCCGGACTTAGCCGAGGAACAGCTTGTACAGCGGGTTCTTGGTTTCGTCCCAGTGGCGGTAGCCGAGCTGAGCCAGGAAGGTGCGGAATTCCTTCATTTCCTTCTTTGGCACCTGCACGCCGACCAGGATGCGGCCGACGTCGCCGCCCTGGTTGCGGTAGTGGAACAGGCTGATGTTCCAGTTCGGATTCATGCTGCTGAGGAATTTCATCAGTGCGCCCGGACGCTCGGGGAATTCGAAGCGGTACAGCAGTTCGTCGCCCGCCAGGTCGCTCTTGCCGCCGACCAGGTGGCGGATGTGCACCTTGGCCAATTCATCATGCGTCAGGTCCAGCACGCCGAATCCGGCCTTCTCGAAGTTGCGCGCGATCTTGCCGGATTCGTCGGCGCTGCCGATCTGGATGCCGACGAATACGTGCGCCGCCTTCGCATCGCTGATGCGGTAGTTGAATTCGGTCACGTTGCGCGGGCCGACGGTCTCGCAGAAGCGGCGGAAACTGCCGCGTTCTTCCGGAATCGTGACCGCGAACACGGCTTCGCGCGCTTCGCCGACGTCGGCCATTTCGGCCACGAAGCGCAGGCGATCGAAGTTCATGTTGGCGCCGCAGGCGATGGTGATCAGCGACTGGCCCTTGATCGGATGCTTGCTGTGCTTGGCGCGCTCCACATACGCCTTGGCGCCGGCCACGGCCAGCGCACCCGCCGGTTCGACGATGCTGCGCGTGTCCTGGAAGATGTCCTTGATGGCGGTGCACACGGCGTCGGTGTCGACGATGATGATGTCGTCGACATACTTCTTGGCCAGGCGGAAGGTTTCCTCGCCCACCAGCTTGACGGCGGTGCCGTCCGAGAACAGGCCGACATCGGGCAAGGTGATGCGGCGGCCGGCCTTCAGGCTGCGCGCCATGGCATCGGAGTCGGCGGTCTGTACGCCGATGATCTTGATGTCGGGGCGCACCGCCTTCACGTAAGCCGCCACGCCCGAGATCAGGCCGCCGCCGCCGATGGCGACGAAGATGGCGTGGATCGGGTCGGAATGCTGGCGCAGGATTTCCATGCCGACGGTGCCCTGGCCGGCGATCACGTAAGGGTCGTCGAACGGATGGACGAAGGTCAGCTTCTGTTTTTTCTCCAGCGTCAGCGCGTGGTTGTAGGCATCGGTAAAGGAGTCGCCGAACAGCACCACTTCGCCGCCGCGCGCCTTGACGGCTTCGATCTTCACCTGCGGTGTGGTGGTCGGCATCACGATCACGGCGCGGCAGCCCAGCTTGGCTGCCGACAGCGCCACGCCCTGCGCGTGGTTGCCGGCCGAAGCACAGATCACGCCGCGCTTCAGTTGCGCCGGCGTCAGGTGCGCCATCTTGTTGTAGGCGCCGCGCAACTTGAAGCTGAACACGCTCTGCATGTCTTCGCGCTTGAAGTAAATTCGATTATCAATCCGTTGCGACAGCGTGTTGGCCAGCTCGAGTGGCGTTTCTTGGGCGACGTCGTAGACGCGGGCGGTCAGGATTTTTTGCAGATAATCGTTACTCATTTTGGTCATGAAGAATGGCGTTTCAGCGCAGTCATATAGTGAGAATGTGAGGAGAAAAACGGCTGGGTAAGCCGGTGTCGGATTTCGATCGTATCCGGCAGGCGATAGCCGTCCGGATGCGAGGGAACTGGTCATTATAATGGAGCCGCGCCGTGCGCCGGCATTGTCGGCCGATAGCGGGTATGCCGCAGGCATATGGAATATGTCCGCGCAATCGCCGCCGGGGGGGCGGCGTCCTGGTCTTGATATCCGGCGTCGCAACATCAACTAGAATGCTGGCTTTGCCCATCTGGCCGCTGTATTCCTGGCGGCAAGATTTTCTCCTGCTTCCGGTAGCCTTCCCATTACCTGTTTCCAAACATGATCGAATCCGCCGTCCTCTGGCTATTGAATGTCCTCGCCGTTCCCACCGTTGGGCTGACCTCGGTTTTTCTCATCAGCTTCATCTCCGCGACCTTGCTGCCGCTTGGCTCCGAGCCGGCCGTATTCGCCGTGATCAAGGCCAATCCCGAGATGTATTGGCCGGTGATCCTGGTGGCGACTGTGGGTAATACGCTGGGTGGAGTGGTGGACTACTGGATGGGATACGGCGCCAAGCAGGCATTCGCGAAGGAGCGTTCGACGCGCTGGTTCCACTGGCTGGAGCGTTTCGGGCCCAAGACCATGCTGCTGGCCTGGTTGCCCGGCATCGGCGACCCGATCTGCACGCTGGCCGGCTGGCTGCGCTTGCCGTTCTGGCCGTCGGTCGCCTACATGGCGATCGGCAAGTTCCTGCGCTACATTGCGATGACCTGGTTGTTGCTCAATGTGCCGGATGGTTTCTGGCGCAGCGTGGCGGATTGGCTGGCCTGAGAACCTGTTCAGCCCAGCATCACATCCAGCAGCATCATTGTCACGAAGCCTGCCAGTAGTCCCAGCGTCGCCTGGGATTCATGGCCCTGGCGATGCGACTCGGGAATCACTTCGTGGCTGATCACGAACAGCATGGCGCCGCCCGCGCCGGCCAGCGCCCAGGGCAAGGCGGTGGCCGAGACGCCGGTTGCCATCGCGCCGAGTACCCCGCCGATCGGTTCGACCAGGCCCGAGAGTATGCCGGCCGCAGCCGCCTTCATCGGCGAATAACCCAGCGTGCGCAAGGCCAGCGCCACCACCAAACCTTCCGGAATGTCCTGGATGCCGATGCCGGTAGCCAGCGCCACGGCCTTGCCCATGTCTTCGCCGCCAAAGCCCACGCCAATCGCCAGCCCTTCAGGGAAGTTGTGGATGGTGACTGCCATCACGAACAGCCAGATGCGCGTGGTGCGCGCCGGGTTGCTCTGGTCGTTGGCCATGGCCAGGAAATGCTGGTGCGGGATCACATGGTTCAGTGCCAGCACGAACAGGCCGCCCAGCATGATGCCGGTGGCAGCCAATAGCACCGACGCGTTCCTGGCGTAACCGATGGCTTGCGCCGCGTCCATGGCCGGAATGATGAGTGAAAAAACACTCGCCGCCAGCATTACGCCGCCGCCATAGCCGAGCATCACATCTTGCGCCTTGACCGAGATGCGGCGCGTGAACAGCACGCCCAGCGCTCCCAGCGCCGTCAGGCCGGCGGCGGCGCTGGAGCCCAGCAGAGCATTCCATACATGCGGGTTCGCTATGAAGTAGGCGTGCAGGCTTTCATAAGACTTGATCGCCAGGAACACCAGCGCCACCAGCAGCATGACGATCTGGCGCGGCTTGAGGTTGAGCGTCAGGCTGTCGCCGAGATCCGGTTTGGCGTCGGATGGCGGATGCTGCACGCCATTGTCCGGAGAGGGAAATGACGCCGCAGCGTCATCGGAAGTATTGGTCTGGAGAGGAAAATTTTTGTTCAACGGTGCCGGTATCATGGCAGTCTCCCTGGCTGGCGGGGTTTGCTGGACGTCCCTGTGGCCTGTTTTACAGACCGCAGGCGGAATGGCGGGACGTTCCTTCGAGCTATGCCTTGCATTGGGCGTAGTCGGCCAGGGTGATGGCTAGATTTTCCAAGAATTCGGTAATCAGGTTCTGCAACATAACATCCTCCGTGTTTTTTCGGGACAACATCCACAACGCATGGAGGGATTATAGTTTTTATAAATTAATAATAATAAATTGATTGTTTTTATAAATTCAATCGTTTATGGTTATCGGGTTCAGCAACCAATCCAGTCCTGGACCGCTATTCCAATGATTTTGCTGCGCTGCGAAAATTGCTTGCAGGCCAACTTCAGCCAGCACTTCATTGCTAAAGAATAATCATTTGCATTGCAGCCGCAAAACCGGGCGCATCCCGTCGCGACTTTTGGCAATAGGCTAAAATGCACATCCGGCAGCAGATTTATTTTTTTACATTGATGAACGCCCCCGCTCATATCCAAGCCTTGCTCACAGATGCGCCGCATGGCGCCACGCCCACGCGCTTGCGCGAAATTCCTTACAACTACACCTCGTTCTCCGATCGCGAGATCGTGATCCGGTTGTTGGGCGAAGAGTCTTGGTCCCTGCTGGATGAGCTGCGCGCCAAGCGCCAGACCGGCCGTTCGGCACGCATGCTGTACGAGGTGCTGGGCGATATCTGGGTCGTGCGCCGCAATCCCTACCTGCAGGACGACCTGCTGGATAATCCCAAGCGCCGCGCCGCGCTGATCGATGCGCTGAACCATCGCCTGCACGAAGTCGACAAGCGCCGCATCGATGTCGGCCAGGCCGACGCCGGTGATGCGACTACCGCCCCCGATGCCGCGCGCCGCAGCGCCAGCGTGGAAGCGCTGATCAAAGCGGCCAAGAAGGCGGTTGCCGATTTCGCCGAAGAATTCCGCCACACCTACGACCTGCGCCGTCGTGCCACCAAGGTGCTGGGCCGCTACACCGCAAAAGACAACATCAAGTTCGACGGCCTGTCGCGTGTGTCGCACGTGACCGACGCCACCGACTGGCGCGTCGAGTATCCGTTCGTGGTGCTGACCCCGGACAGCGAAGACGAGATGGCCGGCCTGGTCAAGGCCTGTATCGAACTTGGCCTGACTATCATCCCGCGCGGCGGCGGCACCGGCTACACCGGCGGCGCCATTCCGTTGACGCCGCTGTCGGCCGTCATCAACACCGAAAAGCTGGAACAGCTGGGTGCGGTCGAGATGGAAGTGCTGCCCGGCCTGGACAAGCCTTACGCCACGATCTACTCGGGCGCAGGCGTGGTGACCAAGCGCGTCTCCGACGCTGCCGAAAAGGCGGGCTTCGTGTTCGCGGTCGACCCGACGTCGGCCGAGGCCTCGTGCATCGGCGGCAACGTCGCCATGAACGCGGGCGGCAAGAAAGCCGTGCTGTGGGGTACCGCGCTGGACAACCTGGCCAGCTGGCGCATGGTCGATCCGCAAGGCGACTGGCTAGAAGTCACGCGCCTGGATCACAACCTGGGCAAGATCCACGACGTCGAAGTCGCACGCTTCAAGCTGGAGTGGTCGCACCCCGGCGAGAAGGGCCAGAAGACTGACGTCTTCAAGACCGAGATCCTGGAAATCTCCGGCAAGAAATTCCGCAAGGAAGGCCTGGGCAAGGACGTGACCGACAAGTTCCTGTCGGGCCTGCCGGGCGTTCAAAAAGAAGGTTGCGACGGCCTGATCACCTCGGCGCGCTGGATCCTGCACAAGATGCCCAAGCAGACCCGTACCGTCTGCCTGGAATTCTTCGGCCAGGCGCGCGATGCGATTCCGTCGATCGTCGAGATCAAGGATTTCCTCGACGCCGAAACCAAAAAGGGCGGCGCCATCCTGGCCGGCCTAGAACATCTGGACGAGCGCTACCTGCGCGCGGTCGGCTATGCCACCAAGTCCAAGCGCGGCGTGCTGCCGAAGATGGTGCTGATCGGCGACATCGTCGGCGATGACGAGAACGCCGTGGCTGCTGCCGCGTCGGAAGTGATCCGCATGGCCAACAACCGTGTTGGCGAAGGCTTTGTCGCGGTCAGCCCGGAAACCCGCAAGAAATTCTGGCTGGACCGTTCGCGCACGGCCGCCATCGCCAAGCACACCAACGCCTTCAAGATCAACGAAGACGTGGTGATTCCGCTGAACCGCATGGGCGAATACACCGACGGCATCGAGCGCATCAACATCGAGCTGTCGATCAAGAACAAGCTGCAACTGCTGGCCGAACTGGACAGTTTCTTCGTCAAGGGCAACCTGCCGCTGGGCAAGAGCGACGACGCCGAAGGCGAAGACATTCCCGCATCGGAAATGCTGGAAGACCGCGTGCATCAGGCCGAAGCGCTGCTGGAACAGACGCATGCGCGCTGGTCCTACCTGCTGGCCAACCTCGACAAGCCGCTGCGCGTGGCCAAGGACGAACTGGCTGCATTGGGCCTGGACAAGATGATGCCAGTGTTCGCCCAGCGCCTGCTGGACCAGCCTGAGGCCAACGTGTTCCACGTGGTGCAGGACCGTACCGTGCGCGTCTCCTGGAAGCAGGAAGTACGCGCCCAGCTGCGCCAGGTCTTCAGCGGGGCGGCCTTCAAGCTGATCCTGGAAGAATGCCAGGCGATCCACAAGCGCGTGCTGCGCGGCCGCGTGTTCGTGGCGCTGCACATGCATGCCGGCGACGGCAACGTACACACCAACCTGCCGGTCAACTCCGACCATTACGAGATGCTGCAAGACGCGCACGTCGCCGTGGCGCGCATCATGGAGCTGGCCCGTTCGCTGGACGGCGTGATCTCGGGCGAACACGGCATCGGCATCACGAAGCTGGAGTTCCTGACCGAAGACGAGATCGGCGAATTCCGCGAATACAAGAAGCGCGTCGACCCCGAAGGCCGCTTCAACAAGGGCAAACTGCTCAACCTGCCGGGCTTCGAAGCCGACCTGTCGAACGCCTACACGCCTTCGTTCGGCCTGATGGGCCACGAATCGCTGATCATGCAGCAAAGCGACATCGGCGCCATCGCCAACAGCGTCAAGGACTGCCTGCGCTGCGGCAAGTGCAAGCCGGTCTGCTCGACCCACGTGCCGCGCGCCAACCTGCTGTACTCGCCGCGCAACAAGATCCTGGCGACCTCGTTGCTGGTCGAAGCCTTCCTGTATGAAGAGCAGACCCGCCGCGGCGTCTCGATCAAGCATTGGGAAGAATTCGAGGACGTGGCCGACCACTGCACGGTCTGCCACAAGTGCGTCACGCCGTGCCCGGTGGATATCGACTTCGGCGATGTCTCGATGAACATGCGCAACCTGTTGCGCAAGATGGGCAAGAAGTCCTTCAATGCCGGCACCAGCGCGGCAATGTTCTTCCTCAACGCGAAGGACCCGGCCACCATCAACGCCACCCGCAAGGTCATGACCGACTGGGGCTTCAAGGCGCAGCGCCTGGGCAACGACCTGTTGAAGAAGTTTGCCAGGAAGCAGACGGCCAAACCTGCGGCCACGGTCGGCAAGCCGCCGGTCAAGGAGCAGGTGATCCACTTCATCAACAAGAAGATGCCGGGCAACCTGCCCAAGAAGACCGCACGCGCGCTGCTGGATATCGAGGACGACAAGATCGTGCCGATCATCCGCAACCCCAAGACCACCACGGCCGAGACCGAGGCGGTGTTCTACTTCCCGGGCTGCGGTTCGGAACGCCTGTTCTCGCAGGTCGGCCTGGCGACTCAGGCGATGCTGTGGAACGTCGGCGTGCAGACGGTGCTGCCGCCCGGTTATCTTTGCTGCGGCTATCCCCAGCGCGGCACCGGCAACTTCGATGCGGCCGAGAAGATCATCACCGACAACCGCGTGCTGTTCCATCGCATGGCCAATACGCTGAACTACCTCGACATCAAGACCGTCGTGGTGTCCTGCGGCACTTGCTACGACCAGTTGCAGGGCTATGAATTCGAGAAGATCTTCCCCGGTTGCCGCATCATCGACATCCATGAATACCTGCTGGAGAAGGACGTCAAGCTGGAAGGCGTGACCGGTACCCGCTACATGTACCACGATCCCTGCCATAGCCCGATGAAGCTGCAGGATCCGCTGAAGACCGTCAACTCGCTGATCACCACGGTGGACGCGCAGAAGATCGAGAAGAACGACCGCTGCTGCGGCGAGTCGGGCACCTTCGGCGTATCGCGCCCTGACGTGTCGACCCAGGTGCGCTTCCGCAAGGAAGAAGAAATGCGCAAGGGCGCGGACAAGGTGCGCGCCGACGGTTTCACCGGCGACGTCAAGATCCTGACCTCGTGCCCTTCCTGCTTCCAGGGCCTGTCGCGCTACAACGAAGACTCGGGCACCACCGCCGATTACATCGTGGTGGAAATGGCCAGGCACCTGCTGGGTGAGAACTGGATGCCGGAATACGTCGAGCGCGCCAACAACGGCGGCATCGAACGCGTGCTGGTATGAGAACCTGCTCAACGCCCCGCCGGGATTGTCTAAATGCCCTTTCAGGCGGTCTGCGGCGTTGCAAAGCCTCGCCGGGCCGCCAGCCCGGCTGCGTTTTGCGCCTTGCATCCCATCCTGAAATGACATTTATCCAATTCCCAGCGAGACGTTGAGCAGGTTCTAGCGATGATCCAATCCAGTCAATGCGAACTGTGCGCCGGCGACGGCGGCGAAGTGGTCTGGCGCCATCCGGATTTCCGGGTGGTGCTGGTCGATGAAGCCGGTTATCCCGGCTTTTGCCGCGTGATCTGGAACGGCCACGTCAAGGAAATGACCGACCTCGCGCCGGTCGACCGCACCCTGCTGGCCAACGCCGTGTGGGCAGTGGAGGCGGCGCTGCGCGAAGTCATGCGGCCTGAGAAGGTCAACCTGGCCACGCTGGGCAACATGACGCCGCATGTCCATTGGCACGTGATTCCGCGCTATCTGGACGACCTGCATTTCCCCAGCCCGGTGTGGGCGCCGGCACGCCGCGAGGCGGACCCGTCGTCGCTGGATGCGCGCCACGCAAGGTTGCCGCAATTGCGCGAGGCTATCCGCAAGCAACTGTCGGTAGCCGGCTTCAGCGCCGCCTGAACCTGTCAGGTATCGACGGCGCGGCACTGCCGCCGGTCACTGTTCGTAGCACCACGCAGCACCAGCCTTCTTCAAAGTTCAAAGCGAGTATCTGCATGAGCGCCAATTCTTCTCCGGTTCCTGTGTCGTTCAAGGTGCGCAAGCTGTCGCACGTGGTGGAGGTCGAATTCGACGACGGCGCCATGTTTTCGCTGCCCTTCGAACTGATGCGCGTGTATTCGCCCTCGGCCGAGGTGCGCGGCCACGGCCCTGGGCAGGAAGTGCTGCAGACCGGCAAGCGCAACGTTGAGATCAACGGTATCGAGCCGGTCGGCAACTATGGCGTCAAGCCGCTGTTTTCGGATGGCCACGTCAGTGGCATCTACACCTGGGACTATCTCTATCAGCTCGGCCGCGACCAGGCCGCGATGTGGGAAACCTACCTGCAGAAACTGGAAGCCGCCGGCTTCACCCGCGAAAGCGGGCGCGATCATGTGACGGGCGAGGAGGGAAGCGGTCATGGCTGTGGACATCATCACTGAGCAACCTGAATTCAGGATACGCGCATCGCGGCCGGCCGACGTCGAGAGTATCACCGAGCTGGTCAACTTGCCGGGTTTCCGCTTCGGCACACTGCGCATGCCTTACCAGACGCTGGAACAGACCCGTAAATGGATGGAATCCCCGAGCGTCGGCGGTTTGCAGCTGGTGGCCGAGCTTGACGGCAGGATCGTCGGCCAGGCCGGACTGCATCGCTTGGCCGGCCGTCGTTCGCATGCGGCGGGCATAGGCCTTGGCGTGCACGACGATTATTGCGGCAAGGGCATAGGCAGCGCGCTGGTGAAGGAACTGGTCGATGCCGCCGACAACTGGCTGGACATCCGCCGGCTGGAGCTGGTCGTGTTTAGCGACAACGCCGCCGCGATCGCCGTCTACCGCAAGTTCGGCTTCGAGGTCGAAGGCACCTACCGCGCGCATTCCTTCCGCGACGGCCGTTACGTCGACTCGCTGGCCATGGCCCGCCTGCGCGGCTTGTGACGCGCCAGACGCTTATAATGTCGAACTAAACTTTCAAGCTGAACCATGACCAATACCACCCATTTCGGTTACGAAACCGTTGCAGAAGAAGACAAGGTCCACAAGGTCGCGGAAGTGTTCCACTCCGTCGCCGCCAAGTACGATGTGATGAATGACTTCATGTCGGCTGGCCTGCATCGGGTCTGGAAGGCATTCACCATCGCCCAGGCCGGCATCCGCCCGGGCTTCAAGGTGCTCGACATTGCCGGCGGCACGGGCGATTTGTCCAAGGCATTCGCCAAGCAGGCCGGGCCGACCGGCGAGGTCTGGCTGACCGACATCAACGAATCGATGCTGGGCGTGGGCCGCGACCGCTTGCTCAACAAGGGCATCGTCACGCCGACCGCCTTGTGCGACGCCGAGAAGCTGCCGTTCCCCGACAACTATTTCGACCGCGTGTCGGTGGCCTTCGGCCTGCGCAACATGACCCACAAGGATGTCGCGCTGAGCGAGATGCGCCGCGTGCTCAAGCCAGGCGGCAAGCTGCTGGTGCTGGAGTTTTCCAAGGTGTGGGAGCCGCTGAAGAAGCCTTACGATGTGTACTCTTTCTCGGTGCTGCCGTGGCTGGGCAAGAAGGTTGCCAACGATGCCGACAGCTATCGCTACCTGGCCGAATCGATCCGCATGCATCCCGACCAGGAAACCCTGAAGCAGATGATGGAACAAGCGGGGCTGGAACGCGTCCAGTATTTCAACCTGACCGCCGGCGTGGCCGCGCTGCATACCGGCATCAAGATGTAAGGCCTGTCCGATGTAGGGGCTGTCCTATTAAGGATGGCTTAAGTTTGCCCCGCGACAATGGCGCCAAGCCGGAACGGATGGGCTTGCTTTTCCTGAGGTTTGCCCCCGGTTCAGGTACCTTCGACAAGAGGTAATCGTATGAAAAAATTCCTGCTCGTATTGATGCTGGTATTGACGTCCCTGACGCTGGTGATGTCGCCGGCCGATGCCAAGCGCCTGGGTGGCGGTGGTTCGTTCGGCAAGCAATCGTCCAATTATTCGCGCCAGGCCTCGCCATCATCGCCTTCCTATAACTCGTCGCCAAGCGCAGCACCGGCACGTCCGGCGACGCCGGCGGCGACTCCGCAAGGCGTTCCCGCCAAGCCGGCCAGCCCGTGGGGAAATATCCTTGGCGGCGCTTTGCTGGGTTTCGGGCTGGGCGCACTGATGTCGCACTTCGGCATTGGCGGTGTGGCCGGCGGCGTGCTGGGTTCGCTGCTGACCATCGTTCTGCTGGCCGGCGCGGCCTTCTTCCTGATCCGCATGTTCACGCGCAATCGCTATGAGCAGAGCAACAACCCGGTCTACGCCACCCCGATGCCGGGTGTAAGCCCCATCGGCAGCGCCGCCGGCGCTACTCCCGAGATCGGCTCCGGCCTGAAGGACATCAATCCACCGCCTGCAGCATTGCAAGGCAACGGTTTTGGCAGCGCCGCTGGCCAGCCGGCCGCACCGGCCCAGATCGAGAAGTGGGGTATTCCGGATGGTTTCGACACGGCCGGTTTCGTGCGCAATGCCAAGACCTATTTCATCCGCCTGCAGGCAGCATGGGATCGGGCGGACATCAACGATATCCGCGAATTCACCACCCCGGAAATGTTCGCCGAGCTGCGCATGCAGCTGACTGAACGCGGCGCCTCGCCCAATGCCACCGATGTGGTCCAGCTCGAGGCGGAACTGCTGGGCATTGAAACCATGCCCTACGACTACATGGCCACGGTACGTTTCCAGGGATTGATCAAGGAAGCGCCGGAACTGTCCGCCGAGCCCTTCGCCGAAATCTGGAACCTGTCCAAGCCGCAGAGCGGCGGCGGCTGGGTGCTGGCCGGCATCCAGCAGGTCTGAACCGGGCGGCGCTGGATCAAGCGCCGCACATGTTGCCATCGGAGCTTGGCCGGCAAACTGTTAAACTTGAAACCGCCCGGCTTTTCGGGCGGTTTTGTTTTTGTCCGGCGGATTTTCATTGAGCCCTGCCACTTCTATCACAACACTGACCCAGTCCTTGTCCGAATCCATGCCCGAATTGCCGTCCCTGTCCGCGATCAACCCGATGAAACCCGCTGCTGCCGTGGTCAACCACCTGCTGGCGCAAGAGGCATGGGCGCGCCAGACGCTGGCGGCGCATGCGGGCAAGGTGGCCTGCATCGACACCGGCGCCGCGCAACTGCGCCTGAAAGTGGCGGCCGATGGTTATGTGCAGGATGCGCCGGCCGAGGCGGCGGCTGACGTCACCATCCGCGTCAAGCTGTCCGACCTGCCCCTGATTGCCGCCAACCGCGAGCGCGCAGTGTCTTATGTGAAGCTGGAAGGCGATGCCGATTTCGCCAATGCGATCTCGCAACTGAGCCAGAACCTGCGCTGGGATGCCGAGGACGACCTGGCGCGCGTGTTCGGCGATATCGCCGCCACCCGCATGGTCTCGGGCGCGCGCGGCCTGTTTGACGCCATCCGCACCACGCACAAAAAGCTCACCGAGAACGTCGCCGAGTATTTTCTGGAAGAACAACCGATGCTGATACGCCCTCGCATGCTGCAGGACTTTTCTTCTGACGTGGTGCGCCTGCGCGATGACCTAGAGCGCCTCTCCAAGCGCATCGAGAAACTGGAGCGCCGCTGATGTTCCTGCGTTCCCTGCGCCTGTTCAAGATCATCCGCGTGGCCATCCGCTATGGCCTGGATGAGATCGTCGCCTCCGAGTTCGCGCCGCCGCGTATCGCTCGCATCACCAATGCCATCTTTTTCTGGCGTGACCTGACGCGGCCGCGCGGCGAACGCCTGCGGCGCGCGCTGGAGGATCTCGGCCCCATCTTCGTCAAGTTCGGCCAAGTGCTGTCGACTCGGCGCGACCTGATGCCGCCGGACATCGCCAATGAGCTGACGCGTCTGCAGGACCGTGTGCCGCCGTTCGATTCCGACCTTGCCGTGTTGCAGATACAGAAGTCGCTGGGTGCGCACCCGGATGAATTGTTTGCGAGCTTCGAGCGCAAGCCTGTGGCGTCGGCTTCGATCGCGCAAGTCCACTTTGCCACGCTCAAGGATGGCAAGGAAGTGGCGGTCAAGGTGCTGCGCCCCGGCATGCGCGACGTGATCGACCATGACATCGGCCTGATGCATGTCGCCGCCGACTGGCTGGAACGTTTGTGGGCGGACGGGCGCCGTCTCAAGGCCAAGGAAGTCGTGGCCGAGTTCGACAAGTACTTGCACGACGAGCTCGATCTGATGCGCGAAGCCGCCAACGCCAGCCAGTTGCGCCGCAACTTCGCCGGGTCGACGTTGCTGATTGTGCCCGAGATGTATTGGGACTATTGCTCCTCGTCGGTGATCGTGATGGAGCGCATGCACGGCATCCCGATCTCGCAGACCGAGCGCCTGCGCGAAGAGGGCGTGGACTTGTCCAAGCTGTCGCGCGACGGCGTCGAGATCTTCTTCACCCAGGTGTTCCGTGACGGCTTCTTCCATGCCGACATGCACCCCGGCAATATCCTGGTATCGGTGGCGCCGGAAACCTTCGGCCGCTATATCGCACTGGATTTCGGCATCGTCGGGACGTTGAACGATTTCGACAAGGATTACCTGTCGCAGAACTTCCTGGCCTTCTTCCGCCGCGACTACAAGCGCGTGGCCGAGGCGCATATCGAGTCCGGCTGGGCGCCCAGGGAGACCCGCGTCGATGAGCTGGAAGCGGCGGTGCGCGCCTGTTGCGAACCGATCTTCGACCGGCCGCTGAAGGACATTTCCTTCGGCCAGGTGTTGCTGCGCCTGTTCCAGACTTCGCGCCGCTTCAATGTCGAGGTGCAGCCGCAACTGGTGCTGCTGCAAAAGACCCTGCTCAACGTCGAAGGCCTGGGCCGCCAGCTCGATCCCGACCTCGACTTGTGGAAGACCGCCAAACCGTACCTGGAACGCTGGATGAGCGAGCAGATCGGCTGGCGCGGTTTCGTGGAGCAGTTGAAGGTCGAGGTGCCGCGCTACAGCCGCCTGTTGCCGCAGATCCCGCGCCTGGTGCAGCAAGCGCTGACCAAATACAACGAAGGCGATGGCCATGGCCAGCCGCAGAGCGGCGAACTGCTCAAGAAGCTGCTGGCCGAGCAGCGCCGCACCAACATGCTCCTGGGCGTGATCGTGTATTTCGGCGGGGGCCTGATCGGAGGTATCGTCGTGGTCCAGGTGCTGATGCACCTTCTGCGGTTCTGAGCGCAATCGGGTAAAGTCGGGTTCTCAGCAAAAACGCCGGCGCATGCCGGCGTTTTTGCGGGAAGCTTGCATCGGAGTATCCAAAAGAAAAACGGAAGGAACGCCAATTGGGAAGCAACGACCACTCCTTGACCGATGCGCGGGTGCGCATGCTGCCCTATATCGTGGCGGCGACTTTCTTCATGGAGTACCTCGATACCACCATCATCGCCACTGCCTTGCCGCAGATGGCGCAATCCTTCGGCGTCGGCCCCAATGAGCTGAGCCTGGGCATGACGGCCTACATGCTGACGCTGGCGGTGTTTATCCCGATCAGCGGCTGGGTGGCGGACCGCCTGGGTTCGCGTACCGTGTTCAGCGCGGCGATCGTCATCTTCACGTTGGCGTCCATCCTGTGCGGCTTCTCGCAGAATGTCGTGGAGTTCACCGCAGCGCGCGTGCTGCAAGGCCTGGGTGGTGCGATGATGGTGCCGGTCGGGCGCATGATCGTGGTGCGCAGCACCAGCAAGGCCAACCTGATGAAGGCCATCGCCACCATCACCTGGCCCGCCATCGTGGCGCCGGTGGTGGGGCCGTCGATCGGCGGCTTCATTGTCACCTATGCCTCGTGGCATTGGATCTTCCTGATGAACGTGCCGTTCGGGATCGCCGCTTTCGCCGCCGTGATGCTGATCGTGCGCAACGACCACGGCACCAGCAAGCGTCCGCTGGACCTGGTCGGCTTCGTGCTCTCGGGCGCTGCGCTGACTTCGCTGCTGTACGGCACCGAGATCGCCAGCCACATGGAGTCCAACCTCAAGGTCGCGCTCGGTTTCATCGCCGGCGGCATCGTGCTGGGCTGGTTCGCGTATCGCCACGCCCAGCGTGCCGAACATCCGCTGCTGGATTTTTCCAACCTGAAGATCCCGACCTATTCGGTCACCGTCGTGACGGGTTCGTTGACCCGCATCGGCATCGATTCCGTGCCTTACCTGATGCCGCTGATGTTCCAGATCGGCTTTGGCCTGTCGGCCTTCCAGTCGGGTTTGCTGTTGCTGGCAACCGCCCTCGGCAACCTTGGCATGAAAGCGTTTACCACGCGCGTGCTGCGGCGGTTCGGGTTTCGCCGGGTGGCGGTCAGCAATGCCGCCATCGCCGGCTGCCTGATCATCGCATGCGGCCTGTTGACGCCTGATACCCCGTTGCTGATGACCTTGGCCCTGATCTTTTGCTACGGCCTGTCGCGGTCAATGCAGTTCTCGACACTGGCTACGCTGGCCTACGCCGACATCAGCGATGCGCGCAAGTCATCGGCCAGCACCTTGTGGAGTGTGGCGCAGCAGATGACCATCGGGATGGGGATCGCCTTCGGCGCGCTGGCGCTGCGTATCGCCGCCTATTTTCGCGGCGAATCGATCGATGCGGCTGGCGCGCATTTCACGTTGGGCGATTTCCAATGGGCGTTTGCCATGGCCGGTGTGATCACGTTGATTTCGGTGCAGGGTTACCGCGGCCTGGCGCGCGATGCCGGCAACAACATCGGCGGCGGCATGCGGGCGACGCAACCGAAGGCCTGAGGTTCAGCGTATTGCCGAAAACCGCTCCGCAAGCTTTTGCGCGCGGAAACGCTCAACCATGAAGTCCACGAACACCCGCGTCTTGGCCGGCAGCAGCCGCGCCGCAGTGAAGTACAGGGACAGTATGCCGCTGTCCACGTACCAATCCGGCAATACCCGCACCAGCGCGCCGCTGTCCATGTAGACCACCGCGTGCGGCATCGATACCAGCGTCACGCCCAGGCCCATTGCGGCAATTTCGCAAGCGGCGTTGGGGTCGTTCATCGTCATTTTTACCTTCAGGCTCACTGGCGCTTGCGTACCTTCGCGGTCGCGCAGCGTCCATGGGCGTACGCGTCCGGTTTGCGGGGAACGGATCAGGATGCCGTCGTGCTGCGGCAGATCCTGCGGGGAGCAGAGTGGCGGATGGTTGGCGAGATAGGCCGGGGAGGCCAGCAACACGCGGTGCGCCGGCCCCAATTCGCGCGCCACCACACCGGGTGATAGCTCGATGCCGCCGCCGATGGCGGCGTCAAAGCCTTCGGCGATCAGGTCCACCGGGCGGTTGTCGAAATGCCAGTCGGGCGAGATGGCGGGATAGCGCTGCAGGAAATCGCCCAGGAGCGGCACCACGTATTCGCGCCCGAATCCCGTTCCCATGCTGACCTTGAGCGTTCCGGCCGGCTGTCCGCCGGCGCTGGCCAGGTTGGCGACGGCGTTGCGTATCGTCTCCAGCCCGCCGCCGACTTCCTGCAAAAAACGTTCGCCGGCTTCGGTCAGCGTCAGCTTGCGCGTGCTGCGCTGGAACAGGCGCACGCCGAGGTTGGATTCAAGCCGTGCGACGTTCTTGCCCACCGCAGCTGAAGTCAGGCTAAGACGGCGGGCAGCCGCCGAGAAGCTGCCGGCGTCGGCCGAGGCGACGAAACATTCGATGCTGTTCATGGTTTCCATGCCTTGATTTTAAACCTTTGGTTTAAAAAGAAGATAGTGATTGCCAGCTAGTCTTACCATAATCCGACGGCGATACTTGCTTCAACCCAGCCGGGTTTAACGCTTAAACCAAACTGAACAAGGAGCAAGATCATGTCGAACCAACAATCCAATCCATCCCTCGTATCCAAGGTTGCTTTCGTGCAAGGCGGCTCGCGCGGCATTGGCGCTGCCATCGTCAAACGACTGGCGGCGGAAGGCGCCACCGTCGCCTTCACCTATGTCACTTCGCCGGACAAGGCGCAGGCGCTGGTCAGCGAAGTCGAAGCCGGCGGCGGCCGTGCGCTGGCGATCCAGGCCGACAGCTCGGACGCCACGGCGCTCAGGCAAGCCATCAGCATCGCGGCTGAAACCTTCGGCCGCCTGGATATCCTGGTCAACAACGCTGGCGTGCTGGTACTGGGCCCGGTCGAGGAATTCAAGCTGGAAGACCTCGACCGTACGCTGGCCGTGAATGTGCGCAGCGTGTTCGTCGCCACGCAGGAAGCGGTGCGCTACATGAAGGAGGGCGGTCGCGTGATCACCATCGGCAGCACCAATGCCGAACGCATGCCGTTTGCCGGCGGGGCAGTTTACGCGATGAGCAAGTCGGCGCTGGTCGGCTTGACCAAGGGCTTGTCACGCGACCTGGGGCCGCGCGGCATTACCGTCAACAACGTGCAGCCCGGTCCGGTCGATACCGACATGAATCCGGCCAGCGGCGATTTCGCCGAGACGCTGAAGGGGCTGATGTCGTTGCCGCGTTACGGCAAGGTGGAAGAGATCGCCAGCTTCGTGGCGTATCTGGCGGGGCCGGAGGCGGGTTATATCACTGGCGCCAGCCTGTCGATCGATGGTGGCTTCTCCGCCTGAGGATTGCGCAGGCCGCAAAAAAGCCGTCGTTCCTGCGAAAGCAGAGACGACGGCTTTTGTCAGTCAGCTTGGCTTAAGCGAACAGCCGCGCCAGTTCCACACCCGGCTCCGGCGCGCGCATGAAGGCCTCGCCCACCAGGAAGGCATGCACATCGGCATCGCGCATGCGCTTGACGTCGTCCGGTGTGGCGATGGCCGACTCGGTCACCACCAGTTTCTCGGGCGGGATGCGCGGCAGCAGGCCCAGCGTGGTGTCCAGCGTGGTCTCGAAGGTGCGCAGGTTGCGGTTGTTGATGCCCAGCAGGCGGGTCTTCAGCTTCAGCGCGGCGTCCAGTTCGGCGGCGTCGTGCACTTCCACCAGCACGCTCATCCCCAGCTCATGGGCGCAGGCTTCCAGCTCGGCCATCAGGCCATGGTCCAGCGCGGCCACGATCAGCAGGATGGCATCTGCACCCCAGGAGCGGGCCTGGTACACCTGATAGAGGTCCACCATGAAATCCTTGCGGATCACCGGCAGCGCGCAGGCGGCGCGCGCCTGCCTGAGGTATTCCGGCGCACCTTGGAAGAACTGCTCGTCGGTCAGCACCGACAGGCAGGCGGCGCCATGCTGCGCGTAGCTGACGGCGATATCGGCCGGGCGAAAATCGGGCCGGATCACTCCCTTGGACGGCGAAGCCTTCTTCACTTCAGCGATCACGCCGGCATGGCCGGCGGCGATCTTGTCGCGCAGGCTGCCTTCGAAGCTGCGCAACTCAGAACGCAGTTCGCTATCGCTTTCGACGTCGCGGCGCAGGCTGGCGAAGTCGCGCTGTTTCTTGGCCGCACGGATCTCCTCGGCCTTGACGTCGAGGATCTTGTTGAGGATGTCGGACATGATGTTCCTAGAAGTTATTTACGTTCGTCCAGGGCCAGGCGCACCGCCAGCGCGCCCAGCATGGAACCCATGATGTAGCGCTGCGCGCGCAGCCAGCCCTGGTTGTGGGCGAAGAAGCCGGAGATGCCGGCGGCCGAGAATACGATCATGGAGTTGACCGAGAAGCTGATGGCGATCTGCACCAGGCCCAGCATCACGCTTTGCAGCAGCACGCTGCCGTGTTCGGGATGGATGAATTGCGGGAACAGCGACATGTAGAACACCGCAACCTTGGGATTCAGGACATTGGTCAGGAAGCCCATGCGAAACAGCGTGGCCGGCGAATCCGGCGGCAGTTCGCGGGTCTGGAACGGCGAACTGCCGCCCGGCTTGACGGCGTTCCACGCCAGCCACAGGAGGTAGGCGGCGCCGGCCAGCTTGACGATGTCGTAGGCCATCGGAATGGCCAGAAACAGCGCGGTCAGGCCGAAGGCGGCGGCCGCCATGTGCACCAGGAAACCGACCGCCACCCCGCACAGCGAGATGATGCCGGCCACGCGCCCCTGACAGATCGAGCGCGATACGCAATAGACCATGTTGGGGCCGGGCGTGAGCACCATCACCAGTGAGGCAAGGGCGAAGATCAGCAAGTCGTGGGGGGCGATCATGGTCGGCTTCCTTTATGTCGTCAATGGGTAGTTCAGGACTTCCCGCCCAACTGGCGCGTCACCTGTACGAACTGGTCGAGCTTGGCGCGCGCAGCACCGGAGGCGATGGTGGCGCGTGCCTTGTCCAGGCCTGCGGCGATGGATGGCACGGCGCCCGCCGCGTACAGGGCGGTGGCCGAGTTGAGCAGCACGATGTCGTGCACCGGGCCGGGTTTGCCTTGCAGCGCTTCGAAGATTTTTTCCTTCGATTCATTGGCATTGGCAACCTGCAGGTTGCGGCTGGCGAACATCGACAGGCCGAAATCTTCCGGATGAATCTCGTATTCGCGGATCTCGCCGTTGACCAGCTCGCCCACCATGGTGGCGCCGCCCAGCGTGACTTCGTCGAGGTTGTCGCGGCCCCAGACCACGATCGCGTGCTGCGCGCCCAGGCGCTGCAGCACGCGCACCTGGATGCCGACCAGGTCGGCGTGGAACACGCCCATCAGGATATTGGGTGCGCCGGCCGGATTGGTCAGCGGGCCCAGGATGTTGAAAATGGTGCGCACGCCCAGTTCCTTGCGCACCGGCGCCGCGTGCTTCATGGCGGCGTGGTGGTTGGGGGCGAACATGAAGCCGATGCCGGTCTGGGCGATCGATTGCGCTACCTGTTCGGGCTGCAGGTTGATGTCGGCGCCCAGCGCCTCCAGCACGTCGGCGCTGCCGGAAGAGGAGGACACGCTGCGCCCGCCGTGCTTGGCCACGCGCGCGCCGGCGGCGGCGGCTACGAACATCGAGGCGGTGGAAATGTTGAAGGTGTGCGCGCCGTCGCCGCCGGTGCCGACGATGTCGAGCAGGCCGGTGGTATCGGCCATCGGCACCTTGGTGGCGAATTCGCGCATGACTTGCGCAGCGGCGGCGATCTCGCCGATGCTTTCCTTCTTCACGCGCAAGCCCATGGTGAGGGCGGCGATCAAGACCGGCGACATCTCGCCGCCCATGATTTGGCGGAACAGCGTCAGCATCTCGTCGTGGAAGATTTCGCGGTGTTCGATACAGCGCAGCAGTGCTTCTTGTGGGGTAATGGCCATCTGTGTTTGTCCTCGGATGCGGTGTGACGGCTTACGCGTGCGCGCTGCCGGTCAGGAAATTCTTCAGCAGTGCGTGTCCGTGTTCGGACAGGATCGATTCGGGGTGGAACTGCACACCCTGCAAATCGAATTCCTTGTGGCGCACGCCCATGATTTCGCCATCGTCGGTCCAGGCGGTCACTTCCAGGCACTCGGGCAGCGTGGCGCGCTCGATAGCCAGCGAGTGGTAGCGGATGACCGTGTAAGGGCTCGGCAAATCCTTGAACACGCCCACGCCGGTGTGCGCGATCCTGGAGGTCTTGCCGTGCATGACCTGCTTGGCGCGGATGATGTTGCCGCCGAAGGCTTCACCGATAGCCTGGTGGCCCAGGCACACGCCGAGGATGGGCAGCTTGCCCGAAAACTCCTTGAGCAGGTCGACGCAGATGCCTGCTTCCTTCGGGCTGCAGGGGCCGGGGGAGAGGCAGATGCGTGCCGGGTTCAGCTTCCTGATGTCATCCAGCGTGATTTCGTCGTTGCGGATGGTCAGTACTTCCTCGCCCAGTTCGCCGAAGTATTGCACCAGATTGTAGGTGAAGGAGTCGTAGTTGTCGATCATCAGCAGCATTTAGATTTCTCCGTCCAGGCCGTCTTGCACTTGTTCCGCGGCACGCAGCACGGCGCGCGCCTTGTTTTCGGTTTCTTCCCATTCCATTTCCGGCACCGAGTCGGCGACGATGCCGGCCGCGGCCTGCACGTAGAGCGTGCCGTCCTTGATGACGCCGGTGCGAATCGCAATGGCCACGTCCATCTCGCCGCCGAAGGAGAGGTAGCCGCAGGCGCCGCCGTAGATGCCGCGCTTGGTCGGCTCCAGCTCGTCGATGATTTCCATCGCGCGCACCTTGGGTGCGCCCGACAGCGTGCCGGCCGGGAAGGTGGCTTTGAGCACGTCGAGGTTGGACATGCCGGGTTTCAGGATGCCTTCGACGTTGGAGACGATGTGCTGCACGTGGGAGTATTTCTCGATCACCATCTGGTCGGTGACCTTGACGCTGCCGGTGGCGGCGATGCGGCCGATGTCGTTGCGCGCCAGGTCGATCAGCATCACGTGCTCGGCAATTTCCTTGGGGTCGGACAGCAGTTCCTTGGCCAATTGCTCATCGCGCTCGATGGTGGAGCCGCGCGGACGGGTGCCGGCCAGCGGGCGGATGGTGATCTTTTTCTGGCCGTCGCCGATGGATTCGTTGCGCACCAGGATCTCGGGCGAAGCGCCGACGATCTGCATGTCGCCGAAGTTGTAGAAGTACATATAGGGCGACGGGTTCAGCGAACGCAGTGCGCGGTACAGCATCAGCGGCGAATCCACATAGGACTTCTTCAGGCGCTGGCCGATCTGCACCTGCATCAGGTCGCCGGCCATCACGTATTCCTTGGCCCGGGCCACAGCTTTCAGGTATTCGTCCTTGGGGAATTCGCGGATGGTTTCGGTGCGTACCGAGCCGGTGGTCACCGGCGCGTCGGCCGGGCGACGCAGCATGGCGCGCAGGTCTTTCAGGCGCTGGCGTGCTTTTGAATAGGCTTCCGGCTGGGTCGGGTCGGCGTAGACGATCAGGTAGAGCTTGCCGGAGAGGTTGTCGATGACCGCCAGTTCTTCGGTCAGCAGCAACTGGATGTCGGGCAGGCCGAGGGTGTCTTTCGGTGCGGTGCCTTCAAGGCGCTTTTCGATGTAGCGCACTGCGTCGTAGCCGAAGTAGCCGGCCAGGCCGCCGCAGAAGCGCGGCATGCCGGGGCGGATCGCCACCTTGAAGCGCGCCTGGTATTGCGCGATGAATTCCAGCGCATTGCCTTCGGCGGTTTCGACCACGGCTTCGTTCTTCAAGACTTCGATCTTGCTGCCGCTGCAGCGGATCTTGGTCGATGCCGGCAGGCCGATGAAGGAGTAGCGCCCGAAGCGCTCGCCGCCGACCACCGATTCCAGCAGGAAAGTGTTCTTGCCGGTGTTCTGGCTCTGTGCCAGCTTGAGATACAGCGTGAGCGGCGTCTCCAGGTCGGCAAAGGCCTCGGTGATGAGGGGGATGCGGTTGTAGCCTTCGGTGGCCAGCGATTTGAATTCGAGTTCGGTCATTTTCACTCCAGACCGCTATTGTAGAACACGCAGCTTGGGCCTCGACGCAGGTTGCGCGCAGGGCATGCGCGCATACAGCGGGGCCGGAAGCGGACTCTCGTCAGCGGTTTCGTTAAAGAAATTCGGGAAATGCGGTATTGCAACAAGATCCTGGCCGCAGGTGCGGCCAAGGGCAAGGCGTCAGTCAATGCGCCTGGAATTGCCAGCGTCGCCACAGCCAGGCCTCAGGGGCGGCTGTATGTTGGGCGGTACGTTTGTTGTTGCGAAACATGGATGTGTTGGTCGCGGTTTGGTGTGTTGACCGGAGATTGACAGGGCGTCAATCCACCGAGATTTGCTGCGCTGCTTCGAAAAGCGTTTGAACTATACCATCGGAATCGACATCGTGTATAGATTCGCCGTGGTTGTAGCCATACGGCACGTTGAGCACGCGGCAACCGGCTGCACGTGCGGCCTGGGCATCGTTGGAGGAGTCGCCGATGGCCACCACCTGCGCCGGCGCCAGGCCGAAATCCTTGCACACTTGCAGCAGCGGCATCGGGTCAGGCTTCTTCTTGGGAAAGGAGTCGCCGCCGTAGACTACGTCGAAAAAGCCGCGCAGGCCTTTTTTGTCCAGCAGCGGCAGCGTGAACGAGACCGGCTTGTTGGTCACGCAGGCCAGCCGCAGGCCCTTGTCCTTCATCGCCTGCAAGCCTTCTTTGACGCCTGGGTAGAGCGCCGAGAAGTCGCCGTTGATGGCGAGGTAGTGCTCGGTGTAGGAATCCAGCGCCTGCTTGAAGTACTGTTCGGCCTCGTCTTCGGCGTAGTCCACCGCCAGCACGCGGCGCATCAGGTTTTCAGTGCCCTTGCCGACGAAGTTGACGATGGTTTTCTGCGCCAGCGGTTCCAGGCCCAGCTCGGCGCGCATGCGGTTGACGGCGACGTGGAAGTCGCCGGCGGTATCGAGCATGGTGCCATCAAGGTCGATGATGGCGGCTTTGATGTTGTTCAGCTTGGTCATATCGCGGGGCAGGAAATCAAATACGGAAGGATCAGACCTGGGCCAGTTCGGCGCGCATGGCGTCGATCACGGCCTTGTAATCCGGCTTGCCGAAAATGGCCGAGCCGGCCACGAAGGTATCGGCGCCGGCCTTGGCGGCTGCGGCGATGTTGTCGATCTTGATGCCGCCGTCCACTTCCAGCAGGATGTCGCGGCCGGATTCATCGATGCGGCGGCGTACTTCGGCGATCTTTTTCAAGGCTTCAGGGATGAAGGACTGGCCGCCGAAACCGGGGTTGACCGACATGATCAGTACCATGTCGATCTTGTCCATCACGTGGTCGAGGTAATGCAGCGGCGTGCCGGGGTTGAACACCAGGCCGGACTTGCAGCCGTTGTCGCGGATCAGTTGCAGCGAACGGTCGATGTGTTCCGAGGCTTCCGGGTGGAAGGTGATCAGGTTGGCGCCGGCCTTGGCGAAGTCGGGGATGATGCGGTCCACCGGCTTGACCATCAGGTGCACGTCGATGGGCACCTGCACGTGCGGGCGGATCGCTTCGCACACCAGGGGGCCGATGGTCAGGTTGGGCACATAATGGTTGTCCATCACGTCGAAGTGGATGAAGTCGGCGCCGGCGGCGACGACATTGCGCACTTCCTCGCCCAGGCGGGCGAAATCGGCGGACAGGATGCTGGGGGCGATACGGTAGGTCGGCATGGCTGAAATGAGGTGATGGCTTGATCGACGGCGGCTTCCGGCGTGGCCGGCCCTTGCGCTGGCGGGCTGGCGGACGCGGGGCCGCAAAAGGCGTTATTTTACTCCTATGGCCCATCCTTTGATGAGCTGGCGGAACCTTGCAGCTTGCGCTGCATGCTGAATTCGTGTGCAATCTGGGGTGTTTGCGCCAAGGCGCACACTTTCGCGCGGCGCACATCATCACAACAAAACAGGACACCCACATGGCAGCGTATGAGTTTACGGTGACGGTCAAGACGCAGTATCTTGAGGAGCAATCCGATCCCTCGCGCTCGCACTATGTGTTCGCTTATGCGATCACCATCGTCAATACAGGCACCGTGCCGGCGCAATTGATCTCGCGCCACTGGGTGATCACCGATGCGAATAATCACGTGGAGGAGGTGCGCGGCCTGGGTGTGGTCGGCCACCAGCCCTTCCTGCAACCGGGAGAGCAGTTCGAGTACACCAGCGGCACCGCAATGAAGACGCCGCAGGGCACCATGCATGGGGAATATTTTTGCGTCGCGGAGGATGGCGAGCAATTCGATGTGCGCATCCCTGAATTCGTGCTGTCGCTGCCGCGCACGCTGCATTGACGGGGCCGCTATTGCCCGTTCAGGACTTTCCGGCCATCCGCATGCGGGGCATGCGGATTTTTTATTCCTTGCCGCTGTCTTTCATCTCTCGCGCATTCGGCCTGGCTGCCGGCGGGCCGGATTTCTCCTTGCGGCCTGAAAACATGGTCCACCAGACTATAAAGACCAGGACAAAAAAGGCGGCGCAGGCCTCCAGAATCAACCACAACATGAATTCGTCTCCGATGTTATTGAACCGTCTTGCTACTTTTCCCGTGTTGAAGCGTCTCAGTGTACCTGCATTGGCGGTTTCGGCTGCCGTGCTGCTGGCGGCCTGCCAGACCACGCCGCCGGTGACTACCGCCACCACGCAGCCGCCAGTCAAGCCGTCCGTCCAGCCTGGGCCGGCCATGCGCGCGACCAGCTTCTCACAACTGCCGGGCTGGAACAATGACGACTTGCGCGAGGCCTGGCCGGCGCTGCAGTCGTCCTGCTCCGTGCTGATCCGCAAGCCTGAATGGCGCGCGGCTTGCGGCGCGGCGCAGCAGGTCAATGCTTCAGACCTGGGTTTCCTGCGCGCTTATTTTGAAACCTATTTCACGCCTTACCAGTTGTTCAATCCGGACGGCACCGATTCCGGACTGGTCACTGGCTATTACGAGCCCTTGCTGCGTGGTTCGCGCCGCCGCACCGGCCCGTATCAAACGCCGCTGTATCAGGTGCCCGACGATTTGCTGACGATTGACATGGCCAGTGTCTATCCGGAGCTGAAGAACCTGCGCCTGCGCGGCAAGGTGGTCGGCCGCAAGGTGGTGCCGTATCCCAGCCGCGCCGAGTTGATGCAGTCCAATGCGCTGGACGGCAAGGAGCTGGTGTGGGTGGATGACCCGATTGAAGCCTTCTTCCTGCAGGTTCAGGGCTCGGGCCGGGTCTATCTGCCGGAATCCAGGGAAACCATCCGCCTGGCCTATGGCGACCAGAACGGCAGGCCCTATAAATCAATCGGCCGTTACCTGGTCGACAAGGGCGAGATGACGTTGTCACAAGCTTCTGCCCAGAATATCAAGGCTTGGGTGCAGGCCAATCCTGCACGCAAGGAGGAACTGCTGAACGCCAACCCCAGCTATGTCTTCTTCCGGGAGGAAAAACTGCCGGATCCATCCAAGGGGCCGAAGGGGGCGCAAGGCATTCCGCTGACGTCGCAGCGCTCGATTGCCATCGATCCGCAGCATGTGCCGCTGGGCGCACCGGTATTTTTGTCGACGACCCAGCCTAACAGCGACCGGCCGTTGCAGCGCCTGGTAGTGGCGCAGGACACCGGCGGTGCCATCCGCGGTGTGGTGAGGGCGGATTACTTCTGGGGCTTTGGCGATGAAGCGGAGGATAAGGCGGGTTCGATGAAGCAGCGAGGGATGATGTGGGTGCTGCTGCCCAAGGGAATGAATCCACCGAGCGGCAACTAAATTTCCTTTTGGCAATTAAAAGCCTGCCCTTATAAATATATATATAGGGGCAGGCTTTTTGACCTTTAGAGAGTGCTGCTTCTTATATATAAGAGGGAGGCTAGCGCAGGACCAGAACCGGAATGCTCGAATGTGCCAGTACCTTTTGGGTCTTGCTTCCGAGAAATATTCGTGAGAGGCCGCTGCGGCCATGCGAAGCCATGAAGATGACATCGCACTGGTATGTTTTGGCGGCATTGACGATTTCCTCGTCCGGTGCGAACGACATCATTGTGGCTGTCTGGCAGGGTACGCCGGCAGCCTGGGCGGCGTCAGCGATCTTTTTGACGTGCTGCTCAGCCAGTGAGCGGACGTTGTCCTCATAGATGCCTGGGTCGATTGCCATGGAGCTTTCAGCCAGGGGGGAGAAAGGATAAGGCTCGGCGACCGAGATGCCGATGATCCTGGAGCCGCAATGCTTGGCGTAATCGATGGCATTGACGATTGCCTTGTCGGACCGTTCGGAACCGTCGGTAGGGACAAGTATGGTCTTGAACATGAGAGCCTCCTTATATGATGTGTGTTGAAGAGGTACTTCCACTATAGTCTTTGATGTCCTTGCCCGCATGAAATTCCGGTGGGTGATTGCGTTAAGCGGGATTTGTTGATTATTCTGGCGCACTGCCATGCCGGTCCACGCCACGGACTGGCGCATCCCATTCATCAATAAGAAGGAGACTTGCATGAGCTACGAAAACATCCTGGTGGAAACGCAGGATAAGGTCGGCCTGATCCGCCTGAATCGCCCCAAGGCGCTCAATGCCCTGAGCGATGCGCTCATGAGTGAGCTGGGCGAGGCCCTGCTGGTCTTCGACGGTGACCCCGATATTGGTTGCATCATCATTACCGGCAGCGAAAAGGCCTTTGCCGCCGGCGCCGACATCGTCGGCATGGCCGGCTACAGTTATATGGATGTATTCAAGGGGGAGTTCATTACCCGCAACTGGGAAACCATCCGCCGTGTACGCAAGCCGGTGATTGCGGCCGTTGCCGGCTTTGCACTGGGCGGCGGCTGCGAACTGGCGATGATGTGCGATTTCATTATTGCCGCCGATACCGCCAGGTTCGGCCAGCCGGAAATCAAGCTGGGCATCGTCCCCGGCGCCGGTGGTACGCAGCGCCTGCCGCGGGCGGTATCCAAGGCCAAGGCGATGGAGATGGCCTTGACCGGCCGCATGATGGATGCGGAAGAGGCCGAACGCGCCGGACTGGTCTCGCGTGTCGTCGCCGCGGATCGGCTGATGGACGAGGCACTGGCGGCTGCCAGGACGATTACGGAGATGTCCCAGCCGGTGGCGATGATGGTCAAGGACTCGATCAACCGCGCTTATGAATCAACGCTGTCCGACGGCATGAAATACGAAAGGGCGTTGTTCTATAGCTGCTTTGCCACCGAGGACCAGAAAGAAGGGATGAAGGCTTTTATTGAGAAGCGTCCGCCGGTCTTCAAGAACTCCTGATTGAGATTATTCTTCGGCCTTAATACAAGGCGCAGATAATAAAAATGCCCGCCCTGTTAGGGGCGGGCATTTTTATTTGAATTATTCTGCAGCGGAGGGAGTAGTCGCAACGCCTTTATTGGTGCGGGTTTGGCGGGAGTA
>NZ_LFLT01000029.1 GCF_001189955.1 Herbaspirillum chlorophenolicum | reverse complement strand
GCATGGATGCAACCCCTAGCATGGATGCGCAAGACGGGTGTCACCCATGCGCGTTAGGGGTAGCACCCATGACACCCAATACGTCATTAACCGTCATTAATCCGCCAGAGAAGGTTCTTCCTATCCAAAAACAGAAAATCGAAAAACAGAAAGAGCGCACTTCGGACCAACTCGAAACGTTCTTGGCGCGCTGCAAGATCGACGGAGTGAAGGCCATCCCCGAAGATGATTCGATCTTCAAATATGCCGACATGGTAGGGCTGACGGACCAGATGATGGCTATTGCCTGGTTCTGCTTCAAACAGCGCTTCCTGCACAGCGGAAAGCAGCAGAAGGATTGGAGGGCGCACTTCCGCAATGCAGTGAAGCAAAACTGGTTCAAGGTCTGGTACATCGGGTTTGACGGCAATGCGGGCCTGACGACGGTGGGTCTGCAGGCGTCAAGGGAGATGGAAGCGGCGAAGCGGGGGGATGCATGAGCCAGGTGCCTGCCATGACTCCGTATGCGCATCAAGCTGAGCAATCCGTCCTCGGGGCGCTGTTGCTGGACAACGCCGCGGCAGATCGCTTGGGGGAGCTGAAAGCGCGCCATTTCTATCGCGAGGAGCATCGTTCGATCTTTGTTGAAACGTTGGCGCTCATCTCGAAGGGAGTGCCCGCCGACGTAATTTCGGTTTGGGATCGATTGCAGGCCCGTGGCACCGTCTCCGGAGGCGAGTTGCTGCCGTACCTCAACCAGCTCGCTCAAAACACGCCTAGCGCTGCAAATGTCGAGCACTACGCCGGCATTGTTCTCGACAAGGCCCTGCTGCGCGGGCTGTTGCATGTGACGGGTAAGGCCGAAGATCTGGCTCGTAATCCGAAGGGGCAGAGCGCAGACCAAGTCTTGGACGAGGTCTTGAGCATGGTGTCCACGCTGGCCGAGCGTCGTGCTCGCCAGGAGCCGAAGTCGATCAACGAGCTGTTGGTCGACTTGGTGGAGGCAGTTTCGCGGCGAGCAGAAAGCGGCGACAACGCTATGGCAACTGGCATCAGTTCTTTGGACGAGATGCTGAATGGCGGCTTCAGGCGCGGCCAGCTGGTGATCTTTGCTGGTCGACCGTCTATGGGGAAGACGGCACTCGCGGTGGATGTCGGTCTGAGTATCGCTGAAAAGCACAGCGTGCTGCTTTTCAGTATGGAAATGACCGCGCAGGAAATTACGGCGAGGGCTCTTTCCAGCCGCGGCAGCCTACCATTGTCGCGTCTCTTGGGGCGCATCGGCGATACCGATAGCCAATCCTGGGGCGCGATTACTCACGGATGCAGCCGCCTCAATGAGCTCCGTTTTGCAGTAGACGACACCGCCGCAAGTACCTTGCGCGAGTTGCGCATGCGTGCCAACACGTGGAAGCGCCGGCATGGACTGGATTTGATCATCGTGGACTACCTCGGGCTGATGACAGGTGGGGACGGCGAGAAGCGGCATGAGCAGATCGGATCCTATTCGCGAGGCTTGAAAGCGTTGGCAAAAGAATTGGATGTGACTGTTCTGGCTCTGGCCCAACTCAATCGCAAGTCTGAAGAACGCGCTGACCGTCGCCCGCAACTTTCGGACTTAAGGGACTCCGGCGAGATTGAGCAGGACGCCGACGTGGTGGCGTTGGTCCACCGTTCAGAAATGTATGAGCCGTCAAATGAGACGTTGCGAGGGTTTGCCGAGGTGCTGGTTCGCAAACAACGTAACGGATGTTTGGGAGATATCCCGTTGCGGTTCATGGGGGCGACTTCGCAGTTTGAGGAATGGGACGGGCCTATTCCTAGCACTGCACCGCAGAAAGGCAGTTGGAGAGGTGGCTATGAGTAAGAAAAGGGTAGGTAAGGCTCGCTATTGCGAATGCTGCAGTGAGCGTTTTAAGCCCGGAGGGCAGGCAACGAAAGGAGTCTGCCACGCATGTACGGCGATAGCGCTGGAAATCATCCGGGTTTGTGGTCCGGAATGGGTTTCGACGGAATCAGTCTTGTATGCGCGTAACAGAGAACGGTTGCAACCGCTGATTCGAGCCAGTGCGCGAAATGGCTCGGCGGCATTGTTTGGTGGGATAACGAATCGTTATCCCACGATTTCGTAAATGAAAGGAACCATGATGGAAAAGAACGTAGAACTGAAAGACGCTAAGCCGCTGTTTTCACTGAATAACAATGTTTTGGCGGCGATCGACAAGGTGTTGCAGGCGCTGTCGATGCGCCAGCGTATCGATCAGGCCATTTCGGAGACGCAAGTAACTTGCGCTCAAGCTGAATGTGACCAGGCAATGCAGGACCAGGCGGAGGCAGAGGCTGCTTTGGTGCTGGCAGACACTCGTGAAGAGGCGGCCGAGGCAGAGAAGATTGCCGTTGCTGCTACGAAGAAGGTCGAGAAGAAACAACAGCTCTTGGATCGTGAAAAGCGGTTGGTCGAAGCGCTTTACACCAAGGCCAAACTGGCCGACGCAGATATCCAGGTGGCGCGGGACGAGCTCACCGCAGTGGCCGGCATTCTTGCTGAAGATATCCGCAGCCAGTTGGCGGATCGTCTGGCCGGTATCGTTGATGACATCACCGGCATCTTCAAGCAGGCCTACGCCGCACAGTCCGTTCTCCATAGCCGATCGCTCGGAGGTTTGCTGAGCAATATCAAGATCCCAAATCCGATGGATCCGACCGGACAGTACAACTTGCTGGACGGAGACCGGCTGAAGGTTGGGAACGGTTACGTTTCTCTTGCTAGTGAATGGCGTAATGATGCTGCGTCCAATGCTGTTGCCGACGCATTTGCGCCGCTCAACCAGGCTCGGGCCAAGGGGGATGCTCACAGCAACTTTGTCCACCCGATCCAGCGTCCACAGCCGTACGTCATTCGGGGGTATTCGATGACTGGCATTGATAAGTGATCTAGCGGCACTTAGGGCTAAATGTGTTGGCCGAACCTCCTTGATAGAGGAGGTTCTAGGCGTTGAAGATAGGAGTTTCAATGCAAGATAAAGATGAAGTCAGGCTTGTAGTGGGCGGACGTGAAATATCCGCCTGGACGAGTGTCGAGATATTTCAGGGAATGGAAAATCTGCCGAACGGGGCAGTTCTCAATCTCGCTGAGTTGTACGAGGTTGAAATGGAGTTGATGTCGGTTGCTCCCGGAGACTACGTCGAAATCCATTCAGGTGGGGATTCGTTGATCAAGGGATATGTTGATGAATACCGCGTATCGATGGATCCAGGGAATCATTCGGCAGCAGTGGCGATTCGCGGGAAATGTCAGGATATTGTGGATTGCAGCGCTGAATGGGTTAATGGTCAACTTTCCTATGTCAACGCGTATGAAATTGCCCAGAAGTTGGTCGATCCGTATGGGCGTGTGGCCAGTCGAACCGGGAAAGGACGAAAGCTTCATCCGATACAAGTTATTTGCGCTGTTGATCCGGACGAACTGCGAATCATCCAGCAATTGAATGTGTTGATTGGCGAGACGCCTTTTGACATCTTGTCACGCGTCTGTCGCTATAGTGCGTTGCGCTTCTACGAGAACTCGGACGGTAACTTGGTCTTGTCGCGAGCAGGAACATCTTCGATGTCGAGTGGGTTTGTGGAAGGCGTCAATGTCGTATCAGCTCATATTTCCTATAGAGCACGAGAGCGATACAGCGAGTATCGATGTCATATCTCGTCCATCATGAATGGCCTCGACGGGAGTGATGCGGGCAATGTCTTGGGAGGGAGCTTCGACTTTGGAGTTAAGAGAAATCGCAAGAAGTTTCTTGTAGCTGAGGCCACGGCTGGTTTCGCTGAGCTTTGCATACAGAGAGCAGTCTGGGAGCGGAATGCTCGGAACGGTGAATCTGAAGTCATTCACCTGACTACCGACAATTGGCGGGATAGTACCGGTCGTTTGTGGGAGCCGAACATGCGCGTTTCCGTTTGGCTTCCGTCGCTACGGATGAAGGAACCGGTAAATTGGCTTATCAGGGAGGTGCATTTCAAGAAAGACGATCAAGGTACAACGGCTGACTTGCAGATTGTGCACCCAGACACCTTTAAGCCTGAACCGATGGGTTTGGAGATATCCAATTTGGTCGACACCAGCACAATGTTTAGTCCGGATTATTCACCATCTTGGGAGCGATGATGAGCTTGTACAAGGAAGATAGCACTTTGAATCGCTTATATCGTCGCCTCATCAATGTGTTTGGAAAGGGACGCTTGACGTACTCAAATGACTCTGGAGATGCCCAGATGCTTCAGGCCCGCTTTGGTGGAGACGAACTCATAGACAAGCTGCCACGCTTTTCTGAGTTTGGTTTCACTTCTGTTGCCCCACTAGATAGTGAGGTCCTTGCGGTATTCGTAGCAGGAGATCGAAGCAATGCCGCTGTGATTGCGAGTCACCACAGCGCATCTAGGCCGAAGAATCTGAATGAGGGGGAGACCGCAATCTTCAACCAGGTCGGGATCCGAATTTTGCTGGGTAAAGAGGGTTTGATAATTGATGGAGCCGGTTTGCCTGTAACAATAACTGGTACTCCGAATTTGATCGTGAACGCTAGCGATCACATTCAAATGAATACCCCCACGTTAACAGTGAGTGGCGATATCCAGGCAAATGGGAATATCACCGATCAGATAGGAGCGAATGGGAAATCGATGGCAAGTATGAGACAACTCTACAACGGACATAATCACCAGGTAAGCGGTGTTCAGTCTGGCGCCGCGAATGTAGTCTCTGATCACCCGGGTCAGCAAGCCTAATGTTAAATATCTAGAGGAACTATGATTGAGAAAATTCAAACCGTGATCATCGAGCCGCGTAGAGAAATAGAGTCTGCCAAGACGGGGACTGCGGCAGGAGATTGCAAACAGATAAAAGCTAGCGCCCTCGGTTCCACCTTGCAAGCAAGAGTTCATCATGCTTTTGGTGGTATGACCGAGCAAGGAGTGAAGGTTGCGATCCGAGGATCTGACCATCGTTTATCAAAAGTCAGTGTTGAACTTCGGGTTAGTCACCCTGACTCTTGGTCGAAGCTAGTTCGGCTAGGGGCATTGGACTGAGCCAAAAGCAATTTCACTCCCGTCAGTGGCGGGAGTGAGAGCAAATCAAAAGCGCAGGAACTCCCGGGCGTTTTCCCTAGATGGGTGTATTAATCATGAATCTTGGCCGAGTTCTTTGACATCGAGAGCTCTCCAAGAGAGCTTGGACGATAGGGTAGTGTCACTTGAGGAAACGGCGATTCAGTCGGGGAGAGGGGGCCGCCAAGGGGGGCTTACATTAATTTTTGATGCGGGAGCTTCAAGTGAATTACGAGCAGTTTAGTTTGCTTTTCGAGTCGATTCAGTCGAAGTATTTTCAGATTCACAACAAACAACGAGGGCAAGAAGAGCGAGAAGAGTTAGTGCGGCTGTACTACGAGCTTGAAGATGCGATGAATGCGCGACAAGCTGACGGGGAAAAAACTCAATTCCCGACCTATCCAGAGGGGAAGACTGGTAATGCGGTATTTGCGGAGTTTCTTGTCCAACAGATTGAACGAATGAAATTTCAAATGGAAATCTTTTGCTCGAACCACGGCGGCGCACCAGTTTTCCGAAGAGTTTAAGTTGCACTGTGAGTGGGTGCAGTATGTGAGTGATCCTACGAGGGATCCAGCATGCATAATTTGGGCGAGAGCACGGCAGCGGCTTACGGAAAGCCGAGAAGTTGATGGAAGCGCTCGCCCTAAAATTTCCGATATTTGAGTAGATTCACTCGCGGCGGCTTCACTCTCCAGATGGGTTTGGATGCCGCGAATCTTCTCAGGTATCAGTTGTTGAAACCCCGCTTACGCGGGGTTTTTTGTTTTTGGCTTGGTGAAATACATAATGTTGCGATTGCTCAGTTTTAACCATTCAGAAGATTGAATCGAGTAATCAAGTTCTTCGGAGATGAATATTGCCGTAGTCTTGAATATATTGAACAGGCAGAAATTTACTACCGTTGACTTAAAGAATTTTTCCTTCACTGTAAAGGTTTCGTCTATCACCCGGTAGTAAAAATACTTCTTGTGAGCACCTATAGAATATTCCGGATCAATCAGTGACTCGAAATAGGTCAATTGCTCTGCTTCGTCTGGATGATATTTCGGCATTAAAAAGTGCGGCATTAAAACCAACCGCCCTTTGCTTCGTTTTTTGAAGAATTCGTAGTAGATCGCGCGGGCACCCATTCCCAAGTATTTGGATATTCGGTCAATGTCGACTTCGGTTGAGATTGTTTCCACTTTTTGGCCAGATGGAAGTGTACCTTCTACTTTCAACGGGGTTTGAATTGATAATGCGTGTAAGGACGACGGGACAGCTCCAATTTTGACAAGTTTATCCAGCATTTGCGTAGCGGCAAATTCATCGGCAAATGACGCTGGGTTAGGAACGTCTTTAAATCGATCAAGTATTTCTCGAAACAGGTTAATGTTTTGATCATTGGGCTGTATTCGCTCGATTGAGCGGGCGGCTGCTCGTGCCACTGCCCTATTAGCTACGTCTTTTAGTGGGGCCAGATGTTCGGCTTCGTGCGCACGAATGTCGTTCAAGAGCACCATGCGGACATATTCGTCATCGATTGACTTTGCTTGATTGTGTTTAATGCAAGATGGCACTTCGATGAGCGACGAGCGCCCCCCTTTAGGGAAAAATGACTGTGGCGGGAAATGTTCGGGTGCTACAGCCGGCTCATCACAGGCATAACAAGTGTTTGCTATTTGCATCAAATTCCTTGAATTTAAGCTGCTGCCAGTTCCAGGCTCTTACCGAGCGCTGCCAGCGCTTCTTCGATACGGTCGATCTTGGTCGCGTGCTTCAGGTTGACCAGACGGTTAACCTCCTGACGGGTGGTATCCATGCGCCGGGCAAGTTCACTTGGTGCGATCTGCTGCGCCAGCATCTCATTCAGCAGCAAGACCTTGCTGGCCACGCTGGCAGGAAGGGCTACCAAGTGCTCGCCGCGCTTAGCGCTTGACGGTGCCGGGACTGTACGCTTCTCGTCGAAATAGACCTCGATTGCACCCAGTAGGACATCTGCGGCCATGGCCAGTGCTTCGGCTTCGGTATCGCCTTGGGTGATTGCCTCGGGGATATCGCGGAAGGTGACAACGAAGCCGCCGGCCTCGGTGTCCGCCTCAAAGTGGGCAGGAAATTTCATGTTCTGTGTCCTTACAACGATACAAACTACATTGAAAAAAGTGCGGCGAAGCTGCGAGTGTGTGCGGATAGCCCCTTTCGGAGCCATCCTCATTTCAGGTTAAGTTGCTGCTTCACACCCTCGACAAGGCCCGTCTTCAGTTCCTTGCTTGGGTGCCTCGGCAGGAAGCTCGTCTTGCCGTTCAGTTTGACTTTCGTGTGGTTGGTGCCATCCTCGAATGTCGCGCCTTGCTGCTTGAGCCACCTGACGAACTCGCTCTGCTTCACCGCACCTCCTTTCGTTTGATTCAGCAAATGAAATGTAATCAAAATTGATTACTTGTGCAAGGCATTTGTAATCAAATTTGCATACAAATTGAATCTCCATCGGCCTCGGTCGTCTGGCAGCGCTCAGTTGCGCCCAGCGCCAAGGTCAAGGGGCCAGGCGGTAGGGTGCTGAGAGGTGCGAACAAGACTGGTCGGCTGAAGCTGCTTATCCGCTTCGGCGACGCGCTGCCGGTGCGTAAGCAACTCCGCTTCGGCGCTACAGCGAAGCGCATCGTCGACGCCAGGCTGAGCCCAGCCCAGCCTTCGCCGAGGCGATGGCGCGAGCCGTCGCTACGGCGCGTTAATCATTGGAAATATTCCCGCTCTGCAGCGGGTCCTTCCCGGACCTCGTTGCAGAGCGGGCATTGCGCACCGCGTTGTTACCGTAGCTATGAAATTTTGAAATTTGGGTAACAAGGTAATAAATCGGTAGCGGCTCAAATGCTTTTTCATAACACTATGAAAATTCCTGTAACCCTTTTCAGTAAAGGCTTTGAGTGGAATGGTGAGGTGCTTTTTTGCCTGAAATTTAGAAGCTAACGCTGTTACCCTGTTTGTTACCTTGCTTGTTACCCGCTCGTTCGAGGTAACAGATTTTCACGGGTTTGATCTTCATGGCGGATCTGGCAGGGGTAGCAAAAGCTGGCCAGACACTGTTTCCGTAAATACGATGATTATCATCGGACGGCCGGCTTTAGGCATGAAAGACCTTGAGATGCGCTCAATGCCGTCAAATAGAGAGCTCTGTATGCGAACGCTGTATGTCGCGCGAGATATGCGTTGGGTGAGTGTGGCTTTGGTTAGCGCTAAAAATGATCCAAGCGATTCGATGTCTTGAAATTTCTCTAAACTGATTGCGTAAGCAACCGCTTGTGAAAAGGTTGCAGCCAAGGCTTCGTCTAACGCGATTAGGTCCATTTTCAATTCCTCTTGCTCAAGAAGGCTTTGAAAAGGGTCGGCATTCGCTGGACCAGGGAGCATCTCAATGAGCGGAGGAAGATCTTCGTCCGCTCCTTCCTTTGTTTGATCCAGGCGAACAGCATAGCGAGTAGCTCTATCCCTGCCTTTAACGGATCGTCCGTATAGTGTGGTCAGTAGTCGATCTTGATCATCCGCATCTTCGAAATTGATCTGCTTTTGCTGTTTCTCACTAATTTCTGCGGCAATGATCCATGCGCTATTTTGCAGATCTTCCAGCTCAACTTCACCCTTTGCCTGGCGCACTATTCTGCGAAAGTCAGCGATTTTGTCCTGCAAGAATTTCTTAAATTGCCGGTACATCGGCCCCTCAACTGATATTTGCTTGGGCGCAAGAATACCTGCCTGATGTTAAGGCTTCATTGCAATCGCTTTTGTGGGTGAATTTGTGGGTAGAAATGAATAACGGGCCTGAAAGGCCCGTTCTATATGATGTTCTGGCGGAGGCTGTGAGATTCGAACTCACGGACGGGTCACCCCGTCGGCAGTTTTCAAGACTGCTGGTTTAAACCACTCACCCAAACCTCCTTGGCTGGCGATGCCTGCTATGAGGCAGGCATCGCGAGGGGCGCATTATACATCACTTGCGCTGCGCCAACACCTTTCAGGGCGTCAGAACGTACCCGGATAGGCGCCGCCGTCCAGCAGCAGGTTCTGGCCGGTAATGAAGCCGGCCTGGGCGCTGCACAGGTAGGCGCAAGCATCGCCGAACTCGGCCGGGTCGCCGAAGCGGCCGGACGGGTTTTGCTTGCGGCGTTCGGCCAGCACGTCGTCCACGCTCTTGCCGCTGTCCTTGGCGGCGCCTTGCGCGGTGGCGCGCAGGCGGTCGGTTTCGAACGGGCCCGGCAGCAGGTTGTTGATGGTGACGTTGTGCGCCACGGTCTTGCGCGACAGGCCGGCGACGAAGCCGGTCAGGCCCGAGCGGGCGCCGTTGGACAGGCCCAGGATGTCGATCGGTGCACGCACTGCGCTGGAGGTGATGTTGACGATGCGCCCGAAGCCGCGCGCGATCATGCCGTCAACGGTGGCCTTGATGAGTTCGATCGGGGTCAGCATGTTGGCGTCGACTGCAGCGATCCAGTCGTCGCGCGACCAGTCGCGGAAGTCGCCCGGCTTTGGGCCGCCGGCATTGGTCACGAGGATGTCCGGGCTGGGGCAGGCGGCCAGTGCCAGGGCGCGGCCTTCGGGCGTAGTGATGTCGCAGGCGACCGTGGTGATGGTGGCGCCAGTCTCGGCGCGGATCTCGGCGGCTGCCGCTTCCAGCGCCTCCTTGCCGCGTGCCAGCATGGTGACGGCCACGCCTTCGCGCGCCAGCGAGAGCGCGCAGGCGCGGCCCAGGCCCTTGCTCGACGCACATACCAGCGCGGTTTTACCTTTAAGTCCTAAATCCATTTGTTTGCTTCCTTTGCATGAGGTGGGGGACGGCTAGTGATGCCGTTGGTTGTGCCGATTGTTGTACATCATGCATGCCATTGCATTCCAGGAGATCTTGTCGGGCGGCGCGCAGGCATTGTCCCGGCTTATGACAGCCGGGGCGTGCTGCGCTACACTGGCGGGCTTTGCAGGCGGATGCAGCGGGGCGCTGCAGGGCCTACTTCTTGACCACCATGTAGACGGCCAGCGCGATGATGGCGACTACGCCCATTTCCAACGCGAATACGATGGCGCCGCTCATGACAGTCTCCTTGTTTGATTTGAACGCCGCACGGCATGGCAGGCAGTGATGCCAATCCAGGCATGCGCGGCAGACTCGTAACTTTACACCGATGATGGATTCTTTGTTTTTGTCGAGCGTACTCAATTTTCTGTTGGGGGGCGTTCTGGGGGCGATGGGCGGGCTGTTCGGGATCGGCGGCGGGCTGATCGCCATTCCGGTGCTGGGTTATTTGTACGGCATGGACCAGCAACTGGCGCAGGGTACCTCGCTGGTGATGATCGTGCCCAACGTGGTGATCGCGTTCTGGCGCTACAAGCAGCGCAACAAGATCGAATGGAGTTCGGCGCTGATGATGTGCGTGCCGGCGGTGGTGACGACCTATTTCTCGGCGCGCGTGGCCACCAGTATCGATGCGCGCAGCCTGCATTTTTGCTTTGCCGCCTTCATGGGGTTGCTGGCGCTGTATTACCTGTGGACGCTGCTGCGCAGGCAGCGCACCGTGCAGTCGCCCATCGTTCTGCCGCGCAAGTACATCTTCGCGGTGGGCATGTCGGCCGGGGCATCGGCAGGCTTTTTCAGTGTGGGCGGCGCGATCGTCGCCGTGCCCATGCTGACCGCTTTCTTCGGCGCTACGCAGACGGCGGCGCAGGGGCTGGGACTGGCGATGGTCACGCCGGGTACGCTGGTGGCGTTATGGACTTATGCCCATGCCGGGCATGTCGATTGGGCGGTGGGGATCCCGATGGCATTGGGCGGCGTGCTCAGCATTTCATGGGGCGTGGCATTGGCGCACCATCTGCCGGAGCGCCGCTTGCGTATCCTGTTCTGCGGCGCGTTGCTGTTGCTGTCGGTCTGGATGATGCTGGAAGGATGATCGGTATCTTGTCGCCTTGGCGATTGCCGTGATGTGCTGAACGACACTGGTTCACAGTTTTCGCTGGGACGACAGCATATTTGGCGGAGTTTGTGCAGGCGAGTCTTTTCGTACTTTCTTGCGTTTTCGCGCGTGGTTCACGCGCTTTTCTTTTCCCGCGTGTTTTTCTTCTTCACCGCCTCGGCGATGGTGCTGACCTTGCCGTCGTCGGCGACCAGCGGTTGCGCCATCTGTTCGCTAATGAAATCGACCAAGTTGCGCGCGTGCGGCGACAACGTATCGATATCCTGGAACACCATGCTGCGCTCGCGCACGCTCCACGGGTCGGAGAGTTCGACAATGGCCAGCTGCATGGTCTGCTGGTGGCGTTGCGCAGCCGACAGCGGCACGATGCCGATACCGACGTTGGTCTCGATCATGCGGCACATGGCTTCGAAGCTGCGGACCTGGATGCGCAGTTTCAGCCGCTGGCCGTTCTCCGAGACGATCTTGTTGAGGAAGTGGTGCAGTGTGCTGCCTTCATGCAAACCTACGTGCTCGTACTCCAGCGTTTCCACGAACGGGATGGCGCCGGCGCCCGCCAGCGGATGTTCCAGAGCGGTGGCGAGCACCAGGCGGTCGGTCGAAAAATTGAGGATCTCCAGGCCATCGCCCTGTACCGGGCCGGCCACGATGCCGATGTCTGCCGTGCCTTCCTGGATGCCGCGCATGATGTCGTGGTTCAGCCGCTCTTCCAGCGCCACGTTGACCTGCGGATACAGCGCCAGGAACTTGCCCAGGATTTCCGGCATGAACTCGGTCACCGCCGTGGTGTTGGCGAAGATGCGGATATACCCCTTGATGCCGTTGTTGTACTGCTGCATGTCGCTCTTGAGGTGCTCGACTTGCTGCATGAAGAGCTGCGCATGGTGCAGCAGCGTCTGTCCGGCCGGGGTCAGTTGCACGCCCTTGCTTTCGCGGTAGAGCAGGCGGGTGCCGAAGCGCGTCTCCAGTTCCTTGATGCGGTTGCTGGTGGCCGCCAGCGAAAGGTTCATGCGCTCGGCGCTGCGCGTCAAGCTATTGAGTTCGGCGATCAGGATGAAAAGGCGCAGGTCGGTCAGGTCGAAGAGCATGATGTTATCCGGCTGATGGTCACTAAGGATGCAAAGGGCACGTTCGCACTGCACAGAAATCTTGCGGTTGGGCGTCGCCTTGATGGTTTGCCATGTTACGCCGATTTGCCGATGTGCATGTCCGCTCTTCTTGTTGCGTCGCCGCACGCACATGTTGTTCCGAGGCGCGGAACGAATGTGCATGGCTTCACTCTTGCCAAAGCCCCCCTTCCAAAAATACAGATTGTCCTGACGCCAACGCCGGAACAGACTTGCCCGCATTCGAACGAATCAACAAGAATGCAGAGGAGCACATGTCGAATCCGGATCTAGATCTGACGATGCTGCGGCAATGGATAGGCAAGACCGAAAGCCGCGAAGACCACATCAACCCGGCTTTCGCTTCGGCGCTGGCAGCCACCATCGACGGTCCGCGCCAGCCGCAGGCGGGCGATGCCTTGCCGCCGCTATGGCACTGGATCTATTTCTGGACCGTATGCAAGCAATCCGAGGTCGGCGCCGACGGTCATCCCCAGCGCGGCGGTTTCCTGCCGCCGATTCCCTTGCCGCGCCGCATGTGGGCCGGCGGCCGCCTGCGCTTCGACGCGCCGCTGCCGATCGGCGCGGCTGCACAAAAGACATCGCGCATCGCCAGCGTCGATGTCAAGCAGGGCCGCAGCGGCGCACTGGCCTTCGTCACCGTGAAACACGAGATCGGCCACGGCGGCCAGGTTTGCATCCATGAAGAGCACGACATCGTCTACCGCGACATGCCGCAGCCCGGCGCGGCACCGGTAACGCCCAAGGCCGCGCCGGCGGACGCGCAGTGGAAGCGCCGCGTCGATCCTGATCCGGTGCTGCTGTTCCGCTATTCGGCGCTGACCTTCAACGGTCATCGCATCCACTACGACCGCAGTTACGTCACCGGCGTCGAAGGCTATCCCGGCCTGATCGTGCACGGCCCGCTGATCGCCACCTTGCTGGCCGACCTGCTGGCGCGCGAGATGCCGGGGGCGGTGCTGCGCGAATTCAATTTCCGCGCGGTGGGCAGCCTGTTCGACATCGAGGGCTTCGATCTGTGCGGCAAGCTGACTGCCGACGGCAAGTCGGCCGAGCTGTGGGCGCAGAACCTGCGCGGCGAGCTGGCCATGCAAGCCGAGGCCATCTTCGGTTGATCCTGTTCTCAGCATCATCAAACTTATTTCTGGAGACTTACCATGTCGTATCAGGCGCCCAACGACGCTTATGGCGATTTGCGCGATGCAGTGCGCGATCTGTGCAATACCTTCCCCCCTGAATATTGGCGCAAGGTGGACGAAGCGCGCGGCTATCCCGAGGAGTTCGTCGACGCGCTGACCAAGGCCGGCTGGCTGGCCGCATTGATTCCGCAAGACTACGGCGGTTCCGGCCTGGGCCTGACCGAGGCGTCGGTGATCATGGAAGAGATCAACCGCACCGGCGGCAACTCCGGCGCCTGCCACGGCCAGATGTACAACATGGGTACGCTGCTGCGCCACGGTTCGGAACAGCAGAAGCAGTTGTACCTGCCCAAGATCGCCAGCGGCGAGTTGCGCCTGCAGTCGATGGGCGTGACCGAACCCACCACCGGCACCGACACCACCAAGATCAAGACCGTGGCGGTCAAGAAGGGCGACCGTTACGTGGTCAACGGCCAGAAGGTGTGGATCTCGCGCATCCAGCATTCCGACCTGATGATCCTGCTGGCACGCACTACGCCGCTGGACCAGGTGAAGAAGAAGTCGGAAGGCATGTCGATCTTTATCGTCGACCTCAAGGACGCCATCGGCAAAGGAATGGAAGTACGCCCCATTCTCAACATGGTCAACCATGAAACTAATGAACTGTTCTTCGATAACCTTGAAATCCCCGCCGAGAACCTGATCGGTGAAGAGGGCAAGGGTTTCAAATACATCCTCGACGGGCTCAACGCCGAACGCACGCTGATCGCCGCCGAGTGCATCGGTGACGGCTACTGGTTCATCGACAAGGCCGCGCAGTACGCCAAGGAGCGCGTGGTATTCGACCGTCCGATCGGCATGAACCAGGGCGTGCAGTTCCCCATCGCCGACAGTTTCATCGAACTGGAAGCGGCCAACCTGATGCGCTACAAGGCCTGCGAGCTGTTCGACGCGCACCAGCCCTGCGGCGCCCAGGCCAACATGGCCAAGTTCCTGGCGGCCAAGGCCTCGTGGGAAGCGGCCAACGTCTGCCTGCAGACGCACGGCGGCTTCGGCTTCGCCTGCGAATACGACGTCGAGCGCAAGTTCCGCGAGACCCGCCTGTACCAGGTGGCGCCGATCTCGACCAACCTGATCTATTCCTATGTCGCCGAACACATCCTCGGCCTGCCGCGCTCGTTCTGACGCGTGCATGAAAAAAAGGAGACGTCCATGAGCCAGACCACCGACAGCCCATCCCGTACCTTGGCCGCCTTCCTGGCCGGCCTGCGCTACCAGGACATCCCGCCGGCAGTGATCGCCCGCACCGAAGACCTGTTCCTCGACTGGTTTGCTTCCGCGCTGGCCGGCAAGGGCGCGCGCCAGATCGAGATCATCGAGCGCTATGCCGCCACGATGGGCCCCAAGGATGGCCCGAGCACCATCCTCACCAGCCGCAAGTCCAGCTCGCCTTACTTCGCGGCGCTGGTCAACGGCGCTTCTTCGCACCTGGTCGAGCAGGACGACGTGCATAACGGTTCGGTGTTCCACCCCGCGGCCGTGGTGTTCCCGGCCGCGCTGGCGGCGGCGCAGGACCTCGGCAAGTCGGGCGCCGACCTGCTGGTGGCGGCGGTGGCCGGCTATGAAGCGGGTATCCGCATCGGTGAATTCCTCGGCCGTTCGCACTACCGCGTGTTCCACACGACCGGCACCGTCGGCACGCTGGCCGCCGCGATTGCGGTGGGCAAACTGATGGGCTTCGATACGAACCAGTTCCTGCATGCGATGGGCTCGGCCGGTACCCAGGCCGCCGGCCTGTGGGAATTCTTGCGCGACGCCGCCGATTCCAAGCAACTGCATACCGGCAAGGCCGCCGCCGATGGCCTGCTGGCCGCCTACCTCACGCGCGACGGCTTCACCGGCGCGCAGCGCATCCTGGAAGGTGCGCAGGGCATGGCCGCCGGCATGTCGTCGGATGCCGATCCGGCCAGGCTGACCGATGGCCTGGGCACGCGCTGGGCCACGGCCGAAACATCGTTCAAGTTCCATGCTTCCTGCCGCCATACGCATCCGGCGGCCGATGCACTGCAAGTGCTGATGCAGCGCGAAGGCTTGCGTCATGACCAGATTGCCGCCGTCAATACGCGCGTGCACCAGGGCGCCATCGACGTGTTGGGGCCGGTGGTCAACCCGCAGACGGTGCACCAGGCCAAGTTCTCGATGGGCACCGTACTGGGGCTGATCGCCGTGCACCAGCAGGCGGGCCTGACCGAGTTCGAGCAGCAGGCGCTGCAAGATCCCCGCGTGGCCGACTTCCGCGGCAAGGTGAAGATGACGCTGGACCGGGAAGTGGACAGCGCCTATCCCGCGCGCTGGCTGGGCCGGGTGGAGGTGGAAACCACCGACGGCCGCAGCTTCTCGGCGGCGGTCGATGTCCCCAAGGGCGATCCGGACAATACGCTGTCGCGCCCTGAGCTGGAGCACAAGGCTGCCAAGCTGATCGCTTTCTCCAAGGCCGCCAGCGACGCCGAGATCGGCAACATCATCGCACGCGCCTGGCGCTTGCACGAAGAAAAACAACTCTCCGAACTGTTCTGAGCGGGGCCGGCCCGACCGTCTCAGGTGAAGGAAAAAGGAAACATCATGCTGCAGTCCAATCGACCCCTTGAGGGCATCACTGTCATCAGCCTCGAACACGCGATCGCGGCGCCGTTCTGCACGCGCCAGCTGGCCGATCTCGGCGCCCGCGTGATCAAGATCGAACGCCCCGGAGTGGGCGATTTCGCGCGCGGCTACGATACCCGCGTCAATGGCCTGTCGTCGCACTTCGTCTGGACCAACCGTTCCAAGGAAAGCCTGACGCTGAACCTGAAGGATGAAGAGGGCAAGAAGATCATCGGCAAGCTGCTGGAAGAGGCCGATGTGCTGGTGCAAAACCTGGCGCCCGGTGCGGCCGCCGGCCTGGGCCTGTCGGCCGACGTGCTGCACCAGAAGCATCCGCGCCTGATCGTGTGCGACATTTCCGGCTATGGCGAGGATGGCCCTTACCGCGACAAGAAAGCCTATGACCTGCTGATCCAGAGCGAGGCCGGTTTCCTGTCCGTGACCGGCACGCGCGACGACATGGCCAAGGCTGGCTGCTCGATCGCCGACATTGCCGCCGGCATGTATGCCTATTCCAATATCCTGGCCGCGCTGATCAAGCGCGGGCGCGACGGCAAAGGCAGCCATATCGACCTCTCCATGCTGGAAGCGCTGACCGAATGGATGAGCTTTCCCATGTACTACGCCTACCAGGGCGCATCGGCGCCGGTGCGCTCGGGCGCCGAGCACGCGACCATTTATCCCTACGGTCCCTTTGCCGCCGGCGACGGCAAGACCGTGATGCTGGGCCTGCAGAACGAGCGCGAGTGGAAGGTGTTTTGCGAGGTGGTGTTGAGGGATCCGGCGCTGGCGTCCGACGAGCGTTTTTCCAACAACTCGCGCCGCCATGAGCACCGCGATGCATTGCGCGCACTGATCCTCAAGATGTTCGCCGACATGACCGCAGAGCAGGTCGTGGCGCGCCTGGACGAGGCGCAGATCGCCAACGCCGGCGTGAGCACCATGCAAGACCTGTGGCAGCACCCGCAACTGGCGGCGCGTCAGCGCTGGACCGAGGTCGGCTCGCCGGCCGGCATGCTGCCCGCGCTGCTGCCGCCGGGGGCCAACGACAGCTACGACTACCGCATGGATGCGGTGCCGGGCCTGGGCCAGCATACCGGGAAGATTCTCGCCGGGCTGGGTTACGACGCAGCGCAGATCGCCGCCATGCGCGAGCGCGGAGCGGTCTGATGGCAGCGCTGCGGGCGATCCCCGCCGCCAGTTATTTGTTCGTGCCGGCCAACCGTACCGATCGTTATGCCAAGGCGCTGGACAGTGGCGCCGATGCGGTGATCGTCGACCTGGAAGATGCAGTCGGCCCGCAATTGAAGGATGAGGCGCGCGCCGCGCTGGCCGGGTGGCTGCGGCAGAACGGAGCGCAACCCAGGTTGTGGGTGCGCGTCAATGCTGCGGACACATCCTGGCATGAAGCGGATATGGCCGCTTTCGCCGGCATGGAAATCGCCGGCATCGTGCTGCCCAAGGCAGAAGATCCGGCGGCCGTTGCCGCCATCGCCGGACGCTTGAACGGAAGCACGCAGGGCGTGATCGCCCTGATCGAAACTGCTGCCGGTATCGCGGCCATGCGCGATATCGCGCGCACTCCCTGTGTGGCGCGGCTGGCCTTCGGCTCCATCGATTTGCAGGTGGACCTGGGCATGCAATGCGATGCCATCGAGAGCGAACTGTCGCACTTGCGGGTGGAGATGGTGCTGGCCTCGCGCCTGGCCGGGATCGCGCCGCCGATCGATGGTGTGACAACCACGTTCGACGACGTGCCGTTCCTGGCTGCAGCCGTGCAGCGATCGCTGCGTCTGGGTTTCGGCGCCAAGCTGTGCATCCATCCCAGGCAAGTCGCGGCGGTCAACGAAGGCTTTCGTCCGACGACAGAAGAACTGGCCTGGGCCCGTGCAGTGATGGCGGCCGTGGACAAGAGCGACGGCGGCGCCATTTCGCTGGACGGCAAGATGATCGACAAGCCGGTGATCCTGCAGGCGCAGCGTTTCCTGCAGCGCGGCGGCGTCGTGTAACCTGAATGTTTCTTTCCAAGACCTGAGGAGCGAGACATGAAAATCAAGGCCGCCGTACTGCGTGAAATGACCGACGTGCAACCCTTCGCCGACAGCCGGCCGCTGCAGGTGGAGGAGCTTGAGCTGGATGCGCCCGGTCCGGGCGAGGTGCTGGTGAAGATGCATGCGGCAGGTTTGTGCCACTCCGACTTGTCGGTCATCACCGGTGTACGCCCGCGTCCGGTGCCGATGGCGCTGGGGCATGAGGCATCGGCCGAAGTGGTGCAGGTGGGCAGCGGCGTTGCCGATTTGCGTCCCGGCGATTTGGTGGTACTGGTGTTCGTGCCCAGCTGCGGCCATTGCATGCCTTGCATGGAAGGCCGCCCGGCTTTGTGCGAGCCCGGCGCGCAGGCCAATACCGTGGGCGAGCTGCTGGCAGGCGGGCGCCGCCTGCATACGCTGGGCGGCACGGTTCATCATCATCTGGGCGTCTCGGCCTTTGCCGACCATGCGGTGGTGTCGCGCCGTTCCTGCGTCAAGGTCGAGGCCGATATCGATCCGGTTGAAGCGGCGCTGTTCGGCTGCGCCGTGCTGACCGGTGTCGGCGCCGCGGTCAATACGGCCGAGGTCAAAGCCGGCACCACTGCTGCGGTGCTGGGATTGGGCGGCGTCGGCCTGTGCGCGATGCTGGGGGCGCTGGCCTCCGGCGCGCGCGAAGTCATCGCGGTTGACCTGCATGACAGCAAGCTGGAGCTTGCCAAGGCCCTGGGTGCGACCGCGACGGTGAATGCGCGCGACCCGGATGCGATCGAGAAGGTCAAGGCGCTGACCCGTGGCGGTGTCGACTATGCCTTTGAGATGGCGGGGTCGGTGCAGGCGATGGATGCGGCGTACCGCATGACGCGGCGCGGCGGCATGACCATCACCGCCGGCTTGCCGGCGCCGGACCAGAAATGGAATCTGCAGCAGGTCAGCCTGGTGGCCGAAGAACGCACGGTCAAGGGCAGCTATATCGGGTCCTGCGTGCCGGTGCGCGATATTCCGCGCTACATCGGCCTGTACCAGGCCGGCAAGCTGCCGGTGGACAAGTTGATGGGGCAGCGCATGGCGCTGTCGGATATCAATCGCGGTTTCGACCGTTTGGCGTCAGGGGAGGGACTGCGGGACCTGATTGTCTTTTAACGTTTTACCAGGAGGAGACACATACCATGAATACAACAAGATTCAGCCAAACAAGATTCGGCCGTACCCGAAGAGCCATCCAGGCGGCCATTGCCATTTCAGGACTGGCTGCGCTGGCCTTGCATTCGCCGCTGGCATTCGCCCAGCAGCAGATCGTCATCAAGTTCAGCCACGTGGTCGCCAACGACACGCCCAAGGGCAAGGGCGCCGAGCGTTTCAAGGAATTGGCCGAGAAGGCCACCAAGGGCCGCGTGAAGGTGGAGATTTATCCGAACAGCACGCTGTACAAGGACAAGGAAGAGCTGGAAGCGCTGCAACTGGGCGCGGTGCAGATGCTGGCGCCGTCGCTGGCCAAGTTCGGCCCGCTGGGCGTGAAGGAGTTCGAGGTCTTCGATTTGCCTTACATCTTCCCCAACCGTACGGTGCTGCAGCGCGTGACCGAAGGGCCGATCGGCCAGGGGCTGTTCCAGAAACTGGAAAGCAAGGGCCTCAAGGGGCTGGCCTACTGGGACAACGGCATGAAGGTGATGACGGCCAACAGGCCCTTGCACAAGGTGTCGGACTTCCGTGGACTGAAGATGCGCATCCAGTCCTCCAAGGTGCTGGACGAACAGTTCCGCGCCCTGAAGGCCAACCCGCAGGTGCTGGCTTTCTCCGAGGTATACCAGGCCATGCAGACCGGCGTGGTGGACGGCAGCGAGAACACGCCTTCCAACGTCTTCACGCAAAAGATGCATGAGGTGCAGACCAACCTGACGGTGTCCGACCACGGTTACATCGGTTATGCCGTGATCGTGAACAAGAAGTTCTGGGATTCGCTGCCGGCGGATGTCCGCACGGAGCTGGAAGGGGCGATGAAGGAAGCCACTACCTATGCCAACACCATTGCGCAGAAGGAAAATGACGATGCGCTTGCCGCCATCAAGGCGACCGGCAAGACCAAGGTCTATTACCTGACCGACGAAGAAAAGGCTGAATGGCGCAAGGCGTTGATGACCGTGCACAAGAGCATGGCGCCGCGCGTCGGCAAGGACCTGATCGATGCGATCTACAAGGAAAGCGAAGCGGCCGGCGTGAAGATGAACTGACGCCTGCCGTATCGGTTCAAGCCACGGCCCGCAGCGATGCGGGCCGATTTTTTTGCGGCGTGCTCAGGGCCGGTTGCGGTTCTCAGGCCTTCAGGGTATCCCGCACCGAGGCGAGCCACAATGCGGCGGCATGCGCCCCCGGGTCCGGATGTCCCAGGGCGCGCTGGCCGATATAGCTGGAGCGGCCGCGGCGCGGCACCATTGCAGCGGTGGCGCTTGCTCCTTCGGCCGCTGCTGTTGCCGCGGCTGCAACCGCGGCATTGGCATCGGCCGAGGATGACAGCGAAGCCTGCATCGCTGCGGCGGCCGGCAGCAGTGCGTCGACCATGGTGCGGTCTCCCGCCTTGGCGCCGCCCAGTTCCATCACGCCCGCGACCGCTTCACTGAAAGCGGCGGCCCAGCCCGCGGCATCGGCGCGGCCCTGCTGTTCCAGGCTGGCGGCGGCGCGCATCAGCATGATCGCGTACAGCGGCCCCGAGGTGCCGCCGACCACGCGGCGCACGGTGGATGACATGGCGCGCAGCACCGCTGCCGGGTCTTTTTCCGACGGCCAGTTGCCGATCTCTTCGCGTATGCCTTGCGCGGCGCGCGCCATGCTGATGCCGAGGTCGCCATCGCCGACCTGCTGGTCCATGTCGGTCAGCACGGGTTCGGCTTGTTCCAGGCAGGCGCATACGGCATCGATGACACGGCGCAGTTGGGCGTCGCGCGACAGGCGTTCGGCGTGGGTGGACGGCGGGGGAACCGGCGCCGCTTGTACCGCAGCACCGGCCGTGGCTGCGATGCGTCCACCGGTGGACGGCCAGGCTGGCGCCTGCGTCGCCGCATCCAGCAGCGCCAGGCGTTGGTCGTCTATGCGCAGCAGGGTCAGTGAAATACCCGACATCTCCAGTGCCGACAGGAACGTGCCGGCCCAGGCGCGTTCGACCCGGATGCCACGCTGCGCCAGCAGCTTCAGTGCCGCGCCGGCGACAATGTCCAGTTCGCTGGCCGGTGTGCCGCCCAGGTTGTTGACCAGCAGGGCGACGCGATCGCCGCTCTCCAGTCTGAGATCGCCGGCGATCTGCAGCAGCAGGCGCGCCACGGCCTCGGTTGCCGATACCAGTACGCCGCGCTCGATGCCGGCTTCGCCGTGGATGCCCAGGCCCCATTCGATCTCGCTTTCGCCCAGCGTGAAGCCGGGTTTTCCCGCTGCAGGAACGGTGCAGGGCGTGAGCGCTACGCCCATGGTTCCCATCGCGGCGGCAGCTTCGCGCGCGGCCTGCGCTACGTCGGCCAGGGATGCGCCCCTGGCGGCAGCGGCACCCGCGATTTTATGCACCAGTACGGTACCGGCCAAGCCGCGCCGTCCGGCATGGTCGCCATGGGCGGACAGGGCGACATCGTCGGCGACCACCACCATCTCGACGGCAATCCCCTGGGCGCGCGCGATCTCGGCCGCGAGGCCGAAGTTGAGGCGGTCGCCGGTGTAATTTTTCACGATCAACAGTACGCCTGCCGGGCCGGCGACGGCACGGATAGCGTCCAGCACGGCGTCGGTGGAAGGAGATGTGAATACTTCGCCGGCCACGGCCGCGCTGAGCATGCCGGCTCCAACGTAACCGCCGTGCGCCGGCTCATGGCCTGCGCCGCCGCCCGAGATCAGCGCGACTTCGCCGCGTGCGGCAGCCTCGCGGGCATCGGCGCGCAGTACGATGTTCTTGCCCTGCAAGAGCGACAGGTGAGGGTGCAGTGCGGCCAGGCCGGCCAGCATGTCGGGGACGATATGGGCGACATCGTTGATCAGTTTCTTCATGTCTCGCTTGTCCTTGTTCTTTGTCGATCGGATGGAAATCACGTGCGGTGGATGCAGGAATTCTAGCCGATACGGCCGATCGTCAGGACGACAGCCCGGCGCTGCCGGCCAGCATGTCGCGCAGCGCCTGGGCTGTGCCGCCATCGGCCGGCAGGAAGGTTTCCACGGCGAGTTCCGAGAGCGTGATGTCTTGCGGCGTGCCGAAGACCATGGTGGTGCTGATGAGGGAGAGCTGGTTTCCCGGCGCGCCGGGCGCATGCAGGCGCAGCGGCACGGCGATGGCATCGCTGCCGTCGTGTGCCGAAGTGGGTTGCGTGGCGCTGAAACTGTTTTCATCGGGATAGGCGCTCAGTTCTTCCAGTAACGCCGAAAGGAAGGGATCCGCAGTCTGCGCAGCCTGGTGCGAGAGCCGATGCAGCAGGTGCGCGCGCCATTGCTTGAGGTTGATGATGGCAGGCGCGACGCCGCGTGGATGCAGGGACAGGCGCAGCACGTTGACTTGCCCCTGCAGCAGCTCGCCGTCTACCCCTTGCAGCAGCGGCGCTAGCGCGCGGTTGACCATCAGCATGTGCCAGTGGCCGTCCACTGCCAGTGCCGGATAGGGTTCATGCGCATGCAGGATGGCTTCGATGGCGGTGCGCGTCTGCTGCATGGCTTGATCGTCCAGGGGACGCTCCCGGTAACGCGGCGCATAGCCGGCCGCCAGCAGCATGCTGTTGCGGTTGCGCAGCGGAATGTCGAGTTGTTGGGCCAGGCGCAGCAGCAGTTCCGCGCTGGGTTGCGAGCGCCCCGTTTCGATGAAGCTCAGGTGGCGGGCCGAGATGCCGGCATCGCAAGCCAGATCAAGCTGGCTTAGCCGCCGTTGCTGGCGCCAGTGCCGCAGGTGGTCGCCAAGGGAAGAGGGAGAGGAGGGGGCGCTCATGATGCTGCGCAGGATAGCGCAACGGCGTGCATGCAGTCCATTACCTCCAAGGTAATCGACTGGCCGTGCGAAGACGGCGATAGTTCACTCACCGTGAACAACGGCAGAAGTTCGAAGCAGTGCCGCAGCAATCCATTTATTTCCCATCACATTGAAGGAGAGAAGCATGAGCAACGCCAGCCAAACCACCGCCGCCATCCTGGCCCACAGCTATCTGGACACCTGGAACGCCAGCAACCCGCAGCAACGCAAGCTGCTGCTGGAATCGGCATGGAGCGAAGCGCCCAGCTACGTCGATCCGATGATGAGCGGCACCGGCCGCGAGCAGATCGACGGGCTGATCGGGGCCGTGCAGAGCCGCTTTCCGGGCTGGAAGTTCAGCTTGCTCGGCACGCCGGACTTGCACGGTTCCCACCTGCGCTTTTCGTGGTCGCTCGGCCCCGATGGCGCGGATGGCCCGGTCAAGGGCACCGATTTCGTGGTGCTGGAAGATGGCCGCATCAAGGATGTTACCGGCTTTCTCGACCAGATTCCCGAGCATGCCTGAACGGTCTTTGTAGCGACACTCCTGTGCGTTGCCGGCGGCAGCCATGCCGCCGGCTTTCATGCTTTCCGATGGTGCCGGCTCACATGCCGCGCAGCATCAGGTCCAGGTTCTGCACTGCCGCGCCCGATGCACCCTTGCCCAGGTTGTCGAATACCGCGCACAGCAGGATGTGGCCTTCGCCATCGTTGCCGAATACGCCCAGCGTCATGTCGTTGCTGTTGTTGTGCAAGGTGGGATCGAGGCGTTCGGCGGCGGTGCCTTGCTCGGCCGTCAACACCTTGATGTGGCGTGCGCCTTCATAGTGGCGTTCCAGCGCCGCACGCAGTTTTTCCTTGCTGGCATGGGAAGGCAGCAGGCGCGCATGCAGGGCAATGGTCAGGACGATGCCTTGGCGGAAGGCGCCGTAGGACGGCACGAAGATCGGGCGCTGCGTCAGGCCCGCGTGCAACTGCATTTCCGGCGGGTGCTTGTGCTTCAACGCCAGGCCGTACGTGACGAAGGGCGCCGCGTTGGCGGCGTCTGCGCCTTCGTATTGTTCGACCTGTGCCCGGCCGCCGCCGGAGTAGCCCGATACCGCATGGATCGCCAGCGGATAATCCGCCGGCACCAATCCCGCCTGCACCAGCGGGCGCAGCAGGGCAATGGCGCCGGTCGGGTAGCAGCCGGGGTTGGTTACGCGCAGCGCGCTGGCAATGTATTCCGATTGGTCGGGCGACATTTCCGGAAAACCATAGGTCCATTGGGGATCGGTGCGATGCGCCGAGCTGGCGTCGATGATGCGTACCTTGGGGTTGTCGATCAGCGACACGGCTTCGCGCGCGGCGGCGTCCGGCAGGCACAGCAGGGCGATGTCGGCCGAGTTGATGGCTTCGGCGCGGCGCAGTGCATCCTTGCGTTCAGCGGACGGCAAGGTCAGCAGGCGCAGGTCGGTGCGGCCGCGCAGGCGCTCATTGATTTGCAGGCCGGTGGTGCCCTGGTCGCCGTCGATGAAAATCAGCGGAAGCTTGCTCACGGTGGTTCTCCTGTCGGTGCGCCGGTACGGCGCGTTGAGATGGGTTCAGGCAGTCATCTTGCGATAAACCCTATAATTGGAAAAGTTGAATATTTAAAAGGGATGATTCAGGTTTTCTGAATGATCGGTTAAATCCAATCCATTTCCGTCAGTCACCATGCGTGAACTTAATCTCGATCGCCTGCGTACTCTGGTCGCCATTGTCGACCTTGGCTCTTTCGCCGCCGCCGCCCGGGCGTTGCATTTGGCGCCGCCCACGGTGAGCCTGCACATCAGCGAGCTGGAAAGCCGTATCGGCGCGACCTTGCTGCTGCGCCAGCGCGGCCGGGTCCGGCCCTCGGGCGTGGGCGAGACGCTGGTCGCCCGGGCGCGGCAATTGCTGGCCGATGCCGAGCAGGCATTGGAAGAGGTCAAGCGCCAGGTACAGGGGCTGGAGGGGCGGGTACGCCTGGGGGCATCGACCGGGGCCATTGCCTACCTGTTGCCGCAGGCGCTGGAAATGGTGGGGCAGAGCCATCCCGGCATCGATGTGCAGGTCATGGTGCTGACATCGGAAGAGACCCTGGCGCGGCTGTCCGGCGGCACCCTCGATATCGGCCTGGTGGCGCTGCCGCAGGCGGCGGTCGACGGCTTGTCGGTCAAGCCGTGGCGGCGCGATCCGGTCATGGCGTTCGTCCCGGCCGGATGGGATGCGCCGCGTACGGTCACGCCGCAATGGCTGGCGGCGCAGCCGCTGATCCTGAATGCGCCCAATACGCGGCTGTCGCGCCTGACGGCAGAGTGGTTCGCGGCCGCCGGCGAACATCCGGCGGCGCGCATCCAGCTCAATTTCAATGATGCGGTGAAAAGCCTGGTGGCGGCAGGTTATGGCGCCACATTGCTGCCGCATGAAGTGGGCCAGCGGGAAATGGGCGTGCCGCCCACCGATCCACGTATCGCCATGCGGCCGCTCAAGCCGAAATTGTGGCGCCCTTTGGGGATTGCATATCGGGCCGGCGAGCCTGAACCGGCCACGCAGTACATGCTGGATGCGTTATGGGCGCTCAAGCAGGCGTGAACGAAGAGGCCGCATCACGCGCGCAACGCTGACAGCGGCTGCCGCTGTTTGCCCTGGTCGTCGAAATTGGCCGGAGACAGCCAGCGTTCGAAGGCAGTGCGCAGCGCTGGCCATTCGCCGTCGATGATGGAGAACCAGGCCGTATCGCGGTTGCGGCCGCGATAGACGATGGCCTGCCGGAAAATCCCTTCAAAGCTGAATCCCAGCCGCTGAGCTGCATTGCGGGAAGGTGCGTTGAGGCTATCGCATTTCCATTCATAGCGGCGGTAACCGAGGTGGTCGAATACGTAGCGCATCAGCAGGAATTGCGCCTCGGTTGCCACGCGTGTGCGTTTGAGCTGGCGCGACAGTGCGATATGCCCGACTTCTATCACGCCATGCGCGGGTTCAATGCGCATGAGCGACATGGTGCCGACGACGCGTCCGCTGGCGTTGTCGATGACGGCGTAATGCAGCGGGTCTTCGCTCTTTTCCAGCAGCTGCGCATGGCGGAGGTAGGAGGTCGGATCGGGGAAATGGCCGCCCGTCATGTAGGTCCAGTCGCTGCCGTCTGGCGCTTGGGCATAGGCTTCGTACAGGTCGGCGGCGTGGCGTTCGGCGCTGACCGGTTCCAGCCGGCAGTAGCTGCCTTCATGCACGATGCGCTGCGGGCGCGGACGTGCCTGCCAGTCGGACATGGGAAAGCCGATAGGCTGGTTCCAGGCGTTGGTGGTGGCGCTTTTGCTGCTGTCGTTGCTCATGGCATGGTTGGCGTCGAGATGGACGCTTGCGGTTGGGATGATTCAAACGATAGCGGTTTCGTGGCATCATAAAAAGTACCACTGTTAGCTAATATTATGGAGCCACGATTCTTGTGGTTTGCTCAATGACGGATTCCCTTCTTTTTTCCTCGCTGGCCGATGGCCCCGGCGCGCCTTCGCTTCAGCAGCAGTTGCTGGAGCGCTTCAAGCAAGCCATCCTGGATGGGCGCCTGGCCGCCGGGGGGCGGCTACCTTCGTCGCGCGCCTTGTGCGAGGAGCTGCAGGTTTCCCGCAATACCGTGCTGGCGGTGTACGAACAACTGGTTGCCGAAGGGTATGCCCTGGCCGACCGTCAAGGGACGCGGGTGGCACCGTTGTCACTGCTGCCGCGCGGTTCGGACAAGCTTGCGCGGACGCTGCCCAAAACGTCGGCGATGCGGGCAACGCCGGGGCAGTCGCGGCGTATGCAGACCATGGCACTCACGCGCGATGCGGGCGACCGCTCCCTGCCGTTGACGCCGGGCATGCCAGCCCTGAGCCGGTTTCCCTTGAATGCCTGGTTGCGTGCGCAGGAGCGCGCATTGCGGCGGGCGCCGCCGCTGGTGTTGGGCTATGGCGAACCCTTGGGCGAACCGGCGTTACGTTCCGCCATCGCGCAATATCTGCGGGTGGCGCGTGGCGTGCGTTGCGAGGCCTCGCAGGTGGTGGTGACCGAGGGCGCGCAGGGCGCCTTGTCGCTGTGCGTGCGCCTGTTTTCCAATCCCGGCGATACGGCCTGGATGGAAGATCCCGGCTATGGCGGGGTGCGTACGGCCTTCCATGCCGGTGACCTGAAAACGGTGGGCATGGCGGTGGATGGTGAGGGCATCGTGATCCCCGAGCGCTTGTGGCGCACCCGGCCGGCGCGCCTGGTGCATGTGACGCCGTCGCACCAGTATCCAACCGGCGCCGTGCTGTCGCTGGCGCGCAGGTTGTCGCTGATTGAACAGGCGCATCGGGCCGGAAGCTGGATCATCGAGGACGATTACGACAGCGAATTCCGCCATCGCGGCCATCCGGTACCTGCCATGCAGGGGCTGTTGCCGGAGGCGCCGGTGCTGTATGTGGGTACGTTCAGCAAGACCATGTTCCCGGCCTTGCGCATCGGCTTCCTGGTGCTGCCTGAATCGGCGGGCGAGGGCGCCTATCCGGCGTTGGCCGAGTTGCTGCGCGGCGGACATCGCCTGGAGCAACTGGCATTGGCGGAATTCATCGCCAGCGGGCAGTTCTCGCGGCACCTGGGGCGCATGCGGCGTTTGTACCGGGAGCGCCAGAAGGCGCTGCGGGAGGCGCTGGATGCGCATCTGGAGATGGAGCATGAGGTGCTGGGCGGCGACAGTGGACTGCATCTCACGGTGCGGCTGCCGGAAGCGTATGGGGATATCGCCATCAGCGCCGCGGCGCGCGCGGTGGGGATGAATATCGGGGCCTTGTCGTCGTTTTCCGCATCAGGCGCGCAGGCGTCCAGCAATGGCTTGGTGATCGGTTACGGCAATACGTCGGAAGACCAGTTCTTGCCGTTGATCCAGCGGCTGGGAGGGATATTGCGCAAGGCCGCGCGTTGATTGAAGGTGCGCCGCGCGATAGTTGCCATTGCGGCGCTTGCCAGGGGACGGCAGGTTGGAGGAATTGGCTTGGCCTTGTCAGCCTTCTGCCGCGGCGCTGCTTTCGAACTGTTTCCCATATTCGGCGCGGCGCGCCTGGTCCGATTCGATCAGCAACTGGTAGCGGGTTTCGGAGACGCGCTGCTGCAGTACGGCGGCATAGCGCTCGCGCTGCAGCCATTCGATGATGATGGAGGCGGTCATGACAATCACGGTGTAGACGATGATCATGAAGATGTCTTTGTCATTGATGCCGTCGATCATGTAGAACGGCTTGCGGAAGAAGAACATCGCGGTGGGAATGCTGACGACCAGCAACCCCAGCGAATAGAGGTAGCCGGCCAGGTAGCTGACGACGATGCAGTTGACCGCGAAAAACAGCATCGACAGCGCTTCGTCGACAAAGGGGGCGAGGGCATAGCGCAGGCCGAAGGCCACAACGAACCCGGCGACACTGATGTAGAGCGGACGGAGGCCTTGCGGGCGCCAGCTCCTTGCATTCTTGAGTTTGATCAGGCTCATGACGGCTCTGGAATGAGTACGGATTGGGTCCATCTTCTCTTGCATTGCGTTGCAGCGCAATGACCTCATGTTAAGGAACTTATCTGTCAAAGAACTTACGGGCAGGCTCTTTTTTGTTGCAGATGCCGCATTCAGGGGCGCCGGCTTACTGGCGGCGGTCCTTCAGCGGCGAGGAATGCGCCAGGTACTTGCGCGACAGCTCGTTGCCGTGCAGGTCGATGCCGCGCTTGATGAACATCACTGTTTCGTTGGTCACGATCTCGCGCTCGTTGTCGACGGTGATGATGTGGTAGCAGTCCCCCAGCCAGATCACCTTGCGTACCTCCGAGGAAATGGCCTGCAGGATGATTTCCGCATTCTTCGGGGAGGCGGTTTCGTCGTCGATGGAGTGGATGATGAGCGTGTTGGCGCGCACCATCGGCAGCGACTCGCGCACATAAGCCATCATCCGCTGTGCCGCGCGCAGGTGGCGCGCCGGTATCGACGCCGCGCCGACTGCCGCTACGCCATCCTTTTCCAGGGCGTTGGCCACGCGCCGGCGCATGTCGAAATTCTTGATGCCGTAGGGTTCGCTTTCCTTGTACGACCAGTTGCGGATGCCGGCGTCGTAGACCACCTTCAGCAGATTCTGGTACCACGGCACCGACCAGCCGTCGTATTGCAGCACTGGCGACAGGAGGACCACGCTCAGCAGTTCGTTGCTGCGGGAGGCGACTGCCAGCGCCAGTGTCGCGCCCATGCTGAGGCCGCAGATGGAAACTGTCTTGAACTCTTCCCGCAGGCGCGCCACCTTGCTTTCGACGGCGGCACACCAGTCTTCCCAATTGGGCGAGACGCGCGGATTGGTGAGCGAAGCGGAATAGTTGTCGATGGTCATCGGAATGACGGCGCAACCGACTTTCTTCAACTGCTTGGGGATCGAGCCCAGTTCGAGCTGGGAACCGCACAGGCCGTGCAGCAGGATGACGGCATGCTCTTTGTGCGGGCCGCCGTGGCGTTCTTCAGCCAGTGAGCCGGTAATGGCTGCTGTGATGTCAGTGGATGACGGTGAGTCCATAAATCGTTATTAGCCGGCATTCAAGCCGGCAATCTTTCTGGCGAACCATTCGCCCCCGAGCATGCAGGATGGCGCGGCTGCTTGGCGTGCGCTCTATGTTTCCTGGATGCATTTCCATGGTCACCCGTGGCGCGGGCGTGCTTTTTTGCAAAAGTCTAACCGTCCGGGCTGAATGTTGCCAGCGTTAATCGTTCCGATGCGTCTATTAGGAGTATTCCTGAGTGGGGGAGTTTCAATCGACGGGAATCGGGCGGCATTATTTTCTTGTAACGCAACAAGGCCATTCCAGGTTTACAGGGAGGAAGTCGTGTTGTCATGAAGTTGACATCTGGTACACGGAAATCCCGGCCCAATGAAAAAAGCCCTTCGATTTGCATCGAAGGGCTGCACAGCGGTTTGTCTTGTCGTGGCAGGTTTAGCCGCGGCCTTCCAGGTGGCCGTTGACTACGCGGACCTGATCGCCGGCGCGCCAGTTGTCGGCCGTTTGCGGGAAGCTGCGGGTCTTGCCGTTTTGCATCCGTACGTCGACCACATAGCTGGTGGTGGTACGGGTACGTTTTTCCACTTCGTTGCCGGCGTAACCGCCGCCGACTGCGCCGGCGACCGTGGCCAGCGTACGGCCGGTACCGCCGCCGATCTGGTTGCCCAGCAGGCCACCGACGATGGCGCCGCCGGCAATGCCTACGCCGCTGGTGCTGGGTGTGTGCTGTATTGCGCGCACAGCGACCACTTCACCGCAGCTATTGCAAATGGCCGGAGCCGGGGCTGCCTGGGCGGGGGCATTGGCTGCTACGGCTTGCCTGACTGGTGCCGGCTGGGGCGGCAATTGTTGCTGGATATTGGACTGCGGCTGGTTTGACTGCTGTTCCATTGCTGCCACTTGCTGCGGCGAGTTGGTGCTGTTCGAGCTGGGCAGCAAGCCGGTGATGGCGGCGACGCCGACCAGGCTGGCCAGGATGACGGCAACCGCTGCACCGGCGACCAGCGGGTGCAGACGATTCGAAGATGATTGTTTGGTAACGGTAGTGTCCATGATGGCCTCTCCATTTGTTCTGTTGATGTGGAGCTGATTATGGCGAGGTACGGCACTAAAAAAAATCCAGATAGTGTGTCAGTTGTAAAAACTTGTAATGACTGGAAAGGCGGATGTTAGCCACGTTCAAGCTGATCAGGAGGGAAGGCGCATGCGGCGGGATTGGCAGCGGTTCGCCGGTGCGTGTTGTTGCAACGGCAATGTTGCGCTGGCGGGACAGAAGAAGGAGGTCCGCATCCCGGAGCCGGGATGCGGAAAAGTGCACAGGAGAGCCGGATGTTGCCTGGAACCTGCGGCAACAGGCTCCAGCAGCCACTTAGTCTTCGCGGCGCAGGTGCGGGAACAGGATCACGTCGCGGATGTTGGGCGAGTCGGTGATCAGCATCATCAGGCGGTCGATGCCGATGCCGCAGCCGCCGGCAGGCGGCATGCCGTATTCCAGTGCGCGGATGTAGTCGGCGTCGTAGTACATCGCTTCCTCGTCGCCGGCATCCTTGGCGGCCACTTGCGCCTGGAAGCGCGCGGCCTGGTCTTCGGCATCGTTCAGCTCGGAGAAACCGTTGGCGATTTCGCGGCCGGTGATGAACAGCTCGAAGCGCTCGGTAATGCCCGGCACGGTGTCGGAGGCGCGCGCCAGCGGCGACACTTCAACCGGGTAGTCGATAATGTAGGTCGGGTTCCACAACTGCGATTCGGCGGTTTCTTCGAACAGCGCCAGCTGCAGTGCGCCGATACCGGCGCCGGCCAGCGGGGCCTGATCAGTCTTGACGCCGAACTTCTTCAGCTCGGTGCGCAGGAACTCGATATCGGCCAGTTGCGCCTCGGTGTACTGCGGCGCGTACTTCACGATCGCGCCGGTGATGGTCAGGCGGTCGAACGGCTTGGACAGGTCCAGTTCGCGGCCCTGGTAGGTCAGGGTAGCGGTGCCGTGGGCATCGATCGCGGCCTGGCGGATCACCTGTTCGGTGAAGCCCATGAGCCACTGGTAATCCACGTAGGCGGCGTAGAACTCCATCATCGTGAATTCCGGGTTGTGGCGCGGCGAGACGCCTTCATTGCGGAAGTTGCGGTTGATTTCGAACACGCGTTCGAAGCCGCCCACCACCAGGCGCTTCAGGTACAGCTCGGGGGCGATGCGCATGAACATCTGCATGTCCAGCGCGTTATGGTGGGTGATGAACGGCTTGGCCGCGGCGCCGCCCGGGATCGGGTGCAGCATCGGCGTTTCCACTTCCATGAAACCGTTGGTTTCCATGAAGCGGCGGATCGACGACATGGCGGCGGTGCGCGCCTTGAAGGTGCGGCGGGTTTCCTCGCTCATGATCAGGTCGACGTAGCGCTGGCGGTACTTCATTTCCTGGTCGGCCAGGCCGTGGAACTTGTCCGGCAGCGGGCGCAGCGACTTGGTGATCAGCTTGAGGCGGGTCACCTTGATCGACAATTCGCCGGTCTTGGTCTTGAACAGCGTGCCTTCGGCGCCCAGGATATCGCCCAGGTCGTAGTGCTTGAAGGCGGCCATGGCTTCATCGCCGGTCACGTCCTTGGTCACGTAGAGCTGGATGCGGCCATCGGCGCGCTCGCCCGAAGCATCTTGCAGGGTAGCGAAGGCTGCCTTGCCCATGACCCGCTTCAACATCATGCGACCGGCCACCGAGACGTTCACCGGATTGGCTTCCAGCGCTTCGTTCTCAAGCCCGTCGTATTTGGCATGCAGCTCGGATGCCTTCTCGGACGGACGGAAATCGTTGGGGAAGGCAATGCCTTGTTCGCGGATGGCGGCCAGCTTGGCGCGGCGCTCGGCGATGATGCTGTTCTCGTCGGCTGCCGGCTGGGCGGCGTTGTTGTTTTGCGTGGTCATGGTTGGAATTCTTGAATGTTGAACGGTCGGTCGGAGGTTGCGGCACCGCGGAGCAGGGCCCCGCGGCACGCGTCGTCAGACGCCCTGTTTCAGCGAAGCGGCGATGAAGTCGTCGAGATCGCCGTCGAGCACCGCTTTGGTATTGCCGGTTTCATGGTTGGTGCGCAGGTCCTTGATGCGGGACTGGTCCAGCACATAGGAACGGATCTGGTGGCCCCAGCCAACGTCGGTCTTGGAGTCTTCCAGCTTTTGCTGTTCGCTCATGCGTTTTCGCAGTTCCAGCTCGAACAGCTTGGACTTGAGCATTTCCCACGCTTCGGCACGGTTGCGGTGCTGGCTGCGGTCGTTCTGGCATTGCACGACGATGCCGCTGGGCGCGTGCGTCAGGCGCACAGCGGAGTCGGTCTTGTTGATGTGCTGGCCGCCGGCGCCGGAGGCGCGGTAGGTATCCACGCGCACGTCGGCCGGGTTGATCTCGATGTCGAAGGATTCGTCCACTTCCGGGTAGACGAACAGGCTCGAAAACGAGGTATGGCGGCCGTTGCTCGAATCGAACGGCGACTTGCGCACCAGGCGGTGCACGCCGGTCTCGGTGCGCAGGAAGCCGTAGGCGTAATCGCCTTCGACCTTGATGGTGGCGGTCTTGATGCCGGCCACTTCGCCGTCGGACTGTTCCAGGATTTCGGCCTTGAAGCCCTTGCGCTCGCAATAGCGCAGGTACTGGCGCAGCAGCATCGAAGCCCAGTCTTGCGCCTCGGTGCCGCCGGCGCCGGCCTGGATGTCGATGAAGCAGTTGTTGGCATCCATCTGGCCGCTGAACATGCGGCGGAATTCCATTTCTTCCACCAGCTTCTTCAGGCCTTCGGCATCGCTTTCGATGGAGGCGATGGTGTCTTCATCCTTTTCCTCGCGCGCCATCTCGAAGAGATCCTTGGCGTCGCCAAGGTCGGCGTCGATCTTGATCAGGGTATGGACAATCGCTTCCAGCGATTTCTTTTCCTTGCCGAGGTCCTGCGCCCGCTTCTGGTCGTTCCAGACGTTCGGGTCTTCCAGTTCGGCGTTGACTTGTTCGAGTTTCTCCGACTTCACATCGAAGTCAAAGATACCTCCGTAGCTCGGTGGCGCGGGTGGCCAGGTCGTCGAGCAAGGATTGGAGGGAATTGAGGCGTTCTGCTTCCATGACGGTTTCTTTTGCGATCAAACCTCACATTATACAAGAGGAGAGAGGTCGCCCGGGATAATCCAGGCATCTTCGAAGCGATTTGAGATGCGGACACATTTATCCCATGAGCGGGTGCGGTCATGGAGTTGTCATTTTCGGCCGATACCATCGCAGCACTTGCATTGCTGACAAAAGACTGACAATGCATCAGTTCCCTCAAGTTAATCCGGAGAAACATCGATGAGACAGCCCGAGCAATACGCCATCCAATCCGACGCCCAAGACTGTATCCCACAGGCCGGCCGCCGCAGCCTCCTCAAGGCGCTGTCCGCCGCGCCGCTGCTGCCGTTGACCGGCGGCGTTGCCGCCGCGCTGTCGGCCTGTGCCACACCAGGCTCGGGCAAGCCCTTCGTCTCGGCCCGTTTCACCGGCATGCCTGCGCCGACATTGGCCAATCCGGCGGCGATGGCCAGCACCACCGTAGGCTCGGCGCTGGAAGTGGCCTTTGCCGACGGCAGCAAGCAAAGCTACAAGCTGGCCTACCAGCCCTTTTTCATGACCGGCGACATGGTGCCGGACGGCCGTGGCGGTACCATCCTGGCCGGTGGTTATGTCGATATCAACAACCAGCCGATCATCGACCGCTCGGTGCCGGGCAAGGAGCGCCAGTTCTTCTCGGACTGCCCGGATGGCTCGTCGCTGCTGACCGTGAAGGGCGCCAGCGTGTCCGGCGTGAAGGGGCGCACGGTGTTTGCCGTGGTGCAGTTCGAATACACCACGCGCGACCAGAAGCAGGCTGCGATGTACGGCCAGTTGCCTTCGCCGATCGCGGTGCTGACGCTGGACCAGGAGCCGTCCTCGGGCAAGCTGTCGCTGGTCAAGTACCACAACGTCGACACTTCGCAGGTCAACGGCCTGTGGATCACCTGCGGCGCCAGCCTGTCGCCGTGGAACACCCACCTTTCCAGCGAAGAGTACGAGCCGGACGCGGCCGCCATCGCTTCCAATCCGCAATTCAAGGCTTTCAGCAAGAACCTGTACGGCGACGAAGCGCGCGCCAATCCCTATCATTACGGCCACTTGCCGGAAGTCACGGTGCATGCGGATGGCACCGGTTCGATCCGCAAGCATTACTGCCTGGGCCGCATCTCGCACGAACTGGTGCAGGTCATGCCCGACCAGCGCACCGTGCTGATGGGCGACGACGCCACCAATGGCGGCCTGTTCATGTTCATCGCCGACCGTGCGGCCGACCTGTCGGCGGGCACCTTGTACGTGGCGCGCTGGGAGCAGGTCTCGGGCGTGGGCCCAGGGGCCGGCAAGCTGTCGTGGGTCAAGCTGGGCAGTGCCACCAGCGATGAAATCAAGGCCATGGCCAACCGCTACAAGGCGTCCGACATCATGGATATCCGCACCAGCGATCCCTCCGACGGCTCGTTTTCCAAGATTCCGTTCAACGGCAAGTCCAACTGGGTGCGCGTCAAGCCGGGCATGCAGAAGGCCGCCGCCTTTCTGGAAACCCACCGCTACGCCGCGCTGGCCGGCGGCAGCCTGGGCTTCACCAAGATGGAAGGCACCACCGTCAACGCGCGCGACAAGATCGCCTATTCGGCCATGTCCTATGTGCAGACCTCGATGCTGGACGGTTCCGGCCACATCAAGGTGCAGGGCCCCAAGGCCGGCGCCGTATATGCCTTGAATCTGCGCGGCGGCCAGAGCGACGCGACGGGCAATGCCATCGCCAGCGAATGGGTAGCGATCGATATGGCGCCACCCGCCGAACTGGTGGGCGTGGACCTGAAGACGCCGGATGCATTGGGCAACCTGGCGGCGCAAGACAGTATCGCCAACCCGGACAACATCAAGTTTTCGGAAAAGCTGCGCACGCTATTCATCGGCGAAGACAGCGGCATGCACGTCAACAACTTCCTGTGGGCCTACAACGTCGATACCAAGGCCCTGACGCGCGTGCTGTCCTGTCCGGCCGGCGCCGAGTCGACCGGCCTGCATGCGGTCGACGAGATCAATGGCTGGACCTACGTGATGAGCAATTTCCAGCACGCCGGCGACTGGGAGAAGGGCTTGCACGACAAGGTCAAGGACACGCTCGATCCGCTGGTGCGCGCCAACTACAGGGATCGTTTCGGCGCCACGGTGGGTTATCTGACCGGAGTTCCCTTGGGCTGATGTCTAGATCGGGTCACGCTTGAGAACCTGTTCAATGTCTCGGCGGGGTTGTCCAAATGTCCTTTCAGGCGGTCTGCGGCGTTGCAAAGCCTCACCGGGCCACCGGCCCGGCTGCGTTTTGCGCCTTGCATCCCATCCTGAAATGACACTTGCCCAACTCCCGCCGAGACATTGAACAGGTTCTGAGAGGGCATCGGCCTGAAATCGCTATTCGGGCAGTGAACGCAATCTGCTAGGATCAAGTCCTATCAGCTTGCGTTCACTTGCCTGCCGATGACGATAACCAGAACAGACCTCCTTCCGATTACGCTGCTATGCACCGCCTTGCTGGCCGGATGCGCCAGCTCCCCGGCGCCGCATGGGCAGGTCAAGGGCGCGGACGCCAGTTCGCGCGAGATGGGACAGTCCGATACCAACCGGATTGCCACGCTGGCCATGCGCGCCAACCTCGATGGACTCTACCTGCTGATGGACAAGCTCTATCGGCGTAATCCGGGGGAGTGGAAAAAGACCGCGGCCAGCCGGGAAGAGGCGCTCGGCAAGGTGCGGGAGGCGGTGGAGAAGCGCCAGCCGTGGCCCGAATTGCAGAGCAAGCGCGATATTGCCGCCATGGCGCTGGCGCTGGGTCCGGACTTCAAGGGCGACCGTGTGGCCGCCTTCATCTATGCCACCGCCGACATGATCATCGTCGCGCACGGCAACAAGATCGAATTCTTCCTCATCGACGGGCTGGACGCCCAGCACCTGTACAACGCCGCGCGCAATGTCGAAATCGGCGCCTGGATACTGGCCAGCCGCCGCAATTCGGCAGGCGGTCCGCTGCTGCTGTCCGACGAGATCAGTGCCGACATGCGCAACCTCAGTTTCGAACGGGAGTTCGGCAAGATCGTCGGGCGCCTCGACCTGCTCGCTACCTTCATCACCGAGAAATATCGCCGCGCAGGGATCAGCTATGTGCAGAACCTGCTGGGCGGTTCGTTTTTCCAGTTCCTGCCGGTGCGTTGACGATGGCGTGGCTACAGCCCATTCCGGCCGGCGCGATCACATAGCAGCCGCGGCCGCTGGCTTTGGCGCTGTACATGGCCTGGTCGGCGGCTTGCAGCAGGCTGTCGGCATCGCAGCGGCCGTCGCAGACGGCAATCCCGATCGAGACGCCCAACTGGTATTCCTTCTGCCCCAGCACTAGCGGCTCGGAGACCGTCGCGATGCATTTCTCGGCCAATGCGCGGGCGCCGTTTTCCAAGGGAGCGCCCAGGTCGGTTGCCAGCAGGACGAATTCATCCCCGCCCACGCGCGCCAGGGTATCGCTGTGGCGCGCCACCTGGCGCAGGCGCCGGGCGACTTCCTGCAGCACGAGGTCGCCCGCCTTATGCCCGAGGGAGTCGTTGATCGGCTTGAACCCGTCCAGGTCGAGAAACAGCAGCGCGATCCCGTTTTGCTCGAACAGGGCCCGGGCCAGTGCTTGCTGCATGCGTTCGGCCAGCATCATGCGGTTGGGCAGGCCGGTCAGGACGTCATGGTGGGCCTGATGCTGCAGTTCGGATTGGTGCAATTTGAGCCGCGCCAGCAAGCCGTTGAACGCCATGGTGAGGTAGCCGACCTCGTCGCGTCGTACCACCGGCAAGGGCGATAACGGGATTTCCCCGCGCGTCATCTTATCGGCCAGGTCGGCTGCGCGGCGCAGCGGGCGGAAGAACCAGAGATACGCCAGCGCGATGATCAAAAAGATCACTGCTCCCTGGATCAGGCCGCCGCGCGTGACCATGTGGCGCATGCGGCTCACGGCCGGCAGTGCGGAGGCCAGCGGCAGGCTGGCGGTGACGAACCAGTCGGTGCCGGGCACCGAGGCGAATCCCTTGATCTCGTCGACGCCGCTGGCGTTGGGGCCGACACCGTTGCCGCGAAAACCTGTCAGCGCGCGGTCCAGCATGGGATCGGCGCCCATTGCCGGCAGCGGGGTGAGAACCAGCAATGGATCGTTTGCGGTAATGACCAGCCGCCGCGACGGAGATATCAGTTGGTAGCCGCCGGACGGTCCCAGGCGTCCCCGCTGCAATTGGGTGAGGAATCCAGGTGCATTGAGTTCATTGATGCCGCCCAGTACGCCCGTCACCTTGCCGCCTGCGTCCTTGACCGGAACCAGGATTGTCAGCGCCGGCGTTCCCGATGCCGGGCTCAGGAGCGGTTCGCCGATCACGGCAGTTCCGGCCAGCGCGTGTTTGTAATCGGGATCGGAGGCTAGCGACAAGGCGCTGCGGTTCTTCACGGCGGGGTAGTCGACCACGATCGAACCGGTGTTGTCGGCGACGAAGAGGTGCTGCGCCAGCAATGGCTGCAATTCGTAACGTTCGCGCAGCCATTCGCGTGCGGCGGCCGGATCGAGCAGCAGCGCTGGCGGCATTTGCGCAGCCAGGCGCTCCAGGAAGCTGCGCCGTTCTTCGATATGGTAGCCAATGTCCTGTGCAAGGTAGCCGGCGATGGTGCCTTGCCGTTCGGCGGCGACGATGTTCTGGTCGGTTTCCAGGAAATTGACCAGGAAATAGTAACGTGCGATCGCAGTGGAAACGATGATCGCGATCCCGACCAGCACCAGGCGGGTGAGAAGACTGTTAGTGAAGCGTTTGATCTTCATCGGCGAAGTTTGGTGTTGTTGTTCTGCCTAAGATCGTCAACACGCTCAAAGGACCAGTTCCGAGATGAAAGAGGTTGCTGATTGGCGGAAGCACCCGTTTTTCATCAGGGCCGTTCCGCCAACGTACTGCCGACATACGCACGAGCCCATTGTGCCATCAGGCAGCGGTCTTGTTGGAGTCTTGTTTGCACTTTGCCACAATATTGATGGCGTCAGGAGGTTGCGTCAGGAATTTGTCAGGCCGGTTCGGCGTGCTCCACCATCAACTGCACGGTGGTCTTGCCGTTGTATTCATTGGCGTCCAGACGGAAAGCGACGGTGGCGTAGTCGGGCAGGGCATCGGCGTGGCCGAACCAGATGGCGTCGTATTTCTGGCCATTCTTTTCCAGCAGCAGCTTCAGGTGCTTTTCTTTCAGGATGCGCTGGTTGAGCACACGGAAGGTATCGCAGAACACCGGCGGCGCGAAGCCCTGGCCCCATACCTGCTCATCCATCACACCGATGAACTGCACCGAATAATAGGCATCCTCCAGCACACCATCGGTTTCGATCACCCGCTCCAACTGGTTTTGCGTCAGCCAGTCCTGGCCTACCGCTTCGAACGCCTGGGCGAAGGCATCGAAAGCCTCTGCATGGATGGTCAGCCCGGCCGCCATCGCATGGCCGCCGAATTTGGTGATCACCGACGGCGCGTGCTTGGAGACCAGGTCGAGTGCGTCGCGCAAGTGGAAACCGGCGATCGAGCGGCCCGAACCCTTGATGAAGCCTTCGTCGCCGGGCGCGAAGGTGATCGTCGGGCGGTAGAACTTGTCCTTCAGGCGCGAAGCCACGATACCGATCACGCCCTGGTGCCAGGACGCGTCGAACACGGCGATGGTGCGGCGGTCGGCCGGGTTGAAATCGTCCAGCAGGTTCAGCGCGGTGTCTTGCATGCCGGCCTCGATATCGCGCCGTTCACGGTTGATGGTGTCGAGCTCCTGCGCAATGGCCCAGGCCCGGCCTTCATCGTCGGTGGTCAGGCATTCGATGCCCAGCGACATGTCGGCCAGGCGTCCGGCCGCATTCAGGCGCGGGCCGACCGCAAAACCCAGGTCGAAAGGCGTGGCGCGCCGCGCCTCGCGTCCGGCGGCACGGAACAGCGCGGCGATGCCGGGATGCATCTTGCCGCTGCGCATGCGCTTCAAGCCCTGCGCCACCAGGATGCGGTTGTTGGCATCCAGCTTGACGACGTCGGCCACCGTACCCAGCGCCACCAGGTCCAGCAGCGTATCCAGCCTTGGCTGGGTTTGCGCGTCGAAGATGCCGCGTTTGCGCATCTCGGCGCGCAGTGCCAGCAGCACATAGAACATCACGCCCACCCCGGCCAGGTTCTTGCTGGGGAAGCCGCATTCGGGCTGGTTCGGGTTGACGATCACCTGTGCGTCCGGCAGCGCGTCGCCTGGCAAGTGGTGGTCGGTGACGACCACGTCGATGCCGCGCCGCTTGGCCTCGGCCACGCCGTCGATGCTGGCGATGCCGTTGTCGACCGTGACGATCACGTCGGGAGATTTTTCGCGCACGGTCAGCTCGACAATCTCCGGCGTGAGGCCATAGCCGTATTCGAAACGGTTAGGGACGATGTAGTCGACCTGCGCACCCAGCAGTCGCAAGCCGCGCAGGCCTACGGCACAGGCGGTGGCGCCGTCGCAATCGTAGTCGGCCACGATCACCAGCTTCTTGCGTGCGGCAATGGCGTCGGCCAGGTAACTCGCGGCGGCGTCGATATGCAACAGCCCGGACGGCGCGATCAGGGCATTGAGCTCGCTCGCCAGCTCGCGTGCGCTGGCCAGGCCGCGCGCTGCGTACACGCGCGCCAGCACCGGGTGCACACCTTCGGCAATCAGTTGCTCGGATTGCTGGATGGAGTAGGGGCGGGTGGCGATGCGGATCATGCGGCTAGTCTTTGTAATGAGGGTTTGCGCCAGAACTTGCGCAGTGTGCCGCGTGTGGTGGAAATCTGTACCGACTTGTCGGCGCCGGTCAGGATCAGGTTGATGGCGTCGAAGGCGCCGCTGCGCAGCGATGCCAGCAGCGGCGCCAGCCATTCGCGGTCCAAGGTTTCCATGCGCTGCAGCCAGAGGCCCCATTCTTCGGCCAGGGCGAGCTCCACCAACTGGTCCAGCAGCAGCAAGCGGTGGCCGCTGCCGGAGGCGATCCCGGCGGCGGTGGGCGGCGTGACAGCTGCGGCGCCGAATGCCAGCGTCCAGCCGTTCAGGCCATAGCTGGCAGCGTAGGCCGGCGTGGCGGAAACCGCGGCATCGGCGCCGCCCCAGATCCACATTGAATTAACCGCCTTCAGCCCGCGCATCTCGCGCTCTTCATTCAGGCTTTCGGAGAACCACTGCATCTGCACTTCGTTTTGCAGCTTGCGCCAGGCCAGTTCTCCCGGGCCTTCGGGCATCCAGATATCGACATTGCGGCCGCTGGCGGCGGACGGGGTCGAGGTGCGCAGGCCGGCCCAGGCGTCGGCGCGGATGAACCAGGTGTGGGCGTCGCCATACACCACTTCATGGCCGATTTCGGTGAACAGCGGGGCAGCGGACGCAAACAGCTTCTGCGATTGCGCTTCATCCAGCTGTAACTGGGCCACATCGGTCAGCACCAGGTGGTCGCGTGCGACGTGGATGTGGGCCGGATGCAGCACGAACCACTGGCCGGCGGCCGGCGGGTGGCCGAGGCCGCGCATCAGCGCCGCGGCGGCGGCCGGGCTGCAGTCCTGCGCCGGCTGTGGCAGGCCGAAGCGCTGCGCCAGCCAGTGCTCATGCGGCAAGGCGCGCGAAAAAGGGTCGTGGGATTGCGTCGGTGCGGCATGTTTGCCGCGGGCCAGCAGCATCGCCAGCGCCGGCGCCTGGCATTGGCGCAGCAGGTCGCGCGCCATTTCAGCCGGGGGCAGGGCGAAGGGGATGAGGATGTCGAGTTGATTCATGGGACGCTATTTTAGCGGTTGGCGGCCTGCGCCGGGACGATGGCGATGTGGAGGCCAGTCTAGCTCTTCTGCCAGGCGCTCTTGGCCCGCTGCCGCACCAGCATCCTGACGCTCTCGGGCATGGGCGTGCGTGCGCCGTTGGTTTCCGCGGACAACCACAGGCTGTCCTCGAAATGCGGCAGCATGCGCGGCGTGATGAAGCGGCTGCGGATGGCGTTGACGTGGCGGTCCCCTTGCGGCGTCTGCTGGGTGACGTAGAAGCGTTGCGGCACCACCAGGTGCAGGTATTCCTTGGCGCGCGTCATGGCGACATACAGCAGGCGGCGTTCCTCGGCGATATCGGCTTCGCTGCCGGTGGCGAGATCGGACGGGATGCAACCGTCCACCACGTTCAGCACATGCACCGAGCGCCATTCCTGGCCTTTGGCGGAGTGGATGGTGGATAGCGTCAGGTAGTCCTCGTCGCGATAGGGCGGGGTTGAGTAGTCGCTGCTGGATTCGGGCGGGTCCAGCGTCAGTTCGGTCAGGAACTTCTCGCGTGAGGCGTAGCCGCCGGCCAGCGCGGCCAGTTGTTCGATATCGGTGCTGCGGGCGCTGGCATCATCGTACTTGCGCTCCAGTTGCGGCAGGTACCAGTCGCGCGCGGCATTGATGTCGCTCGGCCATTGTGCCGATGCGCGGCGCATCAGCGCATAGGTGTCGGCGAAGGCCTGCCACTCCAGCGCCGCATTGGCCGGCGGGGTGAAATTGAGCAGGGCGTCGGCCGGATCGGTGGCGGCGGCCATCATGTCTAGTACCTTCCTGGCGGTAGCTGGGCCGATGCCCGGGATCAGTTGCAGCGCACGGAAGCCCGCCATGCGGCCGTTGGGGTTGTGCGCCAGGCGCAGCAGCGAGAGCAGGTCCTTGATGTGGGTGCTTTCCAGGAACTTCAATCCGCCGAATTTCAGGAAGGGGATGTTGCGGCGGGCCAGTTCCAGCTCCAGTGCTGCGCTGTGCGTGGCAGTGCGAAACAGCACCGCCTGCGATTTCAGCGTCAGGCCTTGTTCGCGGTGCGCCAGCACCCGGTTGGCAATCCAGCGCGCCTGTTCCACTTCGTCCGGTATCAGCACCAGTTGCGGCTTTTGCGAGGATGGCCGGTCGCTCCACAGGTTCTTGTGGTGGCGTTCGGGAGCCTCGGCGATGACGGCGTTGGACGCCGCCAGTATCGGCTGGGTCGAGCGGTAATTGCGTTCCAGCGTGACGATGCGTGCCGGACGCGAGAACAGCGAGGGAAACTCGAGGATGTTGCGTACCGTGGCGCCGCGGAAGGAGTAGATCGATTGCGCGTCGTCGCCCACGGCCGTGACGCCGGCGCCGTCGGGCTTCATGCGCTGCAGGATCTCGGCCTGCAGGCGGTTGGTGTCCTGGTATTCGTCCACCAGCACATGGTCGAAGCGTTCGCCCACGTGGCGTGCCAGCTCGACGTCGGACAGCATGTCGGCCCAGAACAGCAGCAAGTCGTCGTAGTCCAGCACGTGCTGTTCTTCCTTGGCGTCGGCGTAGCCTGAGAACAGTTCAGCCAACTGGGCTTCCCATTCGAGGCACCAGGGGAATTGCGTGTGCAGCACCGTGTGGAGATCTTCGCGGGTGTTGACCGCGCGCGAATAGATGGCCAGGCAGGTGGCCTTCAGCGGAAAGCGCTTGTCGGTGGCCGTCAGCCCCATCTCATGGCGCAGCAGGCCCATCAGGTCTTCCGAATCGCCCCGGTCCTGGATGGTGAAATCTTTTTCCAATCCGATTTGCACCGCGTAGTCCCGCAGCAGGCGTGCCCCGATCGCATGGAATGTGCCCGACCACGGCAGTTCCGGCGGCGACGCCGAGGGCGGCAGTTGCATCACTTTCCTGATCACCTGGCCGACGCGCCGCCCCATGTCGGCGGCGGCACGGCGCGAAAAGGTCAGCAGCAGGATGCGTTGCGGATCGGCGCCGTCCAGGATCAATTTGGCGACCCGGTGCGCCAGCGTGCTGGTTTTGCCGGAACCGGCGCCGGCCACGATCAGCAAGGGATCTTGCTGGGCGGGTGGCAGTTCGCCGCCATGTTCTACCGCGGCACGCTGTTCCTCATTGAGCTTGGCAAAGGGATCCTTGCCTGTATCGTCGGTGACGGCAAGCGCGGGGGCTTCAGGGGCGGCTGGATCTGGCTGCATGGGCGTATTCGGTGCTGGGGGCTGCGGAGAGCTTTGTGCGGTATATATAAAAGAGGTATTCTCTCGGCGACAATAACTTCAGAATACTGGATGGACGTACATATTTTAGCGGTGTTGCCGATGATGTGGCGCGTTGAACATGGAATGACCATTGGGGCTTTGACATTGAGCGGGCAATGAGCGAGATCATCTTTCTCAATGGCACATCGAGTGCCGGTAAGAGCACCATCGCGCACGCGCTGCGTGCCGTGCTGCCTGAAACCTTCTGTTACTACGCGTCCGACCAGCTGGCCGAGGCCGGCTTTCGTCCCCTTGCGCGCAATTCCGAGGAACGCGAGCGCTTCTTCGATGGCTTCCACCGCTCCATCGCGGCCTTCGCCGATGCGGGCAATCAGCTCCTTGTTGAACACATTGTCGAGGCTCAGGCCTGGGCCGATACGCTTCAACAGTTGCTTGCCGGTCATACCGTATTCTGGATCGGCGTGCATGCGCCGCTCGAGGAACTCGAGCGCCGTGAGCTGGCGCGAGGCAACCGATATGTGGGCGAAGCGCAGTTTCATCTGCGTACGCATGGGTTCTGCCGCTACGACATGATTGTCGATTCGACCAAACCGACAGTGCAAATCGCAGCGGATATCGTTGCCCAGTGGAGCCGGTGGCGGGCGCAGAAAGCTTGATGGCAAGTGACGTCCGTGCCTCGATGGCTGTTGAGGCTGCCGGAGCCAAGCGCCTGTTCAAGGCCGCGTCAGGTTCTTAAACTTCGTATTGCCGAGAACCTATGGGGAAAACTGGGTTCTATCCCAGCACGGCAGCGAACGTGCAGCCGGAGTGGGCCGCCCGGCCCATTCTGTGGCAAACTTCGCGCTTCGCCTGTCGAAATGCGCCGGTCTTCGTTGTGATGGGGACATCATTGGCCGCGCTTTTCATTCAGCCTTCTCTCGGAGCAATTTTGAGTCTAATAAAAAACCTGCCGTTCGAATGGTTGGTCGGCATCCGCTATACGCGCGCTGGCAAGCGCAGCGGCCGTAACAGTTTCATCTCCTTCATTTCCCTGATCTCGATGGCCGGTATCGCGCTTGGCGTGGCCGCGCTGATCGTGGTGCTGTCGGTCATGAACGGTTTCCAGAAGGAAGTGCGCGACCGCATGCTGTCGGTGCTGGCGCATATCGAGGTATTCGACGCTTCCGGCGCCATGCGCGACTGGCAAGCGGTGGCCAAGCAGACTTTCCAGAACAAGGAAGTGCTGGGCGCCGCGCCCTACGTGGCGGCGCAGGCGATGATGACGCGCGATGACAATGTGCGCGGCGTCGCGATCCGTGGCGTGCTGCCGGAAGAAGAGCCCAAGGTCTCCGACGTCGCCAGGCAGGTCAAGCAGGGCAGTTTTGCATCGCTCAAGCCCGGTGAATTCAATATTGTGCTGGGCATCGAGCTGGCGCGCGGCCTGCGTGTGGGCATTGGCGACAAGGTGACGCTGATTGCGCCGCAAGGGCAGGTCACGCCGGCGGGTGTATTGCCGCGCTTGAAGCAGTTCACGGTGGGCGGCATCTTCGAGGCCGGGCACTATGAGTTCGACTCTTCGCTGGCCTTCATCCACATCCAGGATGCGGAAACCCTGTTCCGTCTCGACGCCCCGACCGGCGTGCGGCTGCGCATCCGCGACATGCTGCAGGCGCCGCAGGTAACCCAGCAACTGGCCTCGACGCTGACCGGCGACCTCTACCTGCGCGACTGGTCGCAGCAGAACAGCAACTGGTTCGCCGCAGTCAAGACCGAGAAGCGCATGATGTTCATCATCCTGACGCTGATCATCGCGGTGGCGGCCTTCAACCTGGTGTCCACGCTGGTGATGACGGTAACCGACAAGCAGGCCGACATCGCCATCCTGCGCACGCTGGGCGCTTCGCCCGGCTCCATCATGAAGATTTTCGTGATCCAGGGGGCGCTGGTGGGGCTGATCGGCACGGCCATCGGCATCGGCCTTGGCGTGGCGGTGGCACTCAACATCGATGTGGTGGTGCCGGCCATTGAACGCGCGCTCCACGTGCAGTTCCTGCCCAAGAGCGTTTATGTGATCTCCGAGCTGCCTTCGGACCTGATCTGGTCCGATGTCTACACCATCGGCGGCGTGGCGGTGGTGCTGGCCTTCCTGGCGACGCTGTATCCGAGCTGGGCCGCGGCCCGTGTCAAACCGGCGGAGGCCCTGCGCTATGAATAAGGTCATGGACAACAACGAAGTGGTATTGGCCGCGCGCGGCCTGGGCAAGACATTTACGCAAGGGCGTTATTCGGTGAAGGTGCTGCAGGGCATCGATATCGACGTGCACCACGGCGAGCAGGTGGCCATCGTCGGCGCCTCGGGTTCCGGCAAGTCGACCCTGCTGCATCTGCTGGGTGGCCTGGATACGCCGTCCACTGGTTCAGTCATGTTGCAGGGTCGGGATTTTGCCAGCCTGGGCGAATCGGCGCGCGGCGAGCTGCGCAACAAGTCGCTGGGCTTCGTCTACCAGTTCCACCATTTGCTGCCGGAATTCTCGGCGCTGGACAACGTCGCCATGCCGCTGATGATCCGCCGCGTCAAGCGCGACCAGGCGCAGCAGCAGGCGCGCGAGATCCTGGCCAGGGTCGGCCTGGAGCAGCGCGTGTCGCACGTGCCGGGCGAACTCTCGGGGGGTGAGCGCCAGCGCGTGGCGTTGGCGCGCGCCTTGGTAACGCATCCGGCCTGCGTGCTGGCCGATGAGCCCACCGGCAACCTCGACCGCGGCACCGCCGACAAGACGTTTGAGCTGATGATCGAGTTGTCGCAGACGCTGGGCACGGCCTTTGTAATCGTGACCCACGACAGCGACCTGGCAGCACGTTGCGGCCGGGTCCTGAGATTGTCGGAAAATGGCCTGCAGCAGGCCGGGCCGATTCCAGAGTAAGCTTGCAGGCATTGCCGTACCGGTTGCGGCAGCCGATGAATAGCACAGACGTAAAGGTCTACCGCCAGGGAACGCGGCTTATCCAAGCCGGATGATGAATGTGCGGGCAGGCGCCGATCCGGTGCCTGTAGCGGATCTGTTTTGAAAGGGAGTACTACCAAATGAATAAGCGCCAATGGCTGGAAACACTGGTCGGCTTTGATACCACCAGCCGCAATTCCAATCTTGAACTGATCGCCGCATTGCGCGATAACCTTGAGCAGCAGGGCATCAAGCCCTGGTTCGCCCACAACAAGGAAAAAACCAAGGCCAACCTGTTTGCCACGCTGCCGGCCACCGCCGGCGCCAATGCGGGCGCGACCCAGGGCGGCATCGTCTTGTCCGGCCATACCGACGTGGTGCCGGTGGACGGCCAGAAATGGGACACCGATCCGTTCAAGCTGGTCGAGAAGGACGGCGCCCTGTACGCACGCGGCAGTTGCGACATGAAGGGGTTCATCGCCACGGCGATGGCGCTTACGCCAGAGTTCCTGGCCATGCCGCGCACCAAGCCGCTGCACCTGGCATTCTCATATGATGAGGAAATCGGTTGCATCGGCGCGCCCGCGATGCTGGAAGAAATCGTCAAGCGCGGCATCAAGGTCGACGGCTGCGTGGTGGGCGAGCCCACCAGCATGAACGTGGTGGTGGCGCACAAGGGCATCAACGTGTTCGCCTGCAAGGTGCACGGCAAGTCGGCCCACTCGTCGCTGACGCCGCAGGGCTGCAACGCCATCGAATACGCCGCGCGCATGATCTGCGCCATCCGCGACTTCGCCGATGCCTACAAGGCCAATGGCCCGTACGACCAGTTCTTCGACGTGCCCTTTACGACGATGACTACCAACCAGATCCGCGGCGGTATCGCGGTCAACACCATTCCCGAGCTGTGCGAGTTCACCTATGAGTTCCGCAACCTGCCGGGCATGACGGTGGCCGACATCCAGGCGCAGATCGATGTCTACGTGCGCGACGTGCTGCTGCCGAAGATGAAGACGGAGTTCGCCGATGCCCGCATCGAGATCGACAATTTCGCCGGCAGCCCGGCACTGGAAGCAGTCGAGCAGGCGGCAATCACCGAGCTGGTACGCGCGCTGACGGGCGACCGCGAGACGCGCAAGGTGGCCTATGGCACTGAAGCGGGCCTGTTCCAGCAGATCGGCATCCCGACCATCGTCTGCGGCCCCGGCAGCATTGACAATGCGCACAAGCCCAACGAGTTCGTGACGCTGGCGCAGTTGGACCGTTGCGAGCAGTTCCTGCGCAAGCTGGGCAAGTCGTTGGAAACGGCCTGACGGGATTGCAGGGCTCCGGAAAAAAGGACGCAAGAGATTGCGTCCTTTTTGTTTGTTCTTCAGAGATGACGCGGATCGAGGTTTAACCGGGTTAAATTCTGTTTGTCTGTTTCTTTACTCATGTTAAGAGTTGCAAGCGGCGGTTAAACGGTAAACTCCCGCTTCTGGGCCTGGTGTGAATCCGGGTATGCTGCACTAAAAAAATACGCTTCGGGGGAAGCATGCCAGGACGATAACGGCAGTCCAGCCCTCTTTGCGTGCGCCGCCGGCCGGCGGCTTAATGTACTTTCATCGAGTCTTCACGCCATACCAGTACGCTCATGTGGGTCGACACGCATTGCCATCTCGACGCCGGGGAATTCGACGGCCATAGCGCTTCCGTCGCTGACGATGCGGCGCAGGCCGGTGTGCGTGCGATCGTGATCCCGGCCATCGCGCGGGTGAATTTCGGCACTGTGGCGCAGTTGGCGCGCGAGGTGGGCAATGGCGTCTACGCGCTGGGCATCCACCCGCTTTACGTGCCGACCGCCCAGGAATCCGACCTGCAGGCATTGCGCACCGCCATCGAAGGCGCCTTGGCCGACCCGCTGTTTATCGGCATCGGCGAGATCGGGCTGGATTTCTTCGTGCCTGAACTGAAGGAAACGCCGCTGCGCGAGAAGCAGGAATTCTTCTTTTCCGAGCAATTGAAGCTGGCCCGGGATTTCGAGCTGCCGGTGCTGCTGCATGTGCGCCGTTCGCAGGACATCATCTTGAAGCATCTGCGCCGCATCCGCGTGCCGGGCGGCATTGCCCATGCCTTCAATGGCAGCTTCCAGCAGGCGCAGGCGTTTATCGACCTGGGATTGCACCTGGGCTTCGGCGGTGCCATGACGTTTCCGCGTTCGCTGCAGATCCGCCGGCTGGCCGCCGAGCTGCCGTTGCCGGCCATCGTGCTGGAGACCGATGCGCCTGATATTTCCCCCGCCTGGCGGCATCCCGGCATCAATACCCCGGACCAGATTCCACGCATCGGCGAAGTGCTGGCCGAGCTGCGCGGCCTGCCGCTGCAAGAGGTCGCCGCCGCCACTTCCGCCAATGCACGGGCCGCCTTGCCACGGCTTGCCTCCTCCGGATTGAGTCTCTGATGCGCAGTGTGATCATCGGCTTTGCCTTCGGCATCGGATTGCTGCAGATGCAGGCGCGGCTGCCCGGCATGGAGTGGTATGTGGCCGGCCTGGTGCTGGCCGGGCTGCTGGCGCTCACTGCATGGAAATTCTGGCAACCCTTTCTGCGTATCCCATTGCTGCTGACCTGTGGCGCCTGGGTGGGTTTTTTGTGGGCCGGGGCCTTTGCGCACTATTACCTGGAGCAGGAGCTGCCGCCGGCGTGGGAGGGCAGGGAGGTGACCGTGATCGGCACCGTAGCCGACCTGCCGGACCGCAATGAACAGGGCGTGCGCTTTCGTTTCGATGTCGAACAGGTGGTGCAGCAGGGGGCAGTGACGCCGCCGGTGCCGCCCAGGCTGGCATTGGCGTGGTACGGCAACCGGCGCTATCAGGCGCCGGTGGAGGATGGTGAAGCGGCGCCGCCGGGGCCCCAGCCGGTGGCTAATATCCGGCCCGGCGAGCGCTGGCGGCTGACGGTGCGCCTGAAGCGTCCGCACGGCAACGCCAATCCGGGCGGTTTCGATTATGAGGTGTGGCTGTTGCAGGACGACGTGCGCGCCACCGGCTACGTAGTCGGGACGCCGGCTGCATCCGGGGCGCCGGCGAGCGCGACCAACCGGCGCGTCGACGCATTTGTCTGGACGCCGTTCTATGTCATCGAATACGCGCGTGGCTGGCTGCGCGACCGCATCCTGGCGGCGCTGCCGGGCGAGCCTTACGCGCCGGTGATCGCGGCCCTGGTCATGGGTGACCAGCGCGGCATCAGCCAATCCGACTGGAGCATCTTCAACCGCACCGGCATCGGCCACCTGATGGCGATTTCCGGCCTGCACATCACCATGCTGGCGGCATTGTGCGGCGGGCTGGCGAGCTGGCTGTGGCGGCGTTCATTCTTTACCGGCGCGCAATTGCCGTTGCTGCTGCCGGCGCAGAAGGTGGCGGTCATCGCCGGCATGCTGACGGCGGTGCTGTATGTCTTGCTGGCCGGCTTCGGTGTGCCGGCGCAACGCACGCTGTACATGCTGGTCGTGGTTGGCATGGCTTTCTGGAGCGGCCGCATCATGCGCGTGTCGGTGGTGTTGTGCCTGGCACTGGGGCTGGTGCTGTTGCTCGACCCCTGGTCCCTGATGTGGCCGGGCTTCTGGCTGTCCTTTGGCGCCGTGGCCTTACTGCTGTACGGCACGGTCGGGCGCATGCAGCCGCGCCATGCGATGGAGGCGGCGGCGCGTACCCAGTGGTGGCAGAAGCTTTGGCTGGCGATCAAATCCGGCGCCCAGGCTCAGTACATCGTCACGCTCGGCCTGGTGCCGCTGACGGTATTGCTGTTTGGCCAATATTCGCTGGTCAGCCCGATCGCCAACGCGGTCGCTATCCCGCTGGTGGGGCTGGTGATCACGCCGCTGTCGTTGCTGGGCAGCCTGTTGCCGGCATTTGCCGCCGAATGGGTGCTGCAGGTTCCGCACCAGTTGCTGGTGCTGCTGGCTGAATTCCTGCGCTGGCTGGACGCCATGCCGTTCGTGGTATGGGAAACGCCGCTGCCGAGCTGGTGGATGTTCCTGCTGGCGCTGGGCGGTACGCTGCTGATCCTGGCGCCGCGCGGCTGGCCGGCTCGCTGGCTGGGCGTATTCGGCTGGCTGCCGCTGGTGTTGAACGCACCCACCGCGCCGTCCGACGGCAGCATGCGCGTGACGGCCTTCGATATCGGGCAGGGCATGGCGCTGCTGGTGGAGACGCCGGGCCACCGCCTGCTGTACGACACCGGCCCGTACTACACGCCGCAATCCGATGGCGCTACCCGCGTGCTGCTGCCTTACCTGCGCGCGCGCGGCATCGACCGGATCGACCGCATGGTCATCTCGCATAGCGATATCGACCATTCCGGCGGGGCCTTGTCCCTGCTCAAGGGCATGCAGGTCGACAGCGTCTATTCGTCGTTGCCTGACGATAATCCCATCGTCAAGGCCGCGCCGTCGCATCGGCGCTGCATGGCGGGGCAATCGTGGAACTGGGACGGTATCGGCTTCACCATGCTGCATCCGGCACCTGCCATCTATGACAGCACCAAATGGAAGCCCAATGCGTTCAGTTGCGTGCTGAAGGTGCAGATTGGACGCCAATCCATTCTGCTGGCCGGCGATATCGAGGCGGTGCAAGAAGACCAATTGCTCAACGGCGCCATGGCGGAGCAGTTGCCATCGACCGTGCTGCTGGCACCGCACCACGGCAGCGGCACGTCTTCGACCGAGCCGTTCCTGCGCGCCGTGCGGCCGGAGGTGGCGATATTCCAGGTCGGCTACCGTAACCGCTTCAACCATCCCAAGCCGGAAATCTTCGAGCGTTACCGGCAGTTGGGCATACGGCGCGTGCGCACCGACGAGTCGGGGGCGGTGACCATCGCCTTTGGCGATCAGTTGAGTGTGGAGGAGTACCGTAAGGCGCATCCGCGCTACTGGTATGGGCACTAGGGCCTGTTAACAGGCCCTGGTTTGTCAGCATTTCGCGATCCGGGAAAATAGCACGCTCAGGGTGATTGCGGTTTTGCTATGCTGCCGCCAGAACCTTTCTATTCCGTTCCCATGAGCTTGCCGATCTTGCATTTCGCGCATGCCAACAGCTACCCGGCCGGTACCTATGGCATGTTCTTCGAACAACTGCGCCAGCACTACGACGTGCGTGCGCTCGCCATGCATGCGCACAACCCGCGTTATCCGGTCGACGACGGCTGGCGCAAGCTCACGCGCGAGCTGGTGGCGGAGTTGGAGAGCAACTACAGCGAACCGGCGATCCTGGTGGGACACTCGATGGGCGGCATCCTGTCGCTGATGGCGGCGCGCAAGCGTCCCGACCTGGCGCGCTGCGTGGTGTTGCTGGATTCCCCCGTCGTGGCGGGCTGGCGCGCGCAGGCCTTGCGCATTGTCAAATTGCTCAAGCTGGAAAGCAAGCGTTCGCCGGCGGTGGCTTCGGTCAAGCGCCGCAATGTCTGGCCGGACATGGAAAGCGCCTACCAGCATTACGCCGCCAAAGCCATGTTCGCCGCTTGGCCGCAGCGCGTGCTGCGCGACTACGTGGAGCATGGCATCGCGCCGCAGGACGACGGCAGCGTAGGCCTGCGCTTCACACGCGAGGCGGAGACTGCGGTCTATCGCACCATTCCCCATCACCTTGGATGCCTGACGCGCCGGCCTTATCCGGTGCCGATCGGGTTTGTCGGCGGCACCGATTCCGTCGAGTGCCGCCTGGCCGGGCTGGATGCCACCAGGCGCCTGGTGGGTGGCCATTTTTGCCAGATCCCCGGCGGCCACCTGTTTCCGATGGAGTCGCCGGTACCCGCAGCCCAGGCCGCGCACGAGATGATTCAGGTGCTGCTGCAAGCGGGAGGAACGAAGAACTAAGCGGATTCGCGGCTGTCAAGACGGGAGGCCTCGCGGGCCGTGTTTTCTCCATGCAAGTTTCGCCGCGGTGAGACAGATATCGGCGCAAGGGGATTAAAAATACGAGCGCTTTGGGGTATAATTTGAATTTCCCGCATGTGCCGTTCGGCACTCATCTGTAATGACCAAGTTTGTATTTGTCACTGGCGGCGTCGTGTCTTCCCTGGGTAAAGGGATTGCCGCCGCGTCCCTGGCTGCGATCCTCGAATCGCGTGGCCTCAAAGTCACCCTCCTCAAGCTCGATCCCTATATCAACGTCGACCCCGGCACGATGAGCCCGCTGCAGCACGGCGAAGTGTTCGTCACCGACGATGGCGCCGAGACCGATCTCGACCTCGGCCACTATGAGCGCTTCATCTCGGCCAAGATGAAGAAGGTCAACAACTTCACCACCGGGCAGGTGTATGAGTCGGTGATCCGCAAGGAACGCCGCGGCGAGTACCTGGGCAAGACCGTGCAGGTGATCCCGCACATCACCAACGAGATCCAGGAATTCATCCATCGCGGCGCCGAAGGCTATGAAGTTGCGCTGGTGGAAATCGGCGGCACCGTCGGCGACATCGAGTCGCTGCCTTTCCTTGAAGCCGCTCGCCAATTGAGCCTGCGCTCGGGGCGCAATGCCACTGCTTTCGTCCACCTGACGCTGGTGCCGTTCCTGGCATCGGCCGGCGAACTCAAGACCAAGCCGACCCAGCACAGCGTGCAAAAGCTGCGTGAAATCGGCATTTCGCCGGACGCCTTGCTGTGCCGCGCCGACCGCCGCATCCCGGACGACGAACGCGACAAGATCTCGCTGTTCTCCAACGTTGCCGTCGATGCCGTCATTTCGGTGTGGGATGCCGATAGCATCTATAAGATTCCGCAGATGCTGCACGACCAGGGTTTGGATACCATCATCTGCGAAAAACTGGGCCTGTCGCCCAAGCCAGCCGATCTCTCGATGTGGGACAAGCTGATCGACGCGCAAAACAATCCGTCGCACGAAGTGACCATCGGCATGGTCGGCAAGTATGTCGACCTGACCGAGTCGTACAAGTCGCTGACCGAAGCGTTGCGCCATGCCGGCATCCATACCGGCAGCCGCGTGAATATCGAATACCTGGATTCGGAAGAAATCGAAGCCAACGGTACCGGTAGCCTCGCCAAATACGATGCGATCCTGGTGCCGGGCGGTTTCGGCAAGCGCGGCGTGGAAGGCAAGATCGCCGCAGCCCGCTATGCCCGCGAGAACAAGGTGCCGTATCTGGGCATCTGCCTGGGGATGCAAGTTGCGCTTTTGGAGTATGCACGCAACAAGGCCGGCCTGGCCAAGGCCAACTCGACCGAGTTCGATCCGGATACCGAACAGCCGGTAGTAGCGCTGATCGATGAGTGGCAAAACCACGACGGCAAGGTCGAGCGCCGCGACGAGAATTCCGACCTGGGCGGCACCATGCGCCTGGGTGCGCAGACCTGCGAGGTCAAGCCTGGTACGCTGGCTGCTGAAATTTATGGGGAGACGGTGACCGAGCGCCACCGCCACCGTTACGAAGCAAACAATTTTTATCTCGGCCGAGTGGAAGAGGCCGGCATGGTCGTGTCGGCGCGTACGCCGACCGAAGACCTGTGCGAAATCATGGAGTTGCCGCGCACCGGCGAGAACGCCCACCCGTTCTACATCGGCGTGCAATACCACCCGGAGTTCAAGTCGACTCCGCGTGACGGCCATCCATTGTTCATTTCGTACATCCGTGCCGCGCTGGCGCACCACGATGCGGCTGCAAAGGGTAAAGCATGAAACTCTGTGGTTTTGAGGTCGGCCTCGACCAGCCGTTCTTCCTGATTGCCGGTACCTGCGTCATCGAGTCCGAACAGATGGCGCTCGATACCGCCGGTACCTTGAAGCAAATCACCAGCGAACTGGGCATCCCGTTCATCTACAAGTCGTCCTTCGACAAGGCCAACCGCTCGTCGGGCAGCTCGTTCCGCGGGCTGGGCATGGAGAAGGGGCTGGAGATCCTGGCCAAGGTCAGGAAAGAGATCGGCGTGCCGGTGCTGACCGACATCCACGAGATCGACGAGATCAAGCCGGTTGCCGCCGTGGTCGACGTGCTGCAGACGCCGGCCTTCCTGTGCCGTCAGACCGATTTCATCCGCGCCTGCGCGCAGTCGGGCAAGCCGGTGAATATCAAGAAGGGGCAGTTCCTGGCGCCGCACGACATGATCAACGTGATCGACAAGGCGCGTGCCGCCGCCAAGGAAGCCGGCCTGCCGACCGATAATTTCATGGCCTGTGAGCGTGGCGTGTCCTTCGGCTACAACAACCTGGTCTCGGACATGCGCAGCCTGGCAATCATGCGCGAGACCGGCGCCCCGGTGGTATTCGACGCCACCCATTCGGTGCAGCTGCCAGGTGGACAGGGCACGTCCTCGGGCGGTCAGCGCGAATTCGTGCCCGTCCTGGCGCGCGCCGCGATCGCCACCGGCGTCTCGGGCGTGTTCATGGAAACTCACCCGAACCCGGCCGAAGCCAAGTCGGATGGCCCCAATGCCGTGCCGCTGGCGCGCATGAAAGATTTGCTGGGCACGATGATCGAGCTGGACCGCATCGTGAAAAAAGCGGGCTTTTTGGAAAACAACTTTTCCTGATCGTACGTAAAGCGGCTGCCGCCCGGCGGCCGTTTCATTGTGCGGCTGGCGCCAAGCCATAAGCGGCAGCGCCCTCGGCAAAGCCTGCACCCAGCCTACAATTTTTAAAACCTTGATGGAGATTTGGAATGAGTGCAATCGTTGATATCATCGGCCGTGAAGTCATCGACTCCCGCGGTAATCCCACCGTTGAATGCGACGTGCTGCTGGAGTCCGGCGTGCTGGGCCGCGCCGCTGTCCCCTCGGGCGCATCCACCGGTTCGCGCGAGGCGATCGAACTGCGCGACGGCGACAAGAGCCGCTATTTCGGCAAGGGCGTGCTGCAAGCCTGCGAGAACATCAACACCGAGATATCCGAAGCCATCATGGGCCTGGACGCCAATGAACAGGCTTTCCTGGACCGTACCCTGATCGACCTGGACGGCACCGAGAACAAGAGCCGCCTGGGCGCCAACGCCATGCTGGCCGTCTCGATGGCCGTGGCCAAGGCCGCCGCTGAAGAGTCGGGCCTGCCGCTGTACCGTTATTTCGGCGGCAGCGGTTCGATGCAGATGCCGGTGCCGATGATGAACGTCATCAACGGCGGCGCGCACGCCGACAACAACCTGGATATCCAGGAATTCATGATCATCCCGGTGGGCGCACCGAGCTTCCGTGAAGCGCTGCGCTACGGCGCCGAAGTGTTCCACACCCTGAAGAAGATCCTGCACGACCGCGGCCTGGCCACTTCAGTCGGCGACGAAGGCGGTTTCGCACCGAACGTCTCCAGCCATGAAGAAGCCATCAAGCTGATCATCGAAGCCATCGAGAAGGCCGGCTACGAGCCGGGTACCCAGATCGCCCTGGGCCTGGACTGCGCCGCTTCCGAGTACTACAAGGACGGCAACTACCACCTGGCAGGCGAGAACATGGTGCTGACACCGGCGCAGAAGACCGGTTTGCTGGCATCGTGGTGCGACAAGTACCCGATCATCAGCATCGAAGACGGCATGGCCGAGAACGACTGGGCCGGCTGGAAGTTGCTGACCGAAACCCTGGGCAAGAAGGTTCAGCTGGTGGGCGACGACCTGTTCGTCACCAACACCAAGATCCTGAAGGAAGGCATCGACAAGGGCATCGCCAACTCGATCCTGATCAAGATCAACCAGATCGGCACCCTGACCGAGACCTTCGCTGCCATCGAAATGGCCAAGCGCGCCGGCTACACCGCCGTGATCTCGCACCGTTCGGGCGAAACCGAAGATTCGACCATCGCCGACATCGCCGTGGGCATGAACGCGTTGCAGATCAAGACCGGCTCGATGTCGCGTTCGGATCGCATGGCCAAGTACAACCAGCTGCTGCGCATCGAAGAGGATCTGGGCGATATCGCCACCTATCCGGGCCGCACTGCGTTCTACAACCTGAAGTAAAGCGTAGCGGCGCGTGCCTCGCAACCTGAGGCATGCGCTGCGCTGAGAGCTCCCGGCTATGCGCCTGATTATTCTTTGCCTGTCTGTCCTGCTGGTGTTGATCCAGTATCCGCTTTGGCTGGGCAAAGGCGGCTGGTTCAAGGTCTGGGAGCTCGACAAGCAGGTCCAGCAGGCGCGCAAGAAGAACGATGAGCTCAAGGAGCGCAATGCCAAGCTGGCGTCGGAAGTCGACGACCTGACGCAGAGCAAGGGCGCGGTCGAAGAGCGCGCACGTTTCGAACTGGGGATGATCAAACAGAACGAGGTCTTCATCCAGGTGCTGGACGGCGCATCGGGCAAGCCATTTGCGTCAGCCAATCCCAATCCCTATATGCCGGGTTCAGGCCAGCCCAACAGCGTTTCAGTGCCTGCCGCAGCACCGTCGTCGGGCGGGGCAGCCGGAGCGCCCAAGGCCACGCGCTAGCCGCAGCCTGCGCAGGCTGTGACGGGATAAGTCGGGCGCCTGCCTGTCCAGTCATCCTGACCATTTCCCTACCATCCCGGATCCAAGCGAATGTCGATCGATACGCCGCTGTCGTTGTTCGGCCTGTCCACCACGCCGCTGGAGCTGGTGTCATTTCTGCTGGCGGTGCTCACCGTCTGGCTCAACATCCGCCAAAATCATTGGGCCTGGCTGTTTTCCATCCTGTCTTCGCTGCTGTATGCGGCAGTGTTCGTCGATGCCCGCTTGTACGGCGACTCCGGCTTGCAATTCGTTTTTGTCGCGGTGTCGGTGTGGGGCTGGTATCAATGGCTGCGCGGCGGCCAACAGCGCCAGCCGCTGCCGGTGTCGCGCCTGGATCGTGCCGGCTGGATGTGGATGCTGGTGGCGTGGTGCGCGGGCTTTGCTCTCCTGTCCTGGTTCCTGCGCCGCTACACCGATACCGACGTGCCGCACATGGATGCTTTCCTTACCGCCGGCAGCCTGGTGGGGCAACTCCTGCTGTCGCGCAAGAAAATCGAAAACTGGCTGGTATGGATCCTGGTGGATGTGCTGTATGTCGGCCTCTACCTCTACAAGCATCTGACGCTGACGGCAATACTGTACGGCCTGTTCGTCATCATGGCGACGGCGGGCTGGCGCAGTTGGCGGCACGCTGAAAGACAAGGCCGGGACACTGTCCCGGCCTGACCTGGATGCAGGTTCTTATTCCGCCGGCAGGGCGTCGGGCCCCGGCGGATCGGCAAAGACGATACGGTTCTTGCCGGCATGCTTGGCTTTGTAGAGGGCCACATCGGCGCGCTTGATCAGTTGCGCCTGGCTTTCGCCTTTGTGGTGTTCCGCGACGCCGGCGCTGAAGGTAATCAGCAGGCGCTGGCTTTCATGCATGAAGAGGCGCTTGGTCAGCTCGCGCTGTACGCGGGTGATGATCTGGACGGCATCTTGCGGTTCGGTTTCCGGCATCAACACGATGAATTCCTCGCCGCCGAAGCGCGCGATCACGTCCAGCTTGCGCAGCGTTTCCTTGATGACCTTGACCATGTGGATCAGCACTTCGTCGCCGGTGGCGTGGCCGTGGGTGTCGTTGATGCGCTTGAAGTCGTCCAGGTCCAGCAAGGCGATGCACAGCGGCGTGTCGCGTCGTTCGGCATTGGCGATTTCGCGGTCCAGCGATTCATCCATGCCGCGCCGGTTCAGGCTGCCGGTCAATTGGTCTTCGCGCACCAGCTCGCCCATTTGCACCAGTTGGTTCTCCAGCGCATGGATGCGGGCCTCGGCCTTTTCCACTTCCTGCTGCGCGTCTTCCATGGCATCGCGCGAACGGGTGGTTTCTTCCTGCGCGTTCTGGGTTTCGCGCATGATCTCGGTAAGAACTGTATTGAGGTCGCTGATGTTGCCGGCCTGGCTGATTTGATGCGAGAAGCCGCTGATGGTTTTCTGGTAGTTGCTGGTGGTGGAAACCATTGCCGAGAGCCGGTCGACGAAGGTCAGCATCATGTTCTTGACCACCACTTTTTCCTCGGCCAGCGTGTTCTTCAGCAGGCCTTGCTTGTAGATCACTTCCTTGAGGTTCTTGGTCGCATCGGCCAGCGAGGTCTTGCTGATCGGGCCGGCAATCAGGGCTTGCACGGTTTCGATCTGGCTGCTTAACCAGGAGCCCTGTTCCAGCAGCCCGTTGATGTTTTCCAGCAGCAGCTGGAACAGGCGCATCAGCAACTCCTGCTGCTGGGCCATGTCGTCGGTCTTGAGCTCGATCTGGAAGCTCAGTTGCTTGATGCGCGAGATGATCTCGATCATCGCCTGTTCGGAGAACGCCGTCTTCAAGTCCTGGCCGCTGGACTTCGATTCATTGGCCAGTTCCGGCGCGCTTTCCAGCAGCGAGGACAGGTTGAACACCAATATCCGCGCCAATACTTCGCGCAGCATCTTTTCCTTCTTGCTGTCGCGGATGAACTGCCGCTCCAGATCCACCGGCATCAGTTCGCCATGCGGGACGATGGGGCGTCCGAGCCAGTTCTCTTCGGCGTATTCGCTGAGTTGCCGTCCGTATTCGGTCCAGTCGCTGCTTTCCTGGGCACGCATCAGGCGAGTTCCCAGAAGGCCGTTTTCACCCGGCTGTTTGGACAGGCTGGCGGCGAAATTGATCAGCACCGTTTCTGCCCGCACTTCCGGCTGGTCGCCCAGGATTTCCTCATAGGCGATGCGATAGGCTTCAGGCGTGGGGGCAATGCGGCGGGTACCGAGGCGCTGGAAGGCCTCGCGAGCGATTTCGACGGGACTTAATGTGGACGTTTTTTTAGACATGTCGACTGACAATATTGTTGGCTGCTTTATATCACTGCGACAAGGAACAATTCGTCCGCTGGTAACGGCTCATTCGAGCTTTTCCTTTAGGGCCTGTTTGCACATATGGATTGCCTGCGAGCGGTAGTCCCGGCTTGGCGGCATTTGCGCTCATGTCTCCCAGGGGGGGCGCAGCGGGTCGCGATGCTGACGAACGGTTCGAAAAATGTCGATCCATTTTACGTCAAGCGTTTTGGCCGTGAGGGGTTTTTATGACGGGAAAACGGCCGGGCGAAGCCAGGCGGCGGGAATGTCTCTTTTATTCCACCAGGTCGTTTTTCAGGGCGTAGTGGGTGAGTTCGGCGTTGTGGCGCATCTTCATCTTGGCCAGTACCCGGGAGCGGTACATGCTGATGGTTTTTACCGAAAGCGAGAGTTCGGCGGCGATATCGCCGACCGTTTTGCCGGAGGCGATCATGACCATGGTTTGGTATTCGCGGTCCGACAGCGTCTCGTGCAGCGGCGTTTCATGGTCGAAGCCGATCTGGTTGGCCAGTTCCTGCGCCAGGGAGGGGCTGATGTATTTGCGCCCGGCTGCGGCCTGGCGGATGGCGGCCAGCAGTTCGGATGGCGCCACCTGCTTGTTGAGAAAACCGGCCGCCCCGGCTCTTAACGCACGGATCGCATACTGGTCTTCGCGATGGATGGACAGTACCAATACCGGCAACTGAGGGGTCTCTTTGCGGATCTGCTTCAGGATGTCGATGCCATTGCGGTCTGGCAGGACGATGTCCAGCAGCATCACGTCGCCATTGCCCACACGCGCCAGCTTGACCGCTTCCAGTCCGTTGGCGGCATTGCCGGCCACGACGATATCCTTGGTGCCGGCGCAGATCTGGCGCAAGCCTTCCCGCACGATGGCATGGTCGTCGACGATCAGGACTTTAATGGAGGCGGTGGATTTTTTGCTCATGGGCGGGACGCATCAGTCCTCTTTGTGTGGCGAGCCGGTATTCTATACGTTCGTAGAGCGTGTCATGGACTTTTACAGGCGCGGTGCGCGGCGCCGGTAAAAGCGCTAGCGCGCGACTGGGATCTCCACCTGGATCGCAGTGCCTTTGCTTGGCGAGGTATCCAGTTGCAGCGTTCCGCCCAGCGCCTGTGCGCGGCGCCGCATGTTGCCCAACCCGTGGCCGTTGCGCATGGCGGGAGCGGGATCGAAACCGCAGCCGTCGTCTTCAATGCGCAGCGACAGCAGATTGCCTTCGCGCCCGACGGTGACCAAGACATTATCGGCCTGCGCATACTTGGCGACGTTGTTGAGGGCTTCCCGCACAATGCGAAACAGTGTGATCACCTCGAATTCCTCAAGCCCTTCGAGGCCATCGCTGCAGCGCTGGCGGCAGATGATACCGGTCTGGCGGGTGAACATGCGGCTCTGCCATTCGAGCGCTTCGGCCAGTCCGAATTCAACGATGGGCGGGCACAAGTCATCGATGATGCCGTGCATGGCGTCACCGGCCTCATCGATCAGCTTCTCGGCGTAGTGCGCCTGGTCGTGCTGTTGTTCCATTCCGGCCGCCTGGGCCAGCGATTCGCGCAATTGCCCCAGAGCCATCTTGATACCCGTCAGGTGGGCGCCAAGCTCATCATGCAGGTCGCGGGCGATGCGCGCACGCTCTTGTTCGCGGATTTTTTCGGAGAGGGACAGGGCTTCCTGGGAACGGTCGCCGGAAATGATTTCCTGGGGCATATCGGGCGTGGCAAGGAATGGAAAACGCCAATCATATCCGGCATGCGTGGCGCGGTCATCAGGCAGGCGCGCAGAATTTTGATGCAAGGCAAACCGGCCCCCCGGCGCGGTAAAACCTTGTTGGCATGCATCAGAGGCATGCAAAAGAGAAATTTCAGGGGAGGGGCTTCCCAATAATGCAGGGCTGGTGCTATAATTTTGTTTTTCGCGGCTGTAGCTCAGCTGGATAGAGTACTTGGCTACGAACCAAGGGGTCGTGGGTTCGATTCCTGCCAGCCGCACCAGATATAAAGGGTCCATCGCAAGATGGGCCCTTTTTTCTTTCTTGCCGGAAAAGAAAGCAGGCCGTATAAAACGGCCCGCCTTCCTCTGCGCATGTGCTGATCCCGGGCATGCCGGGCATCAGATCACGTCCTGATCAAAACTGTTCCCACGAATCCCCATCGCTAGCGGCCGTCAATTTTGGGCTGGCGACTGGCTTGGCGGGCAATACTGTCTTCTTCGGTGTGACGTCTACAGTGTGCTTGCGCGCCGGTGCGGCCGGCCGTGCGGCAGCGGTTTTCATGAATGACGCTGTCCTGGCCGCTCGGGACGGGGGTGACACGGCATTATGGTCGAGCTTGAAGATGCTCACGGTATCGGTCAGCTTCTCGGCTTGCTCCTGCAATGACTGGGCCGCGGCGGCGGCTTGTTCCACCAGTGCGGCGTTTTGCTGCGTCACTTCATCCATTTGGGAAATAGCGATGTTGACCTGCTCGATGCCATCGCTCTGTTCCTGGCTGGCCGAGCTGATTTCGGCCACGATATCGGTCACGCGGCGCACGCTATTGACCACTTCGTTCATGGTCTGGCCGGCTTCCTCAACCAGTTTGCTGCCCAGGTCGACCTGCGCCACAGAACCTTCGATGAGTCCCTTGATTTCCTTGGCGGCAGCGGCCGAACGCTGCGCCAGGCTGCGCACTTCGGAAGCGACTACCGCAAAGCCGCGACCTTGTTCGCCGGCCCGCGCCGCCTCGACTGCGGCGTTCAAGGCAAGGATATTGGTCTGGAAAGCGATACCGTCAATGACGCCAATGATGTCGGAAATCTTGCGCGAGGATTCGTTGATCGACCCCATGGTGTTGACCACCTTGCCGACCACGTCGCCGCCCGCGACCGCCACTTCCGAAGCAGATGCCGCCAACTGGTTGGCCTGGCGGGCATTGTCGGCGTTCTGCTTGACCGTGGACGTCAGTTCTTCCATGGCCGAGGCGGTTTCTTCCAGCGAGCTGGCCTGCTGTTCGGTGCGGGAAGAGAGGTCAAGGTTGCCGCTGGCGATTTCAGTCGATGCGACGGTGATGGTGGACGTGCCCTGGCGCACTTCGGTCACGATACCGAGCAGGCTGTCGTTCATGCTCTTCAATGCGTCCAGCAGCTGGCCGGCTTCATCCTTGCTGGAAGACTGGATGTCTGCAGTCAGGTCGCCGCCGGCAACGCGCTGGGCTACTGAAACGGCTTGCTCCAGCGGGCGGGCGATCAGGCGCGAAACCCAGATCGCCAGCAGCATGGCCAGCGCGATACAGGCGACGACTGTGCAAAGGATCAGCAGGCGCGCCTCGTTATAGATGCTATCGGCCAACACATTGGAGGCGTCCGAGCCCTTGTCGTTGACGGCGATCAGTTTGCTCAGATTTTGCAGTGCGTCGCGATAAGCGGCTGTGGCTTCGCCGCGCTGCAGGTTGCGAGCCTCTTCACTCTTGCCCTGTCTTGAGATTGCAATGATTTTGTCATGCTCGGACAGGACGGTGGCAATCTGCTTTTCGACCTCAGGATAGAGGGCCTTTTCTTCCGGCTCGGAAATCTGCGTGAGATACAGCGCCTGTTGTTTCTTCAGGGTAGCGATCTGTGCATTGACGCTTTGCTCGATTTCTCCGTATTCCTTTGCATCCTTGGCAAGAAGGTGCTGCATTTCGAAGCTGCGGATGCGCGACAGGGTCAGCTGGATGGTGGACAAGGAGCGGATGCTGGGCAGCCAGTTGGTGGCGATTTCGGTCGAAGCGCTGTTGACTTTATCCAGTTCACGGATCGAGAAGGCGCCGAGGGCAGCCACCATGGTCACGACGACGAGGAAAGTAGTGATCAGCTTTTTGGAAATCTTCAGATCATAGAACCATTTCATTTTTCTTCTCCTTGTTGGATTGCCTGAAACCGGCAACACATCACCACTACGATGAATATTGCAAAAAAATTAATTAAACTCAAGGAAAAACTGACATAAGCAAGGATGTGCAAGCGGGCACGTCGACAGGTTGGATGGCCAATGTGCTTTTTCTGATGTTGTCGTGTTGCCGAAAGTGTAAGGGGAGGGGGCGTACGCGAGAATCAGGATTTTCCCGGTGGTGAGGTAAATGCTTGTAATTCTGCTGAGAATTGCTCATTGGGAATATTGCGATGCACGGCCTTGCACAAAATTGCTTGCCGCATGGCTCGCCAATGACTGCTTGTAGCGGATCCTACACTTTGTAGGGGGTAAAGGTTGTGTAAATCGCACTTAAGCAAAATATCCCGCCATTCAACTCGCTTTCTACTGCCTCCGAACCGAAGGCTGCCACGCGGTCGCACGATCTTTGATATCCCGGTTCTTTCAAATTCGGGGGGGCCTTGTTTCAAGGCTCTTGTTTGCTTGCGAGATTTGACTGCCTCTGGGCTCAGCCAGGCAAAAAGTCCGGGGCATTGCCATTTATCGTTGTTGAGATGGCAATGAGCGTGACGGCGTATGTAGTAACGCTGTCATATTTTCATGTCAGCATGCGCATTTCCCGAAATCACGTGCATACCTTGTCGGATCGATTCGTTCTGTTCCCGCATCTTGCGGAGGATATCCGCAGATGTGGCGACGTTCGCGGCAATGCGAGGCGCGGGGAGCGAGTTGCGTGTATCCGTATTCGAGCCGGCTGAGTCGCTACGCTGCCATATTCGTGGTGCTGTGCACGCTTGCGGCTTCTGCGTTGGGCGCGCCTGCCGACGCTGTGGAAGCTGTACCGGGCACGCAAGAACAGTCATTGGATTTTGATATTCCGGCACAGCCCTTGGCCGCAGCCCTGCAGCGCTATGCCGTTATTTCCAGCCGGCCGGCCTTGTTCAGCAGCGCCATGGTGGCCGGGCGTAATTCGAGCGCCGTGCAAGGCAGCTATACGCCGGAAGCAGCATTGGAACTTCTACTTGAGGGGACCGGATTGATTGCGCAAAAAGGAAAGAGCGGCTCATCTGAAGCCTTCTTTCTAAAAAATATCGGTACCCAAAGTACGGCGCATTTACCTCCAGAAGGTTTGAACAGAGATTACGGCGGCTGGGTTCAGGCGCGCATATGGGAAGCGCTCTGCGCCGATACGCGAACGGCGCCAGGAACTTACCGGGCATTATTGCGTTTTGAGATCGATGCCTCGGGCTCTGTGCATCAGGCGCGTCTGCTCACCTCGACCGGCAATACCGGCCGCGATGCCGCCGTGTTGAAGACCCTGCGGCAAGTGCGCATGGATCGCCCGCCACCGGCGGACATGGCGCAACCGCTGACCATGATTCTGCTGCCGCGCGACCAGGAACATCCGGGCAATGCGCCGCGCTGCAATGACGATGGGGGAGGCGGCTCATGACCGAAGAGGCACGTCCCATCCTGTCGGAATACCTGACGCGTCACTACAGCAACCTCAAGCAGCGCGTCACGCGCCTGCTGGGCAATAGCGACCTTGCCGGCGACGCCTTGCACGACACCTGGCTGCGCGTGCAGAGCAAGGGCGACGACGAGCTGATCCAAAGCCCGGGCAGCTATCTGGTCCGGGTGGCCGTCAATATTGCGCTGGATGTGCAACGCCGGCAAAGCCGCTCGTTGTCTTTCGATGAAATCGAGTCGTTGATGGCGTTTTCCGATCCGGCGCCGGGCCCTGAGCAGCAGGCCGAGAGCCGTTCCGAGATGGATGCGATGCTCAAACTGATCGACCGGATGCCGGAACGGCGTCGCAAAGTCCTGCTCCTGGTGCGCTGGGAGGGCCGGCCGCAGAAAGAAGTGGCCGAGTTGATGGGCATCTCCCTGCGTATCGTCGAAAATGAATTGAAACGTGCCCATGACTTCCTGGATGCGCAAATCAATAATGAAAAAAATAGTTGAGGGTTTTGGGGAATGCCATTCGTCTTAGTGTGTAGAAAATTGAATTTCTCCCGGTCCGGTTTCGGCGGCGTCTCGATAACCGCCGGGGGATGCGGCCTTTATGTTTGTTTGATCTGATGAAACCACGTGCAAGTGACCATGTCTTGTCTCCCGATGAACTGCGCAAGCAGGCGGGGGTCTGGTTGCGTCTGATGGTGTCGGCCAACGTGACGGCAATCGATGCCGAAGCGTTCAAGCGCTGGCTTAACACCAGCGCCGAACATAAGACGGCGTTCAATGAGGTCAGGCAGCGCTGGGACGCAATGAAATCGGCGACCGGCGAATATGTGCGCATGCACCCGGATGCAGCGATGGTTCCGGAGCGGGCCTCCAGGGAGCGGAACGCTTTCGGCCGCCGCGCTTTCCTGGGTGGTGCGGCCAGCGTGGCTGCTGTTGCCGCTGTCACCGTGGTTTATCCCTTGGGCGGCCGCTGGCCGTTGTCCGGCGAATGGGGCGCGGATGATCGTACCGCCGTGGGTGAGCAACGTACGATTGCGCTATCCAGATTGGCCAACGTTACGCTCAATACGCAAACGAGTATCCGCCACCAGATGGAGGGCGGGCAAGCTGTCGGCATCAAGCTGCTCTCGGGCGAAGCTGCCATCGATTTGTCGGCCGGACGCAATCCGTTTAGCGTTATTGCCGGCGCGGGCCGCAGTCATGCCGAGTCGGGACGTTTCGAAGTGCGCTATCTGAACGGCAGGGCCTGCGTAACATGTATCGAAGGTACCGTGCGTGTAGAGCATCCAGCGGGAACGCGCTCTTTGCAGGCGCATCAACAGACGGTCTATGACGCCTCGTCCGTCAGCGGTATCGCCAGCGTCGATCCGGATGCCGTATCTGCATGGCGCCGCGGCGAACTGGTGTTCAATCAGGCGAGGCTGTCCGATGTGCTGGCAGAGATCGATCGCTATCGTTCCGGCCGCGTGGTCCTGATGAACGATGCCGTGCGCGACAACCGGGTGACGGGGCGCTTCCTGATCGCATCGCTGGACGTCGCATTGTCGCAGCTGGAAAGTACTTTCGACCTGAATGCAAGATCGTTGCCGGGTGGTTTGCTGGTGCTGAGCTGAAATACAAAGTCTAAAAAAATAGTTGAGGGTTTTGGGGTAAGCCGTTCGTCTTAGCGGCTTGGAAATTTTGAATGTCGTCGGCAACGCTTGCCACGATATTTGACATTCCCTGAACGTGGCTGGCCGACCTGGGGGCAGGCAGCCGGATCGAAACGGTCTCAACTATTGGGCAGGAATTTTGCATGAGCACACGCGGACACAGAGGCGCAGCAACAACACCAAGACAGCGCTTGCAAGGGGAGGCAATATTTCGCCGAGGGGCCTTCCGCATGGCCCCGCTCACCGGCGCCATCGCACTGATATTGTCGACCGGCGCCTGGCATAGCGCGCATGCCCAGCAAGCCTTCAGCAGCGCGTGGTTCGCTGCCAAGGGTGCGGCACAGAGCAGTGCGGCCAGCACCGGCTACCTGCCCAACGGCATGCCGGCCTCGTCGCTCACCAATCCGGCCTTGCAACAGCAGCAAGCCAACCAGCAACTACAGACTTCCCTCAATAACCTGGCCATCATGGCGCGCGGCATCGCCGCCCAGCAGGCTGCGCAAGCCGCCGCG
>NZ_LFLT01000028.1 GCF_001189955.1 Herbaspirillum chlorophenolicum | reverse complement strand
GACATTTGCCCAATTCCCGGTGCGATCACAAACAGGTTCTTAGCAGCCACAGAGCTGCACTTTCAGGACATGGCCGCCAGCCCGGTTCAACCGGCAGGCGGCACTCCTCCGACACATAAAAATTGGAGACAAAGCATGAGCAAAACCAACCCGCCGCGCGGCGTGTCGCGCCGTTCCGTCCTGGCAGCAGCAGCAGCCTTGCCACTGGTGACGATCTGGAGCAAGCCGGCACGCGCCGCCGAATTCAGCTACAAGCTGGCCACCGGCCAGTCGCTCGACCAGCCGATCAACGCCCGCCTCAAGCAGGCCACCGACCGCATCCGCGAAGCCAGCTCGGGCCGGCTGGACATCCGTTTCTTCCCGGCCAGCCAATTGGGCTCCGACACCGACCTGCTGACCCAGGTGCGCACCGGCGGCGTCGAATTCCTCAACATTGCCGGCTCGGTGCTGTCGACCGTGGTGCCGCTGGCGGCCATCACCAATGTCGGCTTCACCTATTCCGATTACCAGCAAGTGTGGTCCAGCGTGGATGGCGAGCTGGGCAAGATCATCCGCGCGCAGATCGACAAGAGCGGCATCGTGTCGGTTTCAAAAGCGGCCGACAACAGCTTCCGCCAGATCTCGTCGACCTCCAAGCCGATCAAGACCCCGGCCGACCTGCAGGGCTACCGCATCCGCGTGCCGGTGTCGCCCATGTTCACCTCGCTGTTCAAGGCGCTCGGCGCCAATCCGACCTCGATCAACTTCAACGAGCTGTACACGGCGCTGCAAACCAAGCTGGTGGACGGGCAGGAAAACGGCCTGGTCGCTATCGACGCCGGCAAGTTGTACGAAGTGCAGAAATACATCAGCCAGACCAACCACATCTGGGACCCGTTCTGGCTGCTGGGCAACCGCCGTGCATTCAACAATTTGCCGGACGACCTGAAGGCGATCGTGCGCCGCGAATTCGACCGCGCCAGCGTCGAGCAGCGCGGCGATGTCGAACAGCTCAACACCTCGCTCAAGGAACAGCTCATCAAGAAGGGCATCATCTTCGACACCGCCAACCGCGACGCCTTCCGCAAGGCGCTGGCCGACGCCGGGTTCTACAAGGAATGGAAAGACAAGTTCGGCGCCGCGCCGTGGGCCGCGTTGGAATCCGTCGTCGGGAAGATGACATGAGTGCGGTCCACAGCATGAGCCAGGGCGCCGCGATGGAGACGCATGATGCCCCTCGCAGCCTGATCGACGCCTGCCAGCATTGGCTGCAGAAGACGGTCGAGACGCTGGCGGCGACGGTGCTGGTGGCCGAGGTGACGATCCTGATGGCCGGGATCGTCGCACGCTCGGTGCTGCACAGTTCGCTGATATGGAGCGATGAGCTGGCGTCCATCCTGTTCCTGTGGCTGGCCATGCTGGGGGCGGCGCTGGCCGTGCAGAAGAACTGCCACATGCGGCTGACCTTCTTTGTGTCCAAGCTGCCGCCGCGCGCCCAGGTCTGGGCCGAAACGCTGGCCATCGGCGTCACGCTGGTGCTGCTGGCGATGGTGCTGCATCCTAGCTTCGATTACGTGGAAGACCAGGGCTTCGTCGAAACGCCCGCGCTGGGATGGAGCGGCATGGTGCGCGCGCTGGCCTTGCCGGCCGGCTTCGTGGTTGCGCTCGCCAGCTGCGTGCTGCGCTTGCTGCAGCATGGCAAGCGCGATGTGGCCAGCGTGGCGGTGCTGCTCGCACTGGTTGCCGGCGGCTGCTACCTGGCCGCGCCGGCGCTGGCGGGGATGGGGCAGCAGGCGCTGCCGGTATTCTTCCTCGGCATGCTGGGCGTGGCAGTGATGGCCGGCGCGCCGATTGCCTTCGCCTTTGCGATCGCCACCAGCGCTTATTTGCTGTGTACCACCTCGACGCCGCTGGTGATCGTGGTCGGCCGCATGGATGAGGGCATGAGCAGCCTGATCCTGCTGGCCGTGCCGATGTTCGTCCTGCTGGGTCAACTGGTGCACGCCACCGGCCTGGCGCGCGTGATGGTCGAATTCCTGGCCTCGCTGGTCGGCCACGTACGCGGCGGCATGTCGTACGTGCTGTTGGGAGCGATGCTGCTGGTGTCGGGCATTTCCGGATCGAAGACCGCCGACATGGCCGCCGTGGCGCCGGTGCTGTTTCCAGAAATGCGCAAGCGCGGCGTGCAGGACAGCGAATTGATTTCGCTGCTGGCCGCCTCCGGCGCGATGAGCGAAACCATCCCACCGTCGCTGGTGCTGATCGCAATCGCCTCGATGACCGGCATCTCGATCGCGGCGCTGTTTACCGCCGGCATCCTCCCGGCGATCGTGCTGGCCGTGGTGCTGGCCGTCGTGGCCTGGTGGCGCGCCGGCAGCGACCATGTGGAAACCGCGCGCGCTCCCGTCAAGCACGTGCTGCGCACCTTTGCCATCGCACTGCCGGCATTGCTGCTGCCGTTCGTGATCCGCACTGCCGTGGTCGAAGGCGTGGCAACCGCGACCGAGGTCTCGACCATCGGCATCGCCTATTCGCTCATCGTCGGCTTGCTGATTTACCGGGGCAGCCTGAAGTGGAGCATGGCCATGCCGATCCTGGTGCAGACCGCCGCCTTGTCGGGAGCGATCCTGTTCATCGTCGGCGCCGCCAGCGCGATGGGATGGGCCTTGACGCAGTCGGGCTTCTCGCATGACCTGGCCGCCATGATGACCCATGTGCCGGGCGGCGCGACCGGCTTCCTGCTGGTATCGATCGTGGCGTTCATCGTGCTGGGCAGCGTGCTGGAGGGGATTCCCGCCATCGTGCTCTTTGCGCCTTTGCTGTTCCCGGTCGCGCACCAGCTCGGCATCCATGAAATCCACTACGCGATGGTCGTGATCCTGGCGATGGGTTTGGGCGTGTTCGCGCCGCCGTTCGGCCTGTGCTACTACGCCGCCTGCATCATCGGACAGGTACCGCCGGAGACCGCGCTCAAGCGCATCTGGCTTTATCTGGGCGTGTTGCTGGTGGGGCTGGTGGCGATTACGTTCATCCCCGCGATATCAACCTGCTTCCTCTGATCCATCCTGACCGCAACGCCCGCTGATGCGGGCGTTGCGGTTTTCATTTCTTGCTTTTCAATTATCGATCCAGGCTGTCAAAACGCTGACGTTCTTAAGAAAAGAGGCAAAAAGGGGAAAGAATCCCGTGCGCTAAGTCTTTACTAAGTATTCTTTGCTAGCGTCGAAAATCACGTTTCTGCAAGCGGGTCCGGTTTGCCCGGCGGCAGCGACGTAAAACAATAAAGACGGAGGCAAAATGCGCATTCTCTTGGCTGAAGATCATCGGCCCTTGGCGGACTGGCTGTCGTTGACGTTCGAACGCAGCAATTATTCCGTCGATTGCGTCTACGACGGGGACGGCGCGGATCATTTGTTGCTGACACAGCAGTACGACCTGGTCGTGCTGGATATCTCCTTGCCCAAACTCAGCGGGAACGAAGTCGTCCGGCGCTTGCGGGCGCGCGCCGGCAAGGTGCCGGTGCTGATGCTGACGGCCAACAATTCCATCGAGGGCCGGGTGGCGAGCCTGGACCTAGGCGCTGACGACTACCTCGGCAAGCCGTTTTCCGTCAAAGAGCTCGAAGCCAGGATGCGCGCATTGCTGCGCCGCTCGGAGCAGCATCCGAGTCCCTATTGGCAGTGCGGCTCCTTGTGCTATGACAGCAATACCAGGACATTCTCGATCGACTCCGCCATGCTGGCGCTGCCGCCGCGCGAACATTCGGTGCTGGAGACGCTCATGCTCAAGTCGGGGAAGACGGTCAGCAAGAAGATGATCGCCGACGCCTTGTTCGCCATGAGCGAGTCGGCTTCGTCGGAAGCGATCGAGGTCTATATCCACCGGCTGCGCAAGAAACTGGCGCAAAGCGACGTGGCGATCGTGACGCTGCGCGGCCTGGGCTACATCCTCAAGCAAGGCAGCGCTCTTGACTAGCCTGCGCAGCCAGCTCCTGCTTTGGCTGCTGTTCCCGCTTGGCATTTTTGTCGCTGTCAGCAGTTGGATCACCTACCGGAATGCGGTCGACATGGCCACGGCGACCCACGACCGCTTGCTGTTGGGCTCGGCGCGCGTCATCGCGGAACAGATACGCTATGACGATGGCGTATTCCTGGTGCCGGTCCCGCCGTCGGCATTGGAACTGTTCCAGTCCAGCGCGCATGACCGGGTCTTTTATCGGATCACATCGGCCAGCGGCAATTTACTGGCCGGTTCCGAAGACCTCCCGTTGCCGGCGGTGAAGCTGGGGCAGGAATCCTCGTATTTCTTCAGCACGGAATTCAGGGGCGAGAAAATCCGCGTTTCAGCCTATGGGCAATCGGTCATCACCGCTCCCGACGATGAGATGGTCATCGTCGAAGTGGCGCAGACCTTGCGCGCACACAAGATCTTTTCCGACCGGATATGGGAGCATGCGGTGCTGCAGCATTTGCTGATATTGCTGTTCGTCGCCGTGCTGCTGGCGCTTGGCGTGCGCAGCGCGCTGGCCCCCGCGATGCGGCTGCGGGACCATATGCAGCACCGCAAGCCGGATTCGCTCGAGCCGCTCTCCAGGGCCGATATCCCGGATGAGCTGGTGCCCATCGTCGATGCGGTGAATCACTACGTCGTCCGTCTGGACAAGCAGATGGCCGCGCATAGCCGCTTCATCGCCAACGCATCCCATCAACTCCGTACGCCGATCACCGTGCTGGCCACGCAGGTCGATTACGGCTTGCATAGCGATGATGCATCCGGCAAGGATGTGGCGCTGCGCGCCATGAAAGTCTCCCTGCAGCATGGCATCCGCCTGGTCAATCAATTGCTGTCGCTGTCCGGCGCGGAAGCGGCCAGCGACAGGCGCCAGGACGCGATGCTGGATAACGTCGACCTGGTACTGGTGGTGCAGGAAGTCTTTGAAGAGTTCGCCATGTTCGCCCAGGACAAGCGCATCGACCTCGGCTTCGATTGTGCGCATGGCAGCATTACCGCCCAAGGCGGCATGTACCACGAGCTGATCGCGAACCTGGTCGATAACGCCTTGCGCTACACCCCGCGAGGCGGGGTGGTGACCACCTCGCTCGACATGGACGAAACGAAGATCGTCCTGATGGTCGCGGATAACGGACCGGGGATTCCCGCCGAGGAACGGCAGCGCGTGTTCGAGCGGTTTTATCGCATCAGTTCCAGCCAGGCCGACGGAACCGGCCTTGGGCTGGCCATCGTGGCCGAGATCGCCGCGGTCATCGGCGCCCAGGTCGTCCTGTCGGCGCCCGCTGGCCATAGCGGCCTGATCGTTACTGTCGCGATTCCGGTTGCGGGTCATTGACGGTTCGTCCAGAGGCAGAACGCGCCCGCGTTGCTTAAAACGCACAGCGTCCTGGGGGAATGAAAGCTGGTCGTAAGATTCGAAATTTTATAGTGCCTCCACTGGATTGCAGCCAATCCAGCTTATTCAAATTCAAATATTGGAGACCACCCTATGAAGACCAAACTTGCCGGAATGGCGGCGCTTGCCGTGCTGGGAGCCGGCAGCGCCCATGCGCAATCCAGCGTCACCATCTATGGCTTGATCGACGCCACGATCAGCACCCAGAACAATGCCGACAAGAACGGCTCCAGGCTGACCGGCATCTCGACCGCCTGGTTCAGCGGCAACCGCATCGGCTTCAAGGGCAATGAAGACCTGGGCGGCGGCTTGAGCGCCATCTTCAAGCTGGAAGCCGAATACGTGGTCGGCACCGGTGAAATGGATACTCCGGGCGTGCTCTTCAACCGCGACTCCTGGGTCGGCCTGCAAGACAAGAAGACCTTCGGCCAGGTCACCCTGGGCCGGCAGAACACCCTGGCGCGCGATTTCGCCCAGGTCTATGGCGATGCCTACGGTTCGAAGGCGATCGGCTACAGCGAAGGCGGCTTCACCAACAACAACAACTTCAAGCAGATGATCTTCTACGCCGGCAGCGCGACGGGTACCCGTTACGACAACGGCCTGGTGTGGAAGAAGGTGTTCGATAACGGTCTGGTGGCCGGCGTCGGCTACCAGTTCGGCGAAGTCGCCGGCTCCATCAACAGCGGATCGACCAAGTCGTTCGCGCTAGGCTACAACGGTTCGAACTACGTGGTCTCCGGTTTCTACAACGAGGCCAACACCAACAACAAACTCAATGCCACCACGGAAAAGCACAAATCGTATTCCCTGGGCGGAAGCTACATATTCGGCATCACGCGACTCAATGCCGGTTACTTTCACTACACCGCGGAGCAAGGCGTGCTGGGCAAGCGTACCGACAATGCCTGGACCGTGTCGGCGAAATTCACTCCGCAAGGCGTGATGGATTATGAGGTCGGCTACCAGGTCATGCGGGCCACCAATGCCGCCTACAGTGCCGACGGCAGCGGAACCTTGAATGCATATACCGATGCATCCACCGCCACCGCCACCGGTTCCGGCAAGAAAACGACGGTGTACGGCTCCATGTTCTATCACCTGTCCAAGCGCACTGAACTGTACGTTGCCGCCGACTACATGAAGCTGACCGATGGCTATCGCGTTTCGTCGGCCAATGGTTTCATGAATCAGACCCAACTGGGCGTCGGTATGCGTACCCGCTTCTGACGCTGGCATCACCTTGCTTGAAATAGTTCTTTGAGGTTGCGGCGCATGGACAATGCGCCGTTTTTTTTTGTGGTTTGAAATCGCTCGCGGCGTCATTGTTTCTCGCCCGGAATCCGATGGCGTATGAAAATGCAGGCCGTTCAAGCCATACGGAGGATGGAACTCCCTCTGCCTTGCAGAGGAGTAAACAGTGGGCCATTTCCCGGATGGAGGAGCGATAGGGGGGAGCATCGTTCGCGTTGATTATGCTGCGGTGCAATGCCCCTCTCTTGGAAATAGACGCATTTTTTGGCGGCTCCACAGTGCAAGTCCTCGACGCGGGGCAGAAATCCAATATTCGAAATTAATTTGCAAACCGCTTGCTCTGTTTGTTTTGTGGTGTAGAATTTCTGAAACAAATAATTATTCACATCAGGAGACTTCAAATGGCATTCATCAAGAACGCTTGGTATGTCGCATGCTGGGACGCGCAAGTAAAGCCCGGCGAGATGTTTCATCGCACTCTGCTCGACCAACAAGTGGTTTTCTATCGCAAGCAGAACGGGGAGCCCGTGGCGCTCCAGGATCGTTGCCCACATCGCTTCATTCCCCTGCATCTCGGGACGATCCGTGGCGATGCAATCGAATGCGGATACCACGGATTGCAGTTCGATTGTTCAGGGAAATGCGTCAAGAATCCGCATGGCGACGGGAAAATTCCCGCTGCGGCCAAGGTGCGTTCGTATCCGGTGCACGAAAAGCACGGCATGTTGTGGATCTGGATGGGGGACGAAATTGCTAATCCGGATCAAATCCCCGATTACCGCGTGCTGGAGCCGAACTCCGGCTACCGGACCAGCACCGGAGGCTATATCCACATCAACGCCAACTATGAATTGATGGCTGAGAACCTGCTGGATCTGAGCCACATCACATACTTGCACGATGGTTTGCTCGGCAGTCCGGAGCAGGTAGGGGCCGATCAGGTGGTCAAGGAAGAGGGCACGCACATCCTGTGTAACCGCTGGATGCCGAACGTTGGCGTTCCAGGAATCTTTGACATGCTCTACAAGCGGGATGGCAAACACGTCGATATGTGGACCAACATGCGATGGATTCCGCCCAGCAGCTTCATCCTGGACTCGGGCGTGCATGTTCCGGGCGGAGAGCGGGAAGACAAAGGGTGGTACTACGGCGTCCACATCCTGACTCCGGAAACGGAACGTACGACCCACTATCACTTTGCCGCAGCGCTGCCATCCGGCACCGTGATGTCGGAAGACGAAGCGGCACAGTATGCGGAGTTGCGACGCTTCGCATTCGAGGAGCAGGACAAGCCCATGCTGGATGCGCAGCAATCCGCCCTCGGCGATTCCAATTTCTGGGACATGAAGCCGGTACTCTTGAGCGTAGATGCCGGCCCGGTGCGAATGCGTCGTGCGCTCGAGCGCATGCTGGAAGAGGAGCTGCGCAGCGTTGAGGCGAAATCAGGGAAGAAGGAGCAGGTGACTTCGGTCTGATCAATTTGCAGGGCCAATAATTCTAAAAGGAGACAATGATGTGGAATAAGCTGAAAGTGGCGGCAATCGTCGCTTTTGTGGGGGCCACGCTACAACCGGCCAGCGCCCAGACGCCGATAAAGATCGGTTTCATCGGCGAGCTTTCCGGGGCACAGGCGTCTATTGGCCGCGATCAATATGACGGCTTCATGCTGGTGGTCGAACGCAATGGCGGGAAGTTGGGAGGTGTTCCGGTTCAAGTTATCAAGGAAGACACGCAGCTGAAACCGGATGTGGCAAATCAGGCGGTAAGGCGCCTGATTGAAAAGGAGAAGGTGCCAATCATCACCGGCGTCTCTTTCTCCAACATCATGATGGCCGTTCATAAGTATGTGACGGACCAGCAAGTATTCCTCATCGGCTCTAATGCCGGGCCTTCACAGATCGCCGGTGCTCAATGCTCTCCCTATCAATTTATCACTGCGTGGCAGGGCGATCAGGCCGCCGAGGCGGTCGGAAAATATGCGTCCGACCAGCGTTACAAGAGGGTGCTGTTAATGGCGCCAAACTACCAGGCCGGCAAGGACACCTTGGCAGGTTTCAAACGCCACTACAAAGGCGAGGTCGTCGACGAGCTCTATACGCAGCTGAACCAGCTGGATTTTGCGGCAGAGATTTCTCAGGTGAGTTCTGCCAAGCCCGATGCCGTATTTGCCTTCTTCCCTGGCGGGCTTGGCGTTAGCTTTGCAAAACAATATGCGCAAGCAGGCCTCATGAAGAAGGTGCCGCTTCTGTCGGTCTTTGTGGCGGATGCAATTAATCTTCCCTCCATTGGCGACAATGCGTTGGGCATGGTGAGCGGCAGTTTCTGGGGTCCGGATATTGACATTCCTGCAAGCAAGCGATTCGTGGATGAATTCGAAAAGAAATACGGCCGGATTCCATCGAACTATGCGGCTCAAAGCTATGACGCGGCACAGCTGCTGGAGTCTGCCATTAAGAAGGTCGGTGGGAATGTCGCCGACAAGCCCGCATTCATGGCAGCACTCAAAGCGGCCGATTTCAAGTCGGTACGCGGTTCGTTTCGGTTCAATAACAACAACTTCCCTATTCAGGACATGCACGTCCTGGAAGTGGCCAAAGACGAAAAGGGCCGATTGAGCCTCAAAACGCTGGCCACGCCGTTCAAATCGGTGGAGGACGCTTATCACGATAAGTGCCCTCTGAAGAATTAACCGGTATTTCTCTCACTTTGGACGGGACGGCGTAACTTCCGTCCCAGAGTATTTCTTCATGACTAGCAAAACAATCTCGGTTCGTGTCGTCGAGAAGCGGCGGGCGGCATTGGACATTTGCCTTTTTGAATTGGAACGAATGGATGGCAAGGCATTGCCATCGTTTAGCGCCGGATCGCATATCGACGTCTATCTGCCCAACGGATTGGTGCGTCAATATTCGTTATGCAATGATCCAGCGCGCACAGACAGGTATCAAATATGCGTTCTATTGGACCCGAACACCCGGGGCGGGTCTAAAGCGATGCACGGACTGGTCGATTTGGGCGATGAATTGCAGATCGGGGAGCCGAGAAATCTGTTTCACCTGGCTTCAGGGAACCATGAAGTCGTCTTGCTGGCTGGCGGCATCGGGGTTACTCCGCTGATGGCAATGGCGTGGCAGTTGCTGGCGCAAGATGCAAAGTTTCACCTGCATTATTTTGCCCGTAGCGCTGAAAGGACGGCCTTCCACGATTTGATACTGCAGTCGCCATTGCGCGAAAAGGTTTCGTTCTGGTTCGACAACGATACAACCACGGAAAAGCCTTCTGTGGCGGACATATTGCGCCGTGCAACGGAGGATTCCCATGCCTATGCGTGTGGCCCCATGGGATTTCTCAAATACGTGCGGGACACATGCGAGCAGATCCGATGGGCGCATTTGCACTATGAGGCATTTACGGCCGCGCCGGCTGAAGACGGCGATGCATTCGCCGTCAGAATCAAAAGCACCGGTGAAATGGTCGAGATTCCAGGCAATCAGACCGTGGTTGAGGCGCTTGCGCGAAAGGGGATTGAGATTCCAGTTTCATGCGAACAGGGCATCTGCGGGACCTGCCTGACCAAGATATGCGACGGTATCCCGGATCATCGGGATCAGTATCTGAGCGACGACGAACGGGCCAGGGGGGACCAGTTCACACCATGCTGCTCTCGATCAAAGTCGTCAATTCTCGTGCTGGATTTATGAAGACGGCGTAGTGCCTGATAGTTGTCTGGATGATGTTGTAGAGGTCCCCAAAGGCCGGCATGTGCCGGCTGCGTCCCCGCCATGTAAGCATCAGAATTTTCTCTATATTTTTCCCCTATCCCGGTTTGGTTTTCTGGAGTTGTCAAAGAAGCTCCCAGTCTTCGGCTAAAGATCTTGCATGCGTGGATAGAGCCGGCTTCGCAGCCGTACGTATCGTGCCGCCGGCATGGCAAACAAGTCGTTTCGGCAATCGCGTCCAGCGCGCTCGCGCGTGCGGAGAAGCGTGCCTGGAGCAGTATAATGAGTGCACGCAAGTAACTTTGAAGCCAAACATGACCTCTACCAGTTTTCCCTCGCTTAATCTGCACGCAGAAGCAGCCAATACTCTGGCGCCCATGCCGGAGAGTGAGGAAAACCGCGTGTCGAAGAAGCCGCCTCGCAGGACGCAAAATGACCGAACGCGAGAAGCCCGGGACCGTTTGTTGACGGCGGCAATTGAAGTCCTGATGGAAAAGGGATACGCCGGCTTGACAACCAAGGAAGTCGCCACGCGTTCAGGTCTCTCGAATGGTGCATTAATGCATCACTTCAATTCCAAGGCAGAACTCGTGGTGGCTGCAACCGCCGCCGTTTTCGACGTATCAATCGAGCGTGGCCAACGCGTCGCGAAATCGAAACAGGCTGTTAAGGACCCCATTGAAGGATTCATTGCAGATAGCTTGAGCGTGTACTTTGACTGGCCTTTTATTGCCGCATTGGAGGTCATCATCGTCGCCAGAACCGATGTGGATCTGATGGAAAAAATCCTGCCGGTGATGCAGAACTATCGCAATACAACAAATGAACTCTGGCTCAAGGTGTTTCGTGAAGCCGGAATATCCAATAAGCAGGCGACGTCGATACTTAATTTGACCCTGAACCTGGTGCGAGGCATGGCAATTAATCGCTTATGGCGCCATGACGATAGCTACTACAAACAGATCCTGAAGGAATGGGTCAAACTGATCAAGTCAACGACAAGTGAGCGCTAAGCGGCCGGGATAACGGCGAATTCATTGTCCGCAGCTCATTTGCTCTTGGTATTGCCCGCGCTTTTCTTATCCGAGAACAAATCGAAAATCAGCCTGCGCATCCACTGGTTCCCCGGCTCTTTGTGAAATTTGGCATGCCAAAAGACATTGATCCCGGTTTCGGGCAAAGCCACGGGATGTTCTAAGAATCGCAGATTGAATGGCTCCAGGCACTGGCGAGCATACCGTTCCGGTACGGTCGCAATCATATTAGTCGTAGAGAGAATGTGCCCGACGGCCACGAAATGCGGCACGGTCAATCGTATATTTCTGCGGATTCCCTTCCGTTCGATTGCGTCATCAAGCTTGGCGTGACCAGTGCCGGAGGCGACCACCATCACGTGTTCTGCCTGAGAAAACTCCTCCACACTCATCTTCTTCTTGTCCAACGAATGCCCGCGACGCAGGAGGCAGACATATTTTTGCTCAAACAAACGTTGCTGAAAGAAGCCGGCCTTTAACTGCGGAAGTAAGCCCACAGCCAGGTCAACGTGACCAGACTCCATGCCATCCTTGAGATTGATGGCTGTATTGCGCACCGTATTGATTGATATGTTGGGAGCGATACTGGCCAAAGCATCCATCAGTCGTGGAAGAAAGTAAATCTCTCCAATATCCGTCATCCCGATCGTGAAGGTCCGGCTGGTTCGTTCCGGATCGAATAGCGCTTGTTGGTTCAGCGTGCTATGGATGGCGCTCAATGCATAGGCAATCGGCTCGGCCAGCTGGATCGACAGCGATGTTGGCTCCATGCCTTTGGACGTGCGCAGAAACAGCTCATCCCCGAGATGGCGCCGCAGTCTATTGAGTGCATTGCTGATGGCCGGCTGAGTCTGCCCAAGTTTCTCGGCAACAATCGAAACCCGGCGATCGATCAGAAGCTGATTGAAGACCACCAGCAGGTTAAGGTCGATGTCTTTGAGTTCCATTGGAGTCGCCTGAGTAATATCACCGTTCGTGATTTTTGAAATTCAGAGAATACTATATATTTATAAATACCCGCTTCCTATAATCGCCTCACCAAACTAAATAAATCTAAGTAGGCAGAAGGAGACAGGTATGGAACTCGTGGTGCAACCCCTTGGGCGTTCGCTGGCCGTTAAGGCTGGAGACAACCTGTTGGAGGTGTTGCAGGAAAATGGGATTCCTGTTTCTTACAGCTGCCGCGCGGGGCGTTGCGGTACCTGTCGCTGCAAAGTAATCGAGGGGAAGGTTCTGGAGTCGGCGGGTGATGCCAAAATCACCAATCTTGGCGAGGGAAATCACGTCCTGGCGTGCATGAGCGTGCTGACGGAGAATTGTGTCGTCGAAATTCCCGAGCCCGATGAGATCGTGGCGCATCCTGCACGAATTCTCAGGGCAAGCGTGGCGGCAATCGAAGACCTGACGCACGATATCAAGCGTCTGGTTCTCAAATCGCCCAAGCCCCTTTCGTTTTCTCCCGGGCAATATGCCATTCTGCAATTCACCCCGGAGCACATTCGGCCTTATTCGATGGCGGGTTTGCCAGAAGACGATACGCTCGAATTCCACATCCGCTACGTGCCGAATGGACGCGTCACGGGTTATGTATTCAAGGAGTTGAAGGTAGGGGACCAAGTGCGCGTTTCCGGCCCGATGGGAACTGCATATCTGCGTAAGAAGCACGAGGGTCCTGTCCTTTGCATCGCCGGAGGGACGGGGCTGGCTCCCGTCTTGTCGATCGTTCGTTCTGCCACCGCCATGAAGATGACCAATCCGATTCATCTCTATTTCGGCGTGCGCTCTTCCGCCGATATCTACGGCCAAGACTGGCTAAAACAGCTTTCCGAAATCAATCCCAATTTGCATGTGCAGGTGGTGATCGCCACCAACGAGCCTGGCGCTGCCCATCGAGTCGGGCTCGTGACCGATTCCGTATCGAAAGATTGGAAGGATCTGAGGGACTGGCGCGCCTATCTGTGCGGAGCACCGCCAATGGTCGAGGCTGCCACGCTCATCGCCAAATCCAAAGGAATAGCGATGGAACACATTTATGCCGACGCATTTTATGCGAGTGCCAACTAAGAGAACAAGGAATGCGAGATGAAAGCTGACGTACCGGATTTCGTGCGGGCGGAGCGTCGCCAGTATTACGATCTGATCAACCAATTCAGCATGACGCCGCTTTGGGAAGTGCTGGGCCGTCTTGTGCCGAGGTCTCCGGCGCCTGCAATAACGCCCACTCTCTGGAAGTACTCGGACGTGCGCAAGCACGTCATGCAGGCCGGTAGTCTGATCAGCGCGGAGGAGGCAGAACGCAGGGTTCTGATCTTGGAAAACCCCGGTCTTCGCGGAAATTCATCGGTGACACAAAGCCTGTATGCAGGCCTGCAGTTGATCATGCCGGGTGAGGTGGCGCCGGCGCACCGCCATACTCAATCCGCGCTGCGCCTGGTGTTGGATGGCGAAGGCGCCTACACAGCAGTGGATGGCGAGCGAACCACCATGCGACGTGGCGATTTCATTATTACGCCGGCATGGACTTGGCATGACCATGGAAATCTTGGCCAAGAGCCGGTGGTCTGGTTAGACGGTCTGGACATTCCCCTTGCAAGATTTTTCGATGCGGGCTTTGCCGAGCCGGGGGAAGAGCATTCTCAGAGCGTCAGTCGTCCTGAGGGTGATGCCCTGGCGCGATACGGCAGTAACATGCTGCCCGTCGACTTCCATCAGCCGACAAATTCCCCCACCAAAGTCTTTGTCTATCCGTTTGCGCAAACTCGCGCGGCCCTGAAGATGGTTGCGCAGGGAGAGGTCGATCAGCATCACGGCCACAAGCAACGGTTTGTCAATCCCGCCACAGGGGCGTCGCCGATGCCCACGATGGGCGCATTCATTCAACTTCTGCCGCAGGGATTCGAAAGTTTGCCGTATCGCAGCACCGACGCCACTGTCTATGTCTGCCTGGAGGGAGAGGGCGAAGCATTGGTGGGCGATCAGGTTCTGAGATTCCAGGAAAACGACGTATTCGTCGTGCCATCGTGGAGCGCGCTGCAGCTGCGTGCTCAGCGTGACGCCATTCTCTTTAGTTATTCGGACAGACCGGCACAGCAGGCCATTGGATTCTGGCGCGAAGAGCGCCTTGCGCGAGCGGCCGCCTGATAACCGACCCTTCAACTAATGCATTTGGCCGCATTGGCGGCCAGACTCATCTTCAATCGGAGATTTCATGAACTACGCCGTACCCGTTGCTCCCGTCACCAGCCTTGATATCGCAGGCAGTGGAGATGCATTTCCAGTCAATCGTATTTTCTGCGTCGGCAGAAACTATGCTGCCCATGCCCGTGAAATGGGTAAGGACCCAGAGCGCGATCCTCCGTTCTTCTTCATGAAACCGGCCTGCGCGGCGGTGCGGGCAGGCGAAGGTGAAACCCGCATTCCCTATCCCCCCATGACATCGAATTTCCATCATGAAATCGAGTTGGTCGTAGCGATCGGCCGCGGTGGCAAGAACATTAGCGTCGATGAGGCGTTGTCGTATGTCTATGGTTACGCAGTTGGCCTGGACATGACACGCCGGGATTTGCAGCTGGATGCTCGCGAGAAGGGGCGCCCTTGGGAATTCGGTAAGTCATTCCGCGACTCGGCTCCAATTGGCCCCATCCATTCCGTCGCGAGCGTCGGGCACATTACCGGTGGAGAGATTGCGTTGGCGGTTAATGGCCAACCGAGGCAGCGTTCCAATGTATCGGAGCTTATTTGGTCGGTGGCGGAGAGTATCGCTTACCTCTCGCAGTACGAGGCGCTGGAACCCGGCGACATCATCATGACCGGCACGCCGGAAGGCGTGAACGCAGTATCGTCCGGAGACCTGATGGAAGGCTTCGTCGAGGGTCTTGGCGCGATCCGCGTTCGGGTAACGGCATAACGGACGTCAGAACAGGAGAGTCGACATGCAACATCCTGGCGAGGCTTTTCCGCTGGAGCAGAAATGGGAAGGCGACGGTTCCAGCCGTATTCCCTTCTGGGCGTATACAGACAAGGCGCTCTATCGGCGTGAATTAGAGCGTTTCTTCTATCGCGGGCATTGGAATTATGTCGGCTTGGAAGCCGAGATTCCGAATCACGGTGATTTCAAGAGGACGGTCGTAGGCGAACGCTCGGTGGTAATGATCCGCGACGCCGACGGTGAAATTAATGTGGTCGAGAACGTATGTGCCCACCGGGGTATGCAGTTCTGCCGAGAAAGAAGCGGCAACAGGAAGGAGCTGGTGTGTCCCTATCACCAGTGGAACTACAAGTTAAATGGCGATCTTCAAGGGGTTCCGTTCCGCCGCGGCGTCAAGCAGGACGGCAAGGTCAACGGCGGCATGCCGGGCGACTTCAAGGTCGAAGAGAACGGTCTGACCAAGCTCAAGGTGGCACGGCGCGGCGGAGTGGTATTCGCCTCGTTTGATCATGATGTGGATTCGCTGGAGGACTTTCTTGGTCCCCAGATTCTGGCTTATTTCGATCGCTTGTTCAACGGCCGCCGGCTGAAGATCCTGGGGTACAACCGCCAGCGCATTCCCGGCAACTGGAAGCTGATGCAGGAAAACATCAAGGACCCTTACCATCCGGGCCTGTTGCATACCTGGTTCGTGACCTATGGCTTGTGGCGCGCGGATAACAAGTCCCAGTTGCGCATGGACGACAAGTTCCGCCACGCGGCAATGATCTCCACGCGCGGCACGGGGGGCGTCAAGAACGAAGTGACCGCCGGCGTAAGCAGCTTCAAGGAGAGCATGCAAGTGCATGACAAGCGCTTGCTCGACATCGTCCAGGAAGATTGGTGGAATGGTCCGACCGCCGTCATGATGACGGTGTTCCCAAGCGTGATCTTCCAGCAGCAGGTCAATAGCGTTTCGACCCGCCACATCCAGCCTAACGGTACCGGCTCATTCGATTTTGTCTGGACCCATTTCGGTTTCGAAGACGATAGCGAAGAAATGACCGAGCGGCGCCTGATTCAGGCAAATCTGTTCGGCCCTGCCGGTTTTGTTTCCGCCGACGATGGGGAGGTGATCGAATTCTCGCAGTGCGGCTTCGAGCAGAAACCGGCGCATCGCACGCTGGCCGAGCTTGACGGCCGCGATTGCCGCGATACAGAGCACATGGTTACTGAAACACTCATTCGCGGCATGTATGACTACTGGCGCAAGGTAATGGAGGTCTGATGATGGATGCAAGCTTGTATGTTGAACTCTGCCAGCTCTATGCAAAATATGCCGAAGTCACCAGTAACGGACGATGGGAAGAATGGCCGGATTTCTTTACCGACGAGTGCATCTATAAGGTGCAGCCCCGGGAAAATTATGAGAGGGGTTTCCCACTGGCGACGCTGTCTTTCATCAGCAAAGGGATGCTGCATGACCGTGTGTATGGCATCCGCGAAACCCTCTTTCATGATCCCTATTACCAGTTGAATGTGACGGGATTGCCGTTGCTGAAGGCGAAGGAGGGCGATGTCCTGAAGGTGGAAGCCAACTACTCGATCTTGCGCACCAAGCTGAGCCAGGAGACGACGGTCTTTAATGTCGGACGTTATCTTGACGAGGTCAGCATGACCCCGGAAGGGATGCGCTTCAAGTCGAAACTGTGCATCTACGACTCGGAAATGATTCCGAACTCGTTGATCTATCCGATCTAAGGGAATGCTAAGGGAATGATGAGCGATCAACTCAGCGAACAATGGCTCGATGCCGGTACGGTAGACGAGATTCCGGCGGATGACGTGGTCGGCCTGGCCGTGGGAGGAAAAGACCTTGCCTTATATCGTGTTGATGGCGAGGTTTTTGCCACCGACAACATTTGCACGCATGGACACGCCAGGCTATGTGACGGATTTCTTGACGGACATGAAATCGAATGTCCTTTGCACCAGGGGAAGTTTGACATTCGCAATGGCAAGGCCATGTGCGCGCCGCTGACCGAAGACGTCAAAACCTATCCGATTCGGATCGAGGACGGCAGGGTCTTCGTCGGATTCTAAAATAAGACGCCGCCATCGTCGCGGCGCCATATACATAACGACACAGGAGAGGAGACAGAATGAAATACACGAAAGCGATTACTGCTGGTGCAACTGCCCTGGCATGTTGGGCGAATATGCCTGCCGTCGCTGCCGATGCACTCAAAATCGGTTTTTCGGCCCCGCTGACGGGCAGCCAGGCGGTAGTTGGCCAGGATCAGGTTGACGGCTTCAATCTGGCAGTCGAACAGAACGGCGGGAAATTGGGCGGGCGGACTGTCACCCTTTTTAAGGAAGACGACCAATTAAAGCCTGAAATCGGCGCGCAGGTCGTTCGCAAGTTTGTCGAAAAGGACAAAGTAGACGCGATCGTCGGCTTGGGATTCTCTAATGTCTTTATGGCCACCCTTAAGACCATTGTCGATTCCGGCGTAGTGGCGATAGGTACCAATGCGGGGCCTTCCCCCGTGGCAGGCGCATCGTGCGCCGCCAATGTGTTCTCTGTTGCATGGCAGAACGACGGTACCGCGGAGGCGGTTGGCCAGTACGTGAAATCCAGGAATTTCAAACGGGTGGTGCTGCTGGCGCCGAACTACCAGGCCGGTAAGGACATGCTGACCGGCTTTAAGCGCTTCTATCAAGGACAGCCGGCGGACGAGCTCTACACCCAGGTTGGCCAAGCAGACTATTCCGCGGAAATATCGCAAATCCAGGCGGCTAAAGCAGATGCGGTATTTGTCTTCTATCCCGGCGGGATGGGCGTGAATTTTGTGAAGCAATTCAGCCAGGCAGGACTGCTGGGGAAATTACCGATGTTCTCCATCTTCACCGTGGATGGCACCACGATGCCGGCGTTGCGTGATGCGGCGGTGGGAAGCGTCTACGGCGCCATGTGGGACGCCGCCCTGGATACGCCTGACAATAAGAAATTCGTTGACGCCTTCCAGGCTAAATACAAGCGGATTCCCAGCGAATATGCGGCTACCGGCTACGACGCCGCGCGGTTGCTCGATCTGGCCGTGCAAAAGGCCGGCGGGAACACCAGCGACCGGAAGGCTTTCGCCACGGCAGTGAAGGCGGCGGGCGCCGAGTTTCGTTCGGTGCGGGGACCGTTCCGGTTCAACAATAACAACATGCCGGTGCAGAACTACTACATCTTCGACGTGATCAAGAACGGCGGCCGTGTCGAAGTCAGGCAAAGCGGTGTGGCGCTCACCAACCATACCGATAGCTATAGCACCCTGTGCGTAAGGAAGTGAGTCATGGATTTCCTCATGCAGATCGCCACACAGTTGCTCAATGGCGTCCAATATGGCGTGCTGCTGTTTCTCCTGGCGGCAGGCCTGACCTTGGTCTTCGGCATCATGAGCTTCGTCAATCTGGCACACGGCTCGCTTTATATGCTGGGAGCATATTTTTCAGCGCTCGGTTATGAATACGGCGGGAATTTTGCCTGGGCTGTCATTTCCGCCCTGGCCGGATGCGCCGTCGTAGGCATGGCGCTGGAGCGCCTGGTGATTGCGCGCCTGTATCGCCGCGATCACCTTGACCATGTCTTGGCCACTTTCGGGCTAGTGCTGTTCTTCAACGAACTCGTTCGCATTATCTTCGGCCCCCAGCCATATTTTCTGCCGCTGCCCGCGATCCTGGAGGGAACGGTCGATATCTTCGGCATCAGTTACCCGGCCTATCGCCTTGCCATCATCGTCACGGGCTTGCTGGTGGCGGCTGGATCGCAATGGATGATCAATGGAACCCGTCTCGGCATGCTGATTCGCGCCGGCGCGGTGAATCCTGGGATGATTGGCGCCTTGGGCATCAATATTCGGCTCCTGAACGGATTGCTGTTTGCCATCGGCGCCGTACTGGCCGGCCTGGCCGGCGTGATGGCAGGCCCCATCTTGTCGATTCAATCCGGAATGGGCGAGCCGGTGCTGATTGCGACGCTGGTTGTGATTGTGATCGGCGGAATCGGTTCTATTCGCGGCGCTCTTTATGCCGCGCTGATTGTCGGCATTGCCGACACAATGGGCCGGGCATTTCTTCCGCAGCTCTTCCGCACTCTGATGGATCGCGAGACTGCCACGGCTGCCGGGCCGGCGGTTGCATCCATGCTGGTGTATGTCTTGATGGCAGTGGTTCTAGCCGTCAAACCAAACGGCCTGTTTCCTGCAGGAGGGAAGTAATGGTTTCGCCAAAAAATGTACGAGGCTTCGCGTTCTGGATTCCGCTGATCTTGCTGGGAGCGCTGGCGCTCTTGCCCATCGTCGCTGAGTGGATTGGAGAACCGTTCTTCATCACCCTGTTTGCCCGCATGCTGGTCTATTCGCTGGCGGCGGTCGCGCTGAATCTGGCATTGGGATATGGCGGTCTGGTCAGCTTTGGCCATGCCCTGTTCTTTGGTGTCGGAACCTATTGCGTTGCCATTCCGGCCTTCTATGGGATTGACGCCGGCTGGGTGCATCTTGCCGCTTGCGTGATCGTGTGCGCGATCTTGGGTGTTGTGACAGGATTCATCAGCCTGCGCACCAGTGGGATCGCATTCATCATGATTACGCTGGCATTTGCCCAGATGGGGTACTTCATCTTCGTCAGCCTGAAGCAGTACGGCGGCGACGATGGGATGACAATTGCTTCGCCATCGGTGTTCGGCCCGCTCAACCTGGGCGATCTCAAGAGCCTTTACTACACAGCCTTTGTCATCTTGTGCGCTGCCTTGTTGGCGATGTGGCGAATTCACGGTTCCCCCTTCGGCATGGTCTTGAGGGGGGCTCGTCAAAATGCTCGCCGTATCAATGCTCTGGGATTCCCGGCGCAGAAATATCAGCTCGTCGCATATGTGATTTCCGCGGTGGGGTGTTCTTTGGCCGGAATGTTGTTCGCGAACCTGAATGCATTTGCTTCGCCGAGCTCCTTGGCCTGGTCGATGTCTGGCGATCTCATTGTGATGGTCGTACTCGGCGGAATGGGCTCCGTCTCCGGTCCTTTACTCGGAGCGATGGCGTTTCTCGGGATGGAAGAAATACTCAAGGCATACACGGATCATTGGGCTGCCGTATTCGGTCCGATGATTGTGTTGGTTGCCTTGATGGGGCGCGCAGGCATCGTCGGCGCGTTGTTGAAAATAGATGCTTGGTTCGCATCCAGAAACAACCCGGAGAGCGCGGCAACTCTGATTTCGGCAAAGCTGGCCGGTGAGGAGACGCGATGAATCAAGCGCTACTTGAAACCCGCGGGCTGACCAAGCGATACGGCGGATTGCTGGTGACGGATCAGGTTGACCTGGATATCCGCCCCGGAGAACTGCACGCCATCATCGGTCCCAATGGCGCTGGAAAAACCACGCTCGTTAATCAGCTGTCCGGGGAATTGCGCGCCGACGCAGGAACGATTCATTTTGATGGCCGCAATGTATCCGCGCTAGGCGTATCTCATCGCGCACGCAGCGGGTTACTGCGTTCCTACCAGATCACCGCTGTATTCGAAGAATTCACCGTGCGTGAGAACGTCATGCTTGCCGCTCACGGCGCGCGGCGTCATGGATTTTCGTTTTTCCGATCGCTGCTGGGACAACGAGACCTCGCGACGATCTCAGACGCGGTGATGATGGAAGTCGGTCTGGCGCCAATCGGAAATACTCCCGCCGGCGAGTTGGCCTACGGCCAGCGGCGACAGTTGGAATTGGCGATGGCATTGGCCGCAGAGCCGCGCTTCTTGCTGCTTGACGAGCCGATGGCCGGGATGAGCGGCCAGGAGTCGGCCGCAGTCGTGGCGTTGCTGCAGCGCCTGAAAGGACGATATGGGATCTTGCTGGTGGAGCACGACATGGAGGCGGTTTTTGCGCTGGCGGATCGCATCACCGTCTTGGTCTACGGCAAGGTGATGTTCTGCGGCACTCCGGATGAAATCCGCAATCACCCTGAGGTGAAAGCGATCTATCTGGGCGAGGAGGAATGAGCATGGCGGCACTATTGGAGGTGGAAAACCTCAATGCGTCCTACGGGCAGGCACAAGCGCTATTCGGGGTTGATTTCGACGTGCGTCCCGGTGAAGTGGTAACGCTCCTCGGCCGTAATGGGATGGGACGTTCGACCACGATCAAATGCCTGTTCGGTCTGCTGCGCGCGCAGCGCGGACGCATCACGTTGGCAGGCAGAGACATTCACTCCGCGCCCTCGCACGAGATTGCGCGCATGGGGTTGGGCTTGGTGCCGGAGGGGCGCCAAGTGTTCCCCAATCTGAGCGTGGAAGAGAATCTGGTGGCCACGGCGCGCGCGCCGCGCCAAAAGATGGCGGGTGCGCCGTGGACCCTGGCGCGTGTCTATGGACTGTTCCCGCGTCTTCAAGAGCGTCGTCGTCATCAAGGCTGGCAATTGTCTGGAGGGGAACAACAGATGCTGGCCATTGGACGCGCATTAATGACAAATCCGACGTTGCTGGTACTGGACGAGGCAACAGAAGGCCTGTCGCCACTGGTCCGGCAGGAAATCTGGGCTGCGTTGCGCTCGCTCAAGGGGGAAGGACTGGCCCAGATCGTGATCGACAAAAACATCAAGCCGCTTCTTAAACTGGCCGATCGCCATTTTGTGCTCGAGAAAGGACGTGTGGTGTGGTCTGGCGAGTCAGATGCGTTGGCGTGCGAAACGGCGCTTATTCACCAATATCTCGGAGTCTGAAAGAGTGAACACCGAACGAATTCTCTATAACTACTTTCGCAGTTCATCGTCCTATCGCGTCCGGATCGCGCTGAATCTGAAAGGATTGCCGTTCGACTATCGGGCAGTGCATTTGAATCGCAATGGCGGCGAGCAGTTCGGTGCGGATTTTCAAGCATTGAACCCGCAGTCGTTAGTCCCTGTGCTGGATGACGGTTCCGGCTTAATCAGCCAATCGCTTGCCATTCTTGAATACCTTGAAGAGCGTTATCCGCAGGAGCCGCTTCTGCCAAGTGACGCAGCCAGACGCGCATACGTGCGCCAGGTGGCGGCGACTATCGCTTGCGAGATGCATCCGTTGAACAATCTGCGCGTTCTGAAGTATTTGACTGGCGTTCTGGGTGTATCCGAAGAGCAGAAAAAAGGATGGATTCATCATTGGAACCGTCTCGGATTGCAAGGGCTCGAGATTCAGATCTCGTCATCGCCGTTGCGCGGACGCTTTATCTGCGGCGATTTGCCGAGCCTGGCGGATTGCTGCCTGGTGCCGCAGCTGTTCAACGCCCAGCGCTTTGATGTGGATCTGGAGCCCTATCCGGAATTGCGGGCGATAGCTGCAGAGTGCGAGAAATTGCCGGCTTTCTCTGCTGCACATCCTTCCCGGCAACCCGATTCTGAGTAGGGCACTTCGCCGACACCGTCTTTAGCCACCGATGCAAACCATGCATCGAAGATCAACTTTCATGAAAGAAATCGCAAGGATCTGACAACGACACCACTAGATGGCGTTACACGATAGCCGGCAAATTCAATAGATCGGTCTACGCGGCGCCGTCTTTTCGACAACTACAGGAGGAAAAATGCGGAAGATGAAAATTGCCGGCGCAGTTGCGCTGGCGGGGACGGTTTTTGCCGGCGCGGCGCACGCGCAGAGTTCGGTCACGATCTACGGGATCATCGACACGGCGGTGGCTTACACGACTAACGCCAACGCCAATGGCAATTCGGTAATAAAGATGCCTTCCTTGACTGGCACGTTTCCGTCGCGGATTGGCTTTAAGGGTATCGAGGATCTGGGTGGCGGCTTGCAAGCGCTGTTCGTTCTCGAATCTGGATTCGCCCCGGACTCCGGCGGCATGGGACAAGGCAATCGGCTGTTTGGCCGTCAATCCTTTGTGGGGCTGAAAGGGGGCTGGGGGCAAGTTTCCCTCGGTCGCCAAGTCAACATGACCTTCCTGGCCACAGCGAAAAGCGATGTGATTGGGCCGAGCCTCTTCTCCATCAATAGCATCGATAGCTATCTGCCTAATGCCCGCAGCGACAACGCTGTTGGCTATCTGGGGACTTTCAACGGCTTTACCGCCGGTGCTACCTACAGTTTCGGTCGCGACACTTCCGCGGCCGGCGGCCCATCCGGGACTAACTGTCCCGGCGAAGTGGCAGGTAATGCCAAGGCTTGCCGTCAGATCACGGGCTTGGTGGGATATGACGGTAAAGGCTTCGGTATCACAAGCTCCTACGATGTCATGTACGGCAACACCGGCGCCGCCGGCGGTCTGACAAGCAGCGACAACAAGGACCAGCGCATCACCCTGAACGGTTACTTCATGATCGGAGATGTAAAGATCGGCGGCGGCGTGATTGACCGTCGCGCTCGTGCCGCAGGCAATGTGAGCATCGATTCCGATCTGTACTACCTGGGCGCCAGCTATCCGTTTTCCGCCGCGCTGGTGCTGGATGGCCAGGTGCTGCGCCTGAACGTCAAAGGCAGCAGCAACGACGTGACTTTGTCCGTGGCTCGCCTGACCTACAACCTTTCCAAGCGTACTGCTGTGTACACGTCCATGGGCTACATCAAAAACGGCGGCACTTCTGCGATCGCCGTCGATGCGGGTGGAACGGTCGGGGCAGGGAAGAATCAGTTCGGTTTGATGACTGGTATTCGCCATACGTTCTGAGAAGCATCAGAGTCTTGAGGAGGCGACAAAGGCGTTGGTTGTCTTTCTCTTTGAGTCTCCCCGATCTTGTAGACAGGGGAGACTCCTTTTTAACGGCAGCGATTGACCACTCCACGCTGGGAAGATGCGGTGTTCCAGGAGTACCTGTTCGTTTCAGCGCATTGTCCGTGGCGGATGTGGAGCGTGCACAAAAGGAGTTGCTCATATGCTGATGAAGAGCTTTTATTTGATGGTGGCTGCGGTAGCTCTGGCGCTGGCTGGAAGTTGCCTCGGCTATCTATGCGTTTATGCCGCCAGTGATCCTGTGCTGATCGCGGCGATCACATTGCCGGGCGCAATGGCGAGTGCCTATTTCGCGGCTCGCGCGTATGGCAGAGCGCGTCGGCGAGGCCTGGCTCCGGTAATGACTGCGATGGTAGATGCCGGAATCCACGAAATACTTGATTTAGAGGCCGCCGCTGCCGAGACAGCGACGCTCTCGGCGATAGATGAGCAGCGGTTGTCGGGCTTATTGAAAGATGTCCAGGTATTGCTGCAATTGGTCGAGAAAACCAAGGATGACATGGACAAGGCTGGCGCAATAGCGAAGGAGTCCGGACAAAACGTCAATCACGCCATGACCGCGGTGAGTCAGACAGTCGGATCAATTGCAACGATTGGAACCTATATAGAGAGCTCCTTGAATACGTATAGGGAGCTCACGCTTCAGGCTGCGACCATCGGAAATATTGTCGGTGTGATCCATGAGATATCAAGCCAGACCAATTTGTTGGCGCTGAACGCAGCTATCGAAGCGGCTCGTGCCGGCGAAAGCGGCAGGGGATTTGCCGTCGTGGCAGCTGAAGTGAAGCGGCTTGCTGCTCGCGTAGGCCAATCGAGCATAGAGATCGGAACGATTGCCAAGTCGCTCAGCGAATCCTCGGGAGCTGCCTTGCGCGATGCAGAGAAAGCCGCATCCCAAGTCGGTGTAGGGAAGGCCGGCGCCGAGCAGGCAAACATGGCGATGGGGGGCGTTGTGGACGGCGCCAAACGGCGTCTGGTGCTGGTCCAGGCTGTCAATGATGCATTGGGTAAGCAGCAGCGCGTAACCAGGGCGTTGTCAGTGGAAATGAAAAATCTGCTGCAACAGGGAGGGGCTTAAGAAGTGTTGTGCAAGCAATGGCTGAAATCCATCAATGACGCAGAAATGAGATGCAAGTCCAATCGCGCCAGGTAAGAGCAGCTATAGGATGCCGTGCCTTGGCACAAAGTCTATGCCGGTGCTGGCGCATTTTTTAGGAGATGAGGATGGCTGAAAATCGTGGTGTGGTCTACATGGGGCAGGGCAAGGTAGAAGTGCAAAGTATTCCCTTTCCCAAGATGGAAGACCCAAGCGGCCGAAAGATTGAGCACGGGGTGATTCTTCGGGTTGTATCGACCAATATTTGCGGGTCAGACCAGCATATGGTCCGAGGCCGCACTACGGCTCCAGTTGGCTTGGTGCTGGGGCACGAAATTACCGGCGAAGTGTTGGAGGTGGGGCGAGATGTTGAAACGCTGAGAAAAGGCGATCTTGTCTCGGTCCCGTTTAACGTTGCGTGTGGCCGTTGTCAAACCTGCAAGGAGCAGCACACCGGCGTTTGCTTGAACGTTAATCCATCGCGCGCTGGCGGTGCATATGGCTATGTCGATATGGGAGGATGGATTGGCGGCCAAGCTGAGTATGTATTGGTTCCCTATGCCGACTTCAATCTGCTGAAGTTCCCCGACAGGGACAAGGCAATGGGGAAGATTCGTGATCTGACCTGCTTGTCGGATATTTTGCCGACGGGCTTCCACGGTGCTGTTACCGCGGGTGTCGGGCCGGGTAGTACGGTGTACATCGCCGGCGCGGGGCCTGTCGGTATGGCTGCTGCAGCGTCGGCGAGGCTGCTTGGCGCGGCAGTCACTATTGTGGGCGATGTCAATCCTGCCCGGCTTGCACATGCCCGCGCGGTCGGCTTAGAAACGGTCGATTTGTCCAAAGACGCCACGTTGGGAGCGCAGATTGAACAGCTGCTAGGCAAGCCTGAGGTCGATTGTGCCGTGGATTGCGTGGGTTTTGAGGCGCGAGGTCATGGTCATGCGGGTGCTCAGCATGAAGCACCTGCGACCGTGCTCAATTCGCTGATGGAGATCACACGAGCTGCAGGGAAAATCGGGATTCCTGGCTTGTACGTAACTGATGATCCTGGCGCAAAGGAGGCGGCGGCCAAGCATGGCAGTCTTTCCATCCGATTCGGCCTTGGTTGGGCCAAGTCTCATAGTTTTCATACTGGCCAGACTCCCGTGATGAAGTACAACCGGGCATTGATGCAGGCAATTCTGTGGGATCGCCTGAATATCGCCGAAATCGTCAACGTGCAGGTGATTGGCCTCAAAGATGCAGCGGCTGGATATGGTGAATTTGACGCCGGTGCAGCGAAGAAGTTTGTCATTGATCCGCATGGCTTGTTGAAAGCCGCATAGCGCTTCAATTTAGCAAGCGGCACTTGCGAGCAGAGTGATGTCGTTGTTTTGGCCCGCCAAATGGCGGGCTTTTTTTCGATATGGTCAGGCCTGTTCTTCTCGTTGTAAATAATTACCGTCGCCCTGATGAAAGTCAGGGAACGGCATCGTTCGATGGCCACCGATGCGCGACTAAAGTCATTGGGTCCCGACTTTAGCCAGGACGACTCGTCAGGAAGGCGCGGCTTAACTGAACGGCATTACGAGCCATAGCGGGCTGCATATTGGCGCACAGCCGATTCTTGTATTGGCAAGCATCCGGCAGTGACGGACAATATCATCCCGTTCAGCTTACCGGCGCCATGAAACATTACACCGTTGCCCAGATGGAGGCTTTCCTCGCAATCAGTGATGCGGGTTCATTCCGCGAGGCAGCCGATCGGCTGGGCATCACGCAACCGTCGATCTCCCAGCGCATAAAGGAACTGGAATCCGCCCTGGGTTGCAGCCTCTTTGTCCGCGGCAAGGGAGGCGTCAAGCTATCGGAGTCCGGCCAGATTGCCCTGCAATACGTCCAGCGCGGCTTCGATGTGCTGCAGGAGATGGAGCGCCGGCTGACCAGCGGCGATCCGTTGACCGGTTCCTTGCGCCTTGGCGCTTCCAACACGATCGCCTTGAGCTGCCTGCCCGCGCTGCTCGCGGCATTGGAGCAGCGCCATCCCACCCTGCATGTCGAACTGACCATCAACAACAGTGCCGCCTTGCGCCAGTTGCTCGATGCCCAAAAGCTCGATATCGCTTTCCTGGTCGATGCGCCCATTGGCAACCGGTACACGGTCGAGGAGCTGGCCTCCTTTGAAATCGGCTGGTTCGCCCAGAAGGCGCCGGGTGGGAAGTCGCGTACCCTGTACGCCAAAGACCTGCTCGGCCGCCGCATCGTGACGATGCCGCAGTCATCGCCGTTTCATAACATCATCGGTGAATGGTTCGCCGCCGCCAAGATTCCGCTGCCGGCCCTGGATACCTGCAATGACATGGCGACCCTGGTGCGTCTCGTGCGTACCGGAGTGGCTGCCAGTGTGTTGCCGGCATGCCTGGTCACCAGCGAACTGGCCGATGGCAGTATTGTCCGGCTGCGTGCGACGCCGGCGTTCGCGCCATTGGTGGTGTATGCCGCGTACCGGGCGAAGGCGGAGGGGCGGGCAAGCCAGGTGGTGATCGACATCGCGCGTAACGTGATTGCCGAGGCAGGGATGGGCGTTACGCCAATCGCAACCCGCGTCTGACACGCGGGTTGCGGGGTCGTCTTTTTCAGGGGGCTGCGTAGCGCTTTTCCATGGCGTCGTAACGCGCCTTGTCGACCAGGCGCTGGCGCTCCGCGAAGGGAACGACCAGTTCGGGATTTTCTTCCAGCATGCCTGTCGCTCCCAGTGTCGCGAACGCTTTTTGCATGCCCAGAACGGCGCCTTGCAAGCCGGCGTTGGCGTACAGGACGATGCCGAAGCCCAGTTCCGCCAATCTCGCCTGGGGCAGTGCCGGCGTCTTGCCGCCAATGACGATATTCATCAGCAGCGGCCGCGGCAACAGCGATGGCATCGCTTCGACTTCTTCCAGGGACTCAACCGCTTCCACGAACAGCACGTCGGCGCCGGCTTCGGCGAATGCATGGGCACGGTCGATGGCAGCCTGGTAGCCGTGGATCGCGCAAGCGTCGGTACGGGCGACAATCAGCAGGTTCGGATCGGTGCGCGCGTCTACCGCGGCGCGGATCTTGCCCACCATTTCATCGGTGCCGATGACGTCCTTGCCATTGAAGTGGCCGCATTTTTTCGGATTGACCTGGTCTTCGAGCTGGATGGCATCGGCGCCGGCGCGTTCCAGCGTGCGGACCGCGAAGGCCACATTCACCGCATTGCCGTAGCCGGTATCGGCGTCGACCAGCAAGGGCAGCGAAACCGCATCGCGCACCCGGCTGGTGTGGTCGGCCATGTCGGACAAGCCGATGAAGCTCAGGTCGGGCATGCCGAGGTACATGTTGGTGACTCCGGCGCCGCTCAGGTACAAGGACTTGAATCCGGCATCCGTAGCCACCCGGGCGCTGAGGGCATTGAAAGCGCCTGGCATCAGCAGGCCTTTTCGTTCCTCGACCATCAGGCGGAACAGCGCGCGTCGCTTTGAAGAATCCATCATGTTTCCTTTATGAAGGTTGGCCTTGGCGGCAGGTTCTACGATCAAGTGGAGCTGGTGGCCGCAGCCGCCTGCCGCTGGAAGTGGCGCAGCGGCAGGACCAGCAATACCGTCACGACCAGCACTGCACCCATGACGCCCAGGCCTGCGGCGAAACTGCCGGTCTCTTCCTTCGCCCAGCCGATGACATACGGGCCGGCGAAACCGCCCAATGCGGCGATGCAGTTAATGTACGCGAAACCGGCTGCGGCGCCGACGCCAGTCATGATACGGCCGGGGATCGCCCAGAAAATGGCGCGTGCCGACGTGACGCCGACCAGCGCCAAAGTGAGGCCAACCATCGAGGCGACAGTCGAGTGGGCGAACACCGAGAATGCCAGTCCAACGGCCCCCAATGCGCAGCTCATGCCCAGGTTGCCCAGCGAATTGCCGGTGCGGTCCGAATGCTTGGCCCACAGCAGCATTGCAACGCAGGCGAAGGCGTAGGGGATGGCGGACACCAGGCCGATTTCCAGCGGGGAGGAAAGGAACTGCTTGAGAATCAGCGGCATCCAGACGCCGACGCCGTATGAGCCCACGGTGAAACCGAATTGAATCAAGGCCAGCACGTGGACGCGCGGGTCCCGCAATGCGGTGGCGAAATCCTTGCGGGGTTTGGCGCGTTTTTCGCCTTGCAGCATCTCGTTCATCAGCGTGCGTTCGGATGGGGACAGCCACGCCGCCTTCCCAGGACTGTCGGCCAGGACGTACAGGGCCCAGATGCCGACCAGCGCCGTCGGCAGGCCTTCGACCAGGAACATCCATTTCCAGCCGGCCATGCCCCATACGCCGTCAAGCAGCAGGAGCGCACCGGAGAGCGGGCCGCCGACCAGCGAGGACAGCGGCACCGCCAGCAGGAACCACGCCAGGATGGTGGTGCGGTAGCGGGCAGGGAACCAGCTCGACAGGAAGAACGTCACGCCCGGAAAGAAGCCGGCTTCGGACAGGCCGAGCAGGAGGCGCGCGGCATAGTAGCTGTAGGGGCCGATGACGAGCGCCATGACGGCGGAACAAAGGCCCCAGGTAATCATGATGCGCGCGAGCCAGAGCCGGGCGCCAACGCGAAACAGCATGAGATTGCTGGGCACTTCGAACAGGCTGTAGGCCAGGAAGAAGATGCCGGCGCCGAAACCGAACTGGCTGGCCGTCAGGCCGAGGTCCTTGTTCATCGTCAGGGCCGCAAAACCGACGTTGGTGCGATCCATGTAGTTCAGCAGGTAGCCGAGGATGAGGACGGGCAGGAAGCGCCAGGCCACCTTCTTGATGACGGCCCGCTCTGCCTCTGCGCGCGCAAGGTTGTCGTGCTGCTCCATGTGATGTCTCCCTGTGAAATTATATTGATTGCCGGTGGCGGCGTTTGCCGTCGCCACCGGCGGGTTCAGAATCCGAAAAGCCGTTGCGGCGTATCGCGCCAGATGGTGAGGCGTTGCCGGGCATCCGGCACCCATCTCTCAAAGTCGGCCAGGCACTGCGCGTAGGATTGGGTATCTTCATGCGATACCCACGGCCAATCGCTGCCCCACATGAGCTGCGAGGGGCCGCCGGCTTGCAGCAGCGCCTGCACGTAGCCGTCGGCGGGCATGCCGCCCAGGCGATACGGCGCCGAGAGCTTGACCCAGGTATTGCCGTCGCGCACGCCTGCGAGCACGGCCTGGAATCCTTCGCCGTTGATGCCGCTGTCGGGTTCTGGCGAGCCGAAATGGTCGACCACTACGGCGACGCCGCTGTGCCGGATCGAGCGCAGCACTTGCGGCATCTTTGCGCCTTCGATGTAAAGCTCGATATGCATGCCGGCTTCACGCGCCAGGCCAAAGAGCCGCTGGTACGCTTTGCCGGCGGCGTCGGGCAGGTCGTCCTTGCGCAGCCAGTTCAGCCTCAAGCCGCGGATGCCGCCACTGTACAGGCCGGCAAGCGCCTGCTCCGCGATGTCGGGGGCGACGATGGCGGTGCCGCGCAATCTGTCCGGGTAGCGCTTGAGGGCGGAAAGCAGCAATGCATTGTCCGTTCCGTAAAAGCTGGGTTGGGTCAGCACGCCATGTGTGATGCCGTGCTGATCGAACAGGGCGAGCAACTCTTCTGCCGTGATGTCCCGCTTGGGTTCGGAGTGGCGGCCGGCGACCAATTCGGCATCGCGAAGCATGATGTGGGTATGGCTGTCGACCCGGATGATTTTTTCGGCGCCGGCGGTGGATACGCTTGAATGCATGAAAACCAGTCTCTCGTGTGCGGCCTGAGGCCGTCGCTTGAATATTGGAATTTTTTTCTTCGGTGATTGGCGGGGACTTTACGCAGTTGAGAAACATTCGTCCAATCGATAGTGTTGGCTGAAATTGATTGGTTTTGTCTATGGATTTCTATTCCTCAAGCGCACCAGGCCCAGCCTCCGCAAGACCTTGCCATTGCTTGTTCCGACCCTGTGTCCGCCATCCGGCGGCGGCTTGCGCCGTTGCCGATATAAAGCTATCGTCCTGTACTTTGTGGATGGCCACAGCAGCAAGTAGATTATGGAAAACACTGCGCGCTCAGAAAAAACGAGGCAACTCATCATCCAGGCAGCGCTTTCGGTCATTTCGCGCGATGGGGCAACCCGCCTGACGATTGATGCGATCGCCAAAGAGGCGGGAATCAGCAAAGGCGGGGTGCTGCATCACTTTCGGACCAAGCAGGCCGTTTTGATTGCGCTTCTGGATAACCAGCGTACGCAATATGCCAAGTTCGCACGCGATTTCCTGGAGAACAAAGGCAAAGAGTCATCCGAACCCTCCCTGGCAACGCAGATTTCGATCCTGCGCGAGGCGACGAAGCAACCCCAATCCGTTGCATTGGCGATCCTGGGCGCCATTAGCGAGCAGCCATCGCTGCTTGACGGGTTGCGGGCCGCCGATGCCGTCAACATCGCCGCGATCAGGAACGAATCTCCCGATCCTGAGCTTGCGATTCTGCGCTGGACCGCTGCAAGGGGCTTGCTGTGGACATCCTTGTTCAATATGTGTCCATTGACAGATGAGGAGCGCGAGCACTATTTCGACCTGCTGCTCAACGATCCGCGCTGGCAGGAACCGGCTCGCAAGAAGGGCAAGAGCAAGCCTGCCGCCAAGTAACCCCGCGTACCTGTGAAGGCGTTTTTGTCGCCGCAGGCTTAAACGCCAGACGAGCCAGGCAAGAAGCATGCTGATGGCCCTGTCTGCGGTTTTTCAATCCCTGTTCAGAAAAAACGGTGACATCCCGATGATGGCTCACTGCATGGGAAAACCATGGTTACAATAAAAACCGTCTGGACGGTTTGCATTTTGAAAATAAGCTGATATAGTTCATTTGCCTTGCCGCTGTGGGTTCTTCGCTCTTCTCCTGGGTTGTGCACCTGAAGGGTCGGAGGGCAAGCGATGGCATCCAATATCACTTACAAGCTTTGCTCGCGACGAGACCGGGCGCTTGTAGAGCATCAGCAAAGGAATCCTGAAATGCGTTCTATTCTTACGGTGAAGCGATCGGGCTTCATCGCGCTCCTGTGCGCCCTGTTGGCAGCATGTGCCAGCCCAGATCCAGTGAAATATAGTGGAATCGACTCGGCCGGCGCGCTCGCCGCAAACGCCGGCGATGGCACCGGCCGGGTACCGTACGCCTATGACCAGCCGGTTGAATGGAACCGCTATCGTGCGGTCATGGTGGCGCCGGTGACGATCTATCGGGGTGGCGATAACCAATTCGGGAGCATGGCAGAGGAAGACAAGGCGAGCTTGGCCACTTACATGCAGCAGAAGTTTATCGAAGCGCTGCGCAGCAGATTCACGCTGGCGGATGCACCGCAGGAGAAGACCCTGCTGGTCAAGCTCACCCTCACCGGTGCGCAGACCAATACGGCGGTGCTATCGACGTTTACCCGCTTCGATATCGGTGGCGGGATCTACAACGCGATACAGAATGCCCGCGACCGCGAAGCGTTGATTGGCGGCTCCGTCATCTACGCCGTTGAGATCTACGATGCCGGCGACAAGCGATTGCTCAAGGCCTTCATCACAAAGCAATATCCAAAGCCGTGGGACATCGGCGCAAGCATGGGGGCGCTTAGCGCGTCAAAGGCCGGCATCGACAAAGGCGCAACAGCGCTGATGGCACAGTTGCGCTGATATCTCCGTGCAGAGCGATGGAAACCATTGGCAAGGATGGCGTCAAGGAGCCAGCCTGGATTGAAGAGGCCAGGCGGGAAGACGTCATCGCCTGCAGATATTGCGACGGGATACACCTTCGCATGGCGCTTCTGCCCGGCGAAGCGGCCATTTGCCTCAGGTGCGACAGCGTCCTCTATCGCAACGACATGAAACAGCGAGACGTACGGTTATCGCTGGTGCTGGCAGCCATCGCGTTTTTCATTATCAGTAACGTCTATCCCATCGCCGAGATAAGCATCCAGGGCGTCAAGGTAGAGGCGACGATATGGGAATGCATCGATCGGATGAATGTCGAGCATATGGCGCTGTTGTCGCTTTTCCTGGTCGCGACAACAATCGTTTTCCCGTTGGCGGAGATGTCGATGATGGCTTTTTCCCTGATCAGGAAAGACGAGAAGAAAAGACGGCCAAGCGGACGCCTTGTCCTGTTCCTGAACAGCCTTCGCCCTTGGAGCATGATCGAAATCTACATGCTGGGGATGCTGGTTACCTTCGGCAAGATGAGTTCCATGGCATCGTTGATTCCAGGTGTCGCAGCGGTTTCCATGGCGCTGCTGGTAGTCATCCTTGCTGGAATGCTGGCCTTCGATTTCAGTGACTTATGGAACTAGGCGAATCCGATCACCGGGTGTTGGCAAGCGTGCGCTCGGCAAAGCAAATGGGTTTGCTCAGCTGCCGGACATGCCATCAGATTCATGTGCAAAGCATGGAGCAGCTGCGGTGTGTCCAGTGCGGAAGAAAATTGCAGCAGCGCAAAACAAACAGCGTGGCGCGCAGTTGGATGCTATTGGCTGCCGCCATGCTGGCATACTTTCCCGCCATCCTTTTTCCCATCACCGTCATTCAAACTTCGGCAGGGAAGACCAACAGCGCCATCATATCGAGGGTCATTGATCTTTGGCTGGCAGGAGACGGGTTGGTGGCATTACTCATGCTGGCAACCAGCGTCATGTTTCCACTCGCGAAGATTGTCAGCCTGGCAGTGCTCCTGTTATCGGTAGAGCGTCGCTCCATCTGGCATCTGCGGAAAAAGACCCGGTTATTTCGATTCCTAGAAATCGTCAGCCGATGGACGATGCTGGATGTGTTCGTCGTCATTCTTCTGACTTCGTTTGTGCAAGCGGGGAATATTGCAAAAATAATACCGGGCCCCGGGATATTGTCCTTTTCCGCCGTCGTATTGCTGACGATGATTGCGTCACGAACTTTTGATTCGAGACTGCTATGGGACTCGCTCGACGAGTGAAGCCGGTGGCAGCCAAGGCCATTGGCCGGCTATGGAGCCGGACGTTGCCCAAGCCGGCCATCCGATTCGCGTAAAGAAGCCACTTCAGAAAACAGAATGACGGCGGCTTGAATGAGAAATCCTGCGAGCGCGACAACAATGCATGCCGATTCTCCCCAGGTCGCGCCGACAAGTCCGCCCAGCAGCGCTCCCAGAGGCCGCGCTCCCGTATTGGCTGTCAGGAAGACCGCCGAGACCCTGCCCAGCATGCCATCGGGCGTCATGTTCTGGCGCAGCGTGGTGGTGGTGATGGTCCACACCATCGGCCCGGCACCCATCAGGAAGAAACAGATGGCCGCAAGCCACTCTGACGGCAATAGCAGGGTAGCTGCGAGGCTGGCGATGGCAAAAACGCCGGCGACCGGCCCGAGTTGTATCGCCCGTCCCAACGGAATGCGGCGCACTATTCGCGACGTGCAGAACGCCCCCGCCAGCATACCGACGCCATAGCACGACAATGTCGTGCCCACGGCGCCGGGCGACAACTGCAGGCGGTGGATGGCATAAGGGACATAGCCTGCTTGCAGCACAAACCAGGACACGTTGAAAATCACTCCGGTGGCCAGGATAGGGCGAAGTAATGCGCTGCCCATCACGAATGCCGCCCCTTCCGCCACCTCATGCAGGACATTGCGCTTCTTGCCGATGGGCGCAGCAGGCGGATTCGAAAGCCTGAGAAGGAGTGCGATGGCGGTTGCCGATAGCGCAGTCGCCAAGCCGAATACAGCCGACGTTCCTACCCAGGAAACGATGGCGCCGGCGATCGCCGGGCCGGCTGCATACGCTGCGCTTCTGGCCAGCTCGACGCGGGAGTTCGCTTGCGCCAGATCCTCGCGCCGGACCATCGATGCCACCATCCCCGGCGCCGCCACAGAAAAGCCGACTGTGCCGACAGCGCCAATGAAGCCGAGAACGGACAGTGCGGCGATATTGGGCGAGGAGGCCACCATCATCAGCATCAGCGCCAACAGCGACACAAATCGCAGCGTTTCGCCGAAGAGCATGATCCAGCGCCGCGGCATGCGGTCTGCGACGACGCCAAGGGGCAGTGACAGCAACAGAAAGGGCAGTGTCTGGATGGCCGCAAGCACGCCGACTTCACCCGGGCCGGCATTGAGCGCGAGTACGGCCACTAGCGGCGCGGCAGCCAAACTCAGCTGTTCAGCCGATTGGGCGGCCAGGTTCGACCAGGCCAGGTTTGAGAAGGAGCGAGGAAGCTTCTGTGATGGCATGGCGGATTGGCGACGGATGTTTTAGAGCTGCCAGCTTGATGCATTCGTGGCGGTTCCGCACTCCAGTTCTTGCTTTTCTATTGCTGGCGGAATGGTGTTGTTGTTCCGTCTGGTTGCGCCAGCATGTATGCTCATTCAAAAAATACGTTATCTCCACACTGAAACACTCGGTGCATCGACTATCCAAATCCGGTTAAAAATAAAATGCGCGACAAAATCAATATTCGCCAGGAAGGTAATTCCGACATCAGCTCAATTCGATATGTCACGGAAGTGGCATTTAAAAATGCAGAGCATTCAAGTCATACGGAGCACTGGATTGTGGATGCCTTGCGGAGGAACAATCAATTGTCCATTTCCCTGGTGGCCGAACTGGATGGGAATATTGTTGGTCACGTAGCCATTTCCCCTGTAAGCATGTCGACCGGCGCAGATGAGTGGTACGGTCTCGGCCCAATTTCCATACTTCCTGAACATCAAGGAAAAGGCATTGGTTCCGAGCTGGTGAGGGAGGCGCTATCCGAACTCAAGGCAAGGCATGCACAAGGGTGTGTCGTTCTTGGTGACCCCAACTACTATGGCCGATTTGGATTCAAGGTTCACGAGGGGCTTTTTTATCCAGGCGTCCCGCCCGAATATTTCCAGGCGCTCTCATTTCAGGGACGCATTCCAATCGGTGAGGTTTCTTACCATGACTCATTCAATGCGACAGAATAACGAGGAATAAAAGCAGAAAGGCCAATCCCAATGATGGGCCTTTTTGTGGACGGCCTGCGGCAAATTGACGCAGGCCATTTCCGTGGATAGGAGTATTCTGGCTATCTTCAGCCGCAACGATTTTCAGAGGAATCCTATGTCGCGCCTTACCCGTTTTTTCATTATCGCCCTGGTGTCGAATTTGTTTGTGTTGAGCCAGGCTTGGGCCCATGCGCACCTGAAATCTGCCGCTCCTGCAGACAAGACGGCAATATCTTCTCCACCGGATCTCAATTTGGCCTTTTCCGAAGGGCTGAACCTGAAATTCAGCGGCATCAAACTGATTGGCCCCGACAAGCAGGAAATCAAACTGGGCGAAGCAATGCTCATGGATGGGGGAAAGACCCTGATGGTGCCGGTGCAAGGCCAGTTGCCTGCCGGCGCCTATACCGTGGAGTGGCACGCGCTGTCGGTGGATGGCCATAAGACAAATGGATCATACGGATTTACCGTCACGCCTTGAATTCGGCGCAATCCGCTCTCCTCCTATGCCGATTTGTCTATGACACGTCGGCATTATTCTTATGGGGCATCTCCATCTTTCTGGCGGCCATGGTGCCGCCCGGCCTCCGCCTTGACCTCTGGCGCCGCTTGGGAAAATGCCGGCGCGCCCTGACGTTGTCGATTGGCGCTGCAGTCTGCGCGACCCTTCCGCTCCAGGCCAGTGTGATCGGTGACGGATGGGCCGACGCCAAGCGTTTGGACGTCCTTGCGGCTGTCGCCAACGAAACATCGATCGGCAAGGCCTGGTGGTGCCAGCTTGCGGGTTTCGCCTTGCTGCTTTGCTTAAGCCGGGTGAAACAGTCCAGGGTCATCGGCGCAACCGCCTTTGTGAGCGGCGGACTCCTCGCCAGCCTCGCCTTGACGGGGCATGCGGCCATGGACGATGGCGTCAGGGGCGTTCTTCACCATCTCAATGACGTTGCGCATGTGCTGGCCGCCGGCGCCTGGATCGGCGCCTTGCCGGTTGTCCTGATGCTGCAGCCGCATTTCAAAGATCCCGCCACAGCGTCTGTCGCAAGGCGAGTCTTGCGCCGCTTTTCAACGGCAGGGCATGTCGTGGTGGCGATCGTGGTGCTTTCGGGCGCCGCCAGTACTTTCCTGATTCTCGGCGGGATACCGGCTGATTGGGCCTATCCGTACCAGCGCTTATTGGCGCTCAAGATGCTGGTGGTGATTGGAATGATTGCCGTGGCCATCGTCAACCGCTATGTCCTGGTGCCGGCCATGCGACGCGGCCCTGTAGCGTCGGCGCATTTTTATCGGATGACGGTGGTTGAAATAGCGATGTCCATCATCGCGGTCTTCCTTGTGGCCTGGTTCGGCATGCTGGAGCCGAACTGATGCGGGCATCAATGCCGGTTTCCGATGCGAGGACAGGCCAATGCCGGCGACGTGTCCCGCGTAAAGCCTGCGGCAAATTGCCACATTCTTAAAGGCGCCTGAGCAAAGTACCCTTGCTGCTTTTGATTTGCAGGTTGGGGGCGTCGTGGGGAAAAATAAAACGGACTCATCCACTGTTCGCATTGCGCTGCGATCGGCGATAAGCTTTTCCCTGGTCTCGGGTGGCGTCGGATTGGCGTATGCCGACGAGGTCGGCAAGCTCGAGCCAATCGAGGTGCATGCCGATCGCGACTACGGCTATGTTGTGAAATCGGCCAGTGCCGCCACGCGCACCGAGACCCCGGTAGAGAATATCCCCCAGTCGATTGTGACCGTGCCGCGCGCAATGATCGAAGACCAGGGAGCGAAGACGCTTTCCGACGTACTTCGTAACGTCAGCAACGTGAACGCGGTGGACGCGCGCGATGCGAACAACGTGGTATTCAATATCCGTGGTTTCCATTCAGGTACCGTCGTGGACGGCGTGGCGATGAAGGGGAATTTGACGGACCAGGAGAGCCTGGTCAACGTAGAGCGGATCGATGTGGTGAAGGGGCCGGCCGGGGCGCTGTTCGGAAGCCAGGGCGTAGGGGCTTACGATACGGCCGGCGGAACGATTGCAATCACCACATTGGAGCCTGCCCAGGAGCCCGTGAGGAAAATCGGCTTCAAGCTGGGATCTTATGGCGAGAAGGGGATCGACTTCGATCTCAACCAGCCGCTGGATGCCGCCTGGGCTTTCCGGGTAACGGGAGAATCGTCCAATAGCGATAGCGAGACTGACCGCGTCTTCTTCCGGAAACGGGCCCTGTTCCCGAGCCTGGCATGGTCTCCCAATGGCGATACCAAGGTGGTGCTCAGGATTCGCTATCTGGACAACACCACGCTCGACTACAGCGGCCTTCCGGTAAATGGCACGTTGAATACGTCCACCTACACCTTGCCCAGGCAGACAAATATCGCGGCCGGCGGGCTTCCCGATACGACGAATAAATCCAGGGGCGCCAATCTGCAATGGACGCAGAAACTGTCGGACACCTGGAACTTCTCCCTGCTGACCGCCTACAACGAGGTCGAACTCAACCAAAGGGGGACCTGGCTGAGCGATTCCGCGAGTGCGTCAGGTTGCTTTGATTTTGGCAGCGCCACGCCGACCAGCAATACGATGTGCGGCGTACGCATGTGGGCGCGCCTCAAGACCACGACGATTTCTCCCAGCCTGACCGCAAAGTTCGAGACGGCGGCCGCCAGGCACACCCTGAATGTCGGCATCGATTACGAAGAGACGCGCGACGATGAATTCATGGCGTATTCGAACGGCACCGGCGCCTTGTCCGCCGCGAACGTGGACTTGACCAACCCGGCGTATCCCGCATGGTCCGAGCCAGTCGCACCGGCCACGCCGGATCAGCGCAACCGCTACGTGTCGACCGTGGCCTATCTGCAGGATCAGGTTGACGTCGGGCGCTGGCACTTCCTGGGCAGCATCCGCTATTCCGAGATCAAGGTGACGGATATCAATTCGGCATACGGCATCAGCAACATCACCAGGAATTCGAGGACGAGCCCGCGTATCGGCGCCGTCTATGAATTGACGTCCACGGTGTCCGCCTTTGCCGGCTACGGCGAGGGAATGCGGGTACCGGCGTTTTATCTCTTTGCCGCCCCGCCGAAGCCGGAGGAGTACACCCAGAAGGAGGTCGGGCTGCGCCTGAAAGACCTGGCAGGTATCACGGCCACGGTGGCATTGTTTGACCTGAACCGGAAGAACGTTGCGATTAGCGATCCGGCCAATGCGGGCTACTACATCCAGGCCGGCCGGCAGCGATCAAAGGGGATCGACATCGACTTGCGGTGGCAAGCGACTCCCTCGTGGTCCTGGATTGCGGCTTTCACCAGGCAGACGGCAAGAATTGTCGAGGACGGCGATTCGTCTCTCATCAACAAGCAATTGTTCAATGTTCCCGAGCGCACCGCCCGGCTGGCGACTCGCTACGATATCCGCTCGGGCAGTCTGGCGGGGCTCGGTCTTGGTTTGGGGCTGACGTATAACTCCAGGCTGCCGGGAAACTCAACCAACACCTTCTTCACGCCGGCAACCACGGTCTGGGACGCGCAAGCTTCATACTCCGTGGGGAGGGCCCGTTACGGGCTGAATGTCTTCAATCTGACCAACAAGCAATACTACGTTCCATCCAGCTATTTCCTCGGCGGCCAGGTCATTCCGGCGTTGCCGAGGACAATAACCGCTACCGCCAATTTTTCTTTCTGATGGCCGATGGATGGAGAACCCTGCGCGGCCCGGCAAGGCCCGCAGGGAATACACAGGATCAATCGTGGAGGCGCCCGAGGAACTGCTTGCAGCGTTCGCTGGCATTGGCGCTGAAGAAGTGGCCGGGCGTGCAGTCTTCAATCACGTGGCCGCCTTCCATGAAGATAATGCGATCCGCGACATCGCGTGCGAAGCGCGTCTCGTGGGTGACCACCAGCATCGTCATTCCTTCTTTCGCCAACTCCCGCATGACGCCCAGGACATCGTCGCGCAGCTCCGGGTCCAGCGCCGATGTGGGTTCGTCGAACAGGATGACGTCCGGGTCCATCGCCAGAGCGCGGGCAATCGCCACCCGCTGCTTTTGGCCGCCGGACAGCTTGCCTGGATAGGCATCCGCCTTCTCCGACAATCCCACTTTGCCCAGCAGCGCCAAACCTCTTTCGCGGGCAATACTCTTGGCGATGCCCTTTACGGAAATCAATCCTTCGATCACATTCTGCAGCGCCGTCATGTGCGGGAAGAGATTGAAGGACTGGAAGACCATCGCCGTCTTCTGGCGGATCTGCAGCGTCTTCCGGCGCAATTCGCCGCCGGGCAGCGATGCTGGCTCGGCCAGTGCGATGCCGCAGATCTCGATGCTGCCGCGGTCAGGCATCTCAAGCAGGTTCAGCGAACGGATGAAGGTCGTCTTGCCGGAGCCGGACGGCCCCATGATGACAACCACCTCTCCCTTGGCGACTTCCAGATCGACGCTGCGCAGCACCTGATTCGCGCCAAATGCCTTGGCGAGTCCGCGCACACGGACGGTACATTGTGCGGAATGGTTCATTGGTAACGCCTCGACAGTTTTTCTTCCAGCCAGGTTTGCAGAATGGTGAGCATCTGGTTGATGATCCAGTAGATCGAGCCCACGATGATGAACATGTCCATGTAGCGGAAGGTGGTCGCGCCAAGCTGGTCGGCCACACGCGTCAGTTCCACTACCGTGACGGTGGAGGCCAGCGAAGTATCCTTCATCAGCGCGATCAGGCGGCTACCCACCGGCGGGATGGCGATGCGCAGGCCTTGCGGCAGGATCACGCGGATCAGCGTTTTCCAGTAACCCATGCCCATGGCCCAGGCCGCTTCCCATTGGCCGCGGTCTACCGCGTTGATGCCCGAGCGGAAGTTCTCGCTGAGATAGGCGGCCGAGAACAGCGTCAGCGCCAGCAGCGCGGCCGGAACCGGATCGATGGTGATGCCGTAGTTGGGCAGGCCGAAGTAGATCAGCAGAATCTGGATCAGCAACGGCGTACCGCGAAATACCGAGACATAGGCGAAAGCCAGCCAGCGCAGCGGCTTCCAGTCGGAAATGCGCGCCAGGGCGACCAGCATGCCCAGCGCCGATCCCAGCACGAACGAACCGAGCCCCAGCCCCAATGTGACGAGCACCGCCTTTTCCAGCAGCGGCAGTGCCATCATGAATAAGTCAACCATACTCCTCCTTGTTGACGCGGAGGCATGAGACTCGATGCCGCCCCGCGCTTTCTTGTGAATGGATCAGCCTTGCGCCATTGCGCGGCCGTAGGCGTCCAGCGCCTGGTCGAGATCGGCGATCAGCATCCCGGTGTCTTCCAGGCCAATCGACAGCCGTACCACCGGCTGGTCGGTCGCCGGGAAGGGGCGGTCTGCTTGCAGCGGCGCCGGGTAGTAGGCGGCCAGGCTATGCACTCCGCCCCAGCTGGCGCCGATGACGAAGTGCTGCAGCGAATCGAAGAAGCCATGGAAGGCGCGTTCCGGCGCCGGCTTGAGCACCATCGAGAACAGGCAGCCGTTGGTCTTGTAGTCGCGCTTCCAGATGGCATGGCCGGGATCGGATTCCAGCGGCGGGTACATCAGGCGTTCTACCAGTGGATGCTGCGCCAGGTGGTGCGCGATCTGGATGGTCGAAGCGCTTTGCGCTTCCACGCGCAGCTTCAGGGTTTCCAGGCCGCGCAGCACGAGGAAGCAATCCTCCGGGCTGACCTGCTGGCCGAGGATGCTTTGCGTCTCGCGCAGGATGTCGTAGTGGCCGTGGTCGTTCATGCTGATGCAGCCCATGAGCACATCGGAGTGGCCGCCGAAGAACTTGGTGGCCGCCTGGATGCTGAGGTCCACGCCGTGCTTCAGTGATTTGAAGCCCAGCGGGCTGGCCCAGGTGTTGTCCAGCATGGTCAGCACGCCGCGTTTCCGGGCGACGGCTGCGATGGCCGGAATATCCTGCATCTCCATGGTCACGGTGCCAGGGGCTTCCATGCAGATCATGCGCGTGTTGGCCTTGATCAGCGATTCGATCTCGGCGCCGATGTCGGGCTGATACAGCTCGACTTCCACGCCCATGCGCGCCAGCCACTTATCGGCGAAGGTCTTGAGCGAACCGTAGCAGGCCGCCGAGACCAGCAAATGGTCGCCGCCGCGCACGAAGCCCATGACGGCGGTCATCAGCGCTGCCGCGCCGGAGGGCGTGATGACGCAATGGCGGCCGTTTTCCAGTTCGGCAATTTTCTGTTCCAGCAGGCGCGCCGTCGGTGTGCCTGTGACGCCGTAGCTGAAGCCGTCGGGTTGACGATTCTTGCGCTGGACGAAGTCTTCGAAGCTGTCGAAGACCACGGTGGAGGCGCGCATGACTGCCGGCGACAGGCTGGCAAAAGGCTCTTGATGTGGAGTGTTCGTGCTCATACGAATATTTTGTTAATGTAAAAAAGGACGGTATCAGTATCCGAAAGCCGGCCTGGCCCATCAACAGCGTGCTGGACTAACTCTATAAGCGGGACTTATACATGGACATGCGAGACATCCAGGTTTTCCGGGCAGTGATGCGTGCGGGAACCACCAGTAAAGCGGCGACATTGTTGAACGTATCGCAGCCAGCCATCAGCCAGTCGATACGCAAGCTGGAAGCCTCGTCCGGGCTGCGCCTGTTCGAGCGCACACGCGGCCGCCTGGTGCCGACGCAAGAAGCGCTGGCGCTGATCGTTGAAGTGGATCGCTGCTTTGCGGGCTTCGAGATGATCGAGCACCGCATCCGCAGTTTGCGCTCTTTCGGCCTGGGGCGGCTGGTTATCGCGTCTTTTCCGGCATTGGGCAACGGCTTCATGCCGCGCGCCATTGCCGCATTCGGCCTGGCGGAGCGGCGCGTGCAGATGTCGTTCCAGATCATGAGTTCGCGCGAGGTCTATCAGCAAGTCAGCTCCGGCCAGCTGGATTTCGGGCTGATGGCGGACGAGTTGTCGGTGTCCGGGCTGGAGCATTCGCAGTTCATGAGCGTACCGGGCGTAATCGTGCTCAACGACAAGCACCCGCTGGCCGGCAAGCCCATGATCACGGCGGATGACTTGCTGGAGCATCCCTTCGTCGCCCTCAATCCGGAAGACGCCAGCCGGCGCCGGCTGGAGCAGGAGCTGATTTTGCAGGGCAAGGTGCTGCGCCCCATCCTGGAAACGCCGTACTCCAACTCGGTCTGTGAATTCGCCCTGCGTGGAGTCGGCATGGGCATGGTGCATCCGATCCTGGCGCTGGACTACGTCACCCGCGGGTTACGGCTCAAGCCCATGGAAATTTCGGCCAATTTCACGGCGTTGCTGGTGTTCCGGCCCGGTGTGCCGATGTCGGAAAACGCCAAGGAATTGCTGCGCGTCATGCGGATCCAGATGGAATCGGACATGAACTCCCTGCGTCAATTGTTGTACCAGAAACCGGGCGCTTTCTAGCCACGCATCCGGCCTTGTGATGCTTCGCACCAATTGGTGCGCTGCGTACGTCGCTTGTGCAAATGAACCCTCCCCGTTCGGTACGTTCCTCGTGCGGCTGAGTGCAGCGTCTTTCCTGGCAGCGGTTTGGCCGGGTTTTTCAGATCCTTGGCAGTTGCTCGCTATTGGTGCGGCACTGCACGAAACCTCGATTTTTTGGCGGCGAGTCTATAAGCAAGGCTTATCGAGCAAGTAAGCCGCTCTAATTGCCGGGCCGCCCCCGCCACCGCAGAATGGGCCGCAGAATCCATTCATCATCAAGAGGGGAGAAGCTCCATGAAGTTGCGCAAATTTATCCTGAACATCTTCGGTGCGGTGGCGTTGTGCGGCGTGGCCGGCATATCGATGGCCCAGAACATTCCGGCCGATATCCTGGCCAGTGCGCGTGCATCCGGCGTGATCCGCATTGCCAATACCCAAAGCAGCCCACCGTGGAGCTTGATCGACGACAAGCTGCAGCCCGCCGGCTACGATGTCGAAGTGGCAAAAGAGGTGGCGCGCCGTATTGGTGTCGCCAAGGTAGTGTTCGTCGCCGACAGCTTCAAGAACTTCGTCGAGGGCCTGAAAGTAGGCAAGTACGACCTGGTGATGAACGACCTGACGCCTACTCCCGAGCGCGAGAAGCAGGTCGATTTCGCCGCGCCGTACGGCGTCGAGGACTTCCGCATTTTCGTGCTCTCCAGCAATGCCGGCATCAAGGACCAGCCCGATCTGAAAGGCAAGAAGGTCGGCGTCACTACCGGCACCAGCAACGAAACCTGGGCTCGGGCGCATCTTAAGGATTCAGATATCCGCACTTACGACAACGGCGGTTTCGTCTTCAATGACCTCGGCAACGGCCGTATCGACGCCGTGATCAGTTCCCACTTCGGCGGCATGAAATACGCAAACGTCAACAAGCTGCCCATCAAGGAAGTCGGCCCGGTGCTGATCTACCAGCTCTCCGCACCGGCCATGGTAAAGGGCCAGCAAGCGCTCAAGGAGGCTGTCAGCAAGGCTATCGCCGACATGACCAAGGACGGTACGCTGGATCGCCTGGCGCGCCGCTGGGTCGGCCCAGAGTTCGACATGGTGGGCGACATCGGCCGCGCGCTCAAGCAGCAGTAAGCCCGTCATCTGCAAGGCAAGTGGATGGTCATAAGGTATTGCATGGGATTTTCCCGCCGGCATTTCTTCGATGCCGGCGGGCCGTTAATGCACTTGCCAGATGAACGTCACCGGGCATGTCTGCCGGTGACCTTGGCGCCGCCGAAGATCAATTGCTGCACCATGGGACCGTTGATGAAGCGATGCGGAAAGGACGGGGCAACCGCACTTGCCTCGTCCAGGCGGCGCAGCTGATCGTCACTCAATACAATATCGAGCGCCCCCAGGTTGCTTTTCAACTGATCCAGGGTGCGGGCGCCCAGGATAGGGATCGCGGGCACCGGGCGGGACAGCAGCCAGGCCAGCGCAACCTGTGACGGCGAAGCATCATGCTCGCGCGCGATGTCGCGCACGGTGTCGGCGATGTCCAGAGTCCGTTCGGTCAATCCACCCATTGCCTCGATGACTTCGCGCCGCGAACCGGTGACAGTGGCGCTTTCTTTCGCACCGGTCAGGTCCGCCCGGCTATATTTCCCGGACAGCAAACCGCCGCCGAGCGGCGACCAGGCCACCACGCCGAGCCCGTTCGCGTCCGCCATCGGCAACAGATCCTGCTCCACCGTTCGTTCCACGAGGCTGTATTCGACCTGAAGGGCGATGAACGGAGACCAGCCGCGAAGCTCCGCCAGCGTCTGCATCTGTGCGACGCGCCAGGCCGGCGTGTTGGACGCGCCGACGTAGACGACCTTGCCGCTGCGCACGAGGTCGTCCAGCGCCCGCATCACTTCCTCGGCGCCGGTGGTGAAGTCCCAGCTGTGCAGGTAAAGAACATCGATCCATTCGGTGCCAAGTTGCCGGAGCGAGGACTCGACCGAGCGGATGATGTTGAGCCGGTGATTGCCGCCGGCATTCGGGTTGCCTTCCTCGCGCGACATGGTGAACTTGGTCGCGACGACGACGCGCTCGCGCTTGTCCTTGATGAAACGGCCCAGGAGCTTTTCCGAACTGCCGCCGGTGTAGTTGACGGCCGTGTCGATGAAATTTCCGCCGCGATCGACGTACAGATCGAACTGTGCGCGCGCTTCCTGCTCCGCGGCACCCCAGCCCCATTCCGTCCCGAAAGTCATGGTGCCCAGCGCAACGGGGGAGACGCGAAGCCCCGAGCGTCCCAGGAAACGGTATTGATCCAAGCCAAGTGCACGCATTTGTTGCTCCTTCACGATGATGGTAAGTGGGGAGCATCTTAGGGATTTCCTTGATCGCAGAGAATCTGCCCGCCGCTAACTTCGGTGGTTAGTTCCACTAACCAGACTTGTCGCTACGATGAGCATTGATCTCGGCATGCCGGGCGATTTGAAGTTGTTGAACGTGAAAGGAAATGAGTATGACCACTGCGGTTAATGAGGGGCCGGATGAATTGCACCGTCAATGGATACTGGAAGGCTGGGAACGCAGCGAGGGGGATGCTCCCTTTTCATTCAGGGAGAAGTTGGGCCGTTTCTATTCGTCCGGGAACGACCTGCATCTCTATGACAGCTTCGATCCCCAGCACAGGGTGGCCCATTCTGCGGAGGATTATTGTGATTACTTCGAGGCAGTATTCAACGGATTCAAGAGCGCGCGCCATGCGGTGACCGATGGCCCGGATACGTTGAAAGGCGAGGATTTTTCGGCGACGACCCTGGAGTTCGTGGCGCGTCTCGAAACCCTTGGCGGAAAGGTCATCGGATGCCGTGCGCGTTCGGCCATGGTCTGGCGTCGCGAGAACGGCGCGTGGCGGATCGTGCGCGAACAGAATGCAGTGCGGGAAGTGCCCCTGGAGGAGGTCGAATCGGCTCTCCGGGCCTGCTGCCCGTCTTGACGGGGGGCAGGCTATCAGGGGGATCAGGAGGCTATCGAGCGTGACGGAAATTTCGTACGTGCTCAATCAACGCACGCATCTTCGGCGCAAGATTGCGACGCTGCGGAAAGTAGAGGAAGAAACCTGAAAATGGCGGCAGAAAATCGCCAAGGAGGGGAACGAGTTCTCCCGATTCGATGAAGGGCCGAAAATTCTCTTCGAGGGCGAAGGTGATGCCCGCCCCTGAAAGGGCCGAACGGATCATGAAGTGCAAGTCGTTGGTCGTGATCTGCGGCTCGACCGCCATATCGAACGGAATTCCATTCTCCGCGAATGCCCAGCGGTAGGGCGCCACACTGAACGCAGGGCGCCACCCGATGCAGCGGTGCTGCGCGAGATCGCGAGGGTGCAATGGCGTGCCGCGCGCCGCGAGATACGCGGGAGCGGCTACCGCCATCTCGCGCTGCTCTCCTGTCAGCGGCACGGCGACCATATCTTGTTCGATGACCTCGCCCAATCTCACGCCGGCGTCGAATCCGGCGGCGACGATGTCGAATTCATCGTCCGTCACCGTGACGTCGATGGTGACGCCGGGGTAGGCTTCGACGAAAGCCGCGATGAACGGGCCGGAGAGAAACTGCTCAGCGATCGACGTGACGGCTACCCGTAAAAGTCCATGGGGAGCGCTTGCAGACGCCACTTCGTCAAGCGCCGTGCCGATATCCGCAATCGGACGGGACAAGGCGTCACGAAGCCGCTCGCCGGCTTCCGTCAGGTTGACCGATCTGGTCGTGCGTAGAACCAGCGCCGCTCCCAATGCGTCCTCAAGCTTGCGCATGCCTTGGCTGACGGCCGAGCGGGTCACGCCAAGGCGGTCGGCTGCGGCGCGGAAACTGTGTTCTTCCACTACAGCCATGAACAGCGGCAACAGGTTGAGGTCGATTTTCATTGGTTAGCGTCTCTAACTACCGAAGTAAGCGTTGCCTGGTTACCGGCCGCGTGGAAGCGCAATACTCTCACAGGCATGAAATCGCCTTCGGGCATCTTCGCAAAAGGGAACATCATGAACTCTACATTACTGGCCGATAAAATGGCAGCCGCCGGCGCCAGGCTTCTTGTCGCCATTGCATTGATTGGCGCTGCGGCGCTAGTGGCTGCCGCCGATGTCGATGAATCGGCCGTTGAGATCCGCAACGAATCTATCGTACGAACAGCCTTCGATGGATGGGCAGCCGGGCGCGGCAATGTCTTCGATCTTCTCGCCCCGGATGTCCGATGGACAATTCTCGGATCAGGTCCCGTCGCAGGCACGTACCATGGCAAGGAGGAGTTCGCGCAGCGCGCTTCCGCACCGCTGGTGAGCCGCCTCGCGACCCCGATTCGGCCGCAGGTTCATCATATCTGGTCAGTCGGGGACCGGGTCATCGTCCGTTTCGATGGCTCGGCGGTGACCACGTCGGGTGCGCAGTACCGCAACCAGTTCGTCTGGATCTTTCGGATGAGGGATGGGCTGGTCACGGAGGCCGAGGCGTTTCTCGACCTGGCTGCCTACCAGCATGTTGTTGAGAATAACGAGCCTCGTCGGCAATAGACAGGCTGTGGCTATTTTCATCCCCAGTCCTGTTCATGATTACGATGAATAAAGTTGGTCGGTTTTGGACGCAATCCAACAGTCTGTGTCGCAGATGAGTTTGTATGGATCTTGTCTTCTGGACCTGTCACGAACTGGTTAGTTAAAATCCATAAACAAGTGTTACGGGGACAGTGACACACCTTTGCTATTTTCAGACTGATAGCTGGTGCTACATTGTTAGTCGCCAGGATTAACAAAGGGTTTGACTGTGGTTGTATCCGATCGTGCTCAGGCAACTAGCGTGTTATCGGATTTTTTGTCTCTCCCGGAAAATGGAAATACGCAAAATGATGGATTGGGTCCCTATAGTCTTCGTTACGTTCAAGGTTATCGTGCTCGGCACGGGCATGTTCTTCTCCATCAAATGGCATTACGATCAAGGGAAGAAGGCGAAGGAGAACCGCGCGGTGCTACGCGCGGGCAGCAAGGTGGCCGCACTCTTCGTGCTATCGCTCCTGGGCCTGGGGATCGCCACTTTCGTCTTTAGCAAGATGCTCGGTTTGGACTTGACCTTCCCATGATGGCAAAGAATAGTCGCCGATATCCAGTGATGCGGCAGCAATTCCCTGATTAGGGAATTGCTGCCGGGTGATTCAAGCGGGAGAATTCTTGCCGCGCCGCCCGAGCCTGTTTTTCATCGGGAGTCTCCGAAGAACGCGCGAATTTCCCTGGCGCATATCTGGGGAGCTTCGTAGTGTACGAAGTGGCCCGCATCGGCGAAGTCGATTGTGTAGTTGTCGAAGTATTCACCGAGCTTGTCCGACCATTCAGGGCGAATCAGCGGATCTCTTTTTCCCCAGAGAAAACGGGAGGGAACGGTGATCCTCGGCGGCTTGGGCAGGCTACCTTCCAGCCATTTCCGGCGATTCGCGGCCGAACTGACATACCAGTCGAAGCCGCCTTGAATATTGTTATTGAGCATGAACATGTCGCTATAGATGTCGAGCAGGTCACGGAAGACGGCGGGATTGTCCCCCGACCAATGATTCAAGAAATGCGACATGTAGAGCTTGCAGTTTTCTCGGGAAGAACCCACCAGTTCCGCAGCCCACGGAAGTTGCTGGAAATACTGATACCAGACTTCGATCAGGTGGTCGGGTTGGCCATAGCGAGAACCCAGGCCTGGATACGGAGTGCAAAAATAGAACGCCCCGCGGAGGCGTTCGGCGTATTTCAGGCTGAAGGCTTGCAGCACGTAAGCGCCCAGGTCTCCTCCGACCATGCCGAAATTTTCGAGTCCCAACTGCTGCGTGAAATCGGCGATGTCATCGGCATGGGTCTCGGCTCCGGCATTCTTGTCCGGACCGGGCGATGGTTTTCCTGTGAACCCGCAGCCACGCAGGTCGGGGACGATCAGTTCGAAATCCTCCTTGAGGAGCATCATCAAGGGCTTGAAAACGATCCAGAACTCCGGCCATCCATGCAGCAGGACGAGGGGCCTTCCGGATCCTATCCTGGCGTAGTGCATGCGCAGGCCGTTGGCTTGAACATAGTCGAAGCGAATACCTTCTTCCCTGGCATTCTGCATCGCCTTTTCTAGGGCCGTCATAGAGATCTCCTGATTGATTTTTCCCGGCTGGAGGATTTCCACCGGATGCCGGTCAATTTAGAGGTCACAGGCAAGGTCGTCCAATATCGTTTGCATACGCTTGCAGACGTGCGACGTATGAGGGCGGCGATATGAATGGTCAAGTGGCGGGAAGCAGGATGTCTCTGGGGCGGACTACGGCGATGCCGCAAGACGGCTTGACTGCTCGGCGATTATCTGAAGAAAGTTCGTCAGCGCGGCGGACGAATTATTCTTGCGCCAGACGGCAGTCATGGGAGAGAAAAGAACCTGCGGCTCGATCGGAACAAAGCGGACGCCAGCCCTGTTTGCCTGGGCCGTGCTGGCCGGGACAAAGCTGATGCCTGCTCCTGCCGCAACGAGACCGAGGGCGGTATGTATATCGCGCGCTTCCTGCGCGAGAACCAGCTCAATGCCTCGCGAGCCCAATTCTTCAACCACGAGATTCGTCAGGCTCGGCGTGGGGAAGCGAGGGTACATGACTGCAACCTGGCGATGCAATTTTTCGAGCGGAACGGTTGCGAACGCTGTCAGCTGGTGGCGCGTCGGCATTGCAACGATAAGCGGCTCGGTGACCAGGAGACGCTGTTCAATATGTTCATCAGGGACCAGGCCCGGCCGCGAAAATCCGATATCAATGGATCGATGCGCCAGCGCCTCTGCGATTTCAGCGGCCAACAGCTCGGTAAAAGAGAGCTCTACCGCCGGACAGGCGTCGCGGAATGTGTTGAGAATATCGGGTAGCACGCTGTACATGGCCGAGCCGGCGAAACCGATGCAAAGTTTGCCGGACTGGCCCCTGCCAATGCGCCTGACATCCTGAACCGCTGTATCGAACGCGGATGAGATGGCGATTGCCCGTTCGAGCAGCATTGCGCCCGCCTCGGTCAGGCGCAATGGACGGGCATCGCGTTCAAGCAGCAGCACGCCAAGCTCTTCTTCCAATTGCCGTATCTGCTGGCTCAAGGGTGGTTGAGCAATATGCAGGCGCTCAGCCGCACGCGTGAAATTGAGTTCTTCGGCCACTGCCCGAAAATAGCGCAGATGCCGCATCTCCAATCGCGATGACACGCCACCGGCCGCTGCCGCGCGGTTCTCGCTGCCGCCGGATGCGTCAGTCATTCCTTCCACACTGCATCTCCTTGGCCGGGTTTGTTGCCGCAAAGAGGAAGTTTTCCAAAAAGCGGGAATGGACGCACCCGGAGACAGTCCGTACCGGTGTTAGCCAAACAAGACACCCTCCGCTGGAATATCGGTGTTGTCGTCATCCGCCAACCGGATTCTGCCGGTAAATATACCAAGGTCGCGCACCTCATGACGCACTTCCTATCTGCCTCCGGCGACTGCCACAGTGGTGGCGGTGACGTAGCCGGCCGCAGGCGACACCAGCCACCTTATGCTCTCGGCGACTTCCCGGGCCGTACCAGCGCGTCCCATCGGTATGGTCGCCGCCAGCCGTGCAGTGCGGTCAGGCGCGCCTGCGGCGGCATGCAGATCCGTCTCGATGAGTCCGGCGGAAACCGCATTGACACGGATACCCTCAAGGGCGACTTCCTTTCCAAGCCCCGTGGTCAATGTATCGATCGCACCTTTTGTCGCGGCGTAGTGAACCCATTCTCCGGCTCCGCCAAGTTGCGCCGCGCGGGAGGTGAGGAAGACGATTGAGCCGCCGTTGCCGCCTCGTTTCGTGGACATCCGCTTGACGGCTTCGCGCGAGCAAAGGAAGGCGCCCAGCACATTGACCGCAAAGACCTTCTGCAACACCTGCGCGGAAATGGCCTCGACGCGCGCAAAGCCGCCGGTGATTCCGCCGTTGTTGACCAACACGGCGAGGCGGCCCGGCATGTTGTCGATGGCGCTGAACATGCGCAGTATGTCGTCTTCCTTGGAGACATCCGCCTGTATCGCGAACGCTTGGCCGCCGGCTTTCCGGATTTCATCGACGACACGCCCGGCGCTGGCGCCGTCGGTGGCGTAATTGACTATGACGGAATAGCCGTCCTCGGCCAGTCCACGTGAAACGGCAGCGCCGATACCGCGGCCGCCGCCGGTAACGATTGCAATCTTGTCGGGCTGGGACATATCTCGCTCCTCTATCAATTCGCAGTATTCAGAAATCGTGGGGCCATTTCATCTGTGCGAATGTAAGATCGCTTTCATGGCGAGTCCAATAGCGTACGCATATGCAATCAGACGGCAAAGATATGGAGATGCTTTTTATCGCAGAAGAATGCCGGCCGCGCGTACGCAGGTACTAATTTTTTTGTGAAAAATTACGCGTGGGGTGTCGTGAATCATTGCTGCGAAAATTAAAGCGGCAATTCTTTATACGGGTTTGTCGCAACCGCGCGCAGATGGTTTCCGGCGCGGTTGGTTGCCGTCTACTCGGAAAAGCGCAGACCGATGAGACCTATGAAGGTCACGGAAACAAAGATGAGTCGGGCCGGGCTTGCCGTTTCCTGAAAGTAGACGATGCCGATCAGAACCAGGCCGACGGCGCCGGTACCGGTCCATATTGCATAAGCCATTCCCATTGGCAAGGTGCGCAGCGACAGGGCGAGCAAGTAGATACTCATCAATCCGGACGCTATGGCCGCGATGCTTGGCAGCGGTCGAGTCCAGCCCTCATTCATTTTGAGTGATGTCCCCATTGCGATCTCGCATAGCGCAGCGAGAAAAAGATAGATCCAAGCCATTTCCTGTCCTGTCAGATGACATGAGTGCGTGCCTATGTCCGGTTGGCGTCCAGTGCATCGCAGACACCGCGGCGTTTGCCGATCTGGTCCAGCCAGCTTCGTACTCTGCCAAAAGGCGATATGTCCAGCCCCAGCTCATCCCATGTCCGCAGCCAGCTGTACGCGGCAATATCTGCGATAGAGAACTCGGTTGTGGCGAGGAATGTGGATTGCAGCAGACGATGCTCCACCACACCGTACAAACGCATGGCTTCCTTGCGATACCTCTCCGTAGCTTCGCGGTTTCCGGTTCTCGAACCGTGGAGAAACCACCATAGCTGACCCAGCATCGGCCCGATGCCGCCAATCTGGAAATGCAGCCATTGCTGGACTTGCATTTGCTCAGTCAGCGATGCCGGTTGAAGGACGCCCGTTTTCGCGGCCAAATAGGAAAGGATGGCGCCGGATTCGAAAAGCGTGATCCCTGCATCGTGATCGATGATGGCCGGAATCTTGCCGTTGGGATTTATTCGGCGATAGTCCGGCCGATGCTGTTCTCCTGCAGACAGGTCCAGTGCGATCTGCCTGTGCGCTATCCCCGCCTCATGCAGATAGATGCTGACCTTCAGCCCGTTCGGCGTATCCGCGGTATAAAAATCGAGAAGCGCGTTCGAATCTGCCTTCATTGATTTCCTCATTTAATTGTAATTGCAATCGTTGCAAATGCAATCATAATGGAGGGTATGTGTTTATGCAAACGGGATTGAAAACCTATGCCTACCCCAAAGACCCTGTTGGCGCCGCTGGTGCCAATTTCACCTGAAACCCGCGATGCCGCGATCGTCTGTCTGCACAAGTTGATTGGCCTCCGCTCAGGCCGGCAGGAAGCACCTCGCTCGCCGCTTGGCATGGGACGCTCCATTGCCCGGATGCTGGCGGTGGATGAATCTGCTAGCAGGAATGCATGGATTGTCAGGGGGGATGCCGAGGAGCATGAAGCCGGTGAGATGCTGACAGCCGCCTGGCCGCTACGTTATACGGCGTCCTCCCGTCGCTTCGAACGGCCATTAATCTATATGCTTCGCGCGCAATCCAGGACGGGATTGCGTGCGGCCTTCCAAGAAACTGCCGGACGCGGTGTTTTCCTGAATACGGCAGGTACCGCGCCGTTCAGATGGCTGAAAAGGAGCAGGCCGGAGCTTGCCCTTTGGTTGACGGACTATCCATTCTGTATTCCCTACGATCCGGCGAGCGCCGACGAAGTCCAGGCAATCGTAAGTGCTGCATTACAGGCACTCTATGTCGAGGGGGAGGAGGCCTACTACTATCTGGCATTGCACGATGAAGTGCTCTTATCCGAGGCAACCTGGACTGTATCTCTGTCGGAAGCCTACACCGGGATGTATCTGTTCAACAGGACGGAAAAGGAGATGCTCCACACAGTGCGCCTGCTTGGCGCCGGCAGAACGTTGGAACCGGTCGTCCGCGCGGCACGGATTCTCCTGGAGGATTGGCGTGTAGGCAGCGAGGTATGGAGTTGCCCGAGTTACACCAGGCTGGCGCGTGAAGGAGAACAGGTGGAACTGTGGAACACGTTGCATCCATTGGCACCCCGAAAAATTTCTCGTCTGGAGCGGTGCCTGGATGCGCCGGGCGGGCCGGTCGTTGCCGTGACCAGCTACGAGCAGCATGTCGCTGCACAAATCGGTGCCTATGTAACAGCGCCCTTCGTCGCCCTGGGAGCAGACATGCCGGACGGAACCATTCGCGCAGAGTGGATCGTTCTGCACGCGCTTAGGGCCTTGGTCAGTGAAGGGCGCTTTCCGGTGGAGTGTCTCGTAGAGGCTTTGAACCGATACGGCAATGAGACGGACGCCACGTCTCCGCGCGGCTAGTCCTCGCCGCGCGCCATCGCGGCCGCGCCGTCAAGCGCCGCAGCGATAGAGCCATGGTCTTCCTCCTTGAATTGAGAAAGAAAGATCTCTGTCACGGCAGCCTGATAGACCTTCCACATTTTCTTTCGCAAGGCCTTGCCGGCATCGGTGATGGTGACGAATGCGGCCCTGCCGTCTTCGGCGGAACGCGATCGCACGACCAGGTTTTCTTGTTCCAGTCGGTCGATCAGACGCGTCAGGTTATAGCGCTCGATAGCCAGCGCATCAGCCAGCTCGTGCATGCGGCGTGTGCCGCCTTTTCCGCTCTCAATTCCCCACAGGACGTCATACCAGGCATAGGCCGGCAGCCCGGCCTGGTTCAGGCGCCGTTCTATCTCTCGAATCAGTACGCGGTGAGCGCGCACAAAGGAAAACCAGAGATCGGGTTCGCGATTGGTCATGTTGGTTCTCGTCGGATGCGGTTGGAATTAATTGCAATTGCAATGATACCACTGTAGGATTGCCGTGCTAACGATTGCAATTGCAATTAAATGTTCGAAATTCCTCCGCCAGATTGCCCCGCCGACGCGGGAGGGCGGTTCTCTCAAGACCATTTTTGGAGAAACTTCATGACCCAATCCCTCACGCACGTCGACGTCGATCCACTGGAAACCCGGGAATGGCGTGACGCGCTGGAATCCGTGATCGACGCTGAAGGCCGCTCACGGGCGCAGTATCTGATCGACCAGCTTACGGACGTTGATCTGGCGCACCATGGCGATCTTCACGCACGGGTGACCACGCCTTACGTCAACACCATCGCCAAGCAGCGCCAGCCGGTATATCCCGGCGATCTCGGCGTAGAGCGCCGCTTGAATGCGTACATCCGCTGGAACGCGATGGTGATGGTTCTGCGCGCGGGAAAACATTCCAACGTCGGCGGCCACATCGCCACCTACCAGTCCGCGGCGGTGATGTATGACGTGGGCTTCGAGCATTTCTTCCGCGGGCGCACGGAGACCTTTGACGGCGACATGGTGTACATCCAGGGCCATTCCGCACCCGGCATCTACGGCCGCGCCTATGTGGAGGGTCGCATCAGCGAATCCCAGATGGACAACTTCCGGCGCGAGTCGGACCGCGACGGCTTGTCCTCCTATCCGCATCCGCGCCTGATGCCGGAGTTCTGGCAGTTCCCGACAGTATCGATGGGCTTGGGACCCTTGACGGCGGCTTACCAGGCCCGCTACATGCGCTATCTGGAATACCGCGGCCTCAAGGAACCGCAGGGGCGCAAGGTCTGGGCCTTTCTCGGCGACGGCGAGATGGATCAGCCGGAGTCGCTGGCAGCGATTTCACTGGGCGGCCGCGAACGGCTGGACAACCTGATCTTCGTCGTCAACTGCAATCTGCAGCGGCTGGATGGGCCGGTGCGCGGCAACAGCAAGATCATGCAGGAACTGGAGGCGACTTTCCGCGCCGCCGGCTGGAACGTGATCAAAGTGGTCTGGGGCAGCGGCTGGGATGCGCTGCTGGAGAAGGATCGCAGCGGGCTGCTGCGCCGGCGCATGATGGAATGTGTGGACGGCGATTACCAGACCTTCAAATCCCAGAACGGCGCCTATGTGCGCGAACACTTCTTCGGCAAGTATCCGGAGCTGCTGGCGCTGGTGGCCGATATGTCGGACGACGAGATCTGGAAGCTGACCCGCGGCGGCCATGATCCGGAGAAGGTTTATGCCGCCTACGAACAGGCCGTGCGCACCACCGGCAGGCCGACGGTCGTGCTGGCGAAGACGGTCAAAGGCTTCGGCATGGGCGAAGCCGGGGAAGGGCAGAACATCAATCACCAGCTCAAGAAGATGAGCGCCGATGCGGTAAGAAGCTTCCGCGACCGCTTCGCACTGCCGGTCTTGGACGAGCAGTTGGAGGAAATGCCTTACCTGCGCCCTGCGCCGGGCAGCGAAGAGGCGAAGTATCTTGAGCAGCGGCGCAAGGCGCTGGGCGGCTATATACCCGCGCGCCTGAGCAAGGTCGACCCGCTGCCGGTTCCGCCGCTGTCGACCTTCTCCAGCCAGCTCCAGGGCAGCGGCGAGCGCGGGCTGTCGACCACGATGGCCTTCGTGCGCATCCTGACTACGCTGCTGAAGGATCCGCAGCTGGGCAAGCTGGTGATCCCCATCGTTCCCGATGAGTCGCGAACCTTCGGCATGGAGGGCCTGTTCCGGCAGATCGGCATTCACTCCTATGTGGGGCAGCTGTATACGCCGCAGGATGCCGGCCAGTTGAGCTACTACAAGGAAGCCAAGGACGGCCAGATTCTGCAGGAAGGCATCAACGAATCCGGTGCGATCTCTTCCTGGATTGCCGCAGGGACGGCCTATGCCAATCACGGCTTGCCGACCATTCCGTTCTATATTTTCTATTCCATGTTCGGGCTGCAGCGCGTCGGCGATCTGGCCTGGGCTGCCGCCGATGCGCGCACCCGCGGTTTCCTGCTGGGCGCGACTGCCGGCCGGACCACGCTCATGGGGGAAGGGCTGCAGCATGACGACGGGCATAGCCATGTGCTGTCATCGGTGATCCCCAGCTGCATTTCCTACGACCCGGCGTTCTCCCACGAGCTGGCGGTCATCATCCAGGACGGCTTGCGCCGGATGTACGTCGAGCAGGAAGACATCTATTACTACATCACCTTGCTCAACGAAAACTACCCGCATCCCGGACTGCGGGAAGGCACCGAAGCCGGTATCCTCAAAGGCCTCTATTTGTTGTCGGAAGGCGCAACTACTGAGGAAGGCAAGCCCACCGTGCAGTTGATGGGCAGCGGCGCCATCCTGCGCGAAGTCATGGCGGCGGCCGAGCTGCTGACGCAGGACTTCGGAGTCGGCTGCAATGTGTGGAGCGCGACCAGCCTGACCGAACTGCGGCGAGACGGCATGGCCGCCGAGCGCTGGAACATGCTGCATCCCGACGAGCCGGCGCGCATCCCATACGTTGCGCAATGCCTGGAAGGGCATCAGGGACCGGTGGTGGTGGCCACCGACTACATGAAGATCGTCGGCGACCAGATCCGCCCCTTCATCAACGATCGCCGCTTCGTGACGCTGGGTACCGACGGCTTCGGGCGCTCGGATACACGCGAGTCGCTGCGCGCCTTCTTCGAGGTGGATCGGCACTTCATCGCGCTGGCCGCGCTCAAGGCCTTGGCCGACGATGGCAGCATTCCCCGCCAGCTGGTGGGCGATGCCATCCGGCGCTACGGTATCGACGTCGGCAAGACCGATCCTTCCGCCGTCTGAATGCATTGCCCGCATGGTACGACGCTGGCTCTGTCCAAGAGGTGAATGGGAGCAGGCGTACATGTCTGCTCTCAGTCATCTCACCGATACAGACCATCTTCCGAAGTTTCAATTGCCGGCAACAACCCCAGCGCCACCGCGGCTTGCCGCTTGGACCAACTTCAAGTCCGGGCCAGTTGTTTCAGAGCAGAATCCGTGCCCCAGGCCGATGAAGGCCGCCAACGTGTGCCGACGTCAGGCGGGCAGTTGACCACCGTTGTCGATCGTGGCCCAGTAGCCCATCACCTTATCCACGTAGGCCGGATCTCCGGTGCCTGCCGGCAGCGCGTTGAGGTTGTTGGGATCGACGCCGTTCTCGCCTGAGTTGTAGGCGCGTAGCGCCAGGCCCCAGCTATCGCTGCCGTAGCGTTCCTTCATCAGCTCCTTCATGTCGGCCATATAGTAGGCGCCGGCCAGAATGTTGGTGGCGGGATCATTCTTGTCGCGGCCTTGCAGCTCCGGGTGCTTGGCCTGCAGGGCGGCGAAGGTGGCGTCGTTCATCTGCATCAGGCCGGTGTCGCCCATGCCGTTGGCGTTGATGGTACCGGCGTGCGGATCCCAGCGCGATTCGTCGTGGATCATGGCGGCGAGGAGACTGGCCGGTACGCCTGTCCTGCGCGAGGCTTCCTCGATCATGTCTTTGTAGGGAGCAGCCTGCGGCGGCAGGCCTGGACCCAGGTCGCTCGATCCCGGCTTGCCGTTACCGGTGGGGTGGTCACCGCCGATCCGGTCGGAATTACCGTTATTGCCCTTATTGGGAACAACCGCGTGGGAATGGATGTCCGTCACGTCGCCAGGGCTGTCGTGGGGTGTGATGCCCAGTGCATCCAGAGTAGGCTTGATGATGGCGTACTGTTTTTGGTATTGCGGGTCGTTTGCCCACAGATCGGCATAATCCTGCCAGGTGACCGGTCCTGCTCCCGTGACTTTGCTCATTAAAACCCTTCCTTACGTTTGACGACGAATGAAACTGGCGAAAAACAGCCGACAACGGCTCCGGTATCAGTCGCAACGAAGGCGCGCAGGGTTCCGTGCCGATGACAATTCTCGCCGGCCGCCCAGTCCTGCCCGAACCTGCTGTCCGACGACGTCAAGACCGCCGGATAAGGATTGCAAGAAAATCCGCGATGACAAATGGCCGGTCACGTCGATAGTGAAACACGCCTGCGACAAGCGCAGCGCCTCCGCACTAACCCTAACCAGCTCATGCTGCACTTGCAATTGACGACCCGGAACTTGATGACGAGCCGCGATCGTCACACCAGCGTGGGCGCAAGAAACGCCATCTTGTTCTTGAGTGCGGCGATGTGCTGGCGATTCTGTTCAGGATCCTGCGCCAGTTCACTCAAGCGAACATGGTAGCGTTGCGCCAGGTAGTCCATATCATTAATGGCAGGCTTGGGTGGAGGTACCGCCGCCAGCGATGCGTACCCTTGTTGCTGAAAGAATGTAAGTCTCTCATCCAACATGGCATACAGGGTCTGCTCGCTCAGTTGCTTCAGTTCGCGATTGTGCCGAGCTGTTCTTTGCAAAATTGGCAGTTCCCTGTCCTCTATCGCTTGCAGCGCCAAATAGGAAGCTTCGGCTTGAGCCATTGTTTTCTTCGATTCCTTTGTGCGACTGATCAAGCTGCTATCGATAGACGTCCCTTGCTCTATGGAGTTCTTCTTCGCTTCTCTTTGCCGCTCGTAGGCCTGGCGATGCATTTCCTTGCATTCACCATAATAAATGCGGGCTTGTGTAAGTTCCGTGGGTTCGCGCCGCACGGCGCTATGGCTATCGTAATGAGCCATGCGCGTGCTTAGGCTTTTGGCAGCTTGAGGTGAGTACGCAATCTGAGGAGCGGCCCCGTTGGCATGAGCCTGCTCCAGCGTGCGTGCAATATATGCATATTCAGCCTTGTCGGCGGCTTCCAGCGTCTGCTCGATCTGCTTGCGCAACTTGACGAGCTGTCTTCGCTCGGGAGTGGCGACGCCATCTTCCGGCAACAGCCGGTCAAGTTCGTCACGCAATGTATGCAGGTGCGGTCTTATCGGTTCATATTTCCGGCTGAGATAGCGTGCTACAGCATCGGTCGTCATGTCCGTCGCGGTTTCGCCGGTCGGGATGTGCGCAGGCGCTACGCGGCTTTCCAGCATCGCGATTTGCCCGGGCAGCGCATCTACGCGCTTGGTGAGTTGCTGGCGCGCCTGCCATTGGCGATCCGCCTGCGCGGCCAGCTGCTGCATCCGGTCTTGCGCCAGCTTCAGGTCCTCGTGTTTGGCGAGCAATTGTGCTGGTATTTTGTACCCTGCCTGGAAGGTGCTACCCGGAGGCAGCGCAAACGCGTGTTCCAGACTTGCAATCGATGCATGCAGCAGAGCGATGTTCCGCTCCAGGGCCTGTTGCTCCATACCGTTGCGTTCCCTGTCCGTGATCACCCGGCTGAGCTTGCCGCGCAGCCTGACCAACTCATTGCGCCTGACCTGCAACTCCAGCGGCGCAGTATCTTGGAGATAGTGGTTGAGCGCATCGCGCGTTTGCTCCGACTCCATCATCTGCTGCGCTAGCCAGCCTGCGATGGGATGGGAAGATACCTCTACCGTGTCATGCGCGCGCAGGGCGGCGATGGCATCGGAGCGCTCATTGCAACGGTTTATCAGATCTTCGATCTGCTGCTCCGCGTCGGCCACTTGCAGACCACGCGCTTGCATCGCGTCTACCAACTGGGGATTCAGATCCAGTCCTTCTTGATAGCCTGCAAGCTGCTTGCGCAATGACTTGAGGTCTCCAAGCTGCGCGGCGAGACCTTGTTGTGACGTAGCGGTCAAGTGGCGCGTGCCGGCCATGAACTCCGGCTTGGGGGCCTTCAGCGCGGCGATGCCGACATGCCCGGTGCGCAGCAATTGCGCGATGGCGGCAGCGGTCGCCTCGGGCGTGGAGTTGCGCACGGATGCTAACGAGGTGGCGTGCTTGGTCCGAGAGAGAGCTGTCGAACTGGGCAGTTTCCCGGGCTCGCTGTGAACGTAGGCGGGCTTCGTTTTCATCGGGAACGCCGAAGCCATGGTGGCGGCTTCCTTCGAGAGCGACGCCCCCTTAGGCGGGAGTTGCGGTGGCGCCGGATCCGGCGACCAGAAATGCAATTCGTCGCGATCGCCAGCCGGTGCACTGGTGACCCCGTAGACCACTCGGGGGACTCCCTGATTGTTAAAGACATGGCCGCGCTGCTGATCTTCGCCGACTTGCTCGCGCTGCATCTGATGGATGAAATTGCTACGCTCACGCCGCGCAATCGCTTGCTGCTGCCCAGGCAAGGGCTTGTGTGCGATGGGTGGCGGTGGCTGGCGCGTATCAACGCTGGTGTGTGCATGATCGTTATCAGTGATTTGATAACGATCCGGGTAGGCTGACGTCAGATTTCCTGGGTGGAAATGTGCCATGGGTTGCCTTTACTTATGTTGAGTCGGCTGCACAATAGTATTTCGGCGCGAAGGAGGGGGCGGTGATGAGTGACCGCGAACAATGGAAGAGTTCCAGCACGAAGACCTCCGAAGAAGAAGTCGTCACTGCACATGGAAGGCGACCACCAAATGTTCAGTGGAACTGTTCCGCAAACGTCACACACCCATAGACTCCTTTTTCTTTCTCCAGGAGTTTTGTATGCCAAATTTCATCGCCGCCAACGGCCCCGCCGGCGTCGCAGGAGCTCAAATTGACGATTCCTTCCTGAAAAACAAATCCACTAACGACATCCTCAATGATGTCGCAAGCGGTCATGTGTCCCAAGGGGGAAAGATGATGGCGGGAGAGGAATTGCAACGCCGCCTGGATAGCGGCGAAATCGGCAAGAACCTGTCTCCAGAAGAAAAAGAAGAGGTGAAAACACTGCTCGATAGCATGAAAAAGGGCGACCTCTCTCCTGACGGCGCTGAACGCTTGCAGAAACTGCTCCAGCCGAGCACAACAGCCGGGCACGACGACGGCGGCATTCGCTGATGGCGGAAAATCTGAATCCGGGGCTCGTTCTGGCACCCTGGAAACTGCCGCAAAGCGTTTCGCAATAAATAACTGCAGCGTGTTGATTTGCGTCGGCGGTGAAAACGCTGTCTTTGAGGCGGCTTCTGGCCGCTAGTGTCGCAAAAGAAAAGCCACCTTTATAGGTGGCTTTTGACTTTTGAAGCGGCACAGTGGAATCAATTTCGACCAACTTTATTCATTGTGGCATGTTGTTACTAAATATATGGCAAATTTTAACAAATATGTTAATCTGATGTTATGAAATGGACATCAGAACTGTCGAAATATCCCTCCTACTTGCATAAGAAAATCAAAAAGGGGCGTGGTATCGGCAGCTTCGATGGCTATCAGCCTTGGATTAAGAAGTCTGATTTTGGCTCATCTGGCTCGGCGACCACTATCCAGGGAATAGTGGTTCCGCGGGTACATCACGTGTTATCGGATCTAGAACACATTTATTTCATGTTATTAGAGCGCCTGCCGAATGTCATAGATATCCGCGAGCAGTGGCCGATTTTGCACATAGACAAGACTTTGCAGCTTTGCGAAAGGTTCGGCGTGACTCATGGTTATGAGGGCAATGCTCCCACTCCATTTACCATCGACTTTTTGGTAACTTTCGAAACCGAGGGTAAAAAGTACTATGAGGCCAAGAGCGTTAAGACTCCTCAAGATGCCAGAGATCCTAAGGTGCGGAAACGTCTTCAGGTTGAATATCAATGGTGCAAATTAATGAGTTGCCCGTGGGCTCTAGTAAAGACTGATGGATTTTCAGGGGCCAACAAAAAAGTCGTTTTCGAAAATCTTAACTTCATACGTGAATGGTTCAAAAATCGCTATGAACCTGATGAAGAAGAGACCCGCGAATTCATTCGATTTTTTAAAACAATATATAACCCAGTTCGCCGGATGGATGAGCTACTGGAGCGAACTGCAATCGGGCTTAGGGTCACGGCTGCCACTGCAGACAACTTAATTCGGTTTGCCATGTGGAGAGATCTACTGCAAGTTTCGCTAACTGAAAGAATCGAACTAACCAGACCTCTTATCCTAAGGCCATAATTTCATGCCGGACTTTCGCCCAAATGACCTCGGTTTCGCACGCTGGCAGGTGCTGGAGTTTTCGACTCCGATCGGAATCGAGTATCTTCGTGTTACGCATATCTTTGATCGCGACGTGTACGTCATGAAGGTCAAGGAGGCACTCGACGTTCGCCATGCCAGACGACCGATTAGATACAGCTTGACGGACTTTAAAGCGATGAGCGAGCGAGCCGGAGCGAGATGGGGGCGAATTTCAATGCCTGCTGAATTTATTTCACCGCCTCCTTCAGATTCGCGACGCGCTCAGCAGATGGAAATTTGCTGGCAACTAATCGAGCCACTAATTGACTTGTTCGAGAGCAGCATGAACTTAAGTATGGCTCATTTCACCTCGCTGATTCGAGCGCGTGCTGAGGCGAAAAGTTTTAGCTTCGACAGTGCTAGGCGACTGCTTTTGCGCTACTACTATTTTGGTGGAACGAAGAACGCGCTGCTCCCGTTCCACCCAGGAACTAAGCCAACGAAGGGGCGCTATAAGAGCGAATCAGAGAGCGCTACCTCCGGCTTGTCGGCTCCAAAGCGTCGCGGGCGGAAGTCCATTAAAACGCAAATTCTAGGTGAGAACGAATTTGTTGTTTCAGAACTGGATATTGCAGACATGGTGTCAAGCTTACGTCGGCAGTTGCGGCGGGCTAGAACTGGTTATTTAGTGGCATGGCGTGGCTACCTCGCAACTGAATTCGCTCGTAGGCACAAGAAGCTATACGAGAAATACCAGAGAGGGGAAATTGAAGAGCCAGTGACGAAGCGGCAGTACCAATACTACCTTGATCAGTACGCGCAGCTGGATGCTTCTCTCGCTGAAAATCTAGTGACGAGAACGGCTGAGTCTGGCCATTCAGGGGTGCTTATGGCTTCCGCACCCGGTGATATTTATGAAATTGATGGTACCGGTGGCCGCCTGCATCTCGTTACGAAGGGCAACCCTCCAATCGTCGTGGATCGACCGAATATTTATTTGCTCATTGATCGTTGGAGCCGCTTCGTTGTTTCTGCTTATATCTCTCTTAAACCTCCCTCATATGAGGAGCTTAGATATGCACTTCTCATAGGATTTACATCGAGAACTAGACGATTTAAAGCGATGGGCTGTAATGTCGATGATGATAAGTGGCCCGTGGGTAGAATTCCACATCGCATTGTCGCCGATAGAGGTTCGGAATTCTTGTCCGAGGCGATTGAGCAATCGTTGACCACCGATTTGCGTATTAGACTGACGAATCTTCCTCCGTATTGTCCGGATGGAAAGGCAATCATCGAGCGTTTCATCAGAACGATGAAGAGTCGAATGGTTGAAAAGGGAATGTCTGGGGTCTACGCTGAACGCCCCATGAATCCGGTTGCCGCGCGAGCCAAAAAGAGAGCTGCTTCTGCCGCCACGACATCGCTACAGGAAGCGTATCGCGAGCTCCTGGCGATTGTCGTCGAGTATAACAATCGACCGCACTCGACGTTGAAGAAATACCGCGAGTTGACCCAAGCAGCTGTTGAGCCTACACCTCAGCAAGCCTACTTATGGGGCATTAAGCACAAAGCGTCTAAAGGGGCTTTCCCATACTCTGAAGACGAGCTATCTCAAATTTTCCTAAGTGCAGATACTGCAACGATTGCCCATGGAAAAGTCACATATCGGGATAAGACGTATTTCCCCAAGAATAACTATGCTGAGGTTTTGGCCAAAGAATCGGGAGCTCGCGCGAAGAAGGTCTCGATACGAGTGGATAAAACCTACCCTCATGCTGTTTATGTGTCCAGCAATCGAGGAGAAAGAGCAGAATTTGAAATTAGTGCGAGTGGTGCAGATACTTTAGGAGTGATGACGCTGGATGAAGAAGAAGCGTTTGAGCACGAGGGGAAGCTGCTATGGGCAATGTCAAACCACAGAAGTAACTTGGAGCAAGTAGGCGATCTGAACGGTCGCGGAAAAGTTAAGCGACATCGTCCCGAAGCCATTAATACTCAGCCTAATCGTGCGGAAATTCAGGCCGCGCGTGAACAAGACACCGAGCAGCAGAAAATGATCTTAGCGGGACGAGGAGAAGTAGATTTTCCGGCATCAAAGGCTGGAAAAGAAATACCCGAATGGCAAACGAGAAAGAACGACGCTGAAGCCGCTCATGTCGCGTTGATTGCAAAAATGAGAGCAAAGAAGTGATTAAAATGATGAACGTAGAGCGAACCAACGACGAGCAGCGCGGGGTTGTCTATACGGATACCCTAACCAAACGTTATAGAGGGAATCCGTTCATAGAGGCTTTGCCTCCACTTCCACAGAGGAAGATCGACTTCTCCGTACTGATATCGGACTCTCCGCCGGCACCAACCAATAAAGATAGAAAATCGGGTGAAATAGTACGGTTGATTGAACTGGCCACGCTGAACGACGTTGTATATCCCTTCGCTGGATATGCTGATGCAGCGCTTGCTGCATCCACAATGCTTCGAGAGGCATATAGAGCACGAAATCCAATAAACCCGTTGGATGTTAAGCGGCGACATGCACAGGCGGTATCGACTTCGGAGAGCGGAATTTATGTGCCAAGTGAATGGGAGAGCTCGGGGCAAAGCCACTTGATTGTGGCAAACAGTGGAATCGGAAAATCGACCTTCGTCGACCGGTTTCTACGTGGATATCCCAGAGTTATTCAACATACATCCTATCAAGGGAAGCCGTTGCAACATGCCCAGTTGGTCTATCTCAAACTTCGGGTTCCTAATGACGGTTCTCTAAAGGGCTTGTGTTACCAGTTCTTTCATGAGATCGATCGTCATCTTGGGACAAAGTACCTGAAGCAGGCGCGGGCTGCGGGCACAATTAGCACGATGACGTTGCTTATGCAGCAGGTCGTAACAGCCACCTCCCTCGGCTTGGTAGTGATTGATGAATTCCAAAACCTCAGGTCCGCGGCTGGACGGCAAGCCGAGCATGTCAAAAATCTGATTGGGGAGCTCATAGAGTGGACCGGCGTAAGCGTTCTGATTATTTCGAAACCAGCGATTGACCAGGTCATCGAGGGGAACCTCGGGAATGCACGCAAAATGACTACTACAGGGCAAAGCTTCATCGGTTCCATGCAACGCGGTAGTGCAACTTGGGCGCAATTCTGCGAAACGCTGTGGGACTACACCTATGTCCAGAAGAAGGGCATTCTCAGCGAGGCGGTGCTGAACGCATGGTACGACGCGTCTGCAGGCAATACAGCGTTCGCGAAACTGGCCTTCATACTTGCTCAGCGAAAAGAGATTGGAGGACGCGAGTGTGTAGATGTTAGTTCTTTTGAATTCGTAGCGAATAACGATCTTCTCTTTCTCCGACCTGCAATTCGCGCGCTCCTATCAAACAAAGCATCGGCTTTGGTCGACTTCAACGACCTCTTTATTTCTCGTAAATATAAGGAGCTAAGAGCGATGGTTGGTATGGTTGATGAGGCCGTCAAAACTTTTAAAAATACTTCCGAATTTGAGGAGATGCGGGAACAGAAGAAAGAAAAGAAAGCAAAGCCGATGAAGAACAAGAAAACTGCTCCCGAGGAAGATTGCGAGCTACCTGAGGAAGATCCCCTTCTGATAGAGAAATAGGCGTTGTAATGACTGGAACGTCCTACTCACCGAAATTAGACGACGATGAGTTGCTGTACTCATGGGTGGGACGGCTTGCAGAACACAATGCAGCTAATGACCACAGGGAGCTAATGTGCACCTTGCTAGGATCTCGCAATGCATCACTTAGCGTCGATTTTCCGTGTGGAATTGAAAAAATTGCCAGAGTACTAGGACTCCGCTTTCCGTACAGCGACGAAATGGATGCAATAGAACGTGGGACTCTATTTCCGTTTCATCGCCCTTTCTGGAGTTTTGAGGTGAATCAGTTCGCCCTGGAGCGAATGAGGAAGGGTAGTGACAATCTGAAGATTAGAGTCGGATTGATTGCGAACAGGTTTGGAGCCTCAGCCCCTTTGCGGTTCTGACCAATATGCTTGAGGTCAGAACTAACTCAATGGGGATATGGCATTTGGCACAAATCTCAGAATCTTCCAGGGGTAACCTGTTGTGTCAAGCATGCGGTGCTGCTGGCTCCTTTCTGCAATCCAACAAGGCTGCCGCACCGATCAGTGGTAGTTAGGCCGCCTAGCTTTGTGGAAGATAAGGCCATCGAACTTGCTAGCCGGGCGCAGCTGAGATTAACGGCGCTTTGTGTGGCAGCTCTGAACCTAAACATTCCTGCGGCCTCCCCTGCAAGGCGAGCTGCTATCTATCATGATCAAGCCTTGATGCGTGGATATTGCGACAACAAGGGGAAATTACGGCTATCCGCACTGGCGCGGGATATTAGTGCGCGTTACGACGGATTTGACGGGCATGAATTAAAAGAGCGATTACTATCCACACCGCACCATCCTATGAGATGGTTGGGCGATCTCTTCTCTCGTCCAGAACGATCGCTTCATCCCATATGCCATCTTCTTTTGATAGAACACCTCTGGGGGAAGCTGTATTTGTTTAAGGAAGATCTGGAGGCAGCTGGGGAGAGCAACCGCGCGGGAGGTGGTGATGCATTGAGCAGTGATGAATGTCCTGAATCTCATTGCTTGGATCGTGCAGTTTTCTTGAACGATGTATCGTTATCATGTCGTGCTGTCGCTGATCTGATTGGCGTTTCTGTAAATACAGTAGTGCTACATCGGAAGAGGAATCTGATGTTGGTTAACGTCCGGCCAAAGAAAATCCGTCCCGAGGTTACCCAGGAAATAATGCGTGAATTATTTAACGGAAAAACTGCAGAAGAGATTTCTCAGTTATTAAATATTTCGCCGGCAAGTATTCATCGCATCCGGGCAGTTGAGGCTCCGGTGCTGCGCAAAATTGCTGATATTCACAAAGAGAAGAGGCGCAGTGTCTCGCGCAGTGCATGGCTCTCACTATTGAGAAGAGACCAAGATATCGGCAAGGCTAGAGCTTCACACCAAGGCCTCTATGCTTGGTTGTATCGTAATGATTTGGAGTGGCTCCTCAGCGCTAACTCGAATTATGCCAGGAAGCGTGTGGTTCAGCCGCGGCTTGACTGGGGGGCGCGAGACCACGAATTATGCTTGATCGCAGCCAAGTATGTTGGGCAAAAACTGACAGATTCGACCCGGAAAAGGATGTCGCGAAGCGCCTTGAGGCGGCATCTTGGCGAGGCTAGGATA
>NZ_LFLT01000027.1 GCF_001189955.1 Herbaspirillum chlorophenolicum | reverse complement strand
GCGCTGGCGCTGCACCTGGCCGTCGCGGGCGCCATGTTCGCGGCCGCTATGCCTTCTGCACATGCCCAGGCTGCCGCTGCACCGGCACGCGCGTTCAATATCCCCGCCGGCACGTTGACTGCCGCGCTGAATCGCTTCGCGGAAGAAGCCGGTGTCTTCCTTTCCGCGCCGGCCGAGCTGACCCAGGGCAAGAACAGTGCCGGGCTGGCGGGCAGTTTCACCGTGGATCAGGCGTTCGCCGAATTGTTGCGCGGCCAGAATCTTGAGGTCGTGCGCCAGGGCGACGGCAGCTATGCGCTGCGGCAAGCGGCGGCAGGGGCTTCCACCGGCGTGTTGCCCGTGGTCCGGGTGAATGCCGATGCAGAAACGGGCGCCGGCGACTTGCCGAAGGCCTACGCCGGTGGCCAGGTGGCGCGCGGCGGCCGGGTCGGGCTGCTGGGCAACAAGAGTGTCATGGAGACGCCCTTCAATACCACCAGCTATACCGCCCAGATGATGGAAGACCAGCAAGCCAGCACCGTTTCGGAAGTGTTGCGCGCAGATCCTTCGGTCCGGGAGATCTTCCCGGAAGGCGGCCCGGCCGAGCATTTCAACGTGCGCGGTTTTTACATGCAGACCTCGGACTTTGCCTGGAACGGCTTGTTCGGCATGGTGCCCCACAACCGCGGCGCGACCGAAATGCTGGAGCGCGTCGAGGTGCTCAAGGGCCCCGGTGCGCTCTTGTACGGGATGGCGCCGGCGGGCGCGGTGGGTGGGGTGGTCAATCTCGTGCCCAAACGTGCGGCCGATGAGCCGCTCACACGGCTGACGACCAGCTATATGTCGGATTCCCAGCTGGGCATGCATCTGGACCTGGGGCGGCGTTTCGGCGAGGAGAAGCAATTCGGTATCCGCGTCAATGCCGTCAAATCGAACGGCGACACGGCGCTGGACGGCCAATCCCAGGATCGCATCCTGGGATCGGTCGCGCTCGACTTCCGGGGTGAGCGCGTGCGCGCCACGCTGGACGCATACAGCATCGAAGAGAAGCAGACCGGCGGCATGCCGCTGCTGTCGACCTTCGCGTCGTCGCAGCTTGCCGCCGCGCCTGATCCCACTGTCAACACGCAGCGGGGCGCCTATTCGATCTCGCGCAGCAAGGCCGTGATCGGCGCGGTCGAGTTCGATTTCAACGAAGACTGGACCGGCTTTGCAGCGGCCGGCACCAAGCGCCAGACCGGCGCCGGTTACCTGAACAACGCCATCGGCATGAACCTGCAGACCTCGGGGGCGTATACCGCCGTGGGTATGAACGCGAAGAATTTCTTTGACGCCACCTCGGCCGAGGTCGGCATCCGCGGGCGCTTTCGCACCGGTCCCATCGGCCATGAAGTTGTCCTGAGCACCAACGCCATCGAGCAGACCACCGGCACCACCGCCAACATGGTGACGTGGGCATCCAACATCTATTCCCCGACCACGGGCACGCGCGCCGCCGAACCGGCAGTCGCGGCGAAGACAGCGGAAATCAAGTTGGACAGCATCGCCCTGGCCGACACGCTGTCGTTCATGGATCGCAAGGTGCTGCTCACGCTCGGCCTGCGGCAACAGCGTGTGCGCACCACCAACTTCGCGGCCTCGGGCGCCGTCTCCGGTACGCCTTATGACAGCCAGGCGCTGACACCGGCCGTGGGACTGGTCATCAAGCCATGGTCTGCGCCGCTGTCGCTGTATGCCAATTACATCGAAGGGCTTTCGCAAGGCGCGACGGTGTCCGATCTCACGTCGGCCAACAACGGCGAAACCTTCGCGCCGTACAAGACGCAGCAGGTGGAGTTCGGGGCCAAATGGGATGCCGGAACCTTCATGAACACCATCAGCGTGTTCCAGATCGAGCGTCCCAGCCTGATCAAGGACGCCGTGACCACCCGCTATTCGGCCGACGGCGAGCAGCGCAACCGCGGCATCGAATGGAACACTGCCGGCGAGCTGGCGCGCGGACTGCGCCTGCTGGGCGGCGCGAGCTACATCAAGGCCATCACCACCAGGACCCAGTCCGGCCAGTACGACGGCAAGACCGCCATCGGCATCCCGACCCTGCAGCTCAACCTGGGCACGGAGTGGGATGTCACCCGGCTCAGCGGCCTGACCCTGCGGGGCACGGCGATCTACACCGGGCACCAATACGCCAACAGCACCAACACGCAGGAACTCCCGGCGTGGACGCGCTTTGATCTGGGCGCGCGCTATGCCACCCGCTTTGCCGACCACAACGTCGTGTTTCGCGGCAGCGTGATCAACGCCTTCGACAAGCGCTATTGGTCGGGTGTGTGGAACGGCTATGCCGCCGTGGGCGCTGCGCGTACCTTCCAGTTGTCGGCCAGCGTCGATTTCTGAGATGGACGGTGTTTTCCTGAGCGGCGCCCTGGCGCTTGGCCTGGCCGCGCTTTCTGCCGGGATGCTGTACCTGGCCGCTCCACGGCAGCAGCTGATCCGGCAGTCACTGCGTGTACCGTTGGCGACGGGCATTGCGTTGCCGTTGCTGGCCGTGGCGATGTGGCTGATGAGTCGTGGCATCGGGGCAGCGCCCGGTGTCTTCGCCGTCCTGGCGGCCTGGATGCTGGCGTTGGTTGCCGCGCCATGGGCCGCGCATTGGTTCACACGCAGGAGAGCAGCCGATGGCGCATGAACTGGGACGCAAGACATTGGCCGGGGTCGTGCTCGGGTGCCCGCTGTCGTTCGCCGTGTGCGGGCTCTATGGCTATCTCGGGCCGGGCAGCCGGCTCGACAATTACTTCGTGGTGCTGTTCCTGTTGCTGCCGGTGTGGGTGGGCGTGATGTCTGCGGCCTTCGCCTGTCGCACCGGATGGCGCGCCTGGGCCTGGCTGGCGCTGGGCAATGCCGTGGGCTTCGGCCTGCTGGCACTGGTGCGGCATTGGTCGCACTGACCGGACAAAGAGAGTTTCATGAAAATACAAGCCGACACCTTGCGCACGTTCAAGGTCGTCCACACCTGGACCGGACTGCTGGCGGGACTGGTGCTGTTCCTGGCCTTCTATGCGGGCGCGTTCACCGTCTTCCGCGAAGATATCTCCGTCTGGCAGGCCGGCGCGCCGCATCGCCTGACCGACGAGGCGATGCAAGACGTGACGCCGCTGGTCGAACGCGTCATCACGGCCCATCCCGAGTCGCGCAGCGGATTGATGATCAACCTGCCCGATGCGCACGAGGGCGGCGTAGAAGCCGTCTGGCGCAACAAGGAGCGCGATACCTTCCATGCGCGCCTCGGGGCGGATGGCGCCCTGCAGCTGGGCGATGCCGGCGGGCAGCGCCTGTCGGTGGTAATCGACAACCTGCACCGCACGGCCGGTATTCCCGGCCTCGGCGGCGAACTGTTGTTGGGTACCGTCGCCTTCATCTACGGGCTGGCATTGGTGTCCGGGGTCATCCTGTATCTGCCGGTGCTGCGCCGGGATCTGTTCGCGTTGCGCATCGGCACCAATCTCAAGCTGCTATGGCAGGACGCGCACAACAGCATCGGTGTGCTGAGCCTGCCGTTTCACATCCTGTTCGCGCTGACCGGTGCGGTCATGTCGCTGCATGATCCGCTACTGGTGGGCATGAACGTGCTCATCTACGGCGAGGAGGGCAAGTCGCACCTGATGCGCACCGTGATGCCGGTGGCCATGCCCAAGCCCAGCGGCGAACAGGCACCGCTGCTGCCGGCGACGACATTGCTCTCGACCGCGCGGCAGCAGATTCCCGATTTCGTCCCGCAGCACCTGATCTATCTTCATCCCGGCGACCGCGCGGGAGTCGTCACCATGATGGGCGACCAGGGCGGGGTGCTGGGGCATTCATCGCGCGTGGCAATGTCCGCCGTCACCGGTGAGGTATTAGCCGTGGAGGTTGCCGGTGCCAGACCGACCGGTACCTCGGCGCTGTCGAGCCTGGCGGCGCTGCATTTCGGTGACTACGGCGGGCGTCCGGTGCAGTGGTTGTATTTCTGCCTCGGGATGGCGGGGGCGTTCCTGTTCTATTCCGGCAACCTGATGTGGCTGGAAGCCCGCCGCAAGCGCCGTGCGCAGACTGCAGCCTGGCACCACCAGGCGCTGGCCCGGCTGACCATGGGCGTTTGCCTGGGGAGCTGCGTCGGCATTCCGGTGCTGTTCATTGCCGTCAAGATGGGCGTAGCAGGGCTGGGCGTGGGGTTGATGCCGCTGTTCTGGTGCACCGTGGTGCTGGCCTTGGTGTGGAGCGCTTTGCGGCCACCCGTCAAGGGCGCGCGCGAGCTGTTGGCAGCCGCAGCGGCAGCGACGGCGGGTATTCCCCTGAGCAGCGTCATGGCCGCGGTCACGGTGCAAAGCACCTGGCGACTGACCGGCATTGACCTGGCCGCGCTGGCCGGCGTCTTGTTCTTCAGCGTGCTGGCGCGACAGGTCGGCCGGCGCGCGCGTCAAACCACCGGGGGCAGCGTCTGGGATGCCCCTGCGTCAGCGGCACCGACCGGCAAGACCGCCGGCAGCCATTCCGAATGAGCGTGCGGCGTTATGCGTCGCATCCGGATCTTGATCACTGCTTACTTGATTGGAGGAGTCAACATGCAAGAGCGATGGATACATTGGGCGGGGCTGTGCGGCATCGTCGCCTCTTTTTTCTGGATCGCAGGCGACATGCTCATCGTCGGTGAGCATGCGCTGCCGGAGGACTATCCGCTGCTGCTGATCCGCCATGCGCAGGCCATCGATTTCGGTGGGCTGTCGGCCATGCTGTCCGCGTCCGAGGGCCGGCTGGCTGCCGGTGCGCTGGTGGCGGCGCTGACGTCCACGCTCTATCTCATTGGTGCCTGGCATCTGTTCCGCGTGGCCAGGCCGGCGGGGCGGATCGCCTGGGCGGTGTTCGGCCTGGCCGTGTTCGGTTTCGCCAATGCACCGCTGGCCCATGCCGCGTTCTATTTCGTCGGCATGCTCTACAAGACCATACTGGTGGTGCCGGAGGCCGCTCACCCGGCATTGCTCGCGCTGGGCAACCAGTTTCATCGCGTGCTGCTGATCGCGTATCTGGCAGCGGTCGGCGGGTTTGTACTGGCATTCTCGCTGCTGGCCGTGCTGGCCGGGATGGGACGCACGTTGTGGCCGCGCTGGATGGCGCTAGTGATCAATCCGGTGTCGCTGGCAATCCTGGGCAACGGCTTGCCGTGGTTGACGCCGCAGCCGTTGCGTACCTGGCTGGGCGGCGCGGGCATCAGCATCGCCACGCTGATCCTGTTCGGCCTGTCGACCTGGCTGGTGCAGCGGTCGGCAAAGCGAGCGCGCGTACGGGAAGCGGCGCTGGCATGAGCCCCCGGGCCGCGATTTCCTGAAGGTCGCGGCCGTCGGATGGGCGAGTTGTTTTCGTGTCCTGATATCAGTTTGTATGATGTTGAACATCATTTTTCAGGATTGGATTGATGGCAGGATTGCCTGCATGATGACACCAGTCACAGGGGAACGCGCATCCACGATCGTGTTCCAGCCTGCTTCATCCATTCGACCACGGAACAATCATGCACGCACAAAAATCCGTCATCCGATCCGCCATCCAGGCCGCCATCGACTGGCCTGCCGGCTACCTGCCCGGCACCACTGACAATTATGTCTCCAACGAAGTGATCATTCCCGGGCTGTCGGCTGCGCAGGTATGGCCGCTGCTGGGCGATACCGATGCCTGGCCGGGCTACTACAGCAACGCCAGCGAGATCCGGTTCCATGACGGCAGCGGGCCGTTGTTGTCAGCCGGCGCACGATTCCGTTTCACGACCTTCGGCTTTCCGGTGGAGGCCGAAGTGACCGAATACCAGCCGCCGTCCGTCGGCGAACCAGGTCGCATCGCCTGGCACGGCTGGGTCGAGGGCGACGCGGCGCATCGACTGGATGTGCATCACGCCTGGCTGTTCGAAGATCTCGACGGCGGCCGCGTGCGCATTCTTACGCAGGAAACCCAGAATGGCCAGCCTGCACGAGAACTGGCGGCCACTGTCCCCAATCCCATGCTCAACGCGCACCAGGAGTGGATCACTGGACTCGCCGGCGCTGCCTTGGCCTCGCTGGCCTCGTTGGCCGTCCGCGCCTGATTCGCTTATCCACAGGAGAACGCAATGAACGCTGTATCGACACAACGCCTGTTGATGATCGTCACCTCGCATGCCACGCTGGGTGAGGGCGGCCGTCCCACCGGTGTGTGGTTCGAAGAACTCGCCACGCCGTATTACCATTTCATCGACGCCGGGCTGGATGTTCGCATTGCGTCGGTCACCGGCGGCAAGGTGCCGATCGATCCGCATTCGCTGGCAGAAGCGGGCAAGAACCCCGCCAGCGTCGAACGCTTCCTGGCTGATGCCGGGGCGATGCGCCAGATCAGCGAGGCCTTGCCGCTCGACGGGTTGCGCGCCGACGACTACGCCGCGATCTTTTTGCCCGGTGGACACGGCACCATGTGGGACCTGCCGGCAAGCGAAAAACTGGCGACCTTGCTGGCACAGGCATGGTCGCAGGGCAAGGTGCTGGCGGCAGTCTGCCACGGTCCGGCGGGCCTGACGGGCGTGACCCTGGCAGATGGCAGCGCCCTGGTGGCCGGCCGGCGCGTGAGCGCGTTCACCAACAGCGAAGAAGAGGCGGCAGGGCTGACCGAGGCTGTGCCTTTCCTGCTCGAGACTCGCTTGCGTGACCTGGGCGCGCGTTATGAAAGCGGTGCCGACTTCGCGCCCTTTGCCGTGCGTGATGGCAAACTGGTGACCGGACAGAATCCGGCGTCGTCGGAAGCGGTAGCGCAGCTGGTGCTGGACGCCACGCGTGACGCGAGTCCGTCGGCTTCAGCCTGAAAAAGCGGGTCGTACTCAGCGCGGTTGCTGGCAGCTGGCGAACAGCAGCTCGCGCAACCAGCGCTGCGCCGGATCGCGGTGGGCACGCTCGTGCCACACGGCGGTCTTGGTGAATCCGGGAACGGCCAGCGGCAACGCCATCTGTTTGAGTCCCTCCAGTCCGGCCACCAGCCGGCTCGGCACCACGGCGACCATGTCGCTCGCACGCAAGATGTCAGGCAGGATCAGGAAGCGCTTCACCGACAAGCTCACACGGCGCTGCATGCCCAGCGCCGCCAGTGCCTGGTCGGTGACGCCGCTGAACGGATCGCCGGCATAGGACGCGAGCGCATGATCGAGCGCGCAGAACTGTTTGAGCGACAGGCGCTTGCCGCGCGCCGCCGGATGGTCTGCGCGCAGCACACAGACGTAGTGCTCATCAAACAGCCGCCGCGCATGCAGTCCCGGCGGCGTGCCCTCCGGCGTGGTCAGCGCCAGGTCGATTTCTCCCCGTTCGAGGCGGTCCTGCAACGGGCCGTCTTCCACCGATGCCAGCGCCACGCGTACATGCGGTGCGCGTTGCTTGAGCGCGCTCAGGAACGGCACAGCGATCGCGCGCAACGCGTAGTCGGTGGCTGCAATCGAAAAATCCAGCCGTGCTGCGTGCGGATCGAACAGCACCGGCTGCAGCAGGGCGCCGATGTCGCTCAACACCTGCCGCACCGGTTGCGCCAGCTCCAGCGCACGCTGCGTGGGGACGATGCCGCGTTGTGCGCGGACAAACAAGGGATCGCCGAAGTTTTCCCGCAGCCGCGTGAGGATGCCGCTCATGGCCGGCTGCGTCACGCCCAGCCGGGCGGCGGCGCGGGTCACATTGCGTTCGTCCAGCAGGGCGTCGAGCGCCTTGAGCAGGTTCAGGTCGAGTGAGCGGATGTCGTGCTGGTGCATGGCGGGCAAGGTGGCAAGGGCACTGAGAAAAGGGCGGATCCGGCCATTATCGCCGAGTCGTTCCGTCAAGGCAGGGCGAGGTTAAATCGGGCATGAATGCGATTAATCCCAATATGTGAGATTACTAATCATATTTTGAAATAACGCAGATGCTGCGCTAGGATGCGATCACTGGAATACAACCGTGCAATCGTCGGATAAGCAAGACGAACAAGAACGACATTGCATGCTTTCAGCGAGTCACGGTGCCGGGCGTCGTACGTCGTACCCGCCGGTGCCGCCATTACCAGCCAGGAGATACGCGCCGTGCAAAACAATGACAAGGTTGGTGTTGCCATCATAGGATCGGGCAACATCGGGACAGACCTCATGATCAAGATCCTCAGGCATGGCAAGCACCTGAAGATGCTCGCCATGGTCGGGATCGATCCGAAGTCGGAAGGCCTGGAACGCGCCCGCCGCCTCGGTGTGGACACCACGGCGGAAGGCCTGGATGGCCTGCTGCGCCTGCCGTCCTTCAAGGACATCCGGATCGTCTTCGACGCCACCTCGGCCGGTGCGCACCAGCGCCACAACGCGGTGCTGCAGGAGCATGGCGTGCGCGTCATCGACCTGACGCCGGCGGGCATCGGCCCTTACGTGATCCCCTCGATCAACCTGGATGCCGAGCTGTCGGCACCCAACATCAACATGGTCACCTGTGGCGGCCAGGCCACGATTCCCATCGTAGCGGCGATCAATCGCGTCTCGAAGGTGCATTACGCGGAGATTGTCGCGTCCATCTCCAGCAAATCCGCCGGCCCGGGAACCCGCGCCAACATCGACGAATTCACCGAAACCACCTCGCGCGCCATCGAAGTGCTGGGCGGCGCGCAGAAGGGCAAGGCAATCATCATCCTGAACCCGGCCGAACCGCCGCTGATCATGCGCGACACCGTGTTCGCGCTGTCCGAGATGTCGCACAAGGAAACGGTCGAGGACAGCATCATGCTGATGGTGGAGAAGGTGCGCAGCTACGTGCCCGGTTACCGCCTCAAGCAGCGCGTGCAGTTCGATGAGATCGATGCCGGCAATCCGGTGAACGTGCCCGGCCTGGGCCTGCGCACCGGCCTGAAGACCTCGGTGTATCTCGAAGTGGAAGGCGCGGCGCATTACCTGCCGGCCTACGCGGGCAACCTCGACATCATGACATCGGCCGCCATGGCTTGCGCCGAGCAGGTCGCGGTCCAGCTGGGCGGCGCGAAGACAGCGGCTGCGGCTGCAGGCGTTGTTGCATAAGGCACCACGGAGACCACCATGAACCAACAAAAACTCTATATCTCGGATGTCACGCTGCGCGACGGCAGCCACGCCATCCGCCATCAGTACAGCCTGGACAACGTGCGCACCATCGCCGCTGCGCTGGATCGCGCCGGCGTCGATTCCATCGAAGTGGCCCACGGCGACGGGCTGTCGGGCAGCAGCTTCAACTACGGCTTCGGCGCGCACAGCGATGTGGCGTGGATCGAAGCGGCGGCGCAGTCGGTGCAGAAGGCCAGGATCGCGACCCTGCTGATCCCCGGCATCGGTACCGTGCACGACCTGCGCAACGCCTATGACGCCGGCGCGCGCGTGGTGCGCGTGGCGACCCACTGCACCGAAGCGGATGTCTCGCGCCAGCACATCGCCTATGCCCGCGAGCTGGGCATGGACAGTGTGGGCTTCCTGATGATGAGCCACCTGACCACGCCGCAAGAGCTGGGCAAGCAGGCCAAGCTGATGGAAAGCTATGGCGCCAGCTGCATCTACGTGGTCGACTCCGGTGGCGCGTTGACGATGGACGGCGTGCGCGACCGCTTCCGCGCGCTGCGCGACGTGCTCAAGCCGGAAACGGAACTGGGCATGCACGCCCACCACAACCTGAGCCTGGGCGTGGCCAACTCGGTGGTGGCGGTGGAAGAGGGTTGCTACCGTGTCGACGCCAGCCTGGCTGGCATGGGCGCCGGTGCCGGCAATGCCCCGCTGGAAGTGTTCATCGCTGTCGCCGAGCGCATGGGCTGGAACCACGGCTGCGACCTGTTCGCACTGATGAATGCGGCCGACGACATCGTGCGCCCGTTGCAGGATCGCCCGGTGCGCGTGGATCGCGAGACGCTGGCGCTGGGCTATGCCGGCGTGTATTCCAGTTTCCTGCGCCATGCCGAAGCGGCCAGCCAGAAGTACGGCGTCAATGCCGTCGACATCCTGGTGGAGCTGGGTCGTCGCCGCATGGTGGGCGGCCAGGAAGACATGATCGTCGACGTGGCGCTTGATTTGGCCCGCTGATCCTGGCCCGCTGGGTGCAGTCGTTTTATTCGCTGTTGCTTTACCCGCTGCTGCAGCTTGTTCTTTAGCTGCAGCAGCAATCGTTCTACCTGCTTGACCAAACCTACAAGCGCGGACGGCCACGGCTGATCCGCGCACGACGCGTTCCCGACAGCGTCCCTCAAAAATAGAAAACAAGGAAAACAATGGAGATTCTCGTGGTGTTGGCCGCATTGGCCTTTCTCGTCCTGATGGCGTATCGCGGTTTCAGCGTCATCATCTTTGCACCGCTGGCGGCGCTGGCAGCAGTTCTTTTGACCGAGCCGGCGGCGATTGCGCCGGTGTATTCGGCCATCTTCATGGACAAGATGGTGGTGTTCATCAAGTCGTTCTTCCCGGTGTTCCTGCTGGGAGCGCTGTTCGGCAAGGTGATCGAAATGTCCGGCAACGCGCGTTCGATCAGCAGCGCGGTGATCCGGCTGGTGGGCGACAAGCGCGCCATGCTGGTGATCGTGCTGGTGTGCGCGCTGCTGACATACGGCGGCGTGTCGCTCAACGTGGTGGTGTTCGCGGTGTATCCATTCGCGGCCGAGATGTTCCGTCAGGGGCATATTCCCAAGCGGCTGATTCCCGGCACGATTGCTCTGGGGGCCTTCACCTTCACGATGGATTCGTTCCCCGGCAGCCCGCAGGTGCAGAACATCATCCCCACCACCTTCTTCAAGACCGATACCTGGGCCGCACCGTGGCTGGGTTTCATTGGTGGCATTGCGATCTTCATCACCGGCATGCTGTACCTGGAAAGCCGTCGTCGCGCGGCAGTCGCACGTCAGGAGGGCTACGGCACCGGGCACATCAATGAGCCGGCACCCATCGAGCACGGCGAATCGATGCCGCACCCGCTGGTGGCTCTGCTGCCGCTGGTGCTGGTGTGCGGCCTCAACTACGTGTTCGGCAAGTGGATTCCCGTCTGGTACGGCGCTGCGCAATACCAGATCGGTCTGGCCGGCCTGAAGGCGCCGCTGTCGGTGGATGTGGTGCAAGCCGCGCCGGTGTGGGGTGTGGAAGCCGCTTTGCTGGTGGGCATCGTGACGGTGGTGGTGTGCAACTGGCGCAAGATCGTCGTCAAGTTCGCCGAAGGCAGCAAACAGGCTGTCAGCGGCGCCATGCTGGCCGCCATGAACAGCGCGTCGGAATTCGGTTTCGGCGCAGTGGTGGCTGCCTTGCCGGGATTCGTGATCGCCGCCAAGGCCCTGCAGGCGATTCCCAATCCGCTGATCAATGAAGCCGTGTCGATCACCGCGCTCGCCGCCATGACCGGATCGGCCATCGGCGGGCTGAGCATCGCCCTGGGTGCGATGGCCGACAACTTCATCGCTGCCGCGCATGCTGCGCACATCCCGCTGGAAGTGTTCCACCGCATTGCCTCGATGGCCAGCGGCGGCATGGATACGCTGCCGCACAACGGCGCGGTGATCACCCTGTTGACGGTGACGGGCCTGAGCCATCGCCAGTCCTACAAGGATATCTTCGCGATCACAATCATCAAGACCATCGCCTGCGGTTTTGCCATCGCGCTGTTCTACACGACCGGCATCGTCTGACGCCGCCGCTGTTCCCGGCCGGCAGGCCTTCCGTGCGCGCGTGGCCGGCGCAACCGGAGGGCAGGCCGGCCGACTCTGGCAAAATACCGGCAATTTCCACCGTCCTGACCACCATGGCCGAATCCGACAAGTCGCCTCGCCCCATCGCCAGCCAGACCCTGTTCCGGGGGCTGGACATCATCGACGCCGTGGCCGATGGCGTGGTCACCGTGGCCGCGATCAGCGCGCGTACCGGCATCAGCCCGAGCACCACCCACCGGCTGGCCTCGGCACTGGTGCAGATCCGTTACCTCAAGTTCGAACCGCGCAAGGGCTACAGCCTGGGCAGCAAGCTCATCGAGCTGGGCTTCCAGGCCTACGAGGACAGCGACTTGCTCAGCGTGGCGCGCCCCATCCTCGAGATCTTGTCGGAGCAGACCCTCGATACCGTGCACCTGGCTGCACTGGAAGAAGGCGAGGTGATCTACCTCGACAAGCTGCCCGGCCAGCGATCGGTGCGGGTCAGCTCACGCGTGGGCGGACGCAAGCCGGCCGCGACCACGGGCGTGGGCAAGGCCTTGCTGATCGATGGGACGGAAGAACAATGGAAGGCGCAGTACCAGTTCGACCGCGCTTACGTCGGCCAGCAATCCTGGACCGCCTGGCTCAAGCTCATGCGCAGCTATGCCAAGTCCGGCTATGCCTTTGACCTGGGCGAAGACGAACCGGTGGTGCGTTGCGTGGCCGTGCCGGTGCGCGATGTCAGCGGCAAGATCGTCGCCGCCATCAGCGTCTCCAGCGCCGTGGAATATATGGACCCGGCACGCATGCAGACGCTGGTGCCGGTGGTGATGCGCGCCGCACAGCGCATCAGTGACGAGCTGGGCGGCGGCCGGCATCGTACTGCCGTGCCGGAACGCCGCCGTTGATGGTTACGTCATCGGCCGAGCGCTTCGGCCGACTTCCCGCCGATGCCGAAGTGCGCCTTCGGCACTTCCGTCAACAACACGCGCACGGTCTCCTGTGGCGCATCGATCGAGGTCATCGCCGCCAGGGTCAGGGCTTCGATCAATTTTTCCTTCTGTTCCTGGCTGCGGCCTTCCATCAGGAAGATTTGCATAATGGGCATGCGTGGCTCCAAAAAAGTGGTTCTGTTGCGAAATCAAGGAATCAAGGGGTGAACGCAAGCCGTCCTCAAGCCGTTGCCGGTCTTGAGGACGGCGCCGTTACGGATCAGGATGCCTGATCAGGAGAAGCGCATCGACACGCGTCCCAGGTGCTGGAAGCGCGCACTGACGACATCACCCGCTTCCACTGCGACCGCTTCGGTCACGCCGCCGGTAAGGATCAGCGTGCCGGCAGGAATCTCGCGGCCGCGCTGCCCCAGCATATTGGCCAGCATCGCCACGCTTTGTGCCGGATGGCCGAGCACAGCGGCGCCGGATGCGGTGGCGACGACTTCGCCGTTCTTTTCCAGCACCACGCCCAGGTTCTTGAGGTCGATGCCAGTGGCCGTGCGGTGCACGCCGCCCAGCACATAACGCGCCGACGAGGTGTTGTCGGCGATCACGCTCTTGAGATCGAAGCGGAAGTTTTCATAGCGCGAGTCGATCACCTCGACCGCCGGCAGTACGAAGTCGGTTGCCGCCAGCACCGTGCCGACGTGGCATCCGGGGCCCTTGAGCGGCGCCTTGGTGACGAAGGCGATCTCGGCTTCCACCTTCGGGTGAATCAGTTCAGACGTCTTGATCTCACCGCCGTCGGCCACCGAGCCGTAGTCGGTGATGAAACCGTAGATCGGGTCGATCACGCCCATTTGGCGCATCTTCGCCTGCGAGGTCAGGCCCATCTTGAGGCCGGCGACCTTGACCCCACGCGCTTCCTTGATGGCGCGGATTTCATCCTGGATGGCATAGGCGTCCATCCAGTCGAGCTCGGGATGGGCGTCGGTGATCTTGGTGACTTCGCGCCGTTCCATTTCGGCGCTTTCGAGGTGGATGGCCAGCTTTTTGATGGTGGCTTGGTCCAATGACATGATGCTTCTCCTTTAGATGAATCGGACCGACGCGCTGCCCATGCCGCCCAGCGACAGGTGCAACTGGTCGCCGGCCTTCACCGGAACCATCGCGCCCAGTGCGCCCGAGAGGATCACTTCGCCGGCGCGCAGGCCCATATCGAGCCGGCCGAGGGTGTTGGCCAGCCAGGCCACGGCGTTGACCGGGTGGCCCAGCGCGGCTGCACCGGCGCCGGTGACGGCGATCTCGTTGTTCTTTTCCAGCGTCATGCCTACCAGCGAAAGATCCAGCTCGCGCGGATCGACGGCCTGGTCGCCCAGCACGAACATGCCGGACGACGCGTTGTCGGCCACCGTGTCTTCGATGCGGATCTTCCAGTCGCGGATGCGGGAATCGACGATCTCGAAGCAGGGCATCACGTATTCGGTGGCGCGCAGCACGTCGGCAGCGGTCACGCCCGGGCCGCGCAGGTCGTGCTTGAGCAGGAAGGCGATCTCGCCCTCCGCCTTGGGCGCGATCAGGCCGGCGGCTTCGATGGCGCCGCCGTCAGGCACCACCATGGCCGAGGTCAGGTGACCGAAGTCCGGCTGGCGCACGTTGAGCATGTCCATCACCGGCCGGCTGGTGACGCCGATCTTCTTGCCGATGACGCGCTCGCCGGCGTCGATGCGGCGCTGGATCATGCGCAGCTGGATGCGGTAGGCATCGTCGATGGTGATGCCGGGATCGGTCTCGGTCAGCGGCGCGATCGGCGCGCGCGACTGCAGCGCCTCGTACAGGCGGTCGCCCAGGGTTTGAATCAGTTCTGGTTTCATGATGGCAGGCTCGCTCTCAGAGTTTGATGCAGACGTTGCGCAGTTCCGTGTAGAACTCCAGCGAGTGCACGCCGCCTTCGCGGCCGATGCCGGACTGCTTGGCGCCGCCGAAGGCTGTGCGCAGGTCGCGCAGGAACCACGAATTGACCCAGCAGATGCCGACATCCAGCGCCGCGCCCATGCGATGGGCGGTACCGACGTCACGCGTCCACACGGTCGCTGCCAGGCCGTAAGGCGTGGCGTTGGCCAGCTTGACGACTTCTTCTTCGGTGTCGAACGGGGCGATGTGGCAGCAGGGGCCGAAGATCTCTTCCTGGATCACGGCGGCGCTCTCGGGCAAGCCGGTCCAGATGGTCGGCTGTACCCAGGCGCCATAGCGCATGGATTCCGGCATCTCCGGGGTGCCGCCGCCGGTCACTACGGTCGCGCCTTGCGCGCGCGCCTTTTCATAATAGGACAGCACCTTTTCGCGATGGCCTTGCGACACCAGCGGGCCGAAGTTGGTGCCTTCTGCGTACGGATCGCCGGGGCGCAGGCTTTCGGCGCGTTGCTTCAGCGCCGCCACGAAGCGGTCGAAGATCGGGCGCTGCACGTAGACGCGCTCGGTGCCCAGGCAGACCTGGCCGGTATTTTCAAAGCTGGAGCGGGCGATGCCGGCAACTGCTGCGTCGAAATCGCAATCGGCGAAGACGATGCCGGGGTTTTTGCCGCCCAGCTCGAACGACACCGGACGCACACCGTTGGCGGCGGCCTTCATGATGGCCTCGCCGGTGCGGGTTTCGCCGGTGAAGGTGATGGCGTTCACGCCCGGGTGTTCGGTCAGGAAGGCACCTGCCGAGTCAGGGCCGAAGCCGTGCACCACGTTGTAGACGCCCGGCGGGATACCGACTTCGTTCATGACTTCGCCCAGCAGCGTCGCCGTGGCCGGCGTCTCTTCCGACGGCTTGACCACCACGGTATTGCCGAAGGCCAGCGCCGGGCCGACCTTCCAGGTCATCAGCAGCAGCGGCAGGTTCCACGGGCTGATCACGGCCACCACGCCGCGTGGCGTACGCACGCCGTAGTTCAGCGCCTGTCCGCCGTCCGGCGTGGTCATCCCGAACGACTCGGTCGGGATGTTCTCGATCATGTCCGCGAAGACCTTGAAGTTGGCGGCGCCGCGCGGGATGTCGATATGGCTGGCCAGCGAATGCGGTTTGCCGGTATCCGCGATTTCCGCCGCCAGGAATTCATCGAAGCGGCGGTTGATGCCATCGGCCACCGCGTGCAGCAGCTCGACCCGCTTGGCGACGGTCATCTTGCCCCACGGGCCATGCAGCGCAGCGCGCGCAGCCTTGACGGCGGCATCGACTTCGGCGCGTCCGGCTTCGTGCACGCGTCCGATGACTTCGTTGTTGACCGGATTGACGTCGGGGAAGGTCTTGCTGGTGGCGATCCACTCGCCGTGGATGAAGTTCTTGAACTCTTTCATGTGCATCTCGTGATGAAGTTGATGCCGTTGCGACCGGCGTCGCAACGGGAAAACCAACCCGCCGGAAATCAGTGAAACGCCGGCGGGCAGTCGACCGGCAGACGTCAGGTCACCACCGACAGGAAGGCTTCGTTGAGCTTGCGATCGTGGTAGAAGACCGCCTTGCCCAGCTCGCTCTCGTGCCAGGTGATGGTCGGTTTGTCGGGGTAGTGGGTGTAGCCGCCGGCAAAGACTTCGTTGCGGTTGCCGGAGGGGTCGAAGAAATAAATCGTCTCGCCGCGCGTGATGCCATGACGGGTGGGGCCCAGGTCCAGCGAGACGTCGTGCTTGGAGATGATGTCGGCCGCACGCAGCACTTCGCCCCAGCTGCCCAGCAGGAAGGACGCGTGATGGAACTTGTCCTTCACCGGATGGCGGATGAAGGCCACATCGTGCGCCTTGTTGGAACAGGTCAGGAAAGCGCTGATCAGGAGCTTGCCGTCCGGGCCGCCGACGACTTGTTCGGCCAGCGAGAAGCCCAGCACTTCGGTGAACAGCTTGACGGTGCCGTCGAGGTCGTCGCCATACAGCAGGCAGTGATCGAAGCGGCTCGGGCTCATGCCCGTGAGGCCGTCCGGCCAGGGATCCGGATTGAGGTCGCCGGTGGCGCAGCCGTCCTTCTCCTTGTGCGCATACAGCTCGATGGCGTGGCCGGTCGGAATGCGAAAACGCAGGCGGCGGCCGGTGTAGGGCATCTCGTTTTCGGCGATCCATTCCATGTCGGTCGCCAGTTCGCTGCGGCGCAGCTCGGTGGCATAGCGATCCAGCGTGGCCTCGCTGTCGACGCGGAAGCCCATGAAATCCATGCCGGCGCGGGTGTCTTCGCGCAGGATCACACTGTGCCGGTCGTGCTCATCCCAGCCCTTGAGATAAGCCCTGCCCTGGCTGTCGCGGCCGTTCTCGATGAGCCCGATGGTCTGCGTGTAGTACTTGACGGAAGCCTCCAGGTCCAGGACGCGCAACTGCACGTGGCCGGGGCGCAATACGCCTGTTAGTGCCATGTCTATCTCCTTTTGTTATGACGTACGAAAGTCGTGAAAACCCTGTCGTTGCTGTTTGAAACACCGCCACATTAATTTCCCAGGTCTTCGATTGTCAATCATTTTCTCGAGAAAATATGTTTTTATCGAAGTTAATGACGCGAGCGGAAACGCATATAATCCTGACTTGATCCCATTGCCCCGAATGCCATGCCCATTTCCCAGCCAGCCAGCGGAATGATTGCCGACGAGCCGACTCTTGCGCAGAACGCTTACCTGAACCTACGCAAGGACATCGTCGAAGGCGTGCTGGAACCGGGTTCCCGCCTGCGCGTGGAACACCTCAAGGATCAGTACGGCGTTGGTACCGGCACCCTGCGCGAAGCCATCGCCCTGCTGGTGGCGGACGCACTGGTGGTGCAGCACGGGCATCGCGGTTTCCGCGTCACGGCCATCTCGATGGTCGATTTCATGGACATCACCGAAACACGAGCGATGCTGGAATCCGAGGCGTTGCGCCAGTCGATCGAAGCCGGCGACGACACCTGGGAGGGCAACCTGAGCAGCGCCTTCCACATGCTGACGCTGGCCGAAGAGCGGCTCAAGGCCGGCGGCGCGAGTACTTTTTCGGATTGGGAGGAGCGCAACCGTGCGTTTCACGAGGCGCTGATCGCCGCATGTCCTTCGCGCTGGCTGCATCATTTCCTGGCGATCCTGTATCGCCAGTCCGAGCGGTATCGCCGTCTCTCGATTGCGCACAGCAAGATGACGCGCGACATCCACGGCGAGCACGAGGCCATCTTCAACGCCTGCCTCGCGCGCGATGCCAAGACCGCCACCAAGCTGCTGGCAGCGCACATCCGCGCCACCGTCCATGCCGTACGGCAGATGTCGGAAGCGGTGTCCGACGTCTGTCCGCAGGCCTCGCAGCGCATGGCGCTGCCCGAGGTGGCGCCCGCCGTCAGTCGCCGGGGGCGGCGGCCGGCTGGGGCGGCTGAGTAGGCTGGTATTTCGGCGCGAACCTGCGCACCACTTCCAGGAAAGCCTGCAGCACCGGTGAGGCATTGTCGCGCCGGTAGAGACAGCTCAGCTCGATATCGCGCAGCCGTGCCGAGTTCAGCGGGCGATACACCACGCCGGGCAGGTGCAGGTTGGCGGCCGACTCGGTCGTGATGCACAGCCCGAATCCACTGGCCACCAGCGCGATGCTGGTGACGACATCTTCCACACCCTGCTCGATGCGCAGCTTGCTGTCTTCCTCACGGAAGGCCTGGGCGACTTCCTGCGCCAGGCCGTGCATGGAGAGATTGGGATAGACGATCATCGGCTGGTCGTCCAGGTCACGGATGCAGATGGTGTCCTGCTCGCACAGCGGGTGGCTTTCATGCAACGCCACCAGGAAGGATTCCCGCAGCACCGGTTCGACGGCGATGTCTTCGTCCTGTGGCAGGAAGCGGTTGAAGCCGATGTCGATGCGTTTCTCGCGCAGCGCCGCGAGCTGCTCGGACTTGCTCATGTTGTGCAAGCCGATCTGCACCGCGGGGCGTTGCGCGTGGAAGTCGGCCAGCAGCTGCGGAATGACGTTGAGGATGCCGGAGCTGAACATGCCCACGTCGATCCTGCCGATGCGGCCTTCGCCGGCCAGCTTCGTTTGCTCTTCAAGCTGCCGCACCAGCTGCAGGATTTTGGGAATGCCTTCCATGAGCACGTTGCCGGCCGGCGTCAGTTCCGTGCCTTGCTTGGTGCGCGTCAACAGGCTCACGCCGAGCCGGTCTTCCAGCGCCTGGATGCTGCGCGTGAGCGGTGGTTGCGCCATGTGCAGCCGCTGGGCCGCACGGCCGAAATTGCGTTCCTGCGCCAGCGCCAGGAAATAGCGCATCTGCTTGAGATCCATGTGTCTCCCTCCGGGCGTGGGCGGCAGAAAAGGTATCTGGTCCCACTTTATTGGTATTGGACGAACGATTTTTCTTCGATCATTCTGTGTTCGTCACATCAAGAACTGACATCAAAAACTAAATTGGCAGTCGGCCAGCGTGTGCAAAGACACAGCGGCCATCATGCCAGCCAAGACTGACGGAGACAACCACGATGCCGCACATTTTCATCTATCCCATCCGCATTTGACCCGGCATGCGCATTTGCGCACCGGGCATTTCCTTTCTGCATCCTTTGCGCGCCCGGCTGGCATCGGGCAGGGCGGCGCTCGGCCCGGCCACGGGCCACAGACCAAAGATCATCAACACACTGGCGGCCGGGGCGGCAGTGCGGGCAATCAACGCAAAACAAAGCACAACAAAGCACAACGAAGAAAAAACCACGAGGGAGACAAGCATGAATCGGACATCATCCGAAGGTATCGCAACATCCGTCCAGCCGGCACGCCGGCGTTTGCTCAAGGCGGCGGCCGGCGTGTCCGGTGTGTCGCTCGCCGGTGCGGCCGGCATCGTCCACGCCGCCGCGCCGAAGGTGATCCGCATCGGCTACGTGAGCCCGCGCACCGGACCGCTGGCAGTGTTCGCCGAACCCGATGCCTTCACACTGGAGCAGGTGAAGAAGGCGGTGGCGGGCGGGATCCGCATCGCCGGCAAGACCTATCCGGTGGAGATCATCTACAAGGACTCGCAATCCAACTCCAACCGCGCCGCCGACGTGACGGCCGAGCTGATCCTCAAGGACAAGGTGGATCTTGTGGTGGCGTCGTCCACGCCGGCCACCACCAATCCGGTGGCCGACCAGTGCGAGCTCAACGGCGTGCCCTGCGTGACCAACGACACGCCGTGGCAGGCGCACTTCTTCGGGCGCGGCGGCGACCCGGTCAAGGGCTTCGACTGGACCTACCATTTCTTCTGGGGCCTGGAAGACATCATCGGCACCTTCACCAGCATGTGGTCGCAGGTGGAGTCGAACAAGGTCGTCGGCGCACTGTGGCCCAATGACCCCGACGGCAACGTCTGGGGCGACAAGAACAAGGGCTTCCCGCCGGTGCTGGATCGCAAGGGATTCCGGCTGGTCGACAAGGGGCGCTTCCAGTCGCCGTCCGACAATTTCTCGGCCTACCTCTCCGAGTTCAAACGCACTGACGTGTCGATCGTCACCGGCGTGGTACCGCCGCCGGACTTCGCCAATTTCTGGTCGCAGGCAGGGCAGCAGGGATTCCGCCCGAAGGTCGTCACGGTGGCCAAGGCCAGCGAGTTTCCCGCTGCGATCCAGGCTTTCGGCGAGCGTGCCGATGGCTTGTCGGTAGAAGTGTGGTGGTCGCCGATGCATCCGTTCAAGTCCAGCCTGACCGGCGCCAGCTCGCAGCAACTGGCCGCGCAATACACGCAGGCCACCGGCCGTCCGTGGACCATGCCGCTGGGTTTCAAGCACGCCCTGTTCGAAGTGGCAATCAACGCCTTGCAGCGCGCCACCGCCCCGACACCGGAAGCGATTCGCGATGCAGTGCGCGAGACACGTCTCGACACCATTGTCGGCCCGGTCAATTTCAAGGGTGGGCCGGTGCCCAACATTTCCCGCACACCGCTGGTCGGCGGGCAGTGGCGCCAGAGCGGCAAGGGACTGGAGCTGCGCCTGGTCGACAACAGCCAGGCGCGCATGGTGCCGGTCAACGAACAGCTGGTGCCGATCAAGTGATGCCGCCGACCGTTGTAGAGCGCACCGCAATGCGACGCGCCCGCCCGGCATCCACCGGCGCGCCGCCCTTGCTGGAGCTGCGCCAGGTGAGCAAGGCCTTCGGCGCGGTAAGGGTGGCGCACGGGCTGGATCTCACGCTGGCCGAGGGCGAGGCGCTGGGCATCATCGGGCCGAACGGCGCGGGCAAGACCTCGATGTTCAACCTGGTGTCCGGCGCGTTGAAGGTGGATGGGGGCGAGATCTGGTTCGACCAGGCCAATGTCACGTCGCTGTCGCCGGCCACGCGTTGCCGTGCCGGACTGGCGAGGACGCACCAGATTCCCAAACCGTTCGTCGGCATGACCGTGTTCGAGAACGTGCTGGTCGGCGCGACTTTCGGCGCGGCCGGGGCATCCCGCGATGCGCATGCCGAAGCATCGGCGGCGCTGCTGGCGACTGGCTTGCATGCGAAGGCAGACCGCCTGGCGGCCAGCCTGACGCTGCTGGACCGCAAGCGGCTGGAATTGGCACGCGCGCTGGCCACACGGCCGCGCCTGCTGCTGCTCGACGAGATCGCCGGTGGCCTGACCGAGCACGAGGTACGGGCGCTGATCGACACCATCATCGGCATTCGCGACCAGGGCGTGGCGCTGATCTGGATCGAGCACATCGTGCATGCGCTGCTGAGTGTGGTGGACCGGCTGGCCGTGGTGAACCAGGGGCGCGTGCTGGCCGAAGGCGATCCGACCCAGGTCATGGCCAGTGCGGAAGTGCGGCAGGTCTATCTGGGGATCGGGGAGCAATGATGCGATTGCAAGCAAGTGGCGTCACCGCCCATTACGGTGACTTCCAGGCCTTGTTCGGGGTGGACTTCACGGTGGAGGCAGGCCAGGTCGTGGCACTGATCGGTGCCAACGGCGCCGGCAAGTCGACCCTGTTGCGCACGCTGGCGGGTTTGTCGCGCGCCAGTACCGGCGCCATCCATGTCAACGGCAAGAGCATCACCGCGCTGCCATCGCACAAGGTGGTCGGCTGCGGTATCGCGCTGGTGCCGGAGGGGCGGCGCCTGCTGCCCAGCCTGAGTGTGGAAGAGAACCTGTTGCTGGGCGCTGAATGCCGGCGTGCCGGTCCGTGGAATCTTGCGCGGCTGTATGACCTGTTTCCGATCCTGAAGGAGCGGCGTCGCCAGCCTGCGACCACCTTGTCCGGTGGTCAGCAGCAGATGGTGGCGATCGGGCGCGGACTGATGTCCAACCCCGACGTGCTGTTGTGCGACGAGATTTCTCTCGGGCTCTCGCCGGCCGTGGTCAAGGACATCTACGCGGCGCTGCCAGCCATCCTCGCTGACGGCATGTCGATGGTCGTGGTCGAGCAGGACCTGCGCCAGGCGCTGGCGGTGGCCGGGCACGTGGTGTGCCTGCAGGAGGGACGCGTCAGCCTGCAGGGAAGCCCGGCGGACCTGTCGCACGATCGCATTTCACAAGCCTATTTCGGGATCTGACCATGAGCCAATGGATGAACGTACTGATCGAGGGAATCCTGCTCGGGGGCTTGTATGGCCTGCTGGCGCTGGGGCTCTCGCTGTCCTTCGGGATCATGCGCATCGTCAATATCGCGCACGGCGATTTTGCGATTGCGGGTGCTTTCGTGGCGCTGGCCGTGGCCGCGCGCACGCAATGGAATCCATGGCTGTGCGCGGCCACGGCTGTGCCGCTGATGATGGCCGCCGGCTATGTCTTGCAGCGCTGGGTGCTCAACCGCACCGTAGGGCATGACCTGCTGCCGCCGCTGCTGGTGACGTTCGGCATGTCGATCATCGTGCAGAACCTGCTGCTGCAACTCTTTTCCGCCGATCCGCAGACGCTGGACATTGGCGCGCTGTCCACGCAGAGCATCCACGCCGGCGTGGCCGACATCGGCGCGTTCCCGCTGCTCACGCTGGCGGTCGCCGTCGGCGTGCTGGCCGGGGTGCAGAAGCTGTTCACGTCGACCTCGCTGGGGCGGGTGTTGCGGGCCACTTCGGACGATCGCGACGTGGTCGCGCTGGTGGGGCTGGATGCGAAGCACGTCTATGGCGTGGCGATGGCGCTGTCCATCGGCATCGCCACCATCGCCGGCGTGTTCCTGGCGATGCGGGCCAACGTCAGTCCGAGTGACGGACCGATGCGCCTGATCTACGCCTTCGAGGCGGTGATCATCGGCGGCCTCGGTTCACTGTGGGGCACGCTGGCCGGCGGCATGGTGCTGGGCGTGGCCCAGTCGGTGGGGCTCAAGCTCAATCCGGGCTGGGGGATCCTGGCCGGCCACCTGGTGTTCCTGGGCGCGCTGGCGGTGCGTCCGTCGGGCTTGTTCCCGCGTACCCGTGACCGATGAGATCAAGGCAATGACAACGATGATGAACAAGACACACCTGGCGCGCCACATTGCGGTGGCCGGCGCCATCGCCGCAGTCCTGTGTTGCGCAGCCGCGCTGGCCATGCCGTGGTGGGCCGAACGCGCCACGCAGCATCTGGCGGCGGAGTTCTTCTGCATCCTCGCGCTGGCGCAGATGTGGAACCTGCTGGTCGGTTACGGCGGCATGGTATCGGTGGGGCAGCAGCTCTACATCGGCATCGGCGCCTATAGCCTGGTGCCGCTGGCGTTGTGGATGGGGATCAATCCGTTCTTCGCCGCACCGCTGGCAGGTCTCGTGGGCGCGCTGTTTGCGCTGCCCTGCGGGGTGCTGCTGTTTCGCCTGCGGGGCGCACATTTTGCCGTCGGCACCTGGGTGCTGGCCGAAGTGTTCCGGCTGCTGACGGTCAACACGATGTCGCTCGGCGGCGGCTCGGGATTGTCGGTGCTGCCGGCGATGAAAGGCATGCCGGTGTGGTGGCGCGAGTCGCTGACCCTGTGGACGGCGCTGGCGCTGGGCGTGGGGGCGTGCCTCGGCGTGTGGCTGCTGTTGCGGTCGCGGCTCGGGCTGGCGCTCACGGCAGTGCGCGACAACGAGGGCGCGGCCGAAAGCCTGGGTGTGGGCATCGGGCGGATCAAATGGATCGTCTACGTGGCGGCCGCCGCCGGCTGCGCCACCTGCGGCGCACTGCTGTTCACGATGAAGATGCGCATCTCGCCGGAGGCCGCGTATGCGGTGGACTGGAGCGCGATGATGTTCTTCGCGGTGGTCATCGGCGGCATCGGCAGCATCGAGGGACCGATTCTGGGCGTGCTGGTTTATTTCCTGGTGCGGCAATGGCTGGGTGACTGGGGCGCGTGGTACCAGATGGTGCTGGGACTGCTGACGATCGTGGTGATGCTGCGCTATCCCAAGGGCATGTTCGGCGCGCTCGGCATCCAGCTGTTCCCGACCCGGCGAAGACCGGGCGGGGCGGACAACGGCAGGGCGGCCATCGATGCGGCAACTGTGGCGATTGCGACGACTGCGGCATCCACGGCAACAACATCAAACAACATGCCGCCGGCCATGGCCGCAGGGGAATGAGGCGGCAGGCGGTACATCAGGTTTTTATCACAACGGAGGAGGAGACATGAAGCAAAAGCAGAAAGCGCTGTACGCAGCACTGGCGGTGATGGGTTGGGCAGCGGGTGCGCCGGTGGCGCATGCGCAGAGCAGCGTGACCATCAGCGGCATGATCGACACGGGCCTGACCTATGTCAACAACCAGAACGGCGGCAAGAACATGCTGATGGACAGCGGCATCCTGGCGCCCAGCCTGGTCAGCATCAAGGGCGCGGAAGACCTCGGCGATGGCACCAGCGCGGTGTTCGAGCTGACCTCGCAGTTCGACGGCAGCGACGGTTCCATCGTGCCGTCCAACGGCGCGCTGTTCAACCGGACCTCGCTGGTCGGCCTGCGCAGCGCGCAATGGGGCACGCTGACCGTGGGCAACCAGTACGAACTGATGTTCGACACCCTGACCCTGAATCACTATGACGGTGCGTTCCTGTTTGGCGGCCTGTATGACTTCCGCCAGGGCCCGTTCACCGGCCTGGGCATTCCCAACAACCCGACCGGCGCGTTCGACTTCGACCGCATGGCCGGCGGCACGCGCGTGGCCAACTCGGTGAAGTACAAGAGCATCGACCTGAAGGGCTTCACTTTCAGCGGCCTGTATGGCTTCGGCGAAGTGGCCGGCAAGACGTCATCGTCGAACACGGTGAGCCTGGGCGCGAACTATGCCAATGGCCCGTTCGGCATCGGTGCGGCCTACACCAACCAGAAGTATGCGGCGCTCAACAACGGTGACGATGGTATCCGCAACTACGGCGTGGGCGCGCATTACCAGTTCGGCCCGGTGCTGGCGATGGCGCTGTACACCAACACCCGCAACACCGCCAACCGCGCCGAGGTGGATGTCTACAAGATCGGCGCGAAATGGGACTTCGCCACCGTGTGGACCGCCGGGCTGGACTATTCCTATATGAAGGGCAATGCGCAGGTGAACAACAACAAGGCGCAGCAGCTGGCAGCCGCGCTGCAGTACCACATGTCCAAGCGCACGCACCTGTACGTGCAGACCGTGTACCAGCACGTGCGCGGCGATGGTGCCACCGCATGGATCAACGGTCTGCTGCAGACCAATGGTGCTTCATCCGGCTCCAGCCAGGCAGTGCTGCGCGCCGGTATTTTCCATACCTTCTGATGGTGTTTTCTTGAGGCTCCGGTAGTCGGGATTTGGGCAGGTGACGGGCAACCGTTACCTGCTCTTTTTTTACGTGCCGCGAGATTGCTGCGAGACAGGATGGCGTGGTGAAAGGAGAGTGGGAAAAGGGGAGTACGGAAAGAGAGACAACGGAAAGAGAGACAACGGGAAGAGAGACAACAGGAAGAGAGACAACGGGAAGATGCGGCAGGCACTGCCGCATGCAGGAGACATTCAGGCGTCGTTGCCGGCGCCGATGGCGCGCAATCCGGCCAGCGCGCAGGCTTCATCCTGTTCAGCACTGGCGCCGGAGACCCCGATGCCACCCACCAGCGTGCCAGCGAATTGCAGCGGCAATCCGCCGCCGATGGGCACCAGCCGCGGTCGTTGGGAGAGGGCGCGCGCCAGCGCCGGGTCTTGTTCGAACAGGGGCGGCCAGGCGGAGGTCGGCATGTTGAAGCTGACCGCACTGTAGGCCTTGTCGATGGAATGCAGGAAAGCATCGTCCATGCGCAGGAAGGCCAGCAGATGGCCACCGCGATCCACCACGGCAACATTGATTTTCACGCCCAAGGTCTGCGCATGGCCGAGTGCGGCCACCGCCGCGAGGCGCGCCTGCTGCGTGCCCAGTGCGGGCAGCAGAGTGGCGCTGTGTGCAGATTGAGACGCTTGGGTCGATGGAGCGGACAAAGCAGAGGAGGAAGCAGGTAAGGTCATCGGAATCAGGCCTTGCTGAGTGATTTGTTGACGCAACGCTGCAGCTTGTCGACCAGCTCCACCCGCACCTCACTGCGCGGGAAGGCCTTGCAGGCCAGCACGACACCTTCGGCGAGGTCATCGTCGCTGACGCATTCGCTGCTCATCTTCTCGAGCTGGCACTGGCCCGACACCACGCGCACCTTGCACACGCCGCATCCGCCACCACGGCAGCCCACCGGAATCCCGCGCTTGCCCAGCCGCTCCATGCCGCGCAACAGGCTTTGGCGTTCGTCGCACTCATAGCGCAATCCCGTATCCACAATCTCGATGGGGTACATCCTTGTCTCCTGATCGTTATGTTGAATGGCTCAGTAAGGCTCGTTCAGCGGGCTCTGGGCTGGCATTCTTTTTTCTGTAACGATAAATCCTGATGCAGATTGCGTCAATAAATTCTCGAGAATTAAATTTAATGTCGATAAATTGGATGGCGGAATGCAAGCATCCCTCAAGATGGCGCAGCATCGCGTGAAGCCGGCGCATCGGTTATGATTGATAATAATTCTTATTAACTTGTGGGTCGGAATCCTTTTCGGCTTGCGCAAAACCTCCCGCCTGCCCGCCGTGACTCTGCCCTTGTTCCAGCCCCAGCCTGTCTCCGTCCTCCCGTTGGAAACGCTGTATCGCGACCAGCATTCGTGGCTCTGTCGCTGGCTTGACCGACGCCTGCACAATGCCGGCGACGCGGCCGACCTGGCGCAGGACACCTTCATGCGCATCCTGCAGGCACCCGTTGCACCCACTGCACCCGGCAGGGAGGGCGATCTCTCGTTGCGCGCGCCGCGCGCCTACCTTGCCACCATTGCACGCCGCCTGCTGATCAACCACCTGCGGCGCCAGACGCTGGAACAGGCCTATCTTGAAGCGCTGGCCGCCCTGCCGGAAGACATGGCGCCGTCGCCGGAACAACAGGTCATCATCCTGGGGGCCCTGCGCGAGATCAACGCCATGCTCGAATCGCTGCCGGTCAAGGTGCGGGCGGTCTTCGTGCTATCCCAGGTCGAGGGGATGACGTATGCGGACATCGCCGCCGAGCTGGGCATCGGCTTGCGTTCGGTGAAGCGCTACATGGCGCAGGCGATGACCGAATGCATCCTGCTGGCGCCATGAGCACTTCGCCATCAGTGGATTCCCCCGGTACACCCCTTGATCGCGCCGTCGCCACCAGGGCGGCCCGATGGTTCATGCTGCTCGCCTCCGGCGAAGCCAGCGACAGGGACCGGCAGGCGCTGGAGCGCTGGCGTCGCGCCGATTCGGAACATGAGCGCGCCTGGCAGCGCGCCGAGCAGGTCAGCCGCAAGGCGGGGCTGGTGCCGGCGCCGATCGGCCAGGCCGTGTTGCGCGGCCCCGTACGCGGGATCGATCGCCGCAAGGCACTCACCACGCTGGTGCTGCTGATGACCGCTGCGCCGGCTGGATGGCTGGCGGTGCAAAGCACACCCTGGCGTGCCTGGCGCGCCGATTACGCCACCGCTACCGGCCAGCAGCGCCGGGTGACGCTGCCTGACGGCACGCAGGTGATGCTCAATACGGCCTCCGCCGTGGATGTTGCTTTCGACGAACGGCAGCGGCGGCTGTTGCTGCGCCAGGGCGAAATCATGGTCACCACCGCGCGCGATCCGCAACTGGCCGAGGGCAGGCCGGCGCGTGCCTTCGTGGTCGAGACCGCCGAAGGACAGGCGATGCCGGTCGGCACGCGCTTCATCGTGCGGCAAGCCAGCGGGCGCAGTGTGGTGTCGGTGCTCGAGGGGGCGGTCGAACTGCACCCGCGTGACAGCGGTGCCAGCCATCTGCTGCGCGCCGGCTATAGCGCCGGTTTCACGCGCGACAGTATTGCGCCGGAGCAGCGCTTGCAAGCCGACGCCGCGATGTGGACCCGCGGCATCGTCGCCGCCCAAGACATGCGACTGGACCGCTTGCTGGCTGAACTGGGACGTTATCGCACCGGCATCCTGGATTGCGATCCGGCCATTGGCGGCCTGCGCGTCACCGGCGCTTTCCAGGTGAACGATATGGATGCCGCCCTGGCCAATCTGGCGCAACTCTTGTCGCTCGATATCCGCTATCGCACCCGCTGGTGGGTCACGCTGCTGCCGGCCGAAAAAACTTCTTAAAAAAATGTCTGCCGGTTGGCCCCTTTTTGTTCCCGTGTGTGTCCTGTCTTGAACACAGGCATTCATCGACAGTACTCACATACAGGGAAGGGCGTTTCAGCATGTCATCAGAACAGGTTTTCCAGCCGCGCAAGACGCGCGTCTGCCGTGCAGTGCAAGGGGCATTGGTGTCGCTTGCATTGGCCATGGGTGCCGGCGCGATCGGCGGCATTTCCGGCATCAACATGGCGCAGGCAGCCGAGCCGGCATCCATCGTGCAGCCGGCCACATTCAATGTGCCGGCGGGGCCGCTGGCACCGGCACTGGTCAGCTTTGCCGGGGACGCAGGCATCAGTGTCAGCGCTGCGCCGGAACTGGTGCAGCACATCCACACCAAGGGAGTCAGCGGCACGTTGAGCCTCGACGAGGCATTCTCCCGGCTGCTGGCCGGTACCGGCCTGCAAGCCATTGCCACGGGCAGCGGCGGCCGCAGCTACAGCTTGCGCCCGGTGGCCACGTCAGGCGCCGCCGGCAATACCGCATTGCCCGTCGTTGCCGTGACGGCAGATCGTGACAGCGAGGCGTCCTATACGGCCCCGGCGCAAGCCAGCGCCGCCACCCCGCTGGGACTGACCATCCGCGAAACCCCGCAGGCCGTCAGCCTGATCACCAAGCAGCGCATGGAAGACCAGGGCCTGACCAGCCTGCGCCAGACCTTGGAGCAAGCGCCCGGACTGACGCTGACCTCCATGGGGACCGAGCGCTACTATCCGGTCTCGCGCGGTTACACGGTCAACAACTTCCAGATCGACGGCCTGAGCACCTACGCCGAATACTACGGGTTGGGCGAAGTGTCGCCGCAGGGCATGGCTGACATGGCGGTGTATGACAGCGTGGAAATCCTGCGCGGCGCGTCCGGGCTGGTGACCGGCGCCGGCAATCCATCCGGCGCCATCAACCTGGTGCGCAAGAAACCGACCGCGCAATTCCAGGGTTCGGCCGAACTGGGCGCCGGTTCGTGGAACAACAAGCGCGGCATGATCGACCTGTCCGGCCCGCTCAATGAGGCCCGCACCTCGCGCGGCAGACTGGTGACCACCTGGGAGAACGGCGACAGTTTCATCGACAACTACAGCAAGGACAAGAAGCTCTTCTACGGCATCGTCGAAGCTGACCTGTCATCGTCGACAAAGCTCACGCTGGGGTTTGAACATCAGGAAAACCGCTACAAGGGGCAGTTTTCGTATGTCGGTTTCCCGCTGTTCTACAGCAACGGCAACCAGACCGACCTGCCGCGCTCGTTCAGCTCGGCCAGCCGCGACAACCGTCTCGGCATCAATTCCAATACCTTCTTCGCCACGCTCGACCAGGAACTGGGCGGCGGCTGGAAGTTCAAGGCGTCGGCCAATACCGTGCAGTCGTCCCAGACCGACAAGGTGGCCTATCTGGCCGAAGCCAGCGGCGTGCCGGACCAGGCCACCGGTAACGGCCTCACGCTGTTTGCCGAGCAGTACCTGCACGACACTCGCACCGACGCCGTCGACGTGAACGTGCGCGGCCCGGTCAACTTGTTCGGCCGCGAGCATGAGCTGGTGTTCGGCGCCGACTTCAACAACTTCGTCAGCAACACCGATCGCGCGCGCGACACCAGCGGCCTGCAGGGTTCGGCGGTCAACATTTATACCTGGGACCGCACCGGCGTCGTGGTGCCGGGCGCGAGCTACATGAAGTACGACAGCACGCGCCGCCAGCTGGGGCTCTACGGGGCCGGCCGCTTCTCGCTGAGCGACCAGCTCAAGCTGATCGTGGGCGCGCGTGAGTTCAAATACTCGGCCAACTATGTCACGCGCAGCAGCACGCTGTATTCGCCCAGCCCGCAATCCGGCAGCAACGTGTTTACGCCCTACGGCGGGCTGGTCTATGACATCAACAACGCGCATTCGGTCTACGGCAGCTACACCGTCATCTACAAACCGCAGACGTCGCAGGACACCACCGGGGCCTTCCTCGCGCCGGTAGAGGGCGCCAACTGACCGGCCTGAAACAACTGGTCCAGACTTAAAGTTAGTCTAAGCGGCAAGCCGCAGTGGTGCCGGGGTTGTTGCCGGCAGTGTAGCCTGCGGTGCCGGTGGCCGGTATTTCAGTGAGCTGTGCGGCCGAACGGTATTGTACTGATGACGCCATCGCTCAATGATGACCTGAGCTTCTCGGAGGGTGTAGAAGATTTCTCCGTTGAGCAGTTCATCCCGGAATTTGCCGTTGAAGGATTCGCAGTATCCGTTCTCCCATGGACTTCCTGGCTCGATATACAGCGTCTTTGAACCGACTGATGCAAGCCAGCGCCGAAGATTCTTGGCGACCATTTCCGGCCCATTGTCAGAGCGTAGATATGCCGGAACACCGTAGGTCACCATGGCCTCAGCCAGGATATCGATGACGTCAGTACTGCGAATTTGCCTGGCCACGTGCAGCGCGAGACAGCGGCGAGTGAATTCATCGATGAGAACCAGGATTTTCAGAACACGTCCATCATGCGTTCTCTCCATGACGAAGTCCCAGCTCCAGACATGATTGGCATATTCCGGCCGCATTCGGCTGCAGCTACCGTCGGCAGCCACAGCCTTCCTCTCTTTGGCTGTTTCACTGGCACCTTCAATCCTTCTAGTTTCCAGATACGCTCTACCCGAGAGCGACTCAGCTCCCAGCCTTGATCTTCTAGCATGGCGTGGATGCGCCGATAGCCGTAACGCCCATATTGGCTGGCCAGTTCGATGATGGCTCCAGTCAGTGGTGCCTCATCGGCGCGTGGCTGGGCAGCATAACGAACCGAAGAGCGGGAGAGATGAAGCGCCCGGCAGATACGCCGTTCAGCGTGACCCAAGCTCATTCTGACATGGGCTACGGCTTGGCGGCGACGTGCCGGGCTCAGAAGTTTCCCCGGCTGACCTCGCGCAGTATCTGGTTATCGATGACAGCATCCGACAGCGCTCGGCGCAAGCGTGCGTTCTCTTGCTCCAGTTCCTTCAGTCGCTTGGCCTGGTCAATCTTCAGGCCGCCATACTCCTTGCGCCAGCGGAAGTAGGTTTGCTCCGTCACGCCAAGTTGGCGGCTGATTTCGGCCACCGTCTTGCCTTGCGCAGACATGACTTCTGCTTCACGCAGTTTGTGGATGATGTCTTCGGATGTGAATCGCTTCTTGGGCATGGTCTGACTCTCCTTTTCAATAGCATATGAAATTTCAAGTCGGACCAGTTTTTGCAGGTCAGGTCATAGCCGTGCTGGAGCGCCCACTTGAGGAGACTAGAGGCACGTGTGAGGTACTTGTTGACGGTTGTGATACTCATTGGCTCTACGCCGTTCATCTTAAGTATCTCTGCTATGGTCCGTCCACGGTACTTAGGGTTCTTATTGATGTTTGCGGGTATGGACTTCCCCCACTCCGGTAGACATTTCTGACCTATGATTGGACTTCCCCCAGTTCAGTAGACAAATCCCGACCTCACGCTGAGGCGCGCTCGAAGCCTCGGGGCTGACACCGCCCAGATGGCTGTGGCGCCTGGTTCGATTGTAAAAGACTTCGATATAGTCGAAGATATCGGCCCGGGCCAAGTCCCGGGTTTTGTAGATGCGCTTGCGAATGCGCTCCTTTTTCAAACTGCTGAAGAACGATTCCGCGACAGCATTATCCCAGCAGTTGCCGCGTCGGCTCATGCTCGGTTCGAGATTGTTGGCCTTGCAGAAGCGGCGCCAGTCGTCGCTTCCATATTGGCTGCCTTGATCGGAATGTACCAGTACCGGCTTCTTTGGCTTGCGGCGCCAAACCGCCATTAGTAAAGCGTCGATCGCCAGCTCGCGCGACAATGTCGGCTTCATCGACCAGCCAACGACTTTGCGTGCAAAAAGGTCGACCACGACGGCCAGATAAAGCCAGCCCTGCCAAGTTCGGATGTAGGTAATGTCAGTGACCCAAGCCTGATCAGGAGCATCGACGGTAAATTCTCGATTCAGCCGATTCGGAGCAATGATCGAAGGCCGGCCAGCAATCCTTCTGGGTGCTTTATAGCCGCGTACAGCCTTGATCTTATTGACCTGCATGAGCCGCGCTACACGATTACGTCCGCAAGTCTCGCCGGCTTCTCGCAGATCGCCAAAGACACGGTTGGCGCCGTAGACACCGCCGCTTGCAAAATACGAATGCCGGATTGCCTCGACCAGGCGAGCATCTTCCTTCGCTCGCTCCGATATCGGGTGGTGCAGCCATTGATAAAACCCGGCTCTGGCCACTTTCAAAATGCGGCACATCAGCACAAGCGAAAACTCGTGCCGATGCTCGTTCATGAACCGGTACTTTACTCGGGCTCCCTGGCAAAGTACCGTGCGGCTTTTTTTAGCAGATCGCGCTCCTCTTCCAGACGGCGCATCTGGGACCGCAGCCGCAGGATCTCGCTTTTTGCTTCGACCAACTCGGCACTTTGCTTCTCGTCCTTTGTTGGCATGACTGCCTTGACCCACTTGTATAAACTATGGGCCGATACCCCCAATCGGGCTGCAACCTCCGGAACGGGGTAGCCCCGCTCGACCACCTGCCTAACTGCTTCTTCCTTAAATTCCGGCGTGTAACGCTGTGTGCTCATTCATTTCTCCTATGCTCAAATCATAGGTCAGAAATGTCTACCGGAGTGGGGGAAGTCCACTCTCGATGAGTGCAGTTTACTGTACAAGCTCGTTGATCAGTTCGATCGCAATGAGCGCTATAGGTTGTAAGCGGACGCTACACTAGGTCTGCAATCGGCCCAGACTGTGTAAAAACGTAGGGACGTGTAAACGGCGGCAGCGTAGTCAACGTTAAGCCAGTATCTCATCACTACGGGTGCGAAATGAAGCGCTTTATTGAGGGCGAGGACCGCGGACAAGGCACGCTGCTGCCCGAGCTTCTGGACGACTACGTGGCCGAAGATAATCCGGTTCGTGTCGTCGATGTGTTCGTCGACGAGCTTGATCTTGCCAGCCTGGGTTTTGCTCGGGTGGCGCCGGCGAAGACGGGCCGGCCGGCCTACCATCCCGCCATTCTGCTCAAGCTGTACATTTACGGCTACCTCTACCGAACTTTCCTGGATCGACATAGGAGAAAATTCTTAAAAAGAGGTTCATGAATTTATAATACCCCCTTCGATACCTCGTTCCACTTTGTATGCCAATCGCGGACAATCCCCGCATGCGCGGGACACCCCCATATGCCGGTCCGATACATGGCATTCAAGAAGGTCGATTCCCCTCGTGCGCAGGGCAACCGGGTCGGCATACTATTCGGGATAGTCACGCTGTGGCCGATCCCCGCGTGCGCGGGGCAACCGCGTTGAGGCGGGGCTTCCCCAGTAGCTGGCCGGCCGATCCCCGCGTGCGTGGGGCAACCCTCCACGACGGCAGCGACACCATCCTGGCCCAGGGCCGATCCCCGCGTGCGCGGGGCAACCGCCAACTGCAGGATCAACTCGCAGGCCAGCAGGGGCCGATCCCCGCGTGCGCAGGACAACCACTTGCATCCAGCCGCACCACTCTTCATACGCCTTTCAGGCCATGATGCTTCAAGGCTCGACGTGACATGAAGAGTTTGGGAAAATCCCAACATTTCTTTCTGTTTTATACGTAACTCCACCTAACGGAGTTGCTTCATGTCAAAAAGCAAAAGAGCGCCCGGTTCGAGAAGCACATCTATCGCCAGATGTCATCCAGCGGGTGCCACGTCTTCCCAATTTCCAGTTTTTCCCCAAAGCGCAGGTGACCATCAAATTGTCCGCTGTGTTCGACCCGTTTGAAGCAGTCGAGCCACGCCACCGGCGCCGCGTGCGCAACTTGCCGATACCCTCGACAAGCTGCTCTGAGAGGGCCCAGTGGCGGTAGCGCGGTCCAGCCCCTCGGCCCGATCTCCCGCTCAGCGCGGCTGCGGCAATTTCTTGGTGCGGTAATCCATTTGCGCGCGCGTGATGCCCAGCAGGCTGGCGGCCTTGCTGATATTGCCGTGCGCCGACTTCAGCGCCGCCTGCATCAGCGCATCCTCGATCTGGCCGAGCGTGGACTGCTGGCGCGCGATCACGCCCGACGCCCACTCGTCGATCGAGGTGCCGCTCGCCGGCCCCAGGCCGGTGGTCTCGGCCAGGCTCGGCATCGCCGGCGTCAGCGCGGCCAGCTCGGCCAGTCCCAGCTGCGTCGAGTTGGCCGGACTTTCGTCGACGCTGAACAGGTGCGGGATATCGATCGCACCGCCTTCGTCGGCCAGGATGATGCCGCGCTCGAGCACGTTTTCAAGTTCGCGGATATTGCCCGGCCACTGGTGCGTCAGCAAGGCCTGCATGGCGCGGTTGGTGACGCCGGAAACCTGGCGCCCGAGCCGCTGGCACAGCTCGCGCAGCAGTTTTTCGAGCAGCAGCGGGATGTCGGCGCGCCGTTCGCGCAGCGGCGGAATCAGGATCGGGAACACGTTCAGGCGGTAATACAGGTCCTTCCGAAACCGGCCCTCTTCGACCGCAACCTTCAGGTTTTCGTTGGTGGCGGCCACCACCCGCACGTCGACCTTGCGGGTCCTGGTGCTGCCCAGGTGTTCCAGTTCGCCGCTCTGCAGGACGCGTAGCAATTTGGCCTGCGCCGTCAGGCTCAGGCACGCGATTTCATCGAGGAAGATGGTGCCGCCGTCGGCCGCTTCAAACCGGCCCGGGCGCGATTCGTTGACGCCGGTGTAGGCGCCCTTGTCGACCCCGAACAATTCCGACTCCATCAGTTGCTCTGGCATCGCGGCGCAATTGAGCTGGATGAGGGGCTTGTTGGCGCGCGGGCTCTTGCTGTGCACTTCGCAGGCGAACATGCTTTTGCCGACGCCGCTTTCGCCGAGCAGCAGCACGGTGGCGCGCGTTCCCGCGACCCGGTTGATGCGGTGGATCACGCCGAAAAATCCGGCCGAGGCGCCGATTGCCACCGCATGCCCGCCGCTGCCGCCCCCGGCTGGCAAAGGCGCGCCAAAAGCCGGCTGTGGCGCGCTGCCCGGCGCCACGCCACGGCGCTGCTGCAACGGTTGCGCCTCCAGATATTTCATGTCCAGTTCCGGATCGTCCCATTCTTCGACCGGCTTTCCGATCACGCGGCAATGGGCGGCGCCGGTCGAGCTGCATTCGACTTCGCGGAACAGGATCCGCTTGCCCATGAACGCGCTGCTGTAGCCGCTGGCGTAGCCGGTCTGCATCCAGCAGGCCGGCTCCGATCCCAGCCCGTAGATCGAGATGTGCGACTCGTCCTCGGACGAATCCTTCCACACCACCTCGCAATAGAAATGGCCGGTGGCGCTGTCGATTTCGAGCCGCACCGGTTCGGCCCGCACCACGCCTTCGAGGCCGTGCATTTGCGGACCGACCATGAACATATCGATCTGGTTGTCGCCGGGCCGCACCTTGCGCGCCAGCGCCGCGTCCTTGGAGCCGGCCAGGTAGCCCATACGGGTCAGCAGGCCGCGCGCCGACTCGACCCCCAGCGATTCGATCAGTTCCTGGCGCAAGGCCCCGAAGGCCTCGGTGCGCAGCAGGATCATGCGGCTGTCGTCGAGCCAGATGCGGCCGTCGGTCGGGCTGAAATGCAGCCGTTCGGCCAGGTCGCGAATATTTGGAAATATCTTGTCCTCGATCTTGTCGGGGATGTGAAGGCGCAGGCTCACGCCCGGCCCGGCCCCGGCGTCGGCCACTGTGGATTTCGACTGCATGGTCTTCTCCTTCTAATCTCAGGCGCCAGCACCGCCTTTTTTTTTAAGCTTTTGATGACATGCGCTTTTGGGCGAATTTCATGAATTGACTAATTGATACTCATGGACAACTTTGTGCGTTCGCAGCATCCATGCTCCGTATTGACTTGGCCGCGCCCAATCATATTGCCGTGCTCGCGGTGCAGCAAACGCACTTGAGGAATCAAGCTGGCACACCGTTTGCTATGCATTCGATGAATACCGCATATGTCGGTTTCTTATTTGTCTTTTTCAATATAGGGGCGGCTGATGTCCGAAGTCAATGCAAATAACCGCTGGGTAAGAGTTACCAATGAAACGGAAAACGGCTTCATCGAGTTCGAATTCTTCGTCGCCGACCGCGACCTGTGCGTGGAACTGATCCTGCCCGCAGCCGCCTTTCAGGAGTTTTGCGCAATCAATCAGGTCCGCTTCATCGACACTGGCGCGCCCGGCCTGATCACGCCGTCCGAGCCCGGCATTCCGCTGCGCCGGATCAAATAATTTTACAAGGAGACATGGGATGCAAGTTGACATCAAGAGCCTGAACATCAAGCCGCTGCGCCATACTTTCGACGCCGTGGCGCGCTTCACCGGCACCGACAAGCCGGCCTCGCGCTACCTTGAGGCGACCATTGGGCTGCAGCCGGAAACGAACTTCCACTACCAGCCGCTGTGGTCGAAGGACCGCGCCATCTTCGACAAGCGCAACACCGCGATCGAGATGGCCGACTGGTATCGCCTGCTGGACCCACGCCAATACTACTACGGTGCCTGGACCATCACCCGCAGCAAGCAGCAGGATGCGGCCGAACGCAACTTTGCCTTTGTCGAAAAGCGCCAGATGCTGGCGACCATCCCCGCCGGACTGCGCGCGCAAATCGAGTACCTGCTGCTGCCGCTGCGCCATCTCGAGTACGCGGCCAACCTCAACAACTGCGCGATGTCGGCCAAGGGCTACGGTGTGTCGGTCACCCAGGCCACGATGATGTGCGCGATGGACCGGCTGGGGATTGCCCAGTACATCACCCGCATCGGCCTGATGCTGGCGGACGGCACCGACACCGCACTCAAGACCGCCAAGGCCGCATGGCAGAACGACCCGGCGTGGCAGGGCATGCGCGCGCTGGCTGAGAACATGCTGGTCACCGAAGACTGGTTCGAACTGTTCGTGACGCAGAACGTGGTGCTCGACGGCCTGCTGTATCCGCTGGTGTACCAGTCATTCGGCAACCTGGCCAGCGCATCGGGGCAGACCAGCTTCGCGATGCTGACCGAGTTCATGAGCGAGTGGTTCGACGAACACGCTCGCTGGACTGGCGCGGTGCTGAAGATCGCCGCCGCCGAATCGCCGGCCAACAAGGAGCAACTGGCGCAGTGGGTCGGCAAGTGGCAGCCGCAGGTACTGCAGGCGCTGCAGCCGGTCGCCGCGGCGGCGTTCGGCACCCAGGCCGGCACCGAACTCGATGCCTGCGCCGGCCAGCTGGCCGAACGCCTGGCCAAGAGCGGCCTTTAATACCTGAAAGCGGAGACAGAACATGACTGAAAAAATGGTTTTCCTGGCCTTGCAGGACAACGAAGAAGCACGCCCGATCCGCGAGTCGATCGAGGCCGACAACCCGCACGCCACGATCACGCAGTACCCGGGCCTCTACAAGATCGACGCCCCCGGGCGCCTGGTGGTCAAGCGTGAAAGCGTCGAAGAGCGCATCGGCCGCCCATGGGACCCGCAGGACATCCACCTGACGCTGGTGTCGCTGTCCGGAAATATCGACGAGACCGACGACTACTTTGCGCTGGAACGCGTCTGACCCAGGCGCAACCTCAAAACATCACAGGAGACAATCGTGGCCCAAGCCAAGAAAATGAGTTTGAAGGACAAGTACACCACCATGACCAGCGACCTGGCCTGGGATTTTTCGTACAAGTCGCAGTCCGAGGTATTCCCGCTGTGCGACTTCGAAGGCATCAAGATCGAAGACTGGAGCAAGTGGGAAGACCCGTTCCGCCTGACCATGGACGCCTACTGGAAATACCAGGGTGAAAAGGAGCGCAAGCTGTACGCGGTGATCGACGCCTTCACCCAGAACAACGCACACCTCGGCGTGTCGGACGCGCGCTACATCAACAGCCTGAAGATCTTCCTGACGGCGGTCACCCCGCTCGAATACGGCGCCCACCGCGGCTTTGCGATGGCCGGCCGCGCCTTCCCCGGGGTCGGTGCCCAGGTCGCCTCGCAGATGCAGTCGATCGACGAACTGCGCCACGCGCAGACCCAGCTGCACACCATCAGCCAGTACAACAAGTACTTCGACGGCCTGCACGACCCGTTCCACATGTACGACCGCGCCTGGTACCTGTCGGTGCCGAAATCGTATTTCGAGGACGCGCTGTCGGCCGGCCCGTTCGAATTCGTCACCGCCATCTCGTTCTCGTTCGAGTACGTGCTGACCAACTTGCTGTTCATGCCCTTCATGTCGGGCGCCGCCTACAACGGCGACATGGCCACCGTGAACTTCGGCTTCTCGGCCCAGTCGGACGAATCGCGCCACATGACGCTGGGCCTGGAGGTGATCAAGTTCATCCTCGAGCAGCACCCCGACAACCTGCCCATCGTGCAGCGCTGGATCGACAAGTACTTCTGGCGCGGCTACCGCCTGCTCGGCATCGTCGGCATGATGATGGACTACATGCATCCGAAGCGCGTGATGTCGTGGAAAGAAGGCTGGGAGATGTACTTCGAGCAGAACGGCAAGGCGCTGTTCGACGACCTGGGACGCTACGGCATCACGATGCCCAAGTTCTGGGAGAAATCGGTCGAGGAGAAGGAACACATCACCCACCAGCTGTGGCTGACCTTCTACAGCGTCGGCAACGCCGCCGGCTTCCACACCTGGGTGCCCGAGGACTCCGAGCTGGACTGGCTGTCCGAAAAATACCCGAACACCTTCGACAAGTACTACCGCCCGCGCTTCGAATACCTGCGCGCCCAGGAAAAGGCCGGCAAGCGCTTCTACTCCCAAGCACTGCCGCAGCTGTGCCAGACCTGCCAGATCCCGATGGTCTATACCGACACCAGCAAGCCGACCGAGCGCGTGTACAAGCACAGCACCTACAACGGCGACAAATTCCATTTCTGTTCGGACGGCTGCAAGTCGGTGTTCGACCACGAGCCCGAAAAATATGTGCAGGCCTGGCTGCCGCCGCACCAGATCTTCCAGGGCAACTGCGGCGGCCCGACGATTCCCGATGTCCTCAAGTACTACCACTTCTCCGAGAACGACCCCGGCGAGTTCCTGCATTCGCGCGATAACGCCAACTGGAACGAGTGGAAGGGCCTGAACAAGGACGACGAGGCAGCGTGACACCAGGCGCCGGCCGCGGATCGTCCGGCGCAAGCACCACACAATCAGGAGACAACCATGGCAGTCAAAGCAGCATACGAAAACTACAGCGGCCCGAACGCGGACGCAGTCGAGAATTTCCACGGCAACCAGGTGGTGTACATCGGATGGGACGAGCACATGATGTTCCCGTTCGCCGGCGCCTTTCCGCTGCCGCCGCAGATGCCGTTCGGGGCGCTGGTCAAGGACCTGCTGCCGTCGGTGTATGGCGCCCATCCGGATTTCGCCAGGATCGACTGGGCCGCGACCGAATGGTCGCTCGACGGCGCGCGCTTCACGCCCGACATGGACAGGAGCATCGCCGAGAACGGCGTCGCCCACAAATCGCTGCTGCGCCTCGCAACCCCCGGCTTGAACGGCATCGGCAACACGGGTTTCTGAGGAGCTGGCATGAACGCGAGAATGTGTATTGAACCCCTGAGCCAGACCGTCGAGGTCGAGGCCGGGCAGACCCTGCTCTACGCCGCCCTGCGCGCCGGCGTCTACATCCCCCACGCATGCCTGCATGGCCTGTGCGGCACCTGCAAAGTGCAGGTGGTCGAGGGCGAAGTCGATATCGGCGACGCCTCGCCGTTTGCGCTGATGGATTTCGAGCGCGACGAAGGCAAGTGCCTGGCATGCGTAGCGACCGCCTCGTGCGATATCGTGATCGAAGCGGAGATCGACGAGGAACCCGACGCCGAGATGCATCCGATGCAGGACTTCACCGGCACCGTGGCGAAGATCGTCGATCTGACCCCGACCGCCAAGGGCGTGTACATCGAGCTCGATGGCGACGGCATCGATTTCCAGGCCGGCCAGTACGTGAACCTGCACGTGCCGGGGCTGGATCAGCCGCGCGCGTTCTCGCTCGCCAACGCACCGTCGCAAAAACGGATGATCGAGCTCAATATCCGCAACGTGCCCGGCGGCCAGGCCACCGGCTATATCCACAACCAGCTCAGGGAAGGCGACCGCCTGCGCCTGAACGGTCCCTACGGCCGCTTTTTCGTGCGCCGCTCGGCGCCCGAAAAGCTGCTGTTCCTGGCCGGCGGCACCGGCCTGTCGAGCCCCAAATCGATGATCCTCGACCTGCTCGAGCGCGGCGAGACGCGCGCCATCACGCTGGTCTACGGCGCCCGCCACCGTGCCGAGCTGTATGACGACGAGCTGTTCCGCGACCTGGCCGCGCGCCATCCCAACTTCACCTATGTGCCGGCGCTGTCGGCGCCGGCCGAGAGCGACGCATGGGAAGGCGAAACCGGCTTCGTGCACGACGTGGCGACGCGCCACTTCGGCGGTGACTTCCGCCAGCACAAGGCCTACATGTGCGGCCCGCCGGTAATGATCGACGCCTGCATCACGACGCTGATCCGCGGCCGCCTGTTCGAAAGGGATATGTACATGGAAAAATTCATCTCCGCCGCCGACTCCGAGTCGACCGCGCGCCGCAGCCCACTGTTCAAGGCGATCTGACATGGGAACCCTGACGACAACCGAAGGGCTCGACGCGGCGGCTTGCAAGCACACGGTGCGGGTCCGCGAAACCGGCGAAACCTACCAGTGCGGCAGCAGCGAAACGATCTTGCAGGGCATGGCGCGCATCGGCCGCAAATGCATTCCGGCGGGCTGCCTGAACGGCGGCTGCGGCGTGTGCAAGGTGGCGATCCGCGCCGGCGAGGTCCACAAGTCGGGCGCCATGAGCCGCGCCCACGTAACCGAGCAGGAAGAAGCAGCGGGCGTGGTGCTGGCATGCCGCGTGGTGCCCGACTGCGAAGTGGAGCTGGAAGTGGTGGGTAAGATGAAGAAAGCCTTCCTGCGTTCGTCAGCGGCGCCAAACGAGCAAAACCGATAGCAACCGAATTACAAAAAAGGAGACAGAAATGGGTGTCATGCGGATAGGCCACATCAGCATCAAGGTGATGGACATGGCGGCATCGGTGAAGCATTACGAAAACGTGGTCGGCATGAAGACCACCCACACCGACGCCGAGGGCAATGTGTACCTCAAATGCTGGGACGAGTGGGACAAGTATTCGGTGATCCTGACGCCATCGGACCAGGCGGGATTCAACCATGTGGCGTACAAGGTCGAGCGCGACAGCGACCTCGATGCGCTGGCCGAGCGGATCGGCGCGCACGGGATCGCGGTCGAGCACCTGGCGGCAGGCAGCCTGCCCGACTGCGGGCGCATGCTCCGGTTTGCCATGCCCAGCGGGCACGAGATGCGCCTGTTTGCGCAGAAGGAATGCGTCGGCACCGACGTCGGCTCGACCAACCCCGACCCTTGGCCGGACGACGTGCGCGGTGCCGGCGCGCACTGGCTCGACCACTGCCTGCTGATGTGCGAATTCGACCCCGCCAACGGCATCAACAAGGTCGCGGAAAACACCCGGTTCTTCATCGAGGCGCTCAACTTCTTCCAGACCGAGCAGATCACGGTGGGACCGGACGGCGCGTTCCAGCTGGCGTCGTTCCTGTCGCATTCGAGCAAGCCGCACGACATTGCCTTCGTCGGCGGCGAGCGCGCCGGCTTGCACCACCTGTCGTTCTTCCTCGATTCGTGGCACGACATCCTGAAGGCGGGCGACATCATGGCCAAGAACCGGGTGCGGATCGACGTGGCGCCGACGCGCCACGGCCTCACGCGCGGCGAGACGATCTACTTCTTCGACCCGTCGGGCAACCGCAATGAGACCTTTGCGGGGCTCGGCTACCAGGCGCAGCGCGACAAGCCGGTCGTGACCTGGACCGAGGACCAGGCCGGGCGCAGTATCTTCTATCACACCGGGGTATTGGAGGAGAGCTTCACGACTGTTTACACCTGACCAGGACGGAGGCACGCGTGGGCACGAGCACCCACGCGTTGCACGGGTCTACTCGGTCACCAGCTTGATCTTGCGGCTGCGTACCTTGCGTACGATGTCGAGAAACCCCATCAGCGCCGGCGAGGCATTGTCCGCGCGGTACACGCAGCTCAGGTCGACCTTCGCCTCCGCCGAGCGCAGCGGGTGGTAGCGCACGCCGGGCAGCTGCAGGTTCACCGCCGATTCCGGCACCACCGCCATCCCCAGCCCGGCCGACACCAGCGCAATGCAGGTCATCACGTCTTCCACCTCATGCACCACGTTGGGCGTCAAGCCCTCGTCGCGCAGCAGCGACACCACGTTGTCGGCAAAGGTCGGGCGCACGTTGTTGGGGAACAGGATCAGCGGCTGGTTGTTCAGGTCCCTGACCGCCAGCGTACGCCGCCGCACCAGCTCGTGGTCCTTGTGCATCGCCACGTACAGGCTTTCCATCATCACCGTCTCCACCACCAGCTCCTCCACCTCGGGGAACACGCGGTTAAAGCCGATGTCGAGCCGTTTCTCGCGCACCGCCTCGACCTGCTGGATCTTGGTCGTGTTCTGCAGCGAGATGACGATGTCGGGATGGGTCTTGCGCAGTTCGATCAAGAGGGTCGGAATCACGTTCAGGATCGCCGAGCCGAACACGCCGATGTCGAGCCGTCCCAGCTGCCCCTGGTGCGCCAGCCGCGTCTTGTTGGTGGCCTGGTCGGTAAGGTCGACGATCTTGCGCGCCTCCTCCAGGAACACCGCGCCGGCCGGGGTCAGGGCCACGCCGCGCGTGGTTCGCTCGAACAGCACCACGCCCATGCTCGCCTCGAGCTGCTGGATCTGGCGCGTCAGCGGCGGCTGTGAAATGTGCAGCCGGCCAGCGGCGCGCGTGAAATTGAGCTCGCTGGCGAGCACCAGGAAGTAACGGATCTGACGCAGGTCCATTGGAATTGACCGAGGAAGGAGACTGCAAAGTTATACCCCAGGCGCATCGATTGCGCAACGTAAAGCCATACCTATTCGGTATCAATCAAGACCTATTTAGTATTTTACAGAATGAAACGCGCTCCATAGGATCGTAGTCAAGGAGGCAGCACATGACACCAGGATCAGACCAGCAGGAATTTGGGTGGGAAGCGGCGCAGCGCGCCGCCGTGGGCGCGGTCCGCCACGCCGTCGAACTGGGCGTCAGGATCAATGTTGCCCTGGTCGATGCCGGCGGCAATCCACTCGCTTTCCTGCGCATGGGCGGTGCGCCGCTGCACTCGATCGGTATCAGCGAGGACAAGGCCTACACCGCGCTGAGCTTCGGTTTGCCGACCAGCCAGTGGGGCAAGGTGCTGGAGCAGGAGTCGGCCGCGCTGCGCCAGGGCCTTCCCCTGCGCCCACGGTTCGTGATGTTTGGCGGCGGGCTGCCGATCCGGGCCGGCGCTGCCGTGATCGGCGCGATCGGCGTCTCGGGCGCCTCCGAGGAACAAGATGAAGCATGTGCGCGCGCCGGCCTGGCCGCCGCGTCGCTCGAGTCGTAACCGCGAATCCAAGGACCTTACCAATGAAAGAAATACTTAACTTCATCAACGGCGAATTTGTCGCAACCACCGACTGGTTCGACAAGACGACCCCGTACGACGGCAAGGTGATCGCCCGCGTCGCGGCCGCCGGCAAGCCCGAGGTCGATGCCGCGGTACGCGCCGCCCGCAGCGCGCTTGACGGCCCCTGGGGCAAGCTGGCGGTCGCCGACCGCGTCGACATGCTGTACGCGGTGGCCGACGAAATCACCCGCCGCTTCGACGATTTCGCCGAAGCCGAAATGAGCGACATCGGCCAGCCGTCCCACTTCATCCGCCACGTCGACGTGCCGCGCGGCGCCGCCAACTTCAAGATCTTCGCTGACGTGGTCAAGAACGTGCCGTCCGAATTCTTCGAAATGGCCACCCCCGACGGACGCGGCGCGCTGAACTATTCGCTGCGCCGCCCGGTCGGCGTAGTGGCGGTCATCTGCCCGTGGAACCTGCCGTTCCTGCTGATGACCTGGAAACTCGGCCCGGCGCTCGCGTGCGGCAACACGGTCGTCGTCAAACCTTCCGAGGAAACACCGCAGACCGCCGCCCTGCTGGGCGAAGTGATGAACAAGGTGGGCATGCCGAAGGGCGTGTTCAACGTGGTCAACGGCTTCGGCCCGGACGCCGCCGGCGAGTTCCTGACCACCCACCCCGGCGTCAGCGCCATCACCTTCACCGGCGAGACGCGCACCGGCGCGGCCATCATGAAGGCCGCAGCGGACGGCGCCCGTCCTGTGTCGCTCGAAATGGGCGGCAAGAACGCCGCCATCGTCTTTGCCGATTGCGACATGGACGCTGCCATCGAAGGCACCTTGCGCTCCGCCTTTGCCAACTGCGGCCAGGTATGCCTGGGCACCGAGCGCGTGTACGTCGAGCGCCCGATCTTCGACGAATTCGTCAGCCGCCTGAAGCGCGGCGCCGAGAGCATGAAGCCCGGCCTGCCCGCCGACCCGGCCAGCAAAATGGGCCCCCTGATCTCGCAGGAGCACCGCGACAAGGTGCTGTCGTACTACCGCAAGGCGGTGGAAGAGGGCGCCACCGTCGTCACCGGCGGCGGGGTTCCGGACATGCCGGCCGCACTGGAAGCCGGCTCGTGGGTCGAGCCGACCATCTGGACCGGCCTGCCCGACAGCGCGGCGGTGATGCGCGACGAGATCTTCGGCCCGTGCTGCCACATCTCCCCATTCGACAGCGAAGAAGAAGTCATCCGCCGCGCCAACGACAACCCCTACGGCCTGGCCGCCGCGGTGTGGACCACCAACCTGCAGCGCGCGCATCGCCTCGGCGGCGTACTGGAAGCGGGCATCGTCTGGGTCAACTCCTGGTTCCTGCGCGATTTGCGCACGCCGTTTGGCGGCTCCAAGCAGTCGGGCATCGGGCGCGAAGGCGGCGTCCATTCGCTCGAGTTTTATACCGAACTTAAAAACGTGTGCATCAAACTGTGACCATGGACAAGACACTCATTACCCAGCTCGGCGACGAACTGTACCAGGCTCTGATTACGCGTTCGGTGATCGATCCGCTGACCGCGCGCCACCCCGAGCTGACGGTGGAACATGCCTACCGCATCCAGCAGCGCATGATCGAACGCCGGGTCGAAGCCGGCGAACGCATCATCGGCAAGAAGATCGGCGTCACCTCGCGCGCCGTGATGAACATGCTCGGCGTGTACCAGCCCGACTTCGGCTACATGCTCGACGGGATGATCTACAACGAAGGCGCGTCGGTGCCGATCGACACCCTGATCCAGCCCAAGGCCGAGGGCGAGATCGCCTTCATCCTCAAGAAGGACCTGATGGGCCCCGGCGTGACCAACGCCGAGGTGCTGGCCGCCACCGAATGCGTGATGCCGTGCTTCGAGATCGTCGACTCGCGCATCCGCGACTGGAAGATCAAGATCGGCGACACCGTGGCCGACAACGCTTCGTGCGGGGTGTTCGTGCTGGGCGACCAGGCGGTCGATCCGCGCAAGATCGACCTCTCGCTGTGCGGCATGGTCCTTGAGCGCAACGGCGAAATCATCGCCACCGGGGCCGGCGCCGCGGCCCTCGGCTCGCCGGTAAATGCGGTGGCGTGGCTGGCCAACACCATGGGCGCGCTTGGCATTCCGCTCAAGGCCGGCGAAGTCATCCTGTCCGGCGCACTGGCGGCGATGTTCCCCGCCAAGGCCGGCGACAGCTTCCGCGTCAGCATCGGCGGCCTTGGCGGCTGCTCGGTGCGCTTCCATTGACGTCCAGGACCTGGTTTTACCTAACGACTTTATCGGAGCATCTTCCATGAAAAAAATCAAATGCGCAGTGATCGGGCCGGGCAATATCGGCACCGACCTGCTGGCCAAGCTGCAGCGCAGCGCCGTGCTGGAACCGGTCTGGATGGTGGGCATCGACCCGGATTCGGACGGCCTAAAGCGCGCCCGCGAGATGGGCATCAAGACCACCGCCGACGGCGTTGACGGCCTGCTGCCGCACGTCATCGAAGACGGCGTGCAGATCGCGTTCGACGCCACCAGCGCCTATGTTCACGCCGAAAATTCGCGCAAGCTCAACGCGCTGGGCGTGCTGATGATCGACCTCACGCCGGCCGCGATCGGCCCGTTCTGCATCCCGCCGGTGAACCTGAAGACGTTGGTCGGCAAGAGCGAAATGAACGTGAACATGGTCACTTGCGGTGGCCAGGCGACGATCCCGATGGTGGCTGCGGTGTCGCGCGTGCAGCCGGTGGCGTACGGCGAAATCATCGCCACCGTCGCGTCGCGCTCCGCCGGTCCCGGCACCCGCAAGAATATCGACGAATTCACCCGCACCACGGCCGGCGCGATTCGCGACGTGGGCGGCGCAAAGGAGAGCAAGGCGATCATCGTGTTGAACCCGGCCGAGCCGCCGATCATCATGCGCGACACCGTGCACTGCATGACCGAGTCGGCGCCCGACGAGGAGCGCATCACCGCCTCGATCCACGCCATGATCGCCGACGTGCAGAAATACGTGCCCGGCTACAAACTGGTCAACGGCCCGGTCTTCGACGGCAACCGCGTATCGGTGTTCCTTGAAGTGGAAGGGCTGGGCGACTACCTGCCGAAATACGCCGGCAACCTCGACATCATGACGGCGGCCGCCGCCCGCACCGCCGAGATGTTTGCCGAAGAACTGCTGAACGGCAGCCTCACGCTCGAACGCGTGGCCGCCTGACCCAAGGAGAGAAGAGATGAACCTTAAAGGCCGGAAGATTATTTTGCATGACAATACGCTGCGCGACGGCATGCACCCGAAGCGCCACCAGATCACGATCGAGCAGATGATCGCGGTGGCCAAGGGTCTCGACGAAGCCGGCATGCCGCTGCTCGAGATCACCCATGGCGACGGCCTCGGCGGCGGCTCGGTGAACTACGGCTTTCCGCTGCATAGCGATGTCGAGTACCTCAACGCGGTGCTGCCGCACCTCAAGCGCACCAAAGTGTCGGCGCTGCTGGTGCCCGGCATCGGCACCGTCGACCACCTGCGCGCGGCGCACGACTGCGGCCTGCACACGGTGCGGGTGGCGACCCACTGCACCGAAGCCGACGTGGCGGAGCAGCACATCGCAGTGGCGCGCAAGCTGGGCCTCGACACCGTCGGGTTCCTGATGATGGCGCACATGAATACCCCCGAGAAGCTGGCCGGGCAGGCCAAGCTGATGGAGTCGTTCGGCGCCGAATGCGTGTACGTGACCGATTCGGCCGGCTACCTGCTGCCGGACGGCGTGACCGAGCGCGTGGCCGCGCTGCGCGCCGTGCTCAGGCCCGAGACCCAGATCGGCTTCCACGGCCATGACAACCTGGCGATGGGCGTGGCCAATTCGCTGGCCGCCGTGGAAGCGGGCGCGGTGCGCATCGACGGCTCGACCAACGGCCTGGGCGCGGGCGCCGGCAATACCCGGCTCGAAGTGTTCGTGGCAGTCTGCAACCGCATGGAGATCGAGACCGGCGTTGACCTGTACCAGATCATGGACGTGGCCGAAGACATCGTGCTGCCGATGATGGACCACATGGTGCGCATCGACCGCGACGCGCTGACCCTGGGCTATGCCGGCGTGTACTCGACCTTCCTGCTGTTCGCCAAGCGCGCCTCGGCGAAGTACGGCGTGTCGGCGCGCGACATCCTGGTGGAGCTGGGGCGGCGCGGCATGGTGGCGGGTCAGGAAGACATGATCGAGGACACCGCGATGACCCTGGCGCGCGAGCGGAGGATGGCAGCATGAATCTCGACCACGCAACCATCGTACGCCTCGCGCAGCACCTGGAAGACTGCGAGCTGGAGGCACGCGACACCACCAAGATCACTGAGGATTATCCGGGCATGGACTGGGACGACGCCTACGCGATCCAGGACGAGATAAGGCGCCGCAAGGTAGCGCGCGGCGGCAGGATCGTCGGCCTCAAGGCCGGCCTCACCTCGCACGCAAAGATGAAGCAGATGGGCGTCGAAATACCGGTCTTCGGGTTCCTGGCCGATTCCTTCGCGGTGCCGGACGGCGGCGAGTGCAAGGTGGCGCAGCTGATCCACCCGAAGGTGGAGCCGGAGATCGCCTTCGTCACCAAGCGCGCACTGAAGGGCCCCGGCTGCCACATCGGCGCGGTGCTGGCGGCGACCGATTTCGTCATGCCGGGGATCGAGGTCATCGATTCGCGCTACCGCGACTTCAAGTTCGACCTGAAGAGCGTCGTTGCGGATAACACGTCGGCAGTGCGCTTCGTGGTCGGCGGCCGCCCGGTCGCTGTGGGCGAAGTAGACCTGCGCACGGCCGGCATCGTACTGGAAAAGAATGGCGAGCCGGTGGCCTTCGGCGCCGGCGCGGCCGTGCTGGGCCACCCGGCCGCGGCCATCGCGATGCTGGCCAACCATCTCGGTGCGCGCGGCGAGGAAATCCCGGCCGGCAGCCTGATTCTGTCGGGCGGCATAACGGAAGCGGTGGCGGTGCAGGCCGGCGATTCGGTTTGCCTGCGGATTCAGGGCATGGGCAGTGTTGGCATGCGCTTCGTATAAAATACTTATCAAAGGAATTCATCATGCCGTTCGCTCAGATTTATCTGCTGGAAGGCCGGACCGAGGAACAGAAGCGCGCCGTCATCGAGAAGGTGACGCAGGCGCTGTCCGAGGCGGTGGGTGCGCCGAAGGAAAACGTGCGCGTCTGGATGCATGACGTGCCGAACACCAATTGGGGTATCGGCGGCGTCAGCGCCAAGGACCTGGGGCGCTGATCATGACGACCAATCCGAACCCAGAAATCGGCAAGACCGTCGTTGCCAACGGCGTCAAGACGAACTACCACGAGCAGGGCGAGGGAGCGCCGGTGCTGCTGATCCACGGTTCCGGCCCGGGCGTGACCGGCTGGGCCAACTGGCGCCTGACCATGCCGGCGCTGGCCAGACAGTTCCGCGTGCTGGCGCCCGACATGGTGGGCTTCGGCTACACCGAGCGCCCGGCGGGCGTCCAATACAACATGGACACCTGGGTCAGCCACATCATCGACTTCATGGACGCGCTGGGCATCGAGCGCGCGCACGTGGTCGGCAACTCGTTCGGCGGCGGGCTGGCGCTGGCGCTGGCGATCCGCGCGCCGCAGCGGGTCAACCGCCTGGTGCTGATGGGCAGCGCCGGCATCGCGTTTCCGATCACCGAGGGCCTCGACCGGGTGTGGGGCTACACGCCGTCGCTCGACAACATGCGTGGCCTGCTCGACGTGTTCGCGTACAACCGCAACCTGGTCAATGACGAGCTGGCGCGGATGCGCTACGAGGCGAGTATCCGGCCTGGATTCCAGGAAGCGTTTTCGCAAATGTTCCCGGCGCCGCGCCAGCGTGGCGTCGATGGGCTGGCGAGCCCGGTGGAAGCAATCCGCGCGCTGCCGCACGAGACCATGGTGGTCCACGGCCGCGAGGACAAAGTAATACCGCTGGAGAGCTCGTACCAGCTGTTCGGGCTGATTCCGAAATCGCAGCTGCACGTGTTCGGGCAGTGCGGTCACTGGACCCAGATCGAGCATGCGGCGCGCTTCAACCAGCTGGTTGGCGACTTTTTCGCCGAGGGGGAAGACTGACAGAAGTACCAGCTCATCAGGCGCCGGCGGCGGCCACCACGATTCCAGTGACGGCCATTCTGTGGCTGTCGCTGGCGGCGTTTTGCAGCGCGATGTCGTCGCGCGTGGCCGACGCCCAGCTGCCGAACCTGGCCAGCGAGTTCAGCGTTTCGCTGGGCGTGGCATCGGCGGTCATCACCTGCTTCGCCATCGCATGGGGTACGTCGCAGCTGTTCTTCGGCCCCCTGGGCGACCGCTTCGGCAAGTACGTCGTAGTCGGTTGGGCCTGTGTGGCCTGCGCGTTCACCGCGACGCTATGCGGGCTGGCGCCAAGCTTCCCGATGCTGCTGGGTGCGCGCCTGCTGGCGGGCGCCACTGCCGCCGCGACCATTCCCTTGTCGATGGCGTGGATCGGCGATGTGGTGCCTTACGAGCGGCGCCAGCCGGTCCTGGCGCGCTTCCTGCTGGGGCAGATTGGCGGCTTGTCGTCCGGCGTGATGGTGGGCGGACTGGCGGCCGACTACCTGGGTTGGCGCGCGCCGTTCTTTGGCATTGCGCTGGCGTTCGCCGCACTCTCGGTGGCGCTGCTGTCGATGAACCGGCGCCTGCCCGAGCGCGCGCGCCAGGTGCGCAAGGCGGAAGGCCACGCGGTGCGCCGCATGCTCGCCGAGTTTGGCCATGTGCTGTCCTCGCGCTGGGCGCGCGTGGTGCTGCTGACGGTGTTCGTGGAAGGCGCGTTCGTGTATGGCGCCTTCCCCTTCATTGCTTCGCACCTGCATCGCCTGCACGGGGTATCGCTGTCGAAGGCCGGCAGCCTGGTGATGCTGTTCGGACTGGGCGGGGTGCTGTTTGCGACGACCTCGGGCATGCTGGTCAGGCGCCTTGGGGAAGTGAGCCTGGCACGCTGGGGCGGGACGATTCTGGGTGCGGGCTTGTTGCTGGCGGCGCTGGCGCCTTCGTGGCCGTGGGCGATTCCCGGATGCCTGTTTGCCGGGCTTGGGTTCTACATGCTGCATAACACCTTGCAAATCAACGCCACGCAGATGGCGCCGGAACGGCGTGGCGCGGCGGTATCGGCCTTTTCGTCCTGCTTCCTGCTCGGGCAATCCGCCGGGATGGCATTGGCGGGGGCGCTGGTGGAGGGGATCGGTACCACGACGGTGATTGCGGCCGGCGCACTAGTAAAGCGGCTTTGAATTTCGGACAAAGCGCGTTTGAATCCCGGATGGGGAATATATAAACAAATTCAGTGAATTCGGGATGGCTTCATAGTCGTCGCTCCTGGTTCAAGCGAGCGAAATAGAAAATACGAACGGCACGCGCCAAACTGGCCCACCAGTTCACAAACACACAGGCGAAAAGCCCCGAGAGCAAGTCCAAGACCGCAAGGTGGAGGCTGGTCACGACCTGAACGAGAAGTGTCATTGCACAGCTCCCGAATTCAGGTCGGACGCAGGCAAGGCCGGCTCCAACTGGTTGCCGTTCGCCAGCCATGCCTGCACGGCCTGATAGTCGGAATTACCCGAATCCGAGGGTATCAGCATGCCATCGGACAGGCGCACGATAAATCCTGGGGTGACATATTTTTGATACATGCTATAGCTCCGCTGAAATGACAAACGTTGTGTTGTTGTAGGCATTGACAGAACCGTTGGTTGTACTCAACACCGAATAACGCAGCATGCGATTGCCCGCAGACGCCAGCACGGGCGTCTGGGCCTGAACCAAAGACCAAGCAATAGCAGGAATAGATGGGGTGGCCCGCATTTCGCATGGGAAGTCGCATTGCATGGTCCCAGCTTGCGACGTCGCGGCTGGCACTTGGGATGAAAGGAGAAGCGCGTTTGCGTTAACCACAAGAACGTAGCGCTGGACGTCGCTCAGTTCACTCGCCCTTGACTTAAATTCGAATGAGGTTGGAATTGTTCCCTCTTCCAGTTGTAATTCGGCGAACCAAAAATTCTTTAGAGCTACCGCACCGCACGCTATCTGCACCTCCACCTCAAGCCCGTTAGAACAATCGCCGAGCGCAATGCCGTCAGTCCAAGGTTTCAGTAAGATGCCCTGGCCGGAAGGAACAGCGACGGAGCCGCTGGTAGCGATAACTGCGGAGGAAGAAAATACGTCGCTGGCGTTCGGTTTGCGCAGAACCACGGTGTAAGGAACCGCCGCGCCGACATCATGCTGAACCCGCAACTGCAGCGTCGCTATCTGATTTTTCAGCTTTACCGCGTCAGCAGCTTCCATCCGGTAGCGCAGTGAAAGCTGGCCAGCTCCCGTTAGCGTTACGCCTGCCATCTTGATGGCCAGACCGGTGCGGCCAACGGGCGCGGCGGTATCCTGGCTCAGCGTTCCCGCTGTCACCGCTCCGCCAGATGCCCAACCCGCGTACAAGTCCACTTGCCCATACTGTGCAGCCGTGGTTAGCGATGGTGCTACGCGTGAGGATATCTGCGCGCTGCCGTTGATCAGCTTGTTGCGGCCTGTAACTGCACCGGCACTTCCTACGGCGGCCAGGAGCTGCGCAAACTGCACAGCGTGCGTGGATTTCACAGCAGGCGAGACCTGCTGCGCCCCGCTGGACGAGGATACGAGTACCCATGCGCCATTTCCACCATTCAACGTCGGCGAAATTATGAAAACGAACGTGGCGACCCCCTTGGCCAGCAACTCTCCACCTTGCAGCGCCAGAAGGCCACGTCCAAAGATCGGGCGCACGTCGATGCCGTCCGGCGCATATGTGGACGGGCCAGTGTTATCTGTAGCAATCGCAACCCGTTGGATGTAGCCATGCGCGGGCTGGGCGGTGAGTGGATACGGGTTCACGGCTGCGTAGGCATTTGCAATGCCGACATCAGCAAGTGTCGTGCTTCGCCGCGCTTCAATCATCCGCTCAATAGCTTTTCGCACCTGCGTGTTGTCGCCGACGCTTGGAACGATTCCCAACGCTTCCAAAATCCCTATCAGCTCCTCCTGGACGCCGTTGAACCAGTCCGCTGTAAATTCCGTTGGCGGCGTGTTCGTATCGCTGTTCTCCGCCACAAAACGGTGGTTGACATGCCCTGCGCCGTTAATTCTGTCCATACTGTCCCCCAGCTCCTGAAATATCTTCAAACCATAAAAAAACGTGTGCTTGCTTAAACGCGGATAGTGCATCCCAAAGCGGCTTGGGATCAACCACCGAGCGGTAATAGCGCACGCGGATGATGTAGCGGCTGCGATGGCCCCATAGCCCGTCGCCGATATGGCTACCGATACGGGCCGGGCCGAAAAGGTGCTCAACCTGGAGCAGGTCAATCGGGAACGTCTCTTCAGGGGCATCGTGGCTCCAGAGGCGATCTCCAATGTGGGAACCGATAACGGCGATCCGGCGCGGCATCGTTTCAGCCGTTCCAGCAATGGCCTCGCTCGCAATACGCCTGTATTCGTCAATGTGCCAGCTTGCCGCCTTTGGGCGATGTATCTCGATGGCCTGATCCAGGATGTCCTGGGCATCAGCATCGATCCTGGCCAGCTCCTGCGCCGTGGCCAGCATGATGTCGTCGCCTGTACTGCCTTCCGCCCATACCCAGGCATCGCCCTCGGGCAATAACGCCTTGAGGGCGTCAGCAAACTCGCGAGGCGAGTGAATTTTGATCTTCATGCCCACTCAATCGGCGACAGCACCAGCACTTCGCCCGCAGCTACGGCGATATCGGCGAGTGGGTACAGGCGGGTGTATTGCGTTGTGACGGTTGCGGCGGCGGCATCGATCTCGGCCAAGCCCAACACGGCTGTCTCGCTGGTTTCGGCCAGCACGGCGGCGTTTTCTGCGGCAGTGATCGCAGCACGATTCTGCGCAGTGTCGGCAGTCGGCAAGAGATCAATGCCAATAACGACTTGCCGCTTGAGCGGTGCGACAACGCGCCAGTCAGCCGTGGCCGGCGCAACAGTCGCCAGTTTGGCCGCAATGGCGTCGAGGATTGCCTGAGTCGGCAACCGGTCGGCCAGACCATTGCAGATCGGACGGACAATCACTGTTCCCAGGCCCAAGGTGTGAAGCTGCACCAGGGCTGTCGTGACGGAAGGATGCGCACTGCGAGCCCAGAATCGATAATCGGCTGGCCGGCCAGAACGAGCGCCATCGGTTACGACAACCTGCCATTCATCGCAGACTCGCGCCCGCCAGTCGTCGACCAGCTCATCAGGAGCGCCACCAGTGATGCCATTGCCGTCTATGGTCAATGTATTGGAACAACCTGGTACAGGGTCAATCAGCGTTAGCACCTGGCCGGCAATCAAATTGCCCTCTGTTCCAGTAGTCAGGCAGCGGACATGTACCGGCGTCGGATTGGCAGTGAGTTGGACGGCTTCCAGCACCGCATAATCGAGTCCGTTCGATTGGCCGCGAAGCTGCGTCCCGGCGAGTAGGGGCGTCTCGATTGTTCCTGTGGCCAGGACGAACCCGATAGCGTAAGTCGCATCGAGGCGTGGCACGTTGTAGAGTGCTGCCCAATCGTAGAGACGTTCCAGCTCGCAAGTGAGCGGCGAGCATTGGTCTGCGATCCAATCGAGATGGCCGTGCGCGCTGTGATTGCCTCGCGCCCAGGACTGAGAAAGAGGTACGCGCAGTACAGCCGGCATTGCGGCCAGGTCGGCTTCAATGCGGGCTTCTAATTCTTCGTAACTGGGGCGGACGTACTTGGTCACAGAGGGGCTCGCACAATGAATTTCACGCTATTATGTGAGCCGGTGACTTGAACAAAAACGCTGGAAACATTTCCCGATGGGTCGGGTACGGTGACCTCCTGGATAACGACATCGGTAAAGGCCGGATCGAGGTTCTTCAATCGCGTCTCGAAAATGTTCAGCGTCTCGCGCCTGGCCTTGTCGGTCAGCGGCTGGCGGCGGACGTGCCACAAACCGCTACCAGCCGCAGCGTCGGCCCAATAGCCGCGCCGGTTGAAGCGATCAGGTGCGCGATCGACCGGCGCTTCCGCATCGGTGTACAGCTCCGCATAGATGACCGTGGCCACCGCTGCATCCGCATCTTGCAATGCCGGATCATCGTAGGCCAGGTCAAAGCTGCCATCGTCTTTTCGTATGAGTTTGAGCATGTCAATTCACCTTTGATGTCGGCGTACCTGGTGCAGTGCTGGTATGAGTGTGGCCATCGCTCACATCCTTGCCATTGACCTTGAAACCGCCTGTCACATCCGCGCCGCCCTTCATTTCCGCCATGCCGCCAGCAGCACCGTAGTAGCCGGCTGCGGAGGTGGTTTGTCCCATGACCTCCAGATTGCCGCCTATCTGCGCATCGCCGGTCGTCTTGAATAACGGCGTCTCCGCGATGACCTCGGTTGCAGCCTTGGCCAGGATCGTGCCGCCGCGCTTCAACTGCATGAAATTGCCTTCGTCATCGTGTATCGCAACCTCACCCTCCTGGAGGTCCATCTGATAACGCTTGTCGCCCACGATCAGCGCAACGCCATAGGACCGGTCGCCAGAGGGAAACACCAGGTGCGCCTGGCTGCCCGGTTTTGGCCGATAGGAAAAACCATACGGCTCGACGCGCTTGATGTTGTCCAGCGGCTCGCCATCCAGCACTTCGACTTGTATTTTTTCGGCACCGCCCAGCGTGACATTGCCTTGCGCAACCATCAATTGCACCCGCGCCCATACCTGATCGCTCATTTGCTGGTCCCTTTCACGCCTTTGACGCCCGTACCGCGTTTTGTCTTTTTCTTCTCTTCGCCCATGAACGCGTCCCGGCGCATGACCTGGAGATGCGCCATATCCGCGCCTTTATCGTCATAGGAGCGCCGCAGCTCGCCGACCAGGAACACGTCGTTGATGTCTTCTTCGGGAATGATCACGCGCACCTGCGTATTGATGGCCCAAGGCTTATAGAGGCCGTCGCTGTCCAGGTAACGCCATCCCGGCACCTCCAGATCGATGCGATGGGCTCGGGCAAGGCGGCGATTGCGTTCCAGCGTTGCGCGCCGCTCGACGCCGCCGATACTGCTGCTATACCGGTCTGCGACGATGTGCATCGGCCTGAAAAAATGAATGCCCGCGTCTTTGATGCTGCCCTTCAAAGAATGGTCGCTGCTGTAATCGAAACTCTTGATCACATAATCGGAGAACCGCAATTTGAACTCGTCCACCACCTCATAGCGCGCAATATTCACGCCGTATTGCAGCGTGGCCACCGGCGCGGCGGCGGTCGGCTGAGTCAGGATCAGGCCACCTGAAGGCAACGGGTAAAGCAACAGATTGGCCGCTCTCACGGCATTGATAAGCGCATTGGCCGGCACTTCGCATTGCATCGAAAAGCTCGGCACCACGGTTGTTTCGGCATCGATGATTACAGGCACTTTAAACGTCTCGCAAAGACGCTTCACAATGTCGCCCAGCTTGAGCCCGGACATTGTTTTCGAATACTGGCAATCGACCAGCTCGCGCCCCAGGGAGCGTGCCTGGATCGATATCCGGTGACTGGTCTTGTCGACCAGGCGGCGCAGCACGTCGGGCCGCACGGTGGTGAGCAAATCGCTCCCCATCATGACCTCGGCGACAGTGTTGGCGTCCAGGCCGAGCGGGTTGCTGCTGCCGTCGCCTGGGCGTGTGATGGCCAGCTCGACGCTTGCGCACAGATCGTCGACCGAAGTACGGATGTCGACGTGCTGCCAAAAGCCGTAGCGCTGGCCATTGAATCGCAGCTCGGCAATTGCCTCATCCATTGATTTCCCCCTTCACAAACAGCGGATGACGCACCTTGTTGCGCGCCAGAAAAACGTCTTCGTCAATCTGGAGCCGATAGGCCAATACGACAGCCGGCAACGACTTGACGACATCACGCACCACAGCGGGCTTGAGGTCTTGCACCATCAGCGCTTCCATGACCGCCGTACGAACCGATACAGCGGCCTGGAAGACGGGATCAGGCAAGTTAGGCAACAAGGTATCGATAGCATTTACGGTGCTGGTCAGCACAGCATCGCGATCTTCCTCGGTCTTGTATTCAGCAATAGCCACCTGGGCGGTTGCGCTGACCAGGAGCCGGCTACGCAAGTCGGACTCACGCACCAGGTTACGGATAACCGCCCCATCAGTCGCGGCCACGCCGGTCAGTTCTGGAATCCTGGGCGTCGTGGCCATGCTGGCCAGGCGAGTGACGACACGCGGGCGCGACGTGGCATCCAGGTCGTCGGTGTCGACACTGCCGAACAGATCGGCAAAGCCGCGCAGCATATTGGCGTACTGCTGCGGGATGGCCATCAGCGTATTGATGTCGCCCTTGATACCGTTGATCACTCCCATGACCTGATTCGCCCAGGTTAGCGGCAGCTTGGCCAGCGAGATCAAATTGCGCACGCCCTCAAGCTGCTGACTCACTGCGGCAATAAAAGAGGTCATGCCATCGGCGCTCATGGGCTCCAGGCTGAAGTCGGCTTCGGCGGCATCGGACAACTGGTGTGTCTTGTCGATGGCGACATCAACCTTATCGGCGGCGACAACGTACGGCTGTTCGCCGCCAGGAACAAACTCAATGGCAACCGTGCAATAGCCGCCCTTGTCGTTGGTTTCGGCAACATCCCAATCTCGCACGCGTACCCAAATCCAGCCAAGCCAGGGATGCAACAGCCAATCAGCGCCGGGCGTGTTCAGTTTTTCGAGAAAGCCGTTTCGCTCCAGGTCATAGTCTTGGCCGATGAAATAGGCATTGAGCTTGTAATCCCATGCCTTGCCGCCCATGTCCTTGACCAGCGGTTGCTCCGCACCAGGGAATTCGTTGATGGCCAGACGCCGGCCACCTTTTGCCGCGTGGCCATCCGACAGGAAATCGAAGCCGCGCCAGTTGGCCGTGGCCATACGGTCGACGTAGTTCATCGCGGCGCTCCGTTCCAGACGTTACCGGTATTGAACTGGATGTTCGCCCCGTTGGCCTGGATCGACTGATTTTGCAGAACGAGACCAGGAGCGAGCCCGACAGTCATGCGTGCATTCACGTCGACCGGCTTTTGCTCGCCGCCTTTCAAGAGGTCTTTCATGCCTTCCCAGGCGAGGCCACCAAGGCCGCCGACTGCTGCACCGACGCCAGTGCCAAGGACCGGCACGATACTGCCGATAGTCGCGCCCAAGGCAGCGCCATTCAATGCGCTGGAGCCGTACCGGCTCATTGCTGATTCCTCGCCGAACGCCTTTTCCAGCGCCCAATCGCCGGCCATTGCACCGACGCCAGCGATGCTACCGACCTTACCGGCGCGAAGCACTTTGCTGGCCACGCTGCTTGTTGCCGCCCATGTCGCGGCGCGACCGATGGCACCGCCACCAACTGCATTACCGCCCATCGTCATCGACGCCAGGCCAGCAGCGCCAGCGAGTGCGCCGAGTGCCGTTGTCGCCAGGACGGTAGTGCCGACTAGGAGCGGATGCTTACTGGCCAGGTCTGAAAACGCTTCCGACGCTCTGCCTATTGCTGGGGTAAGCCCGTCGATAGCCGACTTCTGCGCCATCGCAGCATCTTCCTTGGCTTGTTCCATCTTGTAGTCAGGAGTTGCCGCAATGACCTGGTGTGCGATGTCGGCCGAGGAACCCGCATCAGAACTATCAAACTTTGACGCGAATTGCCCCCGGACCTTCCCTAGCACAGTGTCTGTGTAAGTTGAGTTGTTCATCAGCCCGAGGAAAGCCATCAGCGACTGTTGATTGTGAAACACCTTACCGACAGCAGTACCTTGTACCTGAGAGGCCATCGCTTCGATGATGGTGCGTTGGCCTTCCTTGTCGTCTTTGTCTGTGGCCTTGAGTTTTGTTTGCAAGGCTTGATAGGACTTGTTTTTGGAAAAAACTGTCTGCATCATGTCCAAGGTCGCCGAAACCTTGTCGACGCCCTTGGATTGATAGTCGAGGAATACATCATCGACTGACTTCAGATTCTTTTCTTTGTCACCTTTCTTCATCTTCTGGCCGTTGGCCAAATACTGTTCCGCCATGTATTTTCGGAAGTGTGGCGTGTTCAGTTCATTGAGCAGATCGCGAAGATTGTTACCGGCTTCATCCTTCGTGCCGGCAGTGATGACCGATGCTTGATTCCAGGCGGCCAGCTTCGCGAAACCCTCTTTCCCAGATAGGCCAAGATTGCCGGCCATTGCCATCTGTTGCGGCAACCACTTGGCCATATCCTTCAGCTCAAAGCCACCCGCCTGACCCGCAGCCATCGCGGCGCTGAGTACCTTGGGCAAATCCTCCGGTTTGATCTTGAAGCTCTGCATCGCACGGATGCCAATGGTCGCCAGTTCCTTGGCGTCTGTGCCGGATGCGGTCGAGGTTTTGATAATGCCGGGCAGCATTTTGATTGCATCAGTATCGGAAACTGTACCGGATGCGATCATCGTATCGAGCGCTTCGGCCACTTGTTCACGTGTTCCGCCCCCGGAGTGCCGCGCCTGATTGACAGCATCTTCCAACGTCTTCATACCCGACATGCGACCGGACGCATCTCGTTCAGCATAGGCGGTGTTAGCCATGTTGGCCAAGCGACGGTCATAGCTCATCGCTCGTTCAGCCGGCCCCTTCAACGTATATGCGGCAGCACCTATGCCGACCGCAGCAGCCCCGGCGAACTTGAGCGCACCATGCGCTTTCTGCGCGGCGGTGAGGCGTCCCATCTCGTTTGTGAGCTTCGTGACGGTTTCTCGCATCTTGTCCGCCGCCATAGCCTGTTCACGCCAGGACATCGTACCGGACGAGCGGAGACGGTTGTAAGCGGCTTCTGTCTGCTGGATTTCGCGCTGGATGGAACGTTCGGAACGCACGCCCAAGGTCTCGCGGGCGGCGTAAAGTTTTTCGTAGCTGGAGCGTTGGCGTGCCGCACTCTTTTCCGTGGCCTCGGCGGCTTTTTGGGCTGCGCGCTCGGTCGCCGTGCTGACCTTCGTGGCTTCCTGCTGTGCGGTTTGTGTCAGCGCCTTGATGCCAGCGGCAGTGCCGCTATCACGTAGTTTGACTCGGATTTCTACATCAACAGGCGATGTCATAAAAAAAGCTCCAGTACCGGGGGTGGTATCTGGAGCTTACCGAGGAGAACCCTCGAAAAGAATACGGGAAATGTTTCCCGCTGTATCTGGTCAGGTGCTAACTAAATTTCTTCCCTGTCAGTGCGGCGGCAATCTCGGCCATGACGAACAGCTTGGAAAGAGACATGGCTTCGATGATCGGCAAAGGTTGATGCAGACCATGCGCCACCAGCCCGACAGCGGTCAGGATGCGGGCGACCCTTGCTTTTTTGCCTTGTCTTCCTCCGATTCCTCTGGATCGGCGGTATTCCCGGTCGATTGCTCTTCGTCGGCGTTGATCATCGCGTCGGCCATGTTCGCCGCCGCTTGGTAGTCGGGACCGCGCAACTGCTTGACGATCTCTTCGTCCGTGCCGGTCAGGCTGGCGATCAACGCGATGCGCTGCGCGACGCCGCCCCGCACGTCGAACGAAAGATAATCGCCTGCGACCGTGTAGTCACGGAAGGTCAGCTTTTTGATGCTGGTCTTGCCCAAAGTCAGAGGGTATTTGAGAGTCAAATTTGCCATGTCGTTCTCCTTAGATCGGTTCGGACGTGTTGGCCATGATGGTGATTTTCGAGCCGCCATCATCGCCGACCGGAACAGGGTCGGACACGAAAGCCATACTCAGCATATGCACCTTGCCATCGGACAGGCGTACCGTCACATCCTCGTCGACGATAGCGTTGATCGCAGTGATATCGACGCCAGGCGTGAGGTTCAGATTGAGCTCCAGCTTTGCGGGCTGGCCGGACTCGGTATGACCGCCGTCTTCCGGCAGGCGTCCGGCCTTATGCTCGCGCTTGGTGCCGCTGGGCGTGAACGTGCCTGGCTTGTCCGCCAGCGGCAGCTTGCCGATGGAAGGCACGGACACGGTGCGGATGTTGGTCAGTTGTGCCATGTTAAAAACCCTTTCAAATCAGATGTAAATTCGATGTATCAGATCCCGCTTGCCGGTTAGAACAGCGGGACCGCCTTGCGGAAGCGCGAATGGCCGGCCACGATATAGAACGGCGAGTTGATCACGGGATCGTCCTGGAAGTTGAAGCGACTTGGATTGGTCGCATCCTGTTCCACCAGCAACGTGCTCTTGTAGTAGTCGTAGGCTTGCACCCAACCTTTCTCGGCCATCAGCACATTCTTGTAGACCGACAGCAGCAACGCCCGCACGCTGTCTTCGGTCGTGATCGGCAAGCCAGGACGGAAGCCTTCGTTGGTCTTTGCCGCCACCGTCCCACGGAACCGTTGAATCGCTGCGTTGCGCTGTTCGGTGCGGATGCGTTCGGTAACCTCGGAAGCGTTGATGTCCAGGTAGGCGTCATCGGTGGCGCCGTCAGGCCGATACAGGTACATCGAAATCAGACGCTTGATTGAGCAAGAGCCGTCCTTGCCGACTTCCATCACGCTCATGCCCTTGAACAGCAGACTGTTGGAGTTTGTCCAGTCGTGATAGGTCACCGCTTTCAGCCCTGGCAATTGCAAGCCCTCCAGGGACTTCACCGGATTGTTATTCAGGCTTGGCGCGGCGACCGATACCAGGGTTGCGGCTGCTTCCCAGGTGGTCGGTGGATTGAGCTCAAGCGAGAGGTCGGCGATGTGCTCATAGTTCTTCGATTCGCCGAACGAGGCAGCGGCATCGAAGTCGCCGCGATGTGCCGTGAAGGCACGGAAGCCCGCTTGCATCGGCACGCGTCGACGGCGCTGCGTTTCGGCATGCCATGCCGCCAGGGTCGCTGCGTCGTTGATGCCCAGGCCGGCGTAGTTGTAAATCAGCTTGCCGGTCATCGCCACCAGATCGCCGGCAATCGGATCGCCCGTACCGCCTGTCATGGCGGTAATGCTCAATCCCAGGTCGGCGGGGACTTCTTCACCGAACAGGTTGAGGCGGATATCGATGGCATTGCCGCACGTTCCTTTGTGCCGCGCCGTCAATGTCACCACGGCATCCTCGACCGTCGCGATAACAGGGATATCCATGCCAGCGGCAGTGATGGCGGCGGCAATGGCAGTCGCGGCCATTGCTTCGTCCTGGGTGCTGTTGATGCCAACCATGATCGGGCGACCAGCGATATACAGCGCCAGCGTGCCTGCATCCGTTGCCGGTGCATTGACGGTGATCGTCCCATGTGCCGCCACGCCCGCCGCATTGTCTGCGTACGGCAGCATGTACAAGTCGAAGGTCTGGTCGGCCTTGCGGTAGGCAGCGGCCATCTGTGCCAGCATCGAGCCTTCGCCGGCTTTCAGTTGCGCATCCTTGACACCCGACAAGCGGATCAACTCGCCGGCTGGCGCTGTGCCTGTTGGCAGCTTCTGGCCAACCAGGAGCACGGTAGGCAAACCACTGCCCAGCCCGGCCTGGCTGCCGTCGATCTCGATGTATGCGCCGGGGTAGCGCAGTGCGTCAGGCACTTCACTAAACGAAATGCTCATGGTCTTTCTCCTGTGTAGTTGAGGTCGCCATATCCGGGCGGGTCGGGTAAATAATTGGTAATCAAGGCGTCGAACTCGTAGCGGTCGCGCCAATAAATATCGCCATCGGTGTACTGAAGCACCTGGCCGCCTGCGAACTTGATCGGACGCACATCGCCGATCTCATAGCCAAGCAACAGGTCATAGACGGCGCGGCGGTACTTCAACAGCTTGTCGTCGGTCTCGCCGCGACTCTTATGCACGCGGACGTTTTCAATTGCGATAACAGCGTCGAAGGCCAAGGTGACATTTTCGGCACGCTCGCCCGCGTGCTGCACCTTGTCCGACGCCCGCACAATCCAACATGCCGGTAGCGGTAGTGCTGTCGGCGGGACTTGGGCAAACTCCGCCGCGCCCTTGACATCACGAAACCAGATTTCAGAAAAGCCATTCGGCTTCGGCTCAAGCAGCGCGATAACCGGACTAAGAGAAATCACAATCGTCTCCGTGGCGACGGCGCGCGCCGTAACGGCCTGGCCGACTTTCGATGATGGCCATATCGTCGCTGGGCGCAGGCTGCGACTCGTCGATGGGCAGCAGATTCAATATGCCCTTGGCATGGGCCTTGAGCTTGTCCACGGCATCGTCGTATGCCTTGCGGATGTCATCGGTAATGTGTTCCGCCCCTTGCAGGTAGTACAGGGCAATGGTGGACGTGATCCTGGCCAGCAAGGCGGTTTGCACCGTCGCCGGGATGCCATACGACAGCACCAGGGCGGTAGCGTCTTCCAGGGCGTTGTCGATAGCCGCCAGCGCCAGGGCCAGCGCGTCCTGTTCCGCCTGGGTGTAGCCGCTCAGATCGCCGTCATCAATCGCCAGGCGCAATGCCTCGTCCGGCACCATGTCCATGTCAGCCGGGACGGCTAACTGGCCGAGGCGCTGGGCGTTGCTACGCGCCAGGAGGTCGGTACGGCTCGCGAACATTACTTAACCTTGGCCCACATCGCCCGGACCTGATCTTTTTGGATGACCTGGAAAACGATGAAAACGTGCGCGACAAGGCACAACGCGATAAGGTCGAAAGCTTTGTATTGAAAGCGGTTCTTGGCCTGGCCGGTCCTGGCGGCGGCATGGATGTCTTTTGGCCCGGCACCAGCTTGCACTATGACGCCGCGATCAATCGGGTATCGCGTAAGCCTGGTTGGCGACGCAGGGTGTTCAAGTCGATTATGACCTGGCCTGACCGCATGGACTTGTGGGAAAAGTGGGAAGGCATTTACACCACGGCGAGCGACGACGACGACGCCAAGGAAGCTGCCGAGGCGGAAGCACTGGCGTTCTATGAGGCGAATAAGGCTGACATGGATGCGGGTGCCGTAGTGTCCTGGCCAGAGGTCCGCCCACTGTATCGCCTCATGTGCATGCGCGCCGTCGACCACGATGCGTTCAACCAGGAACAACAGAACGAGGCCGGGAACGACGAAACAGCGCCTTTTCGCACCGTGCAATTCTGGGTCGACCATCGCAACGACTGGCTCTACTTCGGTGCTATCGATCCGTCTCTTGGAAAGAAGAACAAGAAACGCGACCCGTCCGCGATTCTGGTCGGCGGCCTCAACCGGGAAACGATGGTGCTTGACCTGGTGGAAGCCGATATCTGCCGCCGTGTGCCGGATTTGATCATCTCTCGAGCGATTGAGTACCAGAAGGAATATCACTGCCTTCAATGGGGCGTTGAGACCGTGCAGTTTCAGGAATTCATGTACACCGAACTCTTGAAGCGCGCAGCACTGGAAGCCATTGCGTTCCCTGGCTTGGCAATGCCGGAAGACGTTGAAAAGGAGCTGCGGATTATCTCTCTGCAACCGCACGTCAACAACGGAAAGATTCGCTTGCATAGGTCTCAGAGCGTAATGATCGAACAGCTCAAGTTCTGGCCGGAAGCCGATCACGACGACGGCCCCGACGCCCTGGAAAAGTTATGGAGGCTGGCAATCAGATTCGCGGTTGAGTGGGAATACATCTCAGCCGCCAGTTCGAGGCGGTCACTCCGCAATACAAGCCGCCGCTCACGCGGCAATGAAGATGATTGGAATGACGATGATTAAAGAGATCAAGGCGGCGTTGAGCAAGGCTGCAACGAAGGGATTGGAAATTTTGCAAGCAGGTCCACGCGCCGGCCAGGACGGCACACTGAACTACAACTCAGTGACCACGCTCGATCCGTCCAGGCTGGCGCAGGCGTTCGCGGTTGCAGATCAGGGCTACATCACGGATCAGGCGGCGCTGTTTGAGCTGATCGAGGAACAGGACACGCATATCTTCGCCGAGCTGTCCAAACGTCGACGTGCTGTGACCGGGCTTGGCTGGAAAATCGATCCGCCTACCGACGCCAGCCAGTCCGAAATCGACCGCACCAATGAGCTCGCGGACATTTTTCGCAAGACGCCGAGTTTCGAGCGTGCGCAATTCAACTTGACGGATGCCGTAGGCAAAGGCGTTTCGGCCCAAGAAATCAAATGGAAAACCGGTAGCACTTGGGTTCCCGAAGAGTTCCTATGGGTTCCCCAACGCATGCTTCAGATTGAGCGGGAATCCGGCACGATTCAGTATCTGAAAATGGGCATTCCAGAACCGTTGCGCGAGTGGGGTTGGATCGTCCATGAGCATCATGCAAAGTCGGGCTACATCGAACAAGCCGCGTTGTTCCGCGTGCTGGCCTGGACCTATGCATACAAGGCGTACAACGTCCGGGACATGCAACGCTTCCTTGAAACCTACGGCATGCCGCTGCGCCTGGGTAAATATCCTGCCGGGATCAGTGCAAAGCAGCGCGACGAACTGTTGCGCGCCGTGAGAAACATCGGCAACGACAGCGCGGGCGTGGTGCCGGACACTATGAAAATCGATTTTGTCCAGGCGATGAGCGGCAACGTCAGCGACTTTCTGAGCGCGGTCGACTATTGGGAGCGCAAGCAATCCATCGCGATCCTGGGCGGCACGCTGACCAGCCAGGCGGACGGCAAGAGCAGCACTAATGCCCTCGGCCAGATTCATGACAAGGTGCGCCGGGAAATCATGCTGCATGACACGCGCCAGCTTGAGCCGACCATCAATCGCCAGTTGGTGAGGCCGGTTGCATTGATCAATGGGATGTTCCCCGAAGATCGCCTGCCGACATTTTGCTACCTGACCGAAGAGACAGTCGACCAGGGAAAAATGGCCGACGTGCTGACCAAGAGCGCGGACATGGGCATGGAAATTGACATCGATTGGGCGCACAAGGCGATGCAGATTCCACGCGCCAAGAAAGACGCGAAGATTCTTGTCGCGTCGGGAAAGTCGGACGCCAAGCCGGCCAGCAAGGCGGACCTGGTGCGTCTGGCCATGCTGTCCAAAACTGGCGAACAAGATGTGACCGGCCCATATGCCGCCCAACTGGCGGCGCTGTGCGCACCACAGGAGCAAATGCTGATTCAGCAGATCGCGGCCATCGTCGCGGAATCAGGTGATTTCGAGGAAGCGCTGACCAAGATTGAAGCATTGCGGGCAGTGCATCCGCAATGGGCTGAGACGATGGCGCTGGGCATGGCCGCCGCCGAGTTGGCGGGCCGCGCCGATATAACCGACGGTCAATAGGAGCTGCTATGTCGAATCTATCAGGAGTGCTGATCCGCCTGAAGTGGCTTATTGCGGGTCCAGAAATGCGGGAATTGGAACGTCGACGCGTCACATGGGAACAGTATCGGCGCTGGCTGGCGGAGTTTCCGCAGGTTGCAATGGCCCTCGATAATATGAAGGCTGAGATTGACGGCGCTGGCCTGGATGCATGTCATCCTCCAAGCACGGACGGCCCCTGGACAGTTGAAGGGCTACGCGACCGCATGCGTCAACTGCAATCGACTGGACATTGAACATGGCCACATCTCCAGACCGCTTGCCATTCTCCGAAGCCATCGATTTCTTCCAGAAGAAAATCCAACTCCCATCGTCGGGTTGGACGGATATCTGGCAGGAGCAACATAGCCACGCCTATGTCGTGGCCGGGGCAACCCATGACGCCCTGGTCGAAGACTTCTACAACGCCATTCGGAAGGTGCAAACAGAAGGCACCGGCTATCCGGCGTTCCGCAAGCAGTTCGATGAAATTGTGGCGAAGCACGGATGGGCGCATAACGGCTCGCCGGGCTGGCGCAGCAAAGTGATTTACGACACGAATATCAGCCAGGCGTACAGCGCCGGGCGCTACAAGCAAATGATGGCGGTAAAACACCTGCGCCCATTCTGGCGATATCGGCATACCAGCACCGAGCATCCGCGCATGACACATCTTTCGTGGGATGGCCTGATCTTGCCTGCCGATGATCCTTGGTTTGATAGCCACATGCCGCAAAACGGCTGGGGCTGCAAGTGCAAAGTCGATTCGCTGTCTCGCACGGAAGCGGCCCGCGCCTGGGAAGGTGCAGGCAAGAGCGGCCCCGATGAAGCGCCGCCTATCGAATGGGAAGAGCGCGTTGTTGGCAAAAATGGCAGCGCACCGCGCCTTGTCCGCACGCCGGTTGGCATTGATCCAGGCTTTGCGTACAACCCAGGTAAAGCCTGGCTCGAACCGCAGACCGTTCCACCGCTTCAGGGATACGACGCGGTTCTAAAAGAGCGCGGCGCGGCCTGGCCGACAGGGTTCAAGCCGCCGTCACTGCCTACGCCGACGATGGTGCCGAAAAGCGTGTTGCTACCAGCCGGTACAGCGCCGGAAGTCGCCGTGTCTGATTTTCTCGACGTGTTCGGAGCCAGCATGGAACAAGGCGCGGTCTTTACGGACAGCGCCGGGAGTTCGCTGGCGGTCACCAAGGCGCTTTTTCAGGACGGCGCGGGTGAATTCAAATGGTTGAGCAAGCCCGACAAGGCATCACGCCTCGAGTACATCAATATGCTGGCCATGACCTTGATTGAACCGGATGAAATTTGGTGGACATGGGTAAAAGATGGCGGCGACGCTGGCCGCTGGCGGCTCAAGCGTCGCTATCTGCGGGCGTTCGAGCTGGAAGGCTCCGATGAGTATGGTGTTGGCGTCTTCGAGTGGGGAAAAACAGGCTGGACCGGCGCGACCACCTTCATGAGCTCGCAGAAGACGGAAAAAGCGCGTGAGGCTTATTTCGACAAGCAGCGTAACGGCAGGCTGGTATTCAAGAAATGAAAAACGCGACCACTTGGGCCGCGTTTGAGTGCCTCGGATACTGTGCAGTAGCGCCGAAACGCAGTCTGACCGAACACAGGACATAGGATATGCAAATATCTTTCGATTTACAAGCAGATCATTTGACCAGGGCACTTGAAGTGATCCGCAGGGAGATTGCCACGCCGGCTCAAATGCTCGGCAGCATCGGGGAAACGCTCAAGATCGTCAATGAGGAACGCCACGCCAAGGGCGTTGCCCCTGATGGCACCAAATGGAAGCCGCTGTCTCCGATGACCATCGGCACGGCGGTATGGAAGTCCCAGGGTGACAAATTCCGCAAGAACGGCCAGATGAGCCTGGCCTCGGCACAGAAGGTTAAAGGCCGCCGCATTCTCTATGGCAATGGTGACATGCTGGGGAGTTTCAATTACCAGGTGAACGGCGACACGCTCACTCTCGGCTTCAGCGATCAGAAAGCGCTCTGGCATCACTTCGGCACCGGCTCCTACGGCCCGAAGGGATCGCCTTACACAATTCTGCCGAAGACGGCAAAGGCTTTGGCCTTCGGCGGCCTGGTTAGAAAGCGCGTGGTGCATCCAGGTATCCCGGCCCGACCGCTGATCGGTTTCCCCGGCTCCGACGCAACGCTGGTCGGTGAAGTTATCGACGATCACCTGATGCTTGTCTTGAATCGCATTCGCTGATCGTTCAAACGGGCTTCAAAGTGGGATTAATTCCGCAACGCGTCGCTGAATATCTCCCGGCCTTTGCCTATTTTTTCCGTACTTTTATCCCGAAACTGTCCGGGAATCATTGTTTTTGTGTTTCGGGCGGTTCGTGAGGATTGGCGAGGCTTTCCGGGTGGTTTCTGATGGTTTTGACCATCCTGTTTCTCCTACCTCCCTACTGCACTGGGGGCAGTGGCGGTGGCGATGAATTTCGCGCGGCTGCGGGCGCGCAAGCTGGCGGCTGGTTGAAGAAAATGGGTTTCTCACAGGCCTGGGCGCGATGTTGATCAGGATTGAGCTCGCAACCGAAGCGCGAGGTGGCGCCCGCCAGGAAGCTTGCCGGTACGGAAATGAACGACCTCATCCGCAATGGCGCGACGACCTATTTCCACGAGAGCGGCACCTGCCGCATGGGCAAGGATTCGCTTGCCGTGGTCGACCCGAGCCTGCGCGTGAATGGCATCAGGAAGCTGAGGATCGCGGACAGCTCGATCATGCCGCGCATCGTGTCGGTGGCGACGATGGCGACCTGCGTACTGATTGGCGAACGGATGGCCGAGATATTGAAAGCCGAGGCCTGAGCGCCCCGCACCAGGCATTTATCGTTACCGGCTTCTACGTTCTGCTGCCAGAGCTGCGGTTACCGGTGACACCACGTTCAAACCAGGAGACAAAAGATGAAAACCCAACTGATTATCGATAACGAACATGTCGCCGCCCGCGGCGGTGCGACCTACGCCCGCATGCATCCGGTGTCCGGCAGCGTCGTCACGACAGCAGCCGCGGCCACCGTCGAAGACGCCATCAAGGCGGCGGAGTCGGCCGCCGCGGCCTTCAAGACCTGGTCGCTGACCAGCCCGACCGAGCGGCGCAAGATCCTGCTCAAGGCCGCTGACGCGCTGGAAGCGCGGGTGCCCGAATTCATCCAGGTCATGGCCAGCGAGGTGGGCGCCTCCGAGCTCTGGAGCGGCTTCAACGTGATGCTGGCCGCGAACCTGTTCCGCGAGGCCGCCTCCCTGGTTACGCAGATCCAGGGCGAAACCATCCCGACCGACAAACCGGGCACACTGTCGATGACGGTTCGCCAGCCGGTTGGCGTGGTGCTCAGCATGGTGCCATGGAACGGCCCGGTGGTGCTGGCGGCCCGCGCCATCGCGTATCCGCTCGCCTGCGGCAACACCGTCATCTTCCGCGCCTCCGAGGCAAGCCCGCGCATGCACCTGATGGTCGCTGAGGCGCTGCTCGAAGCCGGCCTGCCGGCGGGCGCCCTGAACTTCCTGACCAACGACCCGGACAATGCACCGGAAGTGGTTGATGCGCTGATTGCCCACCCGGCCGTCCGCCGCATCAACTTCACCGGCTCGACCCGGGTCGGGCGCATCATCGCGCAGAAGGCTGCCACCCAGCTGAAACGCTGCCTGCTCGAACTGGGCGGCAAGGCGCCGCTGGTTGTGCTCGACGATGCCAATATTGAGGGCGCGGTCAAGGCCGCCGTGTTCGGCTCCTTCCTGTACCAAGGGCAGATCTGCATGTCGACCGAGCGCCTGGTTGTCGACGAAAAGGTGGCCGACGATTTCGTCGCCAAATTCGCGGCACGCGCATCCGCGCTGAAAATGGGCGATCCTGCCGCAGGGCCGGGCTGCGTCATCGGCCCGATGGTCACGGCCGAGAATGGCACGCGCCTGAACGATCTGATCGACGATGCAGTCCGCAAGGGGGCAGTCCTGGTATGCGGCGGAATGGCCGATGGCGCAGTGATGCCGGCGACCATCCTGGACAAGGTGACGCCCGCCATGCGCATCTATGACGAAGAGACCTTCGGCCCGATCACCACTGTCGTACGCGTGAACGGCGCCGAGGAAGCGATCCGCGTCGCCAACGATACGGCCTATGGCCTGTCGTCGGCAGTGTTCGGCCGTGACGTGCACCGTGCGCTGGCGGTCGCCCTCAGGATCGATGCCGGATGCGTGCACGTGAACGGCGCCACGGTCCAGAACGAAGCGCAGGCACCCTATGGCGGCACGAAAAACAGCGGCTATGGCCGCTTCGACGGCCGCGCCGTCATCGACGAGTTCACCGAACTTAAGTGGGTGACCATCGAGCCCGAGATGCAGGACTATCCGTTCTACGTTTTCCGCTGCGCTTCCTCCACGGCGGTGCCGGGCGACCAGCGCCCCACCGCCGATCCCAAGAATAGTCAGGAGACAATCATGACGAACCACACACGCGGCCGCATGCTGCCGCGAACGACGCACGCCCTTGCCGCCTTGGCCGCTTTGCTGTGCAGCCCTGTCTTTGCCACCGAAGGCGGGGGCAGCATCTATGCCAACGGCGTCGAAAACTTCCTGTCAGGGGCGCTGCCGCCGCCGGGCTTCTATTCGATTGTATACGGCACCCGCTACCATGCGACGGCGCTGCGGGACGACAGCGGCAATGACATCGCTGCGGCCGTCGGCGGCTTTCGCGCGGACGTGACGGGTATCGTGCCCCGCTTTGTCTGGGTGAGCGATACCAGGGTATTCGGCGGCCAGCTGGCCTTCCAAACGATCGTTCCGCTGTTGAATGTCGACGTCCGCGTCGGCCCGAATGCGCAGAGCAAGACCGGAATAGGGGACATCAACCTCGCTGCAGCGCTTGGCTATCACGTGTCGGACAAACTCCATTATGTTGTCGCCTTCGAGGTCAACGCACCTACCGGCAAGTATGAACGCGGCGACGTTGCCAACATCGGCCGCAACTACTGGAATGTCGAGCCGCTGATAGCGATTTCTTACGCGCAGCCGTCGGGAATCAACGCCGACGTGAAGCTGATGTACGATTACAATTTCCGCAATGGCGATACCGATTACCGGTCCGGCCAGGAACTGCATGCCGACTATGCGCTCGGCTGGGGCCTTGGCAATGGCTGGGTGGCCGGGGTTGGCGGGTATGTGTACCGCCAGGTTTCCGACGACGACGTCACAGGCAGCAGCGTGCCTGCGAACAGGGGCCGTGCCTTCGCGGCGGGACCGATCGTGAAGTACCAGAGCAAGAACGGCTGGTTCCTCAGTGCGAAGTACGAGCGTCAGTCGGGTGTGCGCAACCGCTCCGATGGAGAGGCCTTCTGGGTCAAGGCCATCATCCCGTTCTGATCGGGCCCATGCGGTAAGCGTCCAGCACATGGAAGGAATGCATGACGAAGCAGTCTGAGAGCGACATTGCAACCAGCGTGATCCTGCACGATGTTCGTCTCGAACATCGTGCCGATTACGAGCGCTGGCTTCTCGATGCCACGGCCGCGCACCAGCGCTTCGCAGGCTATCTGGGGACGGATATCATACGTCCGGTCGAATCCGGTTCCAGGTACGTCATCATCCTGCGTTTTGTCGACAAGGAAACCGCGCACGCCTGGCTGCTCTCGCCGGTGCGTCAGGCGCTGCTGAAGGTTGCCGAACCCTGACTGGCCGGCGACGATCGCTTTCACGTGCACCATGATGCCGAGTTCTGGTTCACCCCGCCATCCGGACGGCGCCAGCCCAGGCGCTGGAAGCAATGGATGCTGTCCGCACTTGCGGTATATCCGCTGACGGTGCTCCTGCCGCCACCAATCCGTACGATGGCGGCATGGATTGTCCCGGGTTTGCCGGGCCTGGCGGTGGCAGCCGTCACCGCATTGATGATTTCAGGTTTGATGGTGTATCTGCTGATGCCCTTCCTGATCCGCCTGGCCGGGCGCTGGCTGATGAAATAGCGGCCTCCCGGCGGCGGAGCGGAGCTGGCGACCAGCAAAGCTTGTTACTGCTTGAGCGCTTCGACCTGGATCGCCAGTTTCACGGTCGGGTTGAAGCCCATCTGCACGCCGTAGTCGATGCCGAAGTCGCTGCGGTTGAAGCTGGCCGAGGCGTCGGCGCCGCAGGCTTCGCGCTTGAACATCGGATGCTGAATGCACTTGAACTGGTTGATCGTCAGCTTGACCGGTTTGGTTACGCCATGCAGGGTCAGTTCGCCGTTGACCTCGAACGGCTGGTCGCCCTTGAAGGTGATCGATTTCGACTTGTAGGTCGCCGTCGGGAATTTGGCGACGTCGAACATGTCCGCACCCTTGGCGTGCTCGTTCATCTTGGCATGGCCGAAGTCGAGGGTGCTGGCATCGATCGTGATGTCGACGCTGCCGGTTTTCGCCTTGCGGTCAAGCGTGATGCTGCCGCTCGTCTTGGTGAACTTGCCGCGCCAGACCGACAGCCCACCCATGTGGTCTGCCTCGAAGCTCGGGAAGGTGTGGTTCGGCTCGATCGCATAGGTGTCGGCGGCGAGTGCGCTCCCGGCGGCGCTGATGGCAAAGGCGGCTGCGATGATGTGCTTGATGTTCATGTGGGTTATTTCCTTGGTTGAGATTACTGGTTGCCCGCTGTGACGCGGAATTTGATCAGGACTTCGTTGGCGAGCATGCTGGTGTCGCTCCACTCACCCTCGCCGATGCCGAAAGTCAGGCGCCGGATCGGAATCTGACCCTCGAATACCTGTCTGGGGCGTCGGCCTTGACCGTCAGCGGAAAGGCGACGTCAGCAGTCTTGCCCTTGATCGTCAGCTTTCCGGTGACCGCAAGCGTCCCATTGGCGGCGGGCTTGATGGCGGTGGAGACGAAGCTGGCCTGCGGGAACTGGGCCGCGTTGAACCACTCCTTCTTTCCGACCTCGCGGTTGTACTCCTGGTCGCCGATGTCGAGGCTGGCCGTCGCGATGTTCACTTGCGCCTTTGCGGCTTCGGGACGCTTTGCGTCATAGTCGATCTGCGCGTTGAACTGCTTGAACTTCGCCTCGACCGGAACGTTCATCTGCTTGAACACGGCGCTGACGCTGCTGCGCGCAGCGTTGACCTTGAGGGGCGCGGCCTGCCCGAACAACGGAACGAGCAGGGACGCGAGTGCGAGATGGCGTAGAGGTTTCATTACTGTTCCTTAAGTGTAGC
>NZ_LFLT01000026.1 GCF_001189955.1 Herbaspirillum chlorophenolicum | reverse complement strand
AGATCGTGGCCGAACCCGGCGCCTTCCAGTATCTGCGTAATTTCTTTGATGCGTATGAAACGCTCGCCTTCATCGGCATGGGTAAACAGGTGGACTTCTTGGATGATCTTTGAACAGTCGTGCTTCACAACGTGCGACAAGAACCAGATCGCGGATGCAGCATGTCCCTCCTGGCCGGAGGCGGACATTTGCATATCGCAAACTTGGATCACATTTCGCAAAAGAAAAAGCCGCATATGCGGCTTTTTCCTGATGATGCAGTGGTCTGCTATTAAAACTGATAGCGTAGCCGCAGATCAGTCGTTTGTGCCGTATAGCCTCGCGCGGCTTCCAGCATATAACGTGCCGCCAGCGTCAGATTCTGGCTCCTTGCCAGCGTCGTTCCCAACACCAGTACGCCGGTATTGCGGTTAGTTGCTGCACCTTGCGTGGTGAAGCTGGTAGCGCCGCTGGTGTCGGCGGCAAAGTTGGCGACTGACTGCACGCTGGTGTCGCGATATTCATGTCGCCAGCTCAGTTGAACCGACGGCGTGATTTCACCATACGAAGTCTTGAGCGTGCGCTCCAGTTTTGCGCCCAGATCGCTCTTCACGGACGAGGTGCTGGCGGAATTGACGCGCAAGGCGGCGACGCTGCCGGTTTCGGTATAGGCATCCTGCGTCATGCGGCTGTAGGTCAGGCCGGCGATCGGTGTGAGCGTCGTGGTGGCGTTCAGGTTGATGGGATAGCCTGCCTGTGCCGACGCAATATATTGCGTACCGTCGAACTGGCCGGCAGCGTTGCCGCTGAAGCCGGTATAGCCAATGCTGCGCAGCGTGTCGTACTTTTGCCGGACGATGCCGCCGGAGAGATTGAGGTACCAGCGCTCCGCCGTGTAGCCGCCGTAGCCGGTCAGTCCATACGCCTTGATGTGCGCCGAGCTGCCGGTGTTGTCGCCACCGCCATTGACCGACGTATCTGCATAACTGAATACGCCGCCGACGCGCCACTGATCGTTGAGCGCCGTGTCGGCGCCGATCAGCAGGCCGCTGTAGCCGGCGCGATAGCCGCTGGCGCCGCTGCGATTGCCCTGATTTGCCTGGCCGCCGAACGCCTGTCCCCACAACGCAATATCGCTGGCGCGTTCACCGGTAGAGACGCCACTGCCGGCGGCTTGCGCCGTCCGTAAAGTGTCGATGTGCGATGAAGCGATATTGAATACTGCCTGCGTTGTCGCCTGTGCTGACTGGATGGCCGAAGCGGTATTGGCAGCAGGACTCAATTGTGCACCGGCGCGATTGGCGTCGCCTGTAGAACCGAGGGCGGCAGCGGCATTGAACATGTTGAGCATGTCGGCATTGGTGCCGCCATAACGGAACAAGCCTGACAACGCGGAAATGGCATCAGGCGTGGTTGCCCACATGTTCGGGCGGGTAGAGCCCGGATTTGGGCCAGAGGCTGGCGCTGCCAAGGTGATGACAAGATCGGTCTTGGTGTTGTCGTCGCTATCGACCACGCTGGCGCCGGTATATGTGCCGGTGTAGCCGTCGGCAGAATAGTTCAGCAATCCTGCGTTGTAATTCGCATTGGCGTTGCTCGCCTGTACCACGACAAAGCGCTGTCCCTGCGCAAAGGCATAGCTATTGAGTTTTTTAAGCGCAATGCTGGTACCGGCGTTGAATGTCGCCACGCCCGATACGATCAGCCGGCCGTAGCCGCTGTCGGCACTGACGACGCCGGTGGCAACCGCCCCGTCCGCCACGCCGATGTTCAGTGTCGCGCCGGCATTCTGGGTGTAGTTGCCGGTGATGGCGATCGTATTGTTGAGTTGCAGCGTGCCGCCCGCATTGAACACGGTGTTGCTGCCCACGTTGATGTTGTCGTTGAGCAGCTGATTGCCGGCGCTGAAGGTGAGGTTCGATGCCGTATTGTTGATCTGGCCGATATTGCCGGCGCCGATGCCGCTGCCGGATCCGGTCAGGGTGCCGAAGATTGATCCGCTACCGCCTGTCAGGCTCAAGGCTTGCGTTGCGTTGAATATCGTTCCGGAAATGACGCCGCCATTGTTGGCGATGACGCCGATGGTGCCGCTGTTGGAGATCGCCCGGGTGGTTCCCTTGATGGTGCCGGTGTTGGTCAGCGTACCAATCGTGGCGCCGTTGGAGATGGCGATCAGGGCGGTAATTGAGCCGCCGTTGTTGAGCGTGGTAATGGTACTGCTGCTGATGTTGGAGATACCCGTGCCGGTGGCAGTGATAAGCCCCATGTTAGTCAGCGTGCCGATGTTGCCGCTGTTATTGTTCAAGATCCCGGTGATACCGCTGATGGAGCCGCCCGCGTTGTTCTGCAGCACGGTGATGCTGGCGTTGTTATTGTTGACTCCGAAAGTAGCCTGGCTGATGTTGCCGCTATTGCTCAGTGTGCCAATGACGCCGCCTGAATAGTTGAAAATCCCCGTCGCGCCGTTGGATATCGAGCCGCCGCTGTCATTGGTCAGCGTACTGATGATGCCGTTATTCTTGACGCCGGTGATGGCAGTGATCCAGCTGCCGGAGAAGTTGTGGAGCGTGGTAATGGTGCCGCTGCTGGCGTTATTAATGCCTGTGGCGCCGGTAATGGAAGCGCCGGCGATGGTGCCGTTACCGTTGTTGAAGGTAGTGATCACACCGGTATTGGACACGGCAGTGACGCCGCTAATCGTGCCGTTGTTCTGCAGGGTGCCGCCCGAAGTAGAAGCGCTGAGCGCCGGTGAACCGGTGATCAGCACGCCATTATTGATGACCAGCGTGCCGTTGCCGTTCCAGGTCAGGTTGGTTGCCGCGCTTGTGAGCGTGGCGCTTCCGGTGATGGTGGCCGCTTTCGCGGCAGGAGAAACCATTGCCGCCAATGCCGCAGTAAGCGATAAAACCAGAACGGTCTGGTTGCCTGCAGTAAAAGGAGGTTGACGTTCTGATCGATGCATTTTCTTTTTCTTTCGATGATTTTTTCAGTATTTATATCGGAAAATTAAGCTTTGGTGTGTATCGGCTGATTTTCGGGAAAATTCAAGGGTTCGGAAACGGAGCCGAAATGGCTTCATCATGGCAACGATGCCGGTATGCGAAGCACGTCTTTTTGACGACGGGAAGCGCCTTCGGCTACGATTCATCGGGGACTCGGGATGTCGTCAATGGCGTCTGAGCCATATTGGCAGCGGGATGGCGAGCGTCGCGGTGAAGGAGATGGCTTCCGTCCGTCACCAGCCGTGCTGGAAAGAATCATCTGATGATTCCATTTTTGCAATAATTGTTATTATTCTGAAAAAATTACAGATGAGCGGGCACTTTCGCACCCTCTGCAATAAGAACGCTTAATTTCTCGCTTTACGCCGTGGAGCATCTTTGAATAAGAACAACTACCCTGTTGCTCAACAGCTCACCATTCCTGATGCACTGAACCAGGCCTACGCACATTGGAACGCGGGACAGGCGTATCAGGCTGAACAACTCAGTCTGCGCGTCTTGCAAGTCTTGCCGCAGCAACCGGATGCCTTGCATCTGCTGGGACTGATCGCACATGCTTACGGCAAGCTCGACCTGGCGATCGATTACTTGCGCAAGGCTTGTCTGTGGCCCTCTGCGCCAGCGACGTATTGCAGCAATCTGGCTGAAATGTGCCGCCAGAAAGGTTTGCTGGCAGAAGCGGAGCAAGCCGCCCGGCGCGCGGTGGATCAAGAGCCCGAGCTCGTTGCGGCCTGGAACAATCTCGGCATCATCCAGCAGGAAAGCGGAAAATTTGAAGCCGCCCTGGAATGCCTGCGGCATGTCGTGGCGCTCCAACCCGACAATCCCGAGGCGCACAACAACCTTGCCAACACCTACAAGCGCTTGGAGGATCTGGAGCAAGCGCAGGCCAGCTATCAGCGCGCTTTGGCATTGCGGCCAGACTATGCCGAGGTCCACAGCAATCTGGCGTTGCTGTGGAACGATCTCGGCCGGTTCGACGAAGCCATTATTGCTGCGGAGCGCGCCATCGATATCAATCCGCAACTGGCGGATGCCTACTTCAACCTGGCCCAGATCGAGATGTCGCGCATGCGCTATGCCGATGCCAGGCGCTGGATCGATGCCCTCATCGCCTTTGCGCCGCAGCATGCGGGCGCGCTGTCTGCGCGTGCGAAACTGTTGATGAAAGACGATCACCTTCAGGATGCGCTTGCCTGTGCGCGCCAGGCGGTGAGCATCGCTCCCGACAGCGCCAACGGACACAACATGCTCGGTCAGGTCTTGCAGATGCTGGGTCAACATGACGAGGCGGCCGCGTCATTTGATCGCGCGGCAACTTTGCCGGGAACCGTTGCGGAAGAAGCGCTCGTCGCGCACGCATTGCTGTTGATGGAGGCCGGCAGCAAGGATGACGCAATTGCCGCGTTTGAGCGCACGCTGGAGCGTTTTCCCGGTTCGGTGCGGGTCATGGCGGCACGCGCCGACACCAAGACGTACCGCAGCGATGATGCCGATATCGCCGCGATGGAAGCGGCGCTCGCGCGAGCGATAAAGCCGACGATCAGCGATCAGATGAGTGTGCATTTCGCGCTTGGAAAAGCGTATCTCGATACCGGCGATTCGGAACGGGCGTTTTTCCATCTTGATAAGGGCAACGCGATCAAACGCGCCACGTTCAATTATGATGCCGGCGCGACCAGCGCCTGGATGCGAAAAATCGCTGCAGCCTTTACGCCGGAGCTGATGGACAAATTCAGGGATGCCGGCACAGCCTCGCAGCGGCCGGTGTTCATCCTCGGCATGCCGCGTTCCGGCACGACGCTGGTGGAGCAGATCCTGGCATCGCATCCCGGCATTCACGGTGCCGGAGAACTGAGCGCCTTGCGCCATGCCCTCGACAACGCCGGAACGTTTCCCGATGCGCTGATGCACTGGAGCAGGGAAGATTTTGCACGGATCGGACGCGACTACCTGTCGCGTGTCGACGGCCTGGCTCCCGGTGCACTGCGCCTGGTCGACAAGATGCCGGCCAACTTCCTGTATGCCGGATTGATTCCGCTGGTTCTGTCCGGCGCGCGCATCATCCATTGCCGGCGCGATCCGGTGGATACCTGCCTGTCCTGTTACAGCAAGCATTTTGCCGGCGAACAGATGTTTGCCTATCGCCTTGATGAACTGGGCGCTTTCCATCGCGACTATCAGATGCTCATGGAGAGCCTGCGCAAGGTCTTGCCGCCGGAACGTTTCCTGGAAGTCGACTACGAAAATGTGGTGGACGATCTGGAAGGTGAAGCGCGGCGCCTGATCGCATTTGTCGATATGCCATGGGACGACGTCTGCCTCAGTTTCTACAAGACGCGCCGCGTTGTGCGAACCGCCAGCGTGAGCCAGGTGCGGCAGCCGATTTACGCCACGTCGAAAGGGCGCTGGCGTCGCCACGCATCGCAACTGGGACCGCTGCTGGCGGCGCTCGGCATTGTCCCGCCTGGTGATGCGGAGCCATGAGCGTACCGGCCGCCAACATGTACGATTACGCTGCCATTCAGCAGCAGGCCACTGCGTTGCTCAGCGAGGAACGTTTCAGCGAAGCCGAAGCATTGCTGCGGCAGGTACTGGCCTCCGGCTCCGGGCCGATCCCGTTGTGGCGGCAACTGGTTTTCGCCATGCGCCCGCAAGGCAAAGTCGATGAAAGCCGGCACATCCTGGAAATGATCGTGCGGACGATTCCGGGCAATATGGGTGCGCGCTTCGACTTATCGGAGATCCTGCTGTCGCAGGGAGAATTCGCTCGCGGCTGGCGCGAATACCGGTTCCGCTACAAGATGGAACATACCGCCATGATCGGTCGCCACGTGCAAAGTCCGCGCTGGGAGGGCCAGTCGATCAAGGGTAAAACCTTGCTCATCCATGACGAGCAGGGATACGGCGATACCTTCCAGTTCCTGCGCATGGTGGCGTGGGCGCGAGAGCGCAGCGGCGCTCGCGTGGTTCTGGAAGTCAATGCGGACAGTTATGCACTGGCAAAACGTTGCGCCGGTTATGACGACATCATTCGCCTGGGCACTCTTCCGCCGGCATTCGACTTTCACTGCGAGCTGATGAGTCTGCCGCTGGCGATGGGTTTGCAACTGAGCGATCTGCCGGGCAGTACCCATTATCTGAGCGCCGATCCGGCGCGTGTCGAAAAATGGCGCGCGCGCCTGGCGGCCTTGCCGCGCCCGCTGGTCGGCCTGGTATGGGCCGGCCGGCCCACCCATACCAACGATGCGCGCCGCTCCCTGACGTTATCGGATCTGGCGCCGCTTGCGCAGGAGGGCATCACTTTCCTTGCGCTGCAAAAGGGCCCGGCAGCAGAGCAGGCGGCAGCGCCGCCGGCGGGAATGTCGATGGTGTCGCTGAGCGATGAAATTCGTGACTTCGATGACACGGCAGCGATCCTGACCTTGCTCGATGTGCTGGTGTCGGTCGATTCTTCCCCAATACATCTGGCAGGCGCCCTCGGTTGTCCGGCGTGGGTCATGCTGCCGTTCGTGCCGGACTGGCGCTGGCTGCTCGAGCGTGAAGACACGCCCTGGTATCCCTCGGTGCGGTTGTTTCGTCAACCGGCGCGCGGCGCGTGGGGGCCATTGCTGCAGTCCGTTTCCGCCGCACTGGGCAAGCTGCGCGACGGTGCGGCATGAAATGCGCAACAGTGCTGGGGATGATCTGCCTGCTCACGGCTTGCGCGGGAGATCCCGCAACACATGCCGACGCCATGGCGCAGCCGGCGGGCTTGCAGCGCGAGCAGGTACAGACCGGTGCATTTTTGTTGACATCGTATGCCCGCATCACCCGCACCGACCAGCCGCTGACCGTCTACATCGAAGGCGACGGCATGGCTTGGCGCAGCCGCAACCGGCCATCCGACGATCCGACGCCGCACCATGTTCTGGGGCTGAGTCTCGCGGTGGCGGATACGTCGGCCAACGTGGTCTATCTGGCGCGGCCTTGCCAGTTCACGCCGATGTCAGTCAATCCGCGTTGCGCGGTGACCTACTGGACCGACAAACGCTATGCCGAAGAAGTCGTGGCTTCGATGAATGCCGCCGTGACGCAGTATCTGCGCCGCCTGCCGGGTCAACGCGTCAATTTGGTGGGATACTCCGGCGGCGGTGCGCTGGCGGTGCTGGTCGCGGCGCGGCGCCAGGATGTCGCCAGCTTGCGCACGGTCGCCGGCAATCTTGATCATGCTGCGGTCAATCGACTGCACCAGGTCAGTCCGATGCCGGACTCGCTCAATGCCATCGATGTCGCGCAGCGTGTTGCGACGATTCCCCAATTGCACGTCAGCGGCGCCGACGACACGGTCGTGCCGCCGTCCGTCGCGCGCAGTTTTGTCGCAGCGGTGGGGCCGTGCGCACAGTTGCGCATCGTCGACGGCATGGCGCATGAAAGTGACTGGGCGGCCAGATGGCCCGGACTGAAGGCGATCGCCTTACCTTGTTCTTAGGACTCCAGACATGACTGCACTTCCTCCTGATGCCGGGACTGCGCCCCCAACCATGCTCAAGCAATGCCGCCATGGTCCTTTGCTGTTCCTGCGGGAAGACATGTACATCGGCCGTTCCCTGGATTTGTACGGCGAGTTCAGCGAGCTTGAGGCCGTGTTGTTCGCACAGATGGTGCGCCCGGGCGACATGGTGGTTGAAGTCGGCGCCAATATCGGTGCGCATACGGTCCATCTGGCGAAGTTGGTCGGCCCGGCGGGACGTGTTCACGCCTACGAACCGCAGCGCGTGATTTTTCAATTGCTGTGCGCTAACGTCGCGCTCAACAGCCTGTTCAATGTTTACACGCATCACGCCGCTGCAGGCGGCAGCGCCGGCGAGTTGCATGTCCCGCCGCTGAACTACGCCGCCGTCAACAACTTCGGCGGGCTGTCGCTGTCGCACGAAAAAATCGGGGAGCCGGTGCCGGTGACCTGTCTGGATGCACTGGCATTGCCATCGCTCAAACTGCTCAAGGTTGACGTCGAAGGCATGGAGCATGAGGTCCTGAGCGGGGCGCGTGCGATGATCCGCCAACATCGGCCTTTTCTCTACGTGGAAAACGACCGCCGTGAAAAATCGGCGGCGCTGATCGCCTTGATCGACGAACTGGGCTATGACATGTACTGGCACTTGCCTACGCTCTACAATCCGGACAATTTCGCGAGGAACACGCACAATGCATTTCCCTCGATCATCTCGTGCAACTTGCTGTGCGTGCCGAAGGAATCCGATCTGGCCATCAACGGTTTCCGCAAAGTCACCGGGCCGGATGATTGGTGGGCCACAATAGAGGCGCCATCGCAACCGGCGCCTGCCCCTGGGGGGAAATGACCATGCCATCCAACCCTCGCAACCTGACCGCAACCGCGCATGCGCTGACCGCCGCCGACCGTCGCCGCCACTACGGCCACGATGGCGCGGTGCTATGGCTGACCGGTTTGTCGGCGTCGGGAAAGTCCAGCCTGGCAATGGCGCTGGAGCAGGCACTGATGCAGTTGGGCTATGCGTGCTACGTGCTTGATGGCGACAATATCCGCGGTGGACTGAACGCCAACCTGGGCTTCAGCCCGGAAGACAGAACCGAGAACATTCGCCGCGTGAGCGAAGTGGCCGCCTTGTTTGCAGACGCCGGACTGATCTGCATCACGGCGTTCATTTCGCCGTATCGCGCCGACCGCGCCCAGGCGCGTTTGCGCTGCAAGCAGGGATTCCATGAAATTCACGTCGCGGCCGACCTCGCGACATGCGAGGCGCGCGATCCCAAGGGCTTGTACAAAAAGGCGCGTGCAGGAGAAATCCGGGAATTCACAGGCATCAGCGCGCCGTACGAAGCGCCTGACCGGGCCGAGTGCGTGGTCGATACGGCATCGGAACCACTGGAGGCAAGTCTTGGGAAACTGATCTCCTATGTATTAGCCGCATTGCCTTATCAGAAATAAGTCGCGCTCTTGCCGGTCGCCGGCAATATCAGGCGCGGCCTAATATTGCCAGCGCAAGGTCAGGCTCCCTGTTTGCGCGGTGTATCCTTTGGTACCTTCGAGTGTGTAACCCGCCGATAAAGTCAGGTTCCTGCTGCGTAGCAGGGTCGCACCCAGCGATAGCGCTGCCGTGTTGCGCAACGGACTTGCACCGTGGGTCGTGAAGGTGGTGCTGCCGGAGGCATCCGCTGCAAAGGCTGCACTGGTGGTCAACGCAGTGTTGCGGAATTCATGGTTCCAGCCCAGCCGCACGAAGGGCGTCAATGCGCCATAGCTGGTCATCAGGCTGTACTCATACTTCGCGCCGATTTCGCCTTTGAGCGAACTGTAAGAACTGCCATTGACCGTCAAGGCAGCGCCACTGCCGCCTGTTTCGGTGTATGCGTCCTGCTTCAGGCGGCTGTAGCGGATGCCGGTCAACGGCGTAAGCGTCGCATTGCCGAATGCCAGCGGGTAGCCGGCCTCCGCCGTGGCGCTGAATAGCTGGCCGTTGAATGAGCCATTGGCCGTGCCATTAAAACCGCTGAAAGCGATGGCCCTGTTCGTGCTGACGATTTGCCGCGTTACGCCTGCCGTCAGATTCACATACCAGGGGCGGCCGTCGTAGCCGGCGTAGGCGGTCAGGCCGTAGCTGTCGACTTGCGCGCCGCTGCCGCTGTTATCGCCGTCATTGCCGATGTTGCTATGGGCATAGCTGAACAGGCCGCCGATGCGCCAGTCCGGGTGTGCCTGCACATCGCCGCCCAGCAAGAAGCCGCCATAATTGGCATGGTAGCCGGCAATGCCGTCACGCGTGCCCTGATTGGCCTGGCCCCCGAAGATGCGGCCCCACAGGGCCGGATCGAGGCTGGTCTCGCCGGTGGCAATGCCGCTGGCGCCGGCTTGCGCGGTACGCAGGCCATCGATGCGATTACCCGCCGCGCCCTGTACGGCACTAAACGCCGCCGTGGAAGCCCCCACCACCGCATTGGCAGTAGCCGCCGGACTCAACTGCGCACCGGCCCGGTTGGCCTGGTCTGGATTGCTGATGGCCAGCGCCGGGTTGTACACGTCAAGCAAGCCTTGATTGACGCCGGCGTAGTTGAACAGGCCATGGAGCGCGGCTCTGGCATTACTGTTGGTGGCGGCATTGCTGTTGGTAGGGGAGCCGCCTGTGGGAATGCCGCTGTCGATGCCGGTGATCGTCACCACCAGGTTGTGGTAACCGACGCCATTGATGGTTTCCGTCACGTCCGCGCCGCTGGCGAGATAGCCGGCGACACTGTAGTTCAGGCTGGAAGCGTTGTAGTTGTTGCTGTTGCCGCTTGCCTGGATGACCACAAAACGTTGCCCGGCCGCGTAGCTGTAGGTGGTCAGTTTCTTCAGCATCACGCCGGAACCGGATTCGATGGTGGCGTTGCCGTTGATGAGCAAACGGCCATAACCGGTATCGGTGATGGCGCCAAGCGAGCCGGCATTGGCACTGATGCCGATGGCCAGCGTAGCGGCCGCATTCTGGTAATAGTTGCCATTGACTGTAAGCTGGTTGTTGACCTGCAAGACGCCTGAGGCATTGGTGACCGTGCCGTTACCGGAATTGACGGTGATATTGTCGTTGAGCAGTTGATTGCCGCCATTGAAGACCAGTCCGCTCGACGCAACGATGGTGCCGATAGCGCCGTTATAGCCGGTCAAGGTGCCGAAGGTCGCATTACTGCCGCCACTGATGGTCAATGGAGTGGTACCCAGGTCCCGGATGATGCCGGCGATGGTGCCGTTGTTGGCAATTCCGCCCAGGCTGGCGCCGCCGGCAATGTCGATGGCATAGGTAGATCCCTTGATCACGCCGCTGTTGGCGATAGTGCCGATCGTACCGATGTTGCTGGACACCCCGATGGCGCCGCTGATCATCCCGCTGTTGGACAAGACGCTGATCGTGCCGATGCCCGCGATGCTGGTGCTGTACTTGTTGCTCACACCAACGCCGGTACTTGTGATGGTGCCGGCGTTGGACAGCAGGCTGATCGTGGCAGCTTCGTTCTGCACCCCGGCCGTACCGCCTGAAATGGTGCCGGTACCGGTATTGGTGATGGTGCCCATGATGCCGTTGTTGAGAATGCCGGCGGTAGCGCCATAGAGGGTCCCGCCAGCGTTGTTGCTGAGGGTATTGATGGTGCCGCCTGAGCCGTTATTGATGGCATACAGCGCGTTGATGTGTCCGCCATTGCCGATGGAACCGATGCTGCCATTATTGAGGATACCCGCGGAGCCTGCGGAAATGACGCCGCTGTTCGTCAGGCTGGCGATCGTGCCGGTGTTGTTGTTGGCAATCCCGGTGCCCCCGGTGATTGACCCGCCGTTATTGTTCAGGCTGGTGATGGTGCCGAGGTTGCGTATCCCGGTGGTCGTGCCGGCGATCATGCCGCCGGCGTTGTTGGTCAGTACGCTGATTGTGCTGATACGCGCGTTGTAGATGCCGGTGGCGCCGCTGATGGTGCCGCTGTTGCTGAGCGAGCCAATCACGCCACTGTTCGTGCCACTGCCCGTGCTGCCGTTGTAGATGCCGTAGCTGTTGCCATTGATCGTGCCGGCATTGTTGAGTGCACCAATCGTGGCATGGTACGCATTGCCACTGAGGCCGCCGGTGAAAATACCATAGGTCGTCCCGTTGAACGTACCGGTGGCGTTGTTGCTGATCGTGTCAACGCTGGTGAGGTTCGAGAGCGCCCACCGGTTTCCGAGGATGGTGCCGTCGTTGCTGAGCGTGCCGATACTGCCCGCGTTGAAGTTGGCGATGCCGGTACTGAAGCCGCTGAGTTTGCCGGTGCTGGTGATGGTGATGTTTTGTTTGAAGCTACTGTTTGCGATGGCGGATTGAGGACTGGACACGATCGTATCGGCCATGGCATGCGGCGGTGTCATGGCAGCGAAGGCTCCTGCCAAAGCCAAACTTAAGATGTTCAGTCGCCCGCACGTCAGTGACGATGTGTGGTTCTGTTCAGGCGCTTTGTATATTCTGTTATTGCGTCGGAATCGAGAGGGCATGAGTTCGAGCCTGAATAAATTGGAATTTTTTTCGCATTCTAACCAAAATCAAGGCGTTTCAATGTCAAAGGCCGGAAGAAAAAAGTAGTTTCTTCGTGGCAATGGTGAGGTGTTTTTAGTCGACTAATCCTGGGTCGCCAGATGCGTCTTGAGCAGGGATCATATAGCCGTGTCGCCGCCTTCGGAAGGCAGTGGGAAGATGAGGCAAATGGAGGCGGAGAGGGGGCAATTCTGCGAGCAAATCAACCGTCAACGAACGAGCCCGGCGGTAAAAACAAAAAGCCCGCGCAAACATTGGTTTGGGCGGGCTTTTGGATTCGACTGGACTTCTTCGAATCAGTGTCTGGTGGTGATAGGTGGACTTGAACCACCGACCCCAGCATTATGAGTGCTGTGCTCTAACCAACTGAGCTATATCACCAGAAGCAAGCCCGACACTATAGAAGTATTGCCGGTCCATGTCAATAGGACCGGCCATCTTTTGTTGCCGGAGCCTGGTGTTCTTGCCGGCTCAGCTCCCTTGGCGCGTCACCAGCGCCTTTTCCACCTTATCCAGCACCTTTTCCGTGGCATCGGGGGCATTGCAATCGATGACGATACGGTCCGGCATGGAGCGCAGCCAGGTCAGTTGGCGTTTGGCCAACTGGCGGGTGGCGGCGATGCCTTTTTCGCGCATGGTGTCGTAATCGATGAGGCCGTCCAGATATTCCCAGGCCTGGCGATAGCCGACGCAACGTATCGATGGCAGGCCCAGGTGCAGGTCGCCGCGCGTGCGCAGGGCGTTGACTTCATCCAGCAGGCCGCCGCCGCTGAGCATCTGGTCGAAACGCAGGGCGATGCGCTGGTGCAGCACGGAGCGATCGGAGGGTTCAAGCGCCAGCGGCAGCAGGTCGAAGGGCAGCGGTTCAGGTTCTTTCTGCGATAGCAGGGATGACATCGGCTGGCCGGTCAGCAGCGTGATTTCGAGGGCCCGCTGGATGCGCTGGCTGTCATTGGGTTTGAGGCGTTCGGCCGTGGCCGGGTCCAGCGTGGCCAATTTGGCATGCATGGCGGGCATGCCTACGCGTGCGGCTTCCTCATCCAGTTGGGCGCGCAGTGCGGGATCTGCCTGCGGCAGTTCGTCCAGGCCGTCGTGCAGCACCTTGAAGTACAGCATGGTGCCGCCGACCAGCAGCGGCAGCTTGCCGCGCGCGGCGATCTCGCCGGTCAGGCGCAGCGCATCCTGGCGGAATTGCATGGCCGAATAAGCGTCGGCCGGGTCGATGATGTCGATCAGGTGATGCGGCGCCTCGGCCAGTTCCTGTGGGCTGGGCTTGGCGGTGCCGATATCCATGCCGCGATAGACCAGGGCAGAATCGACGGAAATGATTTCGCAGGGGATGTGGCGGGCGATTTCCAGGGCCGCCGCGGTCTTGCCGGAGGCGGTCGGCCCCATGATGGCCACGGCCAGGGGACGTGCTGCCATCCTTATTGGCCGCGCAGGAAGAGCTTGTCCAGGTCGGACAGGGCCATCTGGCTCCAGGTCGGCCGGCCGTGGTTGCACTGGTCGGCGCGTTCGGTGGCTTCCATCTGGCGCAGCAGGGCATTCATCTCGGGAACGGTCAGGCTGCGGTTGGCGCGCACGGCGGTGTGGCAGGCCAGCGTACCGAGCAGTTCGTTGCGGCGCTCCAGCAGCACGCGCGAGCCGCCGTATTCGCGTACGTCGCGCAGCACGTCGCGCGCCAGCGTCTGGGCGTCGGCGTTCTTCAGCAGCGCCGGCACCGCGCGCACGGCCAGGGTGGTGGGCGACATGACAGCGATGTCGAAGCCCAGCGCCGAGAGCGTCTCCTGGTGTTCCTCGGCGGTGCCGACTTCGACCGCATCGGCGTAGAACGTGACCGGGATCAGCAGCGGCTGGACGAACATCTCGTTGCCGTCCAGCGCAGTCTTGAGCTGCTCGTACAGGATGCGTTCATGGGCGGCGTGCATGTCCACCACCACCAGGCCGGCGCTGTTTTGCGCCAGCACATAGATGCCGTGCAATTGCGCCAGTGCGAAACCAAGCGGGAAGTCGCCGGCCGGCAGGTCTTGCGGTGCTTGCGTGCGCGCTGGGGTATCGCCAAGGCTGGACTGCGGCGACATGGCGGCGTCGCCGCGGAACATGGCGCCATAGGCTTCCGAATTCTGGCGTACGCCGAAACCGCCTCCGCCGAACGAAAAAGGTTTTGCCGGTTCTGCTGCGAACTGGTTGGCGAACGATCCTTGCTGCTGTTCGCGTATCCACGGCATCGGTGTGCCGGATGCCGGCTGCTGCAGTTGCGGGGGCGGCGCGTTGCCGAAGGAGGTGGCCGATGTCTGCGCCAGCGCGCGGCTGACCGCATGGAAGACGAACTGGTGCACGCTGCGGCTGTCGCGGAAACGTACTTCGATCTTGGATGGGTGGACGTTGACGTCGACCAGCGCCGGGTCGAGATCCAGCGACAGCGCATAGGAGGGATAGCGGTCGCCGTGCAGCACATCCTGGTAGGCGGCGCGCACCGCGTGGGTCAACAGCTTGTCGCGCACGAAGCGGCCGTTGACATAGAAATACTGGCCATCGGCGCGCGCCTTGGAGGCCGTCGGCAGGCCGACGAAACCGTGCAGGCGCAGCGGGCCGGCAGCCTCGTCCAGCGGCAGGCGGGCGTTGGCGAATTCGTCGCCGAGGATATGGGCGCTGCGCTTGGCGAATTCGCCTACGTTCCAGTGGTCGACGGTCTTGCCGTTGTGCGAGAGCGAAAAACTGACATCCGGCCGGGCCAGCGCGATGCGGCGCACGACTTCGGCGCAATGGCCGTATTCGGTCTGTTCCGACTTGAGGAACTTGCGGCGCGCCGGTGTATTGAAGTACAGGTCCTGCACGTCGATGGTGGTGCCCTGTGCGCCCGAGGCGGGCGACACGGCGCCGTGCTGCGAGCCGATGATTTCCCAGGCATGGGCGGCGTCGGCGGTGCGGGTGGTGACGGTCAGTTGCGCGACCGAGGCAATCGAGGCCAGCGCTTCGCCTCGAAAACCCAGCGTCCCGACGTTTTCCAGGTCGGTCAGCGAGGCGATCTTGGAGGTGGCATGGCGCGCCAGCGCCAGCGGCAACTGGTCGGGCGGAATGCCGCGGCCGTTGTCGGTGATGGCGATGCGTTTGACGCCGCCTTGCTCCAGGCGCACCGTGATTTGTGAGGCGCCTGCGTCCAGCGCGTTTTCCAGCAATTCCTTGACCACCGCAGACGGGCGCTCGATCACCTCGCCGGCGGCGATCTGCGAGATCAACTGATCCGGCAGGGCCTGGATGGGGCGATAGGCGGGCTGGGACGAGGGTGTCGTGGGGGATGAGGAAAGCGGTGCATTCATGGCAGGATTATACCGCCGCAGGCGACGCCGGGCCCAGGGCAGGGCGTTGCCCTAGGTTACCGGTCAGATACGGAATGCGCTGACCGCAGCCGCCAGATGCTGGGCTTGCTGCTGCAGCGATTGCGCAGCGGCTGCCGCCTGCTCGACCAGGGCCGCGTTTTGCTGGGTGCTCTCGTCCATTTGCGCGATGGCGCGGTTGATCTGGTCGATGCCCTCGCTCTGCTCGCGGCTGGCGGTGGTGATTTCGTTGATCACGGTGGAGACGCGCTGCACGCTGGCCACGACGTCGCCCATGGTGGCGCCGGCCTGCTCCACCAGCTTGCCGCCGGCGCCCACCGTGTGGACCGACGCATCGATCAGTTCCTTGATCTCCCGGGCGGCGGTGGCGCTGCGTTGCGCCAGCGTGCGCACTTCGGTGGCCACCACCGCGAAGCCGCGGCCCTGCTCGCCGGCGCGCGCCGCTTCGACTGCGGCGTTCAACGCCAGGATGTTGGTCTGGAAGGCGATGCCGTCGATCACGCTGATGATGTCGACGATCCTTTGCGAGGAGGTGTTGATTGCATTCATGGTTTCCACCACCTGGCCGACCACGTTGCCTCCCTGGCCGGCGATGGCCGATGCCGAACTGGACAGCTGGTCGGCCTGCACCGCGTTGGCGGCGTTTTGTTTGACCGTTGAGGTCAGTTCTTCCATGGCCGAGGCGGTTTCTTCCAGCGCGCCGGCCTGCTGTTCGGTGCGCGAAGACAGGTTGAGGTTGCCGGCCGCGATTTCGCTGGCGGCGGTATTGATTTCCTCGGTGCCGGCGCGCACGCTGGCTACCACTTCCGACAAGCCCTCGCTGATGCCGTTGAAGGATTGCATCAGGCGGCCGATCTCGTCGCCGCGCGTAACGTGCAGGCGCGTCGTCAGGTCGCCCCCGGCGATGCGGTCGGCGGCCTGGCAGACCGCGTCCAGCGGACGCGAGACCATGCGGCGCACCAGCAAGCTCAGGATCAGGCCCAGGATTGCCAGGAACAGCAGGCCGCCGCCGATGTAGAGCTTGCGCATCGAATCGACTTCGCGCGTGATCTCATCGACATAGGCTTCGCCGGCGATCACCCAGTTCCAGCCCGGATAGCGGGCGAGGGCGATGATTTTCTTGCGGCCGTCGAGGGCGGTGTAGTGTTGCGCGCCTTCCTTTTGTTCCAGCAAGGCCTTGATATAGCTGTTGCCTGCGGCGTCCTTCAGGTCGAGCAGGCTGGCGCCTTCTTCCTTGTCTTCGCGCGGGGCGCCGGCAATCATCGTGCCCAGCTCTTTGCCTTCTTTGCCGTTAAGCACATAGAAGAAACCGGTGTCGCCGATCTTGAGCGCCTTGATCTGGTCCTTGAGGGCCTTGATGTCAGGCGAAATGTCGATGCCGACGTACAGCACCCCGATGATCTGGCCGGCCGCATCTTTTATCGGGACGTACTTGGTGATGTATTGCTTGCCGAAGAGCGTGGCCAGGCCGCTGTAGGCCTTGTCGGCCTTCAGCGCCGCATAGCCGGGATGGGCGCGGTCGAGCAGGGTGCCGATGGCGCGCTCGCCGTTTTCTTTCTTCAGGGAAGTCGATACGCGCACGAAATCGTCGCCGGTCTTGGCGAAGATGGTGGCGCTCACGCCGGTTTCGGCGGTGAAGCGGTCGGGAATGGTGAAGTCGAGATTGAGATCGTGGCCGTCGTTTTGCAGCGCCGGAGTGGCGCGGTCGCCGATCTGGATGGTGCGGCCTTCGTCGAGCGTGAATTTGCCAGCGAACTCATTGCCGAACATGGTGGAAAAACGGTCGACCTGGCTGGTGACGGTATGGTCGAACATGCCGACCATGTGCGACACGCTGCGCGTCTCGTTGGACATTTGTTCGATCGAACGTTTCTCGACCATGCGCGAGGCCGAATAGGTAATGAGCATCAGCGCGATGATGAAGACGACGCCGACCAGGGCCACGGTCAAGGCGGTAAGTTTTGTACCGATAGATCGGTTCAATATGGAAGCGCGGTGCGCCGGAGAAAAGGTATCGATGGACATGATCTTTTTGTTGTTGAACCAAGAGAAAGAGGGCGCCGTGTCAACGCCGACTGGAATGCCTTGCATCTCGCAATCGGTAACCCGTGGACATCTTCGCAAGATGCCGGTATAGCGCGTTCTGGAACTTGCCAGCCATGTTCTGCGACAGGCTGACGGCAACAATACAGGAAGCGGCCAGGCTGTGGATCCTGGCGGTTACGTTTACGTCTCTGGATTTGCTGGGGAAGGCAGAAGTATATCGACAGGTTTTTGCTCTGTTCTAAATACTTTTGATGTTTGCGCCCACATTTTCCTGGCCTGTTGTTTTTCCAGCGAGGACATTATTTTTTTGATATTTCATATTGTCATCGATAGTGAAGAATTGATCACTTTCTTCTTCAATGCATATTGGATTGAATATCAAATTCAATCTTTTTCTTATCGCGCATGAGCTCGCGCAATATTTTTTTGCGCGGCTGAAAGTTGCCGTTCTGTGTCAGTCAGGTGCGGCGGGTTTGCCGCGGCCGATTACGATTTCCCGCTGTAGTAGCTGCTCTTGCCCGCCATGAAATCGCGGATCCAGTTCTCCAGGTCGTCAGCGGACAACGGGCGCGAAAAATAATAGCCTTGGGCCACATCGCAGCCTTGCTGGATTAGTAATTCATACTGGTCGATGTCTTCCACCCCTTCTGCCACCACGGTCAGCTTCAGGCTTTCGCCGATGCGGATGACGGCGTTGGTGAGCGCGCTCACGGCGGCATCCTTGGCCATGTCGCGCACGAAGCTCTGGTCCAGCTTCAGTTCGGAAACCGGCAGCTTGCGCAGGTAGCCCAGGCTGGAATAACCGGTGCCGAAGTCGTCCATGGCCAGCGGCACGCCCAGCGCATCCACCGCAGCGATGGTCTGGTTGGTGCTGGGGTTGGTGTCCATCAGCACGGTTTCCGTGATCTCGATGGTGAGGTCGGACGGCGACAGCGAGTAGCGCTGCAAGAGGCTGGTCAGGAATTGCGGCAACTCCAGGTCATGGAAATTGGTGGCGGAGAGGTTGACCGAGACCGATGGCACCTTGATGCCGCGCCGGCGCCAGTCGGAGAGCTGGAAGCAGGCTTCCTCCAGCGCCCATTTGCCCAGTTCGCCGATCAGGCCGCATTCCTCGGCAATCGGAATGAAGCGGCCCGGCGAGACGTTGCCCAGTTGCGGATGCTGCCAGCGCGCCAGCGCTTCCACGCCGTGCAGGTGGTTGTCTTGCAGGTGGATCTGCGGTTGGTAATGCAGTTCGAAGTCGCCGCCGCGCAAGGCATCCCGCAAGGCGCTTTCCAGCGCCAGGCGTTCTTGCGCCAGGCTGTTCATCTCGTCGCTGAAAAAGCTGTGGCGGCCGCGATTGACGGCTTTGGCCTGGTACATCGCAATGTCGGCGCGATGCAGCAGGGTCTCGATGTCGTTGCCGTTGTCGGGGAACATCGCCACCCCGATGCTGGCGGATGGATTAAGCAGCGTGCCGTTGATATGGCAGGGCTGGGACAATTTTTCCTGGACGCGTTTGACGACTTCGGCCAGGTGGTTGCTGTCATATTGCGTAAACACCACCACGAACTCGTCGCCGGACAGCCGGCCGACGATGTCGGAACGCCGCGCTTGCGACTGCAGCCGGGTGGCGACCGTGCGCAACAGTTCGTCGCCGGCCTGGTGGCCGAGCGAATCGTTGACTTGTTTGAAACGGTCCAGGTCGATAAACATCACTGCCACCGTACCGCGGCTGCGTTCGGCGGCGGCGATTGCCTGCCCGGCCTGGACCAGCAGCAGGCTGCGGTTGGGCAGGCCGGTCAGCGAATCGTAGAAGGCCAACTGGTGGATGCGCGCGCGCGAGGCTTCACGCTCGATGGCCAGTGCGCACAGGTGCAGGCCGGCATCCACCAGCAGTTGGTGGAAGGCGCTGGGCGTACGGGGTTCGCGGAAGTAGAAGGCGAAGGTCCCGATGACCTTGCCATCGGATGATTTGACCGGCGTCGACCAGCAGGCGCGCAGCCCATTGGGCAGGGCCAGGTGCTTGTAGTCGGCCCAGCGCGGATCGTTCTCGATATCGGAGCACACGACCGGCTCGCCCAGGAACGCGGCGGTGCCGCAAGCGCCGACACTGGGGCCGGCCGGGATGCCGTCCAGCGCGCGGTTATAAAAGTCAGGCAGGCTGGGGCCGGCCAGGGTATGCAGCTTGCCTTGCTCGTCTACCCGCAGGATGGAGGCGACCACTTCCGGCGCCACCCGCTCCACTTCTTCGCATAGCAGGTTCATCTGCTCGGTCAGCGAAGAGTCGCGCGCCATGGCGTTGAGTACGCGGTATTGCAGCACCTCGTGCACCTTGGTGTTGGTGATGTCGGTCATCACGCATACCGCGTTGATCAGTTTTCCCGATGCGTCGAGGATCGGGTTGACCACCGCCGACATCCATAGCGGCTGGTCGTGCATGTCGTGGATCAGTTCTTCGGTATGGAAACTGCGTCCTTGCAGGAGTTCGTCGTGGCAGCGCTCGATCGAACGCACAAAGCTGGGATGGTCGGCGAACAGTTCGTGCGGCCTTTCCCCGATCACTTGCCTTGCCTGGAAACCGAGCATGCGGGTGAAGCCGATGTTGTGGAACACGATGCGGTTCTGGTCGTCGGTGATGATGACGGCGTTGTCGGTTTCGTTGATGCCCAGCGAGAGCAGGTGGAGGTGCTCGCGGTCGCTGACTTCGCGCGTGACCCGGTAGGTGACGTCGGTGCCGATGCAGATGACTTTCTCGGGGTTGCCGTGGGCGTCGAGCACCAGCGAGTAAGTGGCCTCCCACCATACCGCGCGGCCGTTGCGCGCGCGCCGCAGGAAGCGGCCGGAGAAGAAGCGGCCGTTGCAGACGTCGCGCCAGAAGGCGGCATATTCCGGGCTGTTGGCGTAGTCGTCATAGCACAGGGTGCTGTGCGGCTTGCCGATCAGTTCGTCGGCAAGGTATTCCATGGTCTTGAGGTAATTGCTGTTGGCATTGAGGATGATGCCCTCGGCCGACAGTTCGACCACGCTCAGCGACCGGTTCAGCGCATTGAGCACGCTGTGGGTCTGGCGCGAGTCATCGATATGGGCGGTGATGTCGGCCGCTACCGAAATCACTTTCTGCAACTGGCCGTTGTCGTCCAGGATGGGGCTGCAGATCGCTTCCAGCCAAAGTGTGGAGCCGTCGGCGCGAATGCGCTGCAGCGTGCCGGAAATGATCTCCCCGGAGCGCAGGTGTTGCCAGAATTGCTGGTAGTGCCCGGTGGTGGTGTAGGTGGCGTCGCACAGCATGCTGTGATGCTGGCCGACCAGTTCATCCCGCCGGTAGCCCAGCAGGCGCAGGAAGTTGTCGTTGGCGTCGAGCAATGTGCCGTCGGCGGCGAATTCGAGCATCGCCATCGAACGCGAAAGAGCGGCCAGCAGCGCGTCCCGCTCGTCTCCCGACAAATGTCTGCGGTTCAGTTCCCCGATGAACGGCTCATGGTTATGCATCCTATCTATCCCCCTTTGGTATGGCGGAAACGACGCGGGCCCCGGTTGTGCGCTGTTGTGCTTGATCATATGCCGTTTTTTCTGGCCTGTCCTGTTGAATGCTTTTGTTGCCGGCCGGTTGCGGCCGGCCGGTAGTTTCCTGTCAGAATTGTTCCCAGTTGCCGTCGTCGCCGGACGCTATGTTCGTTGTCGGGAGCGGTGGTTTTTGGGAGGTTTTTTCCAGTTTCACGGCCTGAGGCCTGGCGGGCACCGGCCGGGCTTGCGCCAGCGCGCGTACCGGTGCCCTGGAAGGAATGGGCCGTGCGACGGGCAGGGTGGAGATGCCGGTCGCCATGCCTTCGATCTTGAACACGCTGACCACCTCGGTCAGGCGGTGGGCCTGATCCTGCAACGCCTGGGCTGCGGCGGCAGCTTGTTCGACCAGCGCCGCGTTTTGCTGGGTGGTCTGGTCCATCTGCGTGATGGCATGGTTGATTTGTTCGATACCGGCGCTTTGCTCCTGGCTGGCGGCGGAAATTTCCACCACCACGTCGGTGACCCGCTGCACGCTGGTCACGACTTCGCTCATGGTGACGCCCGCCTGTTCGACCAGCTTGCTGCCATTGCTCACCTTGTCGACGGAATCGTCGATGAGCGCCTTGATTTCCTTGGCCGCCGATGCGCTGCGCTGGGCCAGCGAACGCACTTCGGACGCCACTACGGCAAAACCGCGGCCTTGTTCCCCGGCGCGCGCGGCTTCGACGGCGGCGTTCAGCGCCAGGATATTGGTCTGGAAGGCGATGCCATCGATCACGCTGATGATGTCGACGATCTTCTTCGACGACGCATTGATCGAGTTCATGGTCTGCACCACTTCACCGACCACGCTGCCGCCCTGCCGCGCGACCTCGGAAGCGGAAGCGGCCAACTGGTTGGCCTGGCGCGCATTGTCGGCATTCTGGCGCACCGTCGAGGTCAGTTCTTCCATGGCCGAGGCGGTTTCTTCCAGCGATCCGGCCTGCTCCTCGGTGCGAGAGGAAAGGTCGAGATTGCCGGTGGCGATTTCTCCGGAGGCGGTATGGATGGTGTCGGTGGCTTGCCTGGCCTGTGCGACGATTTTCTGCAGGTTGCCGTTCATGGTGTGCAGCGCTTGCAGCAACTGGCCGGTCTCGTCGCGGCTGGTTGCTTCGATATGGCTGGTCAGGTCGCCGTCGGCGACAGTGCGCGCCAGTTGCACCGCGTGGTTGAGCGGCCGGGTGATGCTGCGGGTGAGCCTGTATGCCACCGCCACGGCGAACAGGATGGCCATCGCCGCCAGGCCCAGGGTCAGGTCGCGCGCCTGTTCATATTGCGCACTCACGGCATCGGCGGCGTCGCGCATGAGCTGGTCCTGATAGAGAACCAGTTCGGCGACCTTGCCCAGATAACTCAGGCGCAGGCTTTGTTCGGCCGGCGCATACATGGCGGCGATGGCTTCTTCGCGCTTGCCGTCCTTGATCAGTTGCGTCACTTTGTCGCTGCCGGCGATATAGGCGGCGCGTACCTGCTGGATGGCAGTAAACAGGGTGCGGCCTTTGGCGCTGGAGATGGTTTTGTCCAGGCCATCCATGTCGCTGGCGATCTTTTTGATCGAAGCGAAAATCGCTTCCTGTTGCTGTTTCAACTGTTCCTGGTCGGTCATCAGGAGCAGGTTGCGCGTGGAGCGGAGGATGATGTTTTCTTGCAGGATGATGTCGTTGGCCAGGACCGTTTTGGGATAGGCCCCTTGCGTCACGTTATGCATCTGGCGATTGAGATCGGCCATGCGCGACAGGCACAGCGTGCCGATACCCACCAGTAGTACCACCATGACGGCGAAGCCCATGGCGAGACGGATGCCGATCTTCGTATTTTTTAAACTGATGTTCATTTTTGTCTTCCCCCTTGTTTTATGTCGTGACAGTTAGCTCCTATACATGAATGCCATGCTTGTTATCGGTCGACGTACGACCGTTCTGAAGAGTTCGTACGGTAATTTGTGAAATAGGGTGCGTTATGCGCACTATTTTTGCCCGGGCAGCGTTGTGAACGGGCGACGCAAAGGGACACCAAAGCGCTGTCGGCGGCGCTTGCCGGTTCCGATTCAATGTAGTCCAAAAACAGGGGAAACGATGGTGTATGATGGCCCGTCGTGATGAGGTTATTACTCGCCATCGGGTAGTGTTGTCATCAGGGAAATGTGAGCAGTCCCTTGGCCGTACGGCACGGGACGCCGACTGGCGATGTAATCGGGACGATTAGGCTTATGGATTATCTGCAGTTGCTGGACGTGCTGGTCCACGTCGATAAATACCTTGGTGTTCTGATTGAGCAGTACGGTCCCCTGATTTATGCAGTGCTTTTTCTGATCGTCTTCTGCGAGACCGGCCTGGTGGTGTTGCCATTCCTGCCAGGAGATTCGCTGTTGTTCATCGCCGGTACGTTCTGTGCCACCGGCGCCATGAATATCTGGGTTCTGATGGTGTTGCTGATCGTGGCGGCCATTTCCGGCAACACTCTCAATTACTGGATAGGTTCGCTGGTAGGCCACCGGGTCTATACCCATCATTACCGGTGGCTCAATCCCGAGGCGCTGAAAAAGACCCACTCCTTCTACGAGAAACACGGCGGCAAGACCATCGTGATCGCCCGCTTCACTCCTATCGTCCGCACTTTCGCCCCATTCATTGCCGGCGTTTCGGCCATGACCTTCGCCAAATTCCAGTTGTTCAACATCCTGGGCGCCTTCTTGTGGGTGGTCAGCCTGGTCGTGTTGGGTTATTTGTTTGGCAATATCCCGCTGGTGCAGGAGAACCTGAATTGCTTGGTCATCATCGGCATCGTCGGCGCCATCATCCCCATCGTGCTGGGCGCCCTTTGGCAGGTGTGGCGCAAGCTGCGCGGCAAGCGCAAGGTCAGCAACGCCTGACGGCTCCCGCTTCGGCATACAAAAAGCCCCGGTACTGCAATGCAGCCCGGGGCTTTTGATTGATGGCGCCGGATCAGGTCAGCTTGTTCTTGGCCAGTGGCGGGTTCTTGGCGAAATACTTGCGGATGCCCGTCAGGATGGCGTCGGCCATCTGGTCCTGGTAACGCTCGTCGGTCAGCTTGGCTTCTTCTTCAGGGTTGGAGATGAAAGCCGTTTCGATCAGGATACTGGGGATGTCAGGCGCCTTCAGCACGGCGAAGCCGGCCTGTTCCACCGCGCCCTTGTGCAGGCGATTGATGCCGCCGATTTCCTTGAGCACCGCATTGCCCACGCGCAGGCTGTCGTTGATCTGGGCCGTGGTCGACAAGTCCAGCAGCACGCTGGCCAGTTGCCGGTCATGGGTCTTGATGTTGACGCCGCCGATCAGGTCGGCCGAGTTTTCCTTGTTGGCCAGCCAGCGCGCTGCGGTGGAGCTGGCGCCCTTTTCGGACAGCGCGAACACCGAGGAGCCGCGTGCGGTGGGCTGTACGAAGGCATCGGCGTGGATCGAGACGAACAGGTCGGCCTGCACCTTGCGCGCCTTGACCACGCGCTGGCCCAGCGGCACGAAGAAGTCGGCGTCGCGCGTCAACATCACGCGCATGTTGGGGTATTGCTCGATCTTGCGTTTGAGGCGCTTGGCGATGGACAGCACCACGTCCTTCTCGCGGTTGCCGCGCGCGCCGGTGGCGCCGGGGTCTTCGCCGCCGTGGCCGGGGTCGAGCGCGATGGTGATCATGCGCGTGAGCTGCATGCGCGGCTCGTCTTGCGCCACCTTGGGATTCTTGTCCGGCTTTTCCTCGGGCAGCGGCTTGGCTTCTGCCAGTGGGGCCGGCTCGGGTTGCGCCGGTATCTGGGCTTGCGCGGGGTCGCGCGGGGCTTCCTTGAACCAGTCGCCTTTCTGGATCAGCGCCGCGATCGGGTCCGGCGGGTTGGCCGGATAGAGATCGATCACGAAACGGTATTTGTATTCGCCCACCGGCGCCAGCGTGAACACCTGCGGCTTGATTTCATCCTTCAGGTCGAACACCAGGCGCACCACGCTCGGACGGTTCTGGCCCACGCGCACCTGCTTGATATACGGATCATTGGGCTGGATCTTGGCGACCAGGTCCTTCAGGGTGCTGTTCAAGTCGATGCCTTCGATATCGACCACCAGGCGTTCCGGATCCTTCACCACGAAGTGGGTGACCTTGAGGTCGCTGTCGTTCTCCAGCGTTACGCGGGTGTAATCGTCGGACGGCCACACGCGCACGGCCAGGATCTGCGAAGCGCAGGCGGGCAGCGGGGTGACGACGGAGACGAAGAGGACACCGCCAGCTTTGAGGATGGTGCGGCGGCTTTTGGACTTTACAGGTTCGGAGCGAATTTCAGTCGAGCGAGGCATTGATGACCCTTGTCAGACAACGCACGTAATTCTACATCACGCCCGTGCTGTGCGAGCATCAGGCTGATGTGAATGTCCGGCGGCGGCAACACTGTTTCGCCTTTCTCGGGCCATTCGACGATACAGACGGTATTTTCGTTGAAATGTTCACGAAATCCCGCATCCAGGAACTCCTCCGGGCTGGCCATCCGGTAGAGATCGAAGTGGATGACTGTTACCATGCGCTCTGCAATCTTGACCTCATAAGGTTCTGCCAGCGTATAGGTGGGGCTCTTTACCCGTCCCTGGTGGCCCGCAGCATGCAGCAGCGCGCGCGTCAGCGCCGTCTTGCCGACGCCCAGGTCGCCATGCAGGTACAGCGCCAGGCCGGGTACCAGCACATGGGCCAGGTCGGCGCCCAGTCTGGCGGTGGCGGCTTCGTCGGGGAGGTGGAGTTGCATGCTCAAACTTGATTTCCGATTTTTAGAGTCTGTTTATGGTCTCGCTGGGAGCTGATCAAATGTCATTTCAGGATGGGATGCAAGGCGCAAAACGTAGCCGGGCCGGTTGGCCCGGCGAGGCTTTGCAACGCCGCAGACCGCCTGAAAGGGCATTTGAGCGGCCCCGAGCGAGACCATAAACAGACTCTCATGGTACATGACCGATCTAGCCGCACTTGCCATTGCCATCAAAGCCTGGGGCCGCGAACTCGGGTTTGCCGAGGTGCGCATCGCCGACGTCGATCTCTCGCATCGCGAAGCCGGCTTCCAGGCCTGGCTGGACAAGGGCTATCACGGCGAGATGGATTATATGGCAAGCCACGGCATGAAGCGCGCCCGTCCGGCCGAATTGGTGCCGGGTACGGTGCGGGTGGTCAGCGTGCGCATGCCTTACCTGCCGTCGCCGGCGCCAGGGCAAGGCGAAGACTGGCGGGCCGGCGAAGAGGCCCGCAGCGCCGATCCGGCGGCGGCGCAGGTCTCCATCTATGCCCGCGGACGCGACTACCACAAGGTCTTGCGTTCGCGCCTGCAGCAGCTGGCCACCCGGATCGAAGGCGAGATCGGGGCCTTCGGCTATCGCGTGTTCACCGATTCGGCGCCGGTCATGGAAGTGGCGCTGGCCGAGAAGGCCGGGCTCGGATGGCGGGGCAAGCATACGCTGCTGCTGCATCGGGAGGCCGGTTCCATGTTCTTCCTTGGCGAGATGCTGACCGATTTGCCGCTGCCGGTGGACGAATCTGTCACGCCGCACTGCGGCCAGTGCACCTCCTGCATCGATGTCTGCCCGACCCAGGCTATCGTCGCGCCGTATGAACTGGATGCGCGGCGCTGCATCTCTTACCTCACCATCGAACTCAAGGGCAGCATCCCGCTGGAGCTGCGGCCCCTGATCGGCAACCGCATCTACGGTTGCGACGACTGCCAGCTCTACTGCCCCTGGAACAAGTTTGCCCAGCGCGCCAGCCTGCCCGATTTCGACCCACGCCACGGCCTCGACCGGGCCGCCCTGGTCGAACTGTTCGCCTGGAGTGAGGAAGAATTCCTGAAAAATACCGAAGGCAGCGCGATCCGCCGTATCGGCCATGAACGCTGGCTGCGCAATCTTGCCGTTGGCTTGGGCAATGCCGCAGCATCGCCCGCCTCCAAAGGCGATGCGGGCATCGTCGCCGCGCTGCAGGCGCGCCAGGCTCATCCGTCGGCACTGGTGCGCGAGCATGTGGAATGGGCTTTGGAAAGGCATTTCCTGTAAAGTGAGTTCTCCATAAAAACAGATAATGGAGACCAGAGATGCCAAGATTGAAACATCGGGCGGGCATCATCGCCGCCGCATTGGGCTGTTCCATCCCCCTCGCATTCATGCCGGCGTCGCAGGCCCGCGACGCGCAATCCGCCAAACTCCCTTCTTCCGCTTCCACCGAAACCCTGGCCATTCCCGGCCTGCAGCAAAAGGCCGAGATCCTGGTCGATCGCTGGGGCGTGCCGCACATCTTCGCCGCCAGCCAGCGCGATGCCTTCTTCATGCAGGGCTTCAACGCCGCACGTGATCGCCTGTTCCAGATCGACTTGTGGCGCCGGCGCGGGCTGGGCCAATTGTCGGAAGTGTTCGGTCCGGCCTATCTGGCGCAGGACAAGGCCACCCGCCTGTTCCTCTACCGCGGCGACATGCGGCGCGAATGGGCATCCTACGGCAAGGATTCGGAGCAGGTGGCGCAGGCTTTTGTCGAAGGCATCAACGCCTATATCGACTACGTTGGCCAGCATCCGGACAAGCTGCCTTATGAGTTCCGCCAGCTCGGTTATTCGCCGGCCAAGTGGCAAGCCGAAGATGTGGTGCGTATCCGCAGCCACGGCTTGACGCGCAATCTGCTGAGCGAAGTGGCGCGCGCCAAGGTTGCTTGCGCGGCCGACCTCAAGTCCGACGAGGTGCGTTTCGGGCTGACGCCGAAGTGGACTGCGCAGATGCCGGAGGGGCTCGATCCTTGCCTGCCCAAGGATTTGCTGAAGGTGTTCACGCTGGCGACGCAAGGCGTGAAAATCACGAAGGAAAGCCTGAGCGCATCCAATGCCGATGATGGCCGGCTGGTGCGGTTGGCATTGGCGGCCAATCCGGAAGAAACCACCGAAGGCAGCAACAACTGGGTGGTGGCGCCATCCAAGTCGGCGACCGGCCGCGCCATCATGGCCAACGATCCGCACCGCGCGTATTCCGCGCCGTCGCTGCGCTACATTGCCCATCTGCATGCGCCCGGGATGGATGTGATCGGCGCTGGCGAGCCGGCGCTGCCGGGTATCTCGATCGGCCACAACGGCACTATCGCCTTTGGCCTGACCATCTTCAACATCGACCAGGAAGACCTCTACGTGTACGAGCTCAACCCGGCCAATCCCAACGAGTACAAGTACCAGGGCGGCTGGGAACCATTCAGGGTGCTGCATGAACCGGTGAGGGTGAAGAACGGCGCGCCGTCCGTCGCCGATCTGATGTTTACGCGGCATGGCCCGGTGATCTACGTCGATAAGGAAAAGAACCGGGCCTATGCGGTGCGCTCGGGTTGGCTGGAGCTGGGCATGTCGCCTTATTTCGGCAGCATCGACTACATGCGTGCGCGCGATTTTGCCGGCTTCAAGCGCTCGATGCTGAACTGGGGCGCGCCTACCGAGAACCAGGTGTATGCCGACGTCAAGGGCAACATCGGTTGGGTGCCGGGCGGGCTGGCGCCCAAGCGTCCCAATTGGGACGGACTGCTGCCGGTGCCGGGCGACGGCCGCTATGAATGGGCCGGCTTCTGGCGCGGCGACCAGTTGCCGTCGACCTACAACCCGAAGCAGGGCTGGTTCGCCTCGGCCAACCAGATGAACCTGCCGGACGACTATCCTTACCAGGAACGCAAGCTCGGCTTCGAGTGGACCAACAACTCGCGCTTTACCCGCATCAGCGAGGTACTGGCCGGTTTGCCCAAGGTGTCGCTGCAGGACTCGATGAAGCTGCAGAACGACGACCTGGCGATTCCGGCGCGCCGGCTGGGGGCTTTGCTCAAGCCGTTATCGTCCGAGGATGCCAACACCAGGGCGGCGCTGGCTTTGCTGGCCAATTGGGATGATGTCGAGCGCAGTGACGCTGCCCAGCCGGCCTTGTACGAAGTCTGGCTGTCGCGCCATCTGGGTAAAGCGTTCAAGTACGCCGTGCTGAGCAAGGCCGCCGCCGATGCAATGGGCGCACCCGATACGGCGGTGCTGCTTGATACGCTGGAGCATCCGGCGCCGGCTTTCGGCGCCACGGAAAACGAGGCGCGCGCCAGGCGCGACCAGGTATTGCTCTCCAGCCTGGGCGAGGCTTATGCGGAAATGGCCAAGTTGCAGGGCAGCGATGCCGCGCAATGGCAATGGGGCAAGCTGCACCACAACTTGATGGAGCATCCGCTGGCCGGCGTGGTGGACGATGCCACGCGCGCCAAATTGAATGTGGGGCCTTTGCCCAAGCATGGCGGCGCCTATTCGCCGAACCAGTCTACTTACCGTGTGAGCGACTTCCGCCAGACCAATGGGCCGTCGTTCCGCGTGGTGGTGGATGTGGGGCGCTGGGACAACTCCTGGGCCGTCAATTCGCCAGGGCAGTCGGGTGATCCGGACAGTCCGCATTACCGCGACCTGGCCGGCAAGTGGCTCAAGGGCGAATATTTCCCGCTGCTGTATTCGCGCGCGGCCATCGTCCGGGAGACAGAACGCAGGATCGTGGTGACGCCAGTGCGGTAGGGCGGAAGCGATGGCTGGCGCCGGTCAGTGGACCAGTGCCAGCCAGAACGGGATGGTCAGCGCCGACACCAGCGTACCGAAGGAAATCAGGAAGGCGGTGGCCGGCCCGTTGCCGCCCATGCGGGTAGCCAGGATGTAGGCGCTGGAAGCGGTCGGCAGCGCACAGAACAGCACCACGATCTGCCATTGCAGTACGGGCAGCTGCAATTGGCGTCCGATGAAGAAGGCTGCCGCCGGCACCGCCAGCAGTTTGATGGCGATAAACCAGGCCACCATCAGTTTGCTCTCCTTCAGTCCCGATAGCCTGAGTCCCGCACCTACCATCAGCAGCCCCAGTGCGATCGACGCGCTGCCCAGGCGCGACAGCACCACGCCGGCCACTTCAGGCAGATGCAGCCCGGCAGCGGAAAACAGCAACCCGGCGGCAGTGGCGATCAGTAGCGGATTGCGCGACAGTTCGCGCAGCAGGTTGCCACTCTTGTGCGCCAGAGCATGCACCGCCGCCGCATTGCACAGCGGTACGCCGAAACCCAGCAGCATGGCCATCAGCCCCGCGCCTTCTTCTCCTGCCATGCGGGTGGCCAGGGCCAAGGCGATGTAGGAATTGAAGCGATAGGCGGTCTGCATGCCGGACTCGTAGGTCATCGGCGTGGTCTTGATGAAAGGCTTGCCCAGCCAGGTCAGCACGATGCCCAGCAGCAGCGCCAGCATGCCGGTCTGCAGCAGGCCGCCGGTGACCGACAGGTCCAGCTTCAGGCGCGCGGTGGAATAAAACAGCAGGGCGGGGAACAGCAGGAAGTAAACCAGCTTTTCCAGCCCGGCCCAAAAGTTGTCGCCCCAGTTGGTGAGGCGGTAGACCAGTACGCCCAGCGCGATCAGGCTGAAGTCCGGCAGCAGGAGGTTGAGGATATCCATGGGTCTAGTGTCCTGAGTTGTTAGCTCGTTGCGGAAATTTGGCTAAATGAGCGCCATGCGTCGTTGCAAATCCTCGCGATAGTCCCACTATCGCTGCGGTTTGCGCCTAGCCTGACTCTCATTTAGCCAAATTTCCTGATGCAACAAGCTAACAACTCAGGACACTAGCGCGGCTACTTCAGCAGGCGCGCCAGTTCGACCGCAGTCTTGACGTTCATCTTGTCGAAAATATGGGCGCGGTGCACTTCCACCGTGCGCATGCTGATGCCCAATTCATCGGCGATGACCTTGTTCATCTTGCCGGCCAGGATCAGGTGGAGGACTTCGCGTTCGCGCATCGACAGACCGGCCAGGCGGGTTTGTATCGCCTCTTCCTCACCGGCTGCGCACGAGCTTTCCAGCGCTTGCAGTACGCGGTCCATCAACTGGTTGTCGTTGAAGGGTTTTTCGAAGAAGTCGAAGGCGCCGTTCTTGAGCATGTCGACCGCCATCGGCACATCGCCGTGGCCGGTCAGGACGATCACCGGACGCCGCCGCGCCAGGCCCTTGGCGGCCAGTTCGTTGAACAGCGCCACGCCGCTCATGTCGGGCATGCGTATGTCGAGCAGGATGCATTCGCCATCAGGATCGAAACCGGCGGCGCTCTCCAGCGCCGACAACAGTGCTTGCGCGCTCTCGTAGCTGGCGGCGGCAATATTGCGCGAGCGCGCCAGCCAGGCCAGCGAGTCGCGGATGATTTCTTCGTCGTCGACTATATGCAGCATCGGTGTGCAACGGAGCGTGGCAGGCACGTTTCCGTTTGTCTCTTCTCTGATTTTTTAGTAGTAGGTCCCGCCTTGCGCGGGCAGCGAAAACCGGAAGATTGTACCGCCTGTCGGGTTGTTGGTGTACGTCAGCGTGCCGCCGTGGAATTCGATGGTGGTGCGGCAGATGTTCAGGCCCATGCCCATGCCTTCGGCCTTGGTCGAGAAAAACGGCGAAAACAGGCGCGCTGCAACATCTTCCGGGATACCGTGGCCCTGGTCGATCACCGACACCACCACCGACTCCGCGGTGGCCGGGCTGCGGTCGATTTCGGCCACGATGCGCAGGATACGGCGCTCCGGCGGCGCCCCTGCCATGGCCTGGATGCCGTTGCGCGTCAGGTTCAGGATCACCTGTTCCAGCAGCACCTGGTCGCCCAATACCGCGGGCAGGTTGGGGGGCACATGGGTTTGCAGCACCACGAAAAATTGCTGCGCCTGCAATTCCACCAGCGGCGTCACGTTGTCGACCAACTGGCCGATCCGCAGCCGCTGGCGGGCCGGTTCCCGTTTCTTGACGAACTGGTGCACGCTGCGGATTACGTGGCCGGCCCGCTGTGCCTGTGCGTGGATCTTTTCCAGTGCCGGCTGCAGCGCCCGGGGATCGGCGTTGCCTTGCTGCATCATGTTGAGCGCGCCGGTGGTGAAGCTGGAAATGGCCGCCAGCGGCTGGTTCAATTCGTGCGCCAGCGTGGAGGCGATCTCGCCCATGCTGGCCAGGCGCGCGCTGGCTTGCAGCTTTTCTTCCTGCGTGCGGTTCAGGTCTTCGGCGCGCTTGCGCTCGGAAACATCGAGGATGGAGCCCATCCAGCCGGTCTGCTTGCCGTTCTGGTCCACCAGCGGCGATTCGAAGATCAGCACCGGAAAGCGTTCGCCGTCCTTGCGCTGGAAGATGGTTTCGAACTGCGGCGTGATGCGCCCGGCCAGCACGTTGGAAAAGCGCTCCTGGTATTCGTCCATGGCCTCCGGCGCCCAGTAGGGCATGGGCGGGATCTTGCCCACCAGCTCCTCGGCCGGGATGCCGACCATCTTGCAGAAGGCCGGATTGACGTAGGTGATGCGCCCTTCCAGGTCGCGTGCCCGCATGCCGGTGACCAGCGAGTTTTCCATCGCGGCGCGGAAGGTCGCTTCATTGAGCAGCGCGCCCTCGGCCTTGGTGCGGCGGTTGACGTCGCGCCACAGCGCCCACAGGCTCCACAGCAATCCCAGCGAGAGCACGATCACCGAGCCCACCAGCAGGTTGGGCAGGAGTTTGGGGGCGCTCTTGGTGCTGTTGGTGTGCAGCACCAGCGTCAGGCCGGGCAGCTCCAGTTCGCGCCGGTGGGTGTAGACGTTCAGGCCCTGGCCGCCGGCGGTGCGGCGCGCCACCACGTTGTCGTCGGTGTCGGTGAGGGAGATTTCATTGTCCTGGGCGAACCACCACGGCACCATTTCGTTGAGGATGCGCGCCACCGCGTAGCTGGCAACCAGGCTGCCGATGTAGTGGTCGTTGCGGAACATCGGCACGTGGTAATCCATCAGCGCCGGTTCGGCGATGCCGGGCGGCACGGCCGGCGGGCTGTACAGCGGCCGGCGGATCTGGCGCGCGCGTTCGCTGGTCATGCGCGAGGAGTCGGAAAGGTCCTCGCGGGTAATGGGGAAGTCATCGGTGGAAGCCACCGGTTTGCCGTCCGGGCCGAACCAGGTGACGCGGTAGAACTCGCGGTTATTGCGCAGCAGGGCGTTGAGGCGGCTGCGAAAATGGTCCTGGCGCAGGTGGTTGTTGCTGATCTCGCGCGCGATGATGCGCATGCTTTCGTCGTCGCGGCTCAACTGGAAACGGATCGCCTGTTCCACCCACAGCGAGTCGGCAATCAGCTGCTCCAGCCGTTCGCTGGCTTCCATCTGTTGCGCCTGGCGCGGCAGCCAGATCAGCGTGGTCAGGAACAGGAAGACCAGCAAGATCGGGATCAGCCAGCGCATGGTGGTCTTGCGGCTGGGTTCCAGCAGCAGCGACGCGGGCGTGGGTTGGGTAGACGTGGGTGGCGGCGGTTTCATGACGCCGCCAGTGTAGCCGTGGGCGCTGCCGGGCGCCAGCATTGTGCGGTGCAGCGTAGGCGTGGCAATGGACAAACCTTATTGTGGTTATCCACAGTTGCCCTGTTTCGTTGAGCTATGGAAAATCCGCAAGCCAGTTGGACTATGCGCCAAAAAACTATAAAAAAATCTTAATTTCTACATATCAGGGGAGACACAATGAAGCTTAAATCCTTGCTGTTCGCGTTGTCCGCAGCAGCCATCGTCACCGGCAGCGCCTTCGCACAGCAGCAGCCTATCATCATCAAGTTCAGCCACGTGGTGGCTAACGATACGCCCAAGGGCAAGGGCGCCGAGCGCTTCAAGGAACTGGCCGAGAAGGCCACCAAGGGCCGCGTGAAGGTCGAGGTCTATCCGAACAGCACGCTGTACAAGGACAAGGAAGAGCTGGAAGCGCTGCAACTGGGCGCGGTGCAGATGCTGGCGCCGTCGCTGGCCAAGTTCGGCCCGCTGGGCGTCAAGGAATTCGAAGTGTTCGACTTGCCCTACATCTTCCCGAGCAAGGAAGTGCTGTACCGGGTGACAGAAGGGCCGATCGGCCGCGACCTGTTCAAGAAACTGGAGCCCAAGGGCATTACCGGCCTGGCTTACTGGGACAACGGCTTCAAGGTGATGTCGGCCAACAAGCCGCTGCACACCCCGTCCGATTTCCGCGGCCTGAAGATGCGTATCCAGTCGTCCAAGGTGCTGGACGCGCAGATGCGCGCGCTGGGCGCCAACCCGCAGGTGCTGGCCTTCTCCGAGGTCTATCAGGCGCTGCAGACCGGCGTGGTGGATGGCACCGAGAATCCGCCTTCGAATCTCTACACCCAGAAGATGCATGAAGTGCAGAAGCACGTGACGGTGTCGGACCACGGCTACCTGGGCTACGCGGTGATCGTCAACAAGAAGTTCTGGGATGGCTTGCCGTCCGACATCCGCACCCAGCTGGAAGGCGCGATGAAGGATGCAACCAAGTATGCCAACGCCATTGCGCAACAAGAAAACGATGCCGCATTGCTGGCTGTCGAGAAGACCGGCAAGACCACCGTCTACCGCCTGAGCGACAAGGAAAAGGCGGAATGGCGCAAGGTCCTCGTGCCGGTGCAAAAGCAAATGGAAATCCGTATTGACAAGGACCTGATCGCAGCCGTCAACAAAGAAGCGGCAGCATTGGGCCAGAAGTAATTCCCGTCACCGGTAACCGGGCGTCCGCCGTTCAGGCGGACGCCCGCTCACTCACAAGAAGAAATCCAACCTACGCTCGATGGCCGGCGCGCCACAGTGCACCGGCAACATCGGAGCAGGAGATACCATGAAGTTTCTCGACCATCTCGAGGAATGGCTGATCGCCTTCCTGATGGCGGCTGCGACCGTCATCATCTTCGTGGCTGTGGTGCATCGTTATGCATCAGGCCTCGACATTCCCTGGCTGCAGGATCAACTGATCCAGATCAACATGAGCTGGGCTCAGGAGCTGTGCATCTACATGTTCGTGTGGATGGCCAAATTCGGCGCCGCCTATGGCGTGCGCACCGGCATCCACGTCGGCGTCGACGTGCTGATCAATCGCCTGAACACGCCATGGCGCAACAAGTTCGTGATTCTCGGCCTGCTCGCCGGCGCGCTGTTTACCGGTATCGTCGGCACCTTCGGGGCCGAGTTCGTCTATAACATCGGCCAGCATGACAGTACCTCTGAAGTGATGGAAGTGCCGATGTGGATCGTTTATCTGGCGGTGCCGCTGGGTTCCTATCTGATGTGTTTCCGCTTCTTGCAGGTGGCATGGAATTTCTCCAAGACGGGCGAACTGCCCAAGCATGACCACGCCTTTGTCGAAGGCCTGGATGAAGAAGTCAAAGGAGAAAAAGCATGAACGCCCTCATCATCTTCGTCCTGCTGTTCGGCTTGATGCTGACCGGCATGCCGATCTCGATTTCACTCGGCCTGACCGTTCTCACGTTCCTGTTCGCCATGACCGACGTGCCGATCCAGTCGGTCGCGTTGAAACTGTTCACCGGCATCGAGAAGTTCGAGATCATGGCGATCCCGTTCTTCATCCTGGCAGGTAATTTCCTTACGCATGGCGGTGTGGCCCGGCGCATGATCAACTTCGCCACATCGATGGTCGGGCACTGGCATGGAGGCCTGGCGCTGGCCGGCGTGATGGCTTGCGCGCTGTTCGCGGCAGTATCGGGTTCGTCGCCGGCCACCGTGGTGGCGATCGGTTCCATCATCTTGCCGGCGATGGTCAGACAGGGCTTCCCGAACCGGTTCGGCGCCGGCGTGATTACGACTTCGGGCGCGTTGGGCATCCTGATCCCGCCATCCATCGTGATGGTGATGTATTCGGTCTCGACCAATACCTCGGTGGGCAAGCTGTTCATGGCCGGCGTGGTACCGGGCTTGCTGCTGGCCTTCCTGCTTGGATTGACGACCTGGTTCCTGGCGCGCAAGAACAATTACCCGCGCTTGCCCAAGGCGAGCTGGAAAGAGCGCTTTGTCGCGTTCCGTAAAAGCGGCTGGGGGCTGTTCCTGATCGTGATCGTGATGGGGGGCATTTATACCGGCGTGTTCACGCCGACCGAAGCGGCTGCGATGGCTGCGGTGTATGCCTTCATCATTGCCGTGTTCGTCTACAAGGACATGAGCCTCAAGCAAGTGCCCAAGGTGCTGCTGGACTCAGCCTCGATGTCGGCCATGCTGCTCTACATCATCACCAATGCCGTGCTGTTCTCCTTCCTGGTCACCAGCGAGAACATCCCGCAATCGATGGCAGCCTGGATCACCGACTCCGGCCTGGGGCCGATCACCTTCCTGCTGGTGGTGAATATCTTGCTGCTGTTGGCCGGTAACGTGATGGAGCCTTCGTCGATCGTGCTGATCATGGCGCCGATCCTGTTCCCGGTGGCGATGAAGCTGGGGATCGACCCGGTGCATTTCGGCATCCTGATCGTGGTCAACATGGAAGTCGGTATGTGCCACCCGCCGGTGGGCCTGAATTTGTATGTCGCCTCGGGCATCACCAAGATGGGCATCACCGAACTGACCATCGCGGTCATGCCGTGGCTCTTGACCATGCTGGGATTCCTGGCGCTGGTGACGTACTGGCCGGCACTGTCGCTGTGGCTGCCTAATCTGGTATTTAACTGATGCAGGCATGACGAGGGCGCCGCCGGAAGGTGGTGCCGCCTTCGTCAGATGTCTGTTAAGTTGCCAGGAAGTATGTGTGAGATTCTCTCAAAAAGTACTTTGAAAAGTGTCTTAAGTACTGTTAAAGTGCGTGCTTTGCTGAACCGGCATGCTGCACTTTCCGGCGCGGCAATCGAATCTGTCAGTCTTTGTTGATGTTTTTGTTGTGATGTACAACGCCTCGCGAGGCCAGCTTTTCCGACGCATCGGAAAGCGGCGCCGGGGCCGGCCGAATGTAAGCGGGTGGTGCATAACAAACGGTATAGATACCGAGGAAACTGAGGAGACGTGCATTCGATTGAGCTGTCTAAACAGCCGGGAATGCATCAGGAGTTTTTGAAGGCGCATCGTTGATGCGCCTTTTTCTTTTTGTGGCCCTGTTTGCTAGCCCAGCACGCGAATTCCATGAGGCGTCATGATGGTGGCGGACAATGCCGCCACCTTGGCCTCATGCAGGGCAATCCTTTGGTCGTCCAGCCCGATGGCGTGCAGCGAAGCCGACAATGCGCCTGCCTGCGGGTGGCGGCCTTCCAGCGTCACCAAGCGGCAACCGAGGTCAGGCAATGCGGTCGCCGGATGCGGCTGGCTTTGCCACTGGATCAGGGACGGCAGCAGGCCGTCGCATTGCAGGCGGCCGTCGGCGGCGATCGTGATCAGCCAGTGCAGTGCGCCCCGGCTCATTTCTTCGACGATGCCGGGTTTGAGCGGCGAGGCTTGCACTGCTGCATGGATGTCACTGGTGCGTGCCACCCAGTGCGCCAGGCGTGGGAAAGCATGGTCTTCCTGCGTGTCGAGGCCGAACCAGCGAGGACGCGACGGCGCCGGCGCCAGCGGATCGACCGCGATCACTTCGAGATAGAACCCCGGCCCCAGCGACATCAGCGCATTATGTGTTCCCAGTCGCACGTGTTCGCCGCCGATGCGCGGCGCCATGCTCAGGCCCAGCTTTTGTTCTACCCAGGCCATGCCCTGCGCCAGCGAGGCGGCAGTCACTACCAGGTGGTCGGGTTCGGTGCGCAGGGCGCTTGTCGTCATCGTGGAGCTCCGTTGGTGTGTTGTTGGACCGGCAGAAACGGCGATGGTATCAAGCGCCGCCGGAAATGGCGTGGCAGGCGTCCATGCCGATTGATGAAATGAGTTCTAAAATAGCGCAGCATCGTTGCCGACCGACTTCCATCATGAAGACATCTACTCCAGCCACCCAGCTCGCCGACTTGTTCGCCGCCGTTGTCCACACGCCGTTCGGCGGCATGGGCATTCGCACCGAAGCGGGTGTGGTGCGCGAGATGGTTTATTTGCCGCGCCATTTCGCCGAGAAGGAAGCTACCGATCCGCTGGCAGCCAAGGCCGCCAAGCAGATCGCGCGTTACCTGAAGGATCCGGAATTCCGCTTCAAGCTGCCGGTGGCCGATGCCGGCAGCGAATTCCAGAAGCGCGTCTGGCATGCCATCTCGGAAATTCCCAGTGGGCAGGTGCTGACCTATGGCGATATCGCGCGCCGCATCAAGTCGGCCCCGCGCGCCGTCGGGCAGGCTTGCGGCGCCAATTGGTATCCGTTGATCGTGCCTTGCCACCGTGTGACGGCGGCGGGTGGGCTGGGTGGTTTTTCGCATCACGACGATGTCGATGGCTTTTATCTGAACGTCAAGCGCTGGCTGCTCAAGCACGAAGGCGTGACAGGATACTGAGGACCCGCACACGATGGGACGTATGACCCCCAAGATCGAGGCGCCGCCAGAGAGCCGCGAGGCAATCGATGAGTTTTGCGACAGCCTGTGGCTGGAGGATGGCTTGTCGAAGAACACGCTGGATGCGTACCGGCGCGATATGACTCTGTACGCGCACTGGCTGGGCCTGGAGCGCGCCAAGTCGCTGTATGCCACCCAGCCGGACGACCTCAACGCCTATTTCGCCGCGCGCCACGCCGAGACCAAGGCCAGTTCATCCAACCGCAGGCTGGCAGTGCTCAAGCGCTTCTTCCAGCTGGCGCTGCGGCAGAACCGCATCAGCGCCGATCCCTGCCTCAAGCTGCGTTCGGCGAAGCAGCCGCAGCGGTTTCCCAAGACCATGTCGGAAGGCCAGGTGGAGGCGCTGCTGGCGGCGCCCGACGTGTCGACGCCATTGGGATTGCGCGACCGCACCATGATCGAATTGATGTATGCCAGCGGCCTGCGCGTCTCCGAACTGGTGCTGTTGAAGAGTATCGAAGTCGGCATGAACGAGGGAGTGCTGCGCGTGACCGGCAAAGGCAGCAAGACGCGCCTGGTGCCGTTCGGCGAGGAGGCCGGCGCATGGATCGCGCGTTACCTGGCCGAAGGCCGGCCGCAGATCCTGAGCGGGCAGGTCGATGATGCGCTGTTCGTCACCGCGCGCGGTGGCCCGATGACGCGCCAGATGTTCTGGACCATGATCAAGAAATATTCGCTGCAGGCAGGCATTACCGCACGCCTGTCGCCGCACACGCTGCGCCATGCCTTCGCCACCCATTTGCTCAACCATGGCGCCGACCTGCGGGTGGTGCAATTGCTGCTGGGCCATGCCGATATTTCCACCACACAGATCTATACCCATGTGGCGCGTGAGCGCCTCAAGCAGTTGCATGCGCAGCATCATCCACGGGGATGATTGCAGGGCAACTTGTCGGATCAGGGCTTTGTTGCATTGCGGGCTTGCTTGGTCGCAAGGATGGAGGCGCGTATTATGCCGTTCTTGCGGCATAATGTGCGCCCATGGCGGCGTTGCTGGAGTGTCTTTGCACGACGACGCCGTGACGATTTATACAATCCCATGAGTTCCAAAAAAGAACATATCTCCGAAACCCCGGCGACGCAGTTCCTGCGCAAGAGCGGCGTGGCGTTCAGCGAGCATCCTTACGACTATGAAGAGCATGGCGGCACGGCCGTGTCTTCGCGTGCACTGGGCGTGGAGGAGCATGCCGTGGTCAAGACGCTGGTGATGCAGGACGAAGCTGCCAAGCCGCTGCTGGTGCTGATGCATGGCGACTGCAAGGTTTCCACCAAGAACCTGGCGCGCCAGATCGGCTGCAAATCGGTCGAGCCTTGCAAGCCGGAGGTGGCCAACCGCCATTCGGGCTTCCTGATCGGCGGCACTTCCCCCTTCGGTACCCGCAAGGCGATGCCGGTGTATGTCGAGTCGAGCATCCTCGAACTCGGCAAGATCTACATCAACGGCGGACGGCGCGGTTTCCTGGTCGGCATCGATCCGGCTGCGCTCCTCAAGGTGCTGCCCGCCAAGCCGGTGCAGTGCGCGTTGCCGGACTAGCGTATCCACATTCAAAAACCGATAACGACAAGATCTATCTGAAAGACTTTTCATCCATGTACAACATCCTTTTCGCCATTGCAGCCTACCTCATCGGTTCGCTTTCCTTCGCGGTGGTCGTCTCCAAGCTGTTTGGCCTGGCCGACCCGCGTACCTACGGCTCCAAGAATCCCGGCGCCACCAACGTGCTGCGCAGCGGCAACAAGAAGGCGGCGGCGCTGACATTGATTGGCGATGGCTTCAAGGGTTGGCTGGCGGTATGGCTGGCGCAAAAGTTCGGTCCGCAATTCGGTGTCGACGATACCGGTCTGGCGCTGGTGACGCTGGCTGTGTTCCTCGGCCACCTGTGGCCGGTGTTCTTCCGCTTCGTCGGCGGCAAGGGCGTGGCTACCGCGTTGGGTATCCTGCTGGCGCTGAATGTATGGCTGGGGCTGGCTACGCTGGTGACCTGGCTGGTGATTGCCTATGCGTTCCGCTATTCCTCGCTGGCGGCGCTGGTGGCGGCGCTGTTCGCGCCGTTCTACTACGGCCTGTTGTTCGGCAGTACCGACGGCATCCTGCTGGCGGTGGTGGCGATGAGCGCACTGCTGATCTACCGCCATCGCAAGAATATCGGCAACCTGCTGGCGGGCAAGGAAAGCAGGATCGGCGAGAAGAAGAAAGCCACGAAGTAGTCCGCAGGCGATAGCGCGAATCAAATGGAAAGGGCCGTGAAAACGGCCCTTTTTTCATGGTGCGGCGTGGCAGGTCAGGCGGCTTGCGGCGCGCGCAATTCATCCAGCGGCCAGCGCGGACGCACGCTGAAACCGTATTCCCGCTTGGCCGAATCCGGCTGCTCGCGCAGGCGCATGGCGCCGGCGAAGGCGATCATGGCGCCGTTGTCGGTGCAGAACTGCAGCTCGGGATAGAACACCTCATAACGGCGCTTGGCGGCCGCAGCGTTGAGCGCTTCGCGCAGTTGCCGGTTGGCGCCGACGCCGCCGGCGATCACCAGGCGTTTGAGCCTGGTTTCCTTCAGGGCCGACATGCACTTGGCCACCAGCACTTCGACAATGGCATCGACGAAGGCGCGCGCGATGTTGGCTTTGTCTTGTTCGCAGATATTGGTGTTGTGCCGTTTGACCACGGTCAGCACCGCCGTTTTCAGGCCGGAAAAACTGAAGTCCAGGTTCTTGGAATGCAGCATCGGGCGCGGCAACTGGTAAGCCGCCGGATCGCCGAATTCAGCCATGCGCGAAATTGCCGGACCGCCCGGGTAACCCAGACCGAGCAATTTGGCCGATTTGTCGAAAGCTTCGCCGGCCGCGTCGTCCAGCGTCTCGCCCAGCAGTTCATATTGGCCCACGCCATCCACTCGCATGAGCTGGGTATGGCCGCCCGAGACCAGCAGGGCGACAAATGGAAACTGCGGCGGTTTGCTGGCCAGCAGCGGCGACAGCAGGTGGCCTTCGAGATGGTGGATACCCAGCACCGGCTTGTCCAGCGCCAACCCCAGGCCGCAGGCGACCGACGCGCCGACCAGCAGCGCACCGGCCAGGCCCGGTCCCTGGGTGTAGGCGATGGCATCGATGTCGTGCGCCGATACGGCGGCATCGGCCAGTGTTTGTTTCAGCAACGGGATGGCGCGGCGGATGTGGTCGCGCGAGGCAAGCTCCGGCACCACGCCGCCATACTCCTGGTGCATGGCGATCTGCGAGTGCAGGGCATGCGCCAGCAGGCCTCGCTCGGTGTCGTACAGAGCGAGGCCGGTTTCGTCACAAGAGGATTCGACGCCGAGAACAATCATGGATGGAAGATGGAGTTGCCGCCCGCATTCGCAAGGGCGTGCGGGAAAGACGATATTGTAATGGAAAGCCCTTGCGGATGTGCTCTTGCACTGCAGTGGCAGCGGCCGGGCGAGGTTTTGGTGTACCCTTCGGCCATGCAAAACGAACAGATTTCCACTTCCGCCGGATCGGCCGGCGGACAACTCCAACCGCCGTTGGCCGCAGCCCGTTTCATCAAGGAAATCGGCCGTGGCAAGGATGGCGCACGCAGCTTGTCGCGCGACGATGCGCGCCTGATGTATGAAGCCATGCTCGATGGCCGCGTATCCGATCTGGAACTGGGTGCGATCCTGTTGGCCATGCGCGTCAAGGGAGAGGCGGTGGAAGAGATCGGCGGTTTTCTCGATGCGGCCGAAGCATCGTTCCAGCCGCTGATAGCACCATCGGCCGACTATGCGCCGGTGGTGCTGCCCAGTTATAACGGTTCGCGCAAGATGGCCAACCTGACGCCGCTGTTATGCATGTTGCTGGTACGGCGCGGCGTACCGGTGCTGATGCATGGCGTCACGCACGACCCGCTGCGGGTGACCAGCGCCGAAATCATCAGCGCCCTGGGTATCGACCATGCGGCGTCGGCTGCGGAAGCGGAGGCCTTGATGGCGGCCGGCAAGCCGGCTTTCATTCCCATCCAGGCGCTGGCGCCGAAGATTTCCCGCTTGCTGGATATGCGCCGTATCCTCGGTGTGCGCAATTCGACGCATACGCTGGTGAAGATCATGCAGCCGTTTGCGGCGCCTGCATTGCGTCTGACTTCCTACACCCATCCCGAGTATCTGGACATGTTGTCCGATTACTTCGGCCATGCCGCACCGCATGAGCGCGGCGATGCCTTTCTGATGCGCGGCACCGAAGGCGAGACCGTTGCCAACGCGCGCCGTGCACAACGTATCGACTGGTTCAGTCGCGGAGTGAGGACGGTGCTGGTGGAAAAGCAGAGCGTGGCTGAAGAGTTGCCCGACTTGCCTGAGGGACGGGATGCCGAGACGACTGCCGCCTGGATTGCTTCGGTACTGGATGGACAGCGTCCGGTGCCTGAATCGATTTCGGAGCAAGTGGATCATTGCGTGCATGTCGCATCCGAGATCAGGCAGCGTGGATAATTCACCACAAGATGTCCCGTGTAATGGGAATTGAGTGGCCTGGTATAGTGACGCGACAAGGCGTTTCAGAAAAAAGAAAAAGAAGTGCCGACAGTGCGGCGAAGCAGGAAGGGGAAATTTGAAGTGATCCCTGTGTCAGCCGAGATCTGATGATGATGAACGAGAGGGATAGCGTCGAAGTCAGGTTTGGTCAGCTTTGGGTGCGACGCCTGGTTCCCGTTTTCACGGGGGCTACTTCTTTGTCGGGGGCGTTATTGGCCACCGCCTGAGAAAATGCAAATATCACTTCTTTGACGATTTTGCGCTGCGGCGCCGGCAAGTTGATGAAAGCTTCAAAGGCTTCGCGCTCGCGGTAGCCAATGGCTTCTTCCCAGCGGGCACGGCGTTTGTCGATGCGCTTGCCGATCTCTTCGCCGAAGCGCAGATGCTGGGGCGTCACGATCAGCCATTCGGCCAGCGTCTCCAGTTTGTCCTGCTTGGGCATCGATTCTCCGAGCAGCCAGCGACGCACGCCATGCAGCGTCATCGGCTTGCCCCAGTATCGCAAATTGAATTCCCTTTCCAGGACGGCGGGCTTGGGTTCGTATCCTGCTTGCTCCATCGAGGCACGCAAGCGTTTGGCGAATTTTTGATTGGAGGTTTCCATGATTCGAAGTTACTTTGGCGCAGCGTTTTCCGGGGTACGTTTGCATTTCGAATGAGTTACGCAGCAAACGTGATTTATAATCACTGCCCTGATGGGGCATGTCCCGGTATCGTCGTCGACAAGCTACGGCTCTTCCCAGTCTGTTGCGGGATGCGTTTCCAGAAGGCCGGAAGAGCGCCATGTGCCTGTCTCCGAAGGGGATCGCCGATGATGCTTGCGGCGTTTCCCGGCAAGCGGCATGCATTGCACATGTCATGTCATCAGTCTACTTGGCGTATAGAGTGCGTTGTTGATAATAACGACTGAACATGGTGCGCACGATCACCATGACAGAGAATCTTTCGATCACAAACTGTTAATACAGTTATAGTCCAGTTTCAGAAAATTGTCAGATTATTACTAATAAATATTTAATTTCTTGTGTCGGACGCGAGACATTTTTGATGGCTTTCCACACGCCGTCCGGCAGCAGTCAGTGTTGTGCAGAGCGGCTAAAATAAAGGCCGCCGGGAGGTGCCGCTACGATGGCGGCGCAGCATCACCAAGGCTTCACTCTTCCCTGCAGGAAGTAGGTCGAAGCCGGTTCGTGAATGGGGTTGGCGGACTTTCCTGCTGCAAGGTCCAGGCTGGATGAAACAAATCGAATAATCAAAGTAATCGGCAGCACCTTCGCAGTATCTTTTTAGTTACGTAACTTTTTTGAATTTCCGACATCTCCCAGGCGTCGTCGCGGACGCATGCATTTGCGCATGCGATTCTCGCCGGATGATATTGGGCGAAGTTCGAATGGAGCGCGGCGACCCGTTGGCATGCAGCGGAAGATCGACTGACGCCTTCCGCTTCTTGCTGCCGCGCATGCGTGCGGCAAGACGCGTGAAGTCGGCACGGCCGCGATACTGAGCAAGAGCCGTTTCACATGGGCTTCCAGCGATTGCCCATGCCGAGGCTGCCAAGGAACGCGGGTTCAAATCTATGCCTGGTTCGTACAACTTTCTGCTATTGGCGTTCGCACTGCTGGTTGCCAGCTTGTCGGCGTATGCGGCGCTGGAAGTATCTGAGCGCATTTCCACCCAGGAGGCGCAGTACCGCAGGTTGTGGCTGACCCTGGGCGCCGGCGTGTTCGGCCTTGGCATCTGGGCTGCGCTGTTTTTGTGCGTGGCGGCGCTGCGTCTGCCGATGGCGGTCGGTTTCGAGGCGCGGCTGGGGGTATTGTCGCTGCTGCTGACGGTGGGCAGTGCGTTTTACCTGATGCACTTGGCCGGATTGCGGCGGCCGCATGCGGCGCGGTTGCTGGTCGGCGGGGTGGCCATTGGCGCTGCGCTGAACGCTGTGTTCCATATGGCGCTCAAGGCGATGATGCTGGTGCCGGAATTGAAGTACCAGAAATCCCTGCTGCTGCTGGCAGTGCTGGCGACTGAATTGACGGCGGTGTTCGCCGTCGCCTTGTTTTCCTCTACCAATACACGCAAGGCCAGCGCCAATTCTGTGGGTTCGCTCAATTCGCAGCAGACCCGGCGCGTACTGGCTTCGATACTGGTGGGTGCTGGCTTGGTGGCGAGCGCCTGCGCCGGCCTGCGCGCCGTGGCGATCATGCCCGATGCGCAAAGCCATGCTCTGCGCAGCATCACGCGCGAGCATCTGGTCAACGGCATTGTGTTCGGCGCTTTCTTCGCGATGACGCTGGCGCTGGTCATCAGCGGCGCGCAGCGCAACCGGGTGCTCAAGAAAATCGTCGGCCGCACCAACGACAAGCTGCTGCATTTTGCGACGCACGATGTGCTGACCGGCCTGCCGAACCGGGTGCTGCTCTCCGACCGCATCCAGCACGCGATCCAGGTCGCGCGTCGCAACGGACGGCCTTTTGCGGTGCTGTTCATGGACCTGGATGGATTCACGGGAATCAACGATTCGCTTGGGCATGCGGTGGGCGATGGTTTGCTGGTGTCGGTGTCGCAGCGCATTCGCGGCTGCATCCGCGGCGAGGATATGGTGGCGCGCATCGGCGGCGACGAGTTCGTGGTGGTGATGAGCAATCTCTCGTCGCCGGAAGTGGTGGAGCATCTGAGCGAAAACATCTTGTCAGTGTTGCGTCAGGATGTCGAGATCGAGGATGCCACCCTGCGTGTGACATCAAGCATCGGCATTGCCGTCTATCCGAACAGCGGCGATTCGGTCGACGCCTTGATGCGAAATGCGGATGCCGCCATGTACGAGGCCAAACAGAGCGGCCGCAACACTTACCGCTTTTTTGAGCCGGCCATGCATGCCAGCGCGATGCGCCACCTGATGGTGCGCCAGGCGCTGCAGCAAGCCATCGAGCAAGAGCAGTTCTCGCTGCATTTCCAGCCCAAGTACCGGGGCGGCAGCCACCAGCTGACCGGTGTCGAAGCCTTGTTGCGCTGGACTCATCCCGAACTGGGCGAGATGTCGCCGTCTGAATTCATTCCCATTGCCGAACGCTCCGGCCAGATCATCCCGATCGGCGATTGGGTGCTGCGCGCAGTGTGCAGCCAGATCAGGCACTGGGACATGGTGGGCGTCAAACCGGTCAAGGTGGCGCTGAACCTGTCGCCGCTGCAGATGCGCACGGATCTTGTCAACAGCATCACCAGCATCGTCGGCGAGGCGGGCATCGCACCGCAGCGGCTGATGTTCGAGATTACCGAAACGGCGGCGATGAAAGATGTCGAACGCAGCACCCGTGTCATCAATGATCTGCAGGCGCTGGGTTTCGATATCGCGATCGACGATTTCGGTACCGGCTATTCCAGCCTGGCCTATCTGGCCCAATTTCATTGCCGCCAGATCAAGATCGACCGTTTCTTCACTTCACGCCTGGATGCCAGCGACCATTCGGGGCGGGCGATTGTGTCGGCCATCATCGCGCTGGCGCATGCGCTGCAGATGGAGGTGGTGGCCGAAGGCGTGGAAACGGAAGAGCAGCTGCGCGAACTGCAGGCGCTGCATTGCGATCAGGTGCAGGGGTTCCTGCTGGGACGGCCGGCCGAGGCCGCCAAGACCCAAGGTTTGCTGGAGGCCAGCAATGATGACTTGTTCGGCGCCATGCTCCGTAATGGCCCGGCCATTTGAAGCGAGTCCTGTGCGTCAGGCCCTGAATGCCGCGGAACCGGCGGCGCCGGCACGGCGCAGGATGTTGCGCAAATAGGCCAGCAGGCCGGCGCCCACCAGTCCCAGGCTGACGCTGTTGGCCAGCCAGAAGCCCGGTGCGCCTTGCAGGCTGGCCGGCGTGACGCCCAGCGTATCGAAACCGAGCAGGTAGCCGCCGCCTAATCCCACACCCCACAGCGTCACCGCATAGATCACGGTCGGGATCACTGCTACCTTGTAGGCGCGCAGTACGAAGGCCGTGGTGACCTGCAGCGAGTCGAACAACTGGTAGAAGGCGATGAACAGGAACAGCGGCAGCGCTGCGCCGATAATGGTGGGATCGGGGGTATAGGCGCGGATGATGTGCGCGCGCGTGAACCAGACCACGATGCCGATCAGCACCGACAGCGTCATCGACAGGCGGATGCCGGCATAACCGATCTTCTTGGCGGTCTTCCATTCGTTGGCGCCGATGGCTTGCGCCACCAGTGTGCTGGTGGCGCTGGCAATCGACAGCGGCAGCATGTACAGCACCGTGCCGACATTGGCGGTGATCTGGTGCCCGGCCACCGGTATCGCGCCAAGGCGGGCAATGAACACCGCCATCAGCGTGAATGCGGTGACTTCGATGAAATAGGACAAGCCGATCGGAATGCCCAGGCGAAGCAGCGTGCGCAGAATCTTCCAGGAGGGCGCCACGAAGCCGGTGCCGAACAATTTCAGCGGACGGTAATCGGGCAGCTTCGCCACCAGCAGCCAGGCCACGATGACCATCAGCCAGGCGATCAGCGTAGTGGCGATCGCGCAGCCGGGGCCGCCAAAGGCCGGCAGGCCAAGGCCGCCGAAGATCAGCAGCGCGTTCAGCGGCAGCTTCAGCAGCAGGCCGCAGACCTGGATCGCCATCACCATCTTGGGCCGCGACATGGCGGTATTGAGCGAGGCATAGACGCGGAACGCCAGCGTGGCCGGCAGGGCCAGCGCTTCGATGCGCAGGTAGAGCGTGGCTTTTTCGACCAGCTCCGGCGAGGCCTTGGCGAAGGACAGGAAAAACGGCGAGAAGGCCAGCACCAGGCAGCCGAAGATGCTCAGCAGCAGCGCCAGCCACAGCCCTTGTTTGACTTCGTTGCCGATGTCGCCGTGGCGGCCGGCGCCGAACAGTTGGCCGATCGTCGGCTGCAAGGCTTGCAGCACGCCGGACAATCCGACGAACACGCTGACGTAGATGGACACGCCCAGCGCCAGTGCGGCCAGGTCGAGCGCCGAGAAGCGCGACACCATCACGGTATCGATCACGCCGTTGGCGATCAGCGCCAGCTGGCCGACCAGCAGCGGCCATGCCAGGCGTGCGATGCGCCCGACGTGGATGCGCGAGGAAAGAGGTGGTGTGTCTGAATTCAAATTGAGGTAGTGGAAAAAGGCGCGGCAGGCATCACTGGCCGGTACGCCGGTAGAGACGGAAGCGCTCGTCGCGGTCGGACGGACGGCGGCCTTCCCATACGATCTGCCAGGAACCTGGATACTGGCGCAGCATCGGCGAAGCATCCTGGTTGCTGATGTCATCCTGCAGCAGCAGGTAGTCGCAGCGCTGGTCGCGTTCGTCGGCAAAGCGCACGTTGCCGAAATAGGCGAAGGATGCGCGCTGGGCAGTCCCCACGTTGCTTTGCACGCATTGCTTGACCGAGGTCAGCCTGGATTCAATCTGCTGGGCCACGCCCGCGTAGCTCTTGCCGTAGTTGACCCAGGGCAGCCACAGCGTCATCAGCAGCACCCAGCACAGGATCACGCCGCCGGACGACAAGACCACCGCGCGCCACAGCACCGAAGGGCGGCGCGAGATTCGCCAGTGCACCACCATGATCCAGGCAACCGAAGCGGCAATCGCAATGGCCAGGGAAATCCATTCGAAACCGGGCTTGAAACCCGGCGCCAGCTTGTAGGCATTGCGCGCGATCTGCGCCGGCCAGCCGGTTTCCTTGGCGATCCAGCCGATCCAGATGAACGCAGCCGAGGTGGTCAGCGTCATCACCGAGAACCAGTCCACTGCATTGATGGCGCCGCGCTTCATGGTCGGCAGGCCGAAGGCGGCCAGGATCGCCAGCGCCGGCAGCAGCGGCAACAGCATGCCTTCTTCGCTGTGGACGTTGACCAGCACCAGCAAGGTCAGGGGAATGAAGAAGGCCAGCGGCAGGGCGATGTGCAGCGAGCGCAACTGGCGGCGCCAGGCGTAGACGGCCCAACCGGCAAAAGGCCAGGCCGGCCAGGCGAACCACACGCCGTATTTGAGGAAGAAGGCCAGCGTGGCCAGTGTCGGGCCGTTGAGTTGGTAGATGTTCCAGCTCATCCAGATATCGAACTGGCCGGCGGCCTCTGCCGGCAGCAGGGTACGGATGGCGAACACCCACAGCGCGCAAATCAGTGCGGCGACCGGCAGCGATATGCCCAGGATCAGCCGGGCGGCTGCGGCATCCTTGCGCACCGCGGCCAGCACCAGCAAGCCGATCAGCGCACCGGCCGGCAACAGCCAGCCATAAGTCAGGATCAGCATGCCCAGCGCGGCGCCCAGCCAGAGCGCATGGCGCCGCTTGTGCAAATCGAACACGCGGGCGGCGCCATACATGGCGTAGGCAACCAGCGCGATCTGCAGGGTCTTGGGGCTGGTTTCGTGGCTGTGCAGCAGCAGGCCGAGGAAACCGAGATAGATCAGGAAGGCGCCGTCGGCCAGCGTGCGGCCGAAGTCCTTGGGTTCAGGCTGGCCGCCGAAAGCCAGTTTCAGCGGTTGTGCTTCGGGGCGGCGGCCCAGCAGATAGGTGGTGTACCAGATCGAGAGGGAGCCGACCAGGAAGCAGCCGATGGTCGACACGCGCGAGGCCAGCGGATCGCCCAGCAGCCAGCCGAACAGTTTGATGCAGATGGCGCCGAACCAGTAAGCCAGCGGGCTTTCGGCGGGCAAGGCGAGGCCTGCGACGTTGGGGGTGAGCCAGTCGGCCAGCGTGCCGTGCGCCATGGTCCACATGATGCCGAAGCTGGTGGCATCTTCGTTTTTCCATGGGTCGCGGCCGATCAGGCCGGGCAGGATGTACAAAAGGGCGAGTGCGAGCAGCACCATGCGTGGAAGCGCGTTGGTGGCTGATGCTGGAAGACGGACTGGCTTCATCAAGATGTTATTGCTCTTGTCTTGTCGTGCTGATCGGTTCGGACCCGGCGCCGATACGGCGCGGGCAACATTGCGGCCGGTGCGGTGCGCCTCATTTGCGCGCCTGGGCCATTATTTTTGCGGCCGCGGTAGCGCGGCGGGCTGGCTGCGCACCGGCATTTTCATCTGTGCCGCAGCTGGCATCCCGGATATTTGAACGTTGTTCGCCGGGACAATTTTACGCAGCCGTTATTGTGCAGCAATTCCCCGTAAATAGTTGTTTCTGACTGCTACACAGCGGTTTGCCGGCAAGGCATTTGGGTTTGCTGTTGCGGTGCGCAGACAACGGTGCACGAGGAAGCTGTTCCCAATCTCATTCGGGAGCGTTCAACAACATGGCATGAGATCCCGAACGCGCAAACAAAAAAGGCAGCCGGAGCTGCCTTTTTCGGAGAAAGCGCGGATTAAGCCGACTTCGAGACTGCAGTCTTCGAGCCAACCGAACCGAACTTCTGACGGAACTTCTCGACGCGGCCAGCGGTGTCGACGATCTTGTGCTTGCCGGTGTAGAACGGGTGCGATTCTGCCGACACTTCGATCTTCACCAGCGGGTATTGCTTGCCTTCGAATTCTGCGGTTTCGCGGGTGCCGATGGTCGAACGGGTGATGAACTTGAAGTCGTTCGACACGTCGTGGAACAGGACTTCGCGGTAATCCGGGTGGATGCCTTCTTTCATTTTCTGCCTCAGGGTAGTTTGGTAGCCAATCACCACTTCGTCGGTCGCACTGCTTCTTGACCCGATTGTCGATCACTTGCCGGTTTGGAAAAGTCCGAAATTATACAATGAAATCATGTATTTGCGTCAAATCCTGTCATGCCCCCAATCCATGCCCCTGTTGTTTTCCGCAACATTCCTCAACGGATCGCCGTCCACCCGGGGCCGGCGCAACATATCCATTCCCCATGCAAGTAGCTGCGCAGTTGTTCAATAGGAAATGTTTTGCCTTTGCAGGGGCGCTGCCGGCCGCCGTTTTTGCGCTCATGCCTACTGGTGCGTCGCCAGGCGCAATATGCCTGAAAATCTCAGCAATTCGTTTTCAGCCACGTCGGAGACCGCCCAGTAATTCATGTCATCCGCCGTCCAGTGCACCAGGTGGTAACCGCGGCCGGTTTCCACCTGTGGCCCGGCATCTTTGGTCGCGGCTGGCCAGATATACAGATTAATCGGATGCTTCTGGCGGCGATAGATGAGCGCCGCCACCGGATGGCCGTCCAGATAGTCCAGCCTCCCGCCTTCCAGGACAAATCCTTGCGCCGCAAGATCGACGACCGGCGGCGAAAAATTCAGCTTGCCGTTGAACCATGGCTTCACCGTATGCTGGTCGGTGGAGGCGACATCGGTCAGGTGATCCGCCTGCAGCGAGCGGACGTGGCTGGAAATGATTTCGTCGGCCATGCGTTCCTGCGCCGACGGCAGGCTGACATACAGGCCGACGCTCCAGACGGCGACCAGCAATGTGGCCATGGCGGCGCCGGCCTGCAGCCAGCTGAAATTCCATCTCTTGGCGCGATCAGGGCGGCGCGGCTTGTCTTGCGGCAATGCGCCGCCGATACGCGCGGCAAGGTCTGCGGGCGCATTGAAGTAGATGGCTTCTTTGCGGATCCGCTTGCCGAACGCTGCCTGCGCTTCATATTCGCGCCGGCATTCCGGGCAAGCATCAAGATGGCGCTGCACGGCCAGCGTCTCGGCAATGCCAAGTTCCTGATCGGCATAAGCGGGCAACAGTTCGATGATTTCGCTATGGTCCATTATTCCTCCTGATTGCCCGGGGCCAGAATGGTTGCCAGGAGCTTGCGGCCGCGTCCGAGCCGGGACATGACCGTGCCGATCGGGATGCCGACGATGCCGGCGATTTGCTTGTACGACAGATCCTCCAGCTCCCGCAGGACCATGACCTCGCGAAATTCCAGCGGCAAGGCAGCGAGCCCTCGTTGCAACTGGCGTTCGCAGTCCTTGCGCATCAGCAGTTTTTCAGGATTGTTGTCGCGCTCCGGCATACCGATGGCGCCCGCCATGTCGAGGCTATGGAATTCTTCGTCGAATGGCGTGTTCTGCGGTTGCGCGTGGCGCTCCTGGTACCAGGAGTAAAAAGTGTTGCGCACGATGGTGAGCAGCCACGCACGGGCATCCTCGCCATGGAAACCGTCAAAAAACCTGAAAGCGCGCAAGCAGGCTTCTTGCACCAGGTCTTCCGCATCGTGGCGGCTGCGCGTCAGCCAGCAGGCCAGGTTGAATGCCGAGTTCAGATGCGGCATCACCAGCATTTGGAATCGTCCATTCCTTGTTGAGTCGATCATGCTCGCGTTTCCATGGGGTATCACCACAAGACTGGCATCACGGTAAATTTATTCCCGAATCGGCGGCAATGGCGGGAATAAATTGTTAACGGCGGCGGTTCATGGGGGTATCGATCGTGTGATCGATCCAACCGTGGAGGTCGTGATGGACAATGAGATGAACAGGCGCAAGTTTCTTCGCTTGGCCGGGCTGGGCGGGGTCATTTATGCCTCTGGATTGAGCGGATGGGCTGCGGCGGCGGATGCCGGCGCCGCGGCCGAGGATTTCTTCTTTGTGCAACTGTCGGATTCCCATTGGGGTTTTGAAGGGGCCCCCAATCCGGATGCGAGAGGGACGCTCAAAAAAGCCGTGGCGACGGTAAACAGCCTGGAGCAGTTGCCGGATTTCATCGTATTCACGGGCGACCTGACGCACACCACGGACGACCCGAAAGAACGCCGGCAGCGGCTGGCCGAATTCAAGGACATCGTATCCGCGCTCAGGGTGAAGACAGTGTACTTCATGCCCGGAGAGCACGATGCTGCGCTGGATAACGGCGCTGCCTACCAGGAATTTTTCGGCAAGACGCATTACACCTTCGAGCACAAGGGCGTCCATTTCATCGTGCTGGACAATGTCTCCGATCCGGCTGCGAAGATTGGCGACGAGCAGCTCGCCTGGCTGGCCGCCGATCTGCAGCGGTTGCCGCCTGATGCCAGGATCGTCGTATTTGCGCATCGTCCGTTGTTCGACTTGTATCCGCAATGGGATTGGGCCACGCGCGACGGCGCCAAGGCGGTTGAACTGCTGATGCCGCACGCCAACGTCACCGTCTTCTACGGCCATATCCACCAGGAAAACCACCACATGACCGGGCATATCGCGCACCACTCCGCCAAGTCGCTGATTTTCTCCTTGCCGGCGCCGGGTTCGCAGCCCAAGCGCACGCCTTTGCCCTGGGATGACGCGCATCCCTACCAGGGGCTGGGCGTGCGGACGGTCAGATCCGAGCCGCGCAATGCGGAATATGCGATGACCGAACTTGCCATCGGAGCGGTGAAATCATGAGCATCGATAAAACACGGCGCGTATTGCTGCTCGGAGGGGCCGCGGCCGGGCTTGGCACCCTGGCCGTCGCGTTCGGGCGGGCTAAGGAACGCGTCATCAAGGTGACGGCAAAGAAGTTCGACTTCACGCCCAATATCATCAAGCTGCAGAAAGGCGTGCCGGCGGTATTGGAGTTCACCAGTCTCGACCTGACGATGGGGTTCAATGCGCCGGACTTCGGGGTACGTACCGACATTGTGCCGGGCGCGGTATCACGGGTGCGGGTCGTCCCGGACAAGGCTGGGGAATTTACATTCTATTGCGACATCTTTTGCGGTTCGGGCCATGAAAACATGTCCGGCACCATCGTCGTTACCTGACGCAAAAAACGTTTTCCTGCCGAAGGGGGAGGATTCTGTGGGACGCGGTCGCTGCCAGGGCGGCAGCGACCGGATGGGGAAAGGACTTAGTTGCCCCGGCGCATCATATCGAAGAACTCGGCGTTGTTCTTGGTGGATTTCATCTTGTCCAGGATGAATTCCATCGCCTCGATCTCGTCCATGTCGTACATCAGCTTGCGCAGCACCCAGATCTTTTGCAACTGGTCCGGCTTGATCAACAGCTCTTCACGGCGGGTGCCGGACTTGGACAGGTTGATGGCCGGGTAGACGCGCTTCTCGGCCAGGCGGCGCTCCAGGTGCACTTCCATGTTGCCGGTGCCCTTGAATTCTTCGTAGATCACGTCGTCCATGCGCGAACCGGTTTCGATCAGCGCAGTGGCGATGATGGTCAGCGAGCCGCCTTCTTCGACGTTACGGGCAGCACCGAAGAAGCGCTTCGGGCGTTGCAGGGCGTTGGCGTCCACGCCGCCGGTCAGCACCTTGCCGGAGGCCGGGATCACGGTGTTGTAGGCGCGCGCCAGGCGGGTGATGGAGTCCAGCAGGATCACCACATCCTTCTTCATTTCGACCAGGCGCTTGGCTTTTTCCAGCACCATTTCAGCGACCTGCACGTGGCGCGTGGCCGGTTCGTCGAAAGTCGATGCCACGACTTCGCCGCGCACCGAGCGCTGCATTTCGGTCACTTCTTCCGGACGTTCGTCGATCAGCAGGACGATCATCACGGTGTCGGGGTGGTTGGTGGTGATGGCGTGCGCGATGTGCTGCAGCATCACCGATTTGCCGGACTTGGGCGAGGCCACCAGTAGGCCGCGCTGGCCGCGGCCGACCGGGGCGATCAGGTCGATGATGCGGCCAGTGATGTTTTCCTCGCCGCGCATGTCGCGCTCGAGCTGCAGCAGCTTGTTGGGGTGCAGCGGCGTGAGGTTTTCAAACAGGATGCGGTGTTTGGAGGCTTCCGGCGGTTCGCCGTTGACCTTGTCGACCTTGACCAGCGCGAAATAGCGCTCGCCATCCTTGGGGGTGCGGACTTCGCCTTCGATGGAATCGCCGGTGTGCAGGTTGAAGCGGCGGATCTGCGAGGGCGAAATGTAAATGTCGTCGGTGGACGCCATGTAGCTGGCGTCGGGCGAGCGCAGGAAGCCGAAGCCGTCAGGCAACACTTCAAGGGCGCCATCGCCGAAAATCTGTTCTCCTGATTTCGCGCGTTTCTTCAGGATCGCGAACATCAGTTCCTGTTTGCGCAGGCGCGCAGCATTCTCGATGTCCAGGCTGATTGCCATTTCCAGCAACGCAGAGACGTGCATCGCTTTTAGTTCTGATAAGTGCATATGATGTCCCGGGACGGGAAAAATAAAGGTGGGGGAGGGAGTTGCGTGGTGTGAGTCAAAGAATGTGCTTGGTGCGGGAACCTGCATCAAGCGAACGGTGGCGCGGGCGCGCCACCGTCTGGAACATGATCAGATGTTGCTGTCGATGAAGGAAGTCAGCTGGCCCTTGGCCAGTGCGCCGACCTTCTGGGCAGCGGCTGCGCCGTTCTTGAACAGGATCAGCGTCGGAATGCCGCGGATGCCGAACTTGGCGGGAATGGCCTGGTTGGAATCGACATCCAGCTTGGCGATCTGCAGCTTGCCGTCGTATTCCTTGGCGACTTCTTCCAGAATCGGGGCGATCGCCTTGCAGGGGCCGCACCATTCGGCCCAGAAATCGACCAGGACGGGTTTGTCGGACTTCAGCACATCGGCTTCGAAAGAGGCGTCAGAGATATGTTTGATGTTTTCGCTCATGGCATGTCCTCGGTATGAGGGAGTATAAGTAGTCAAATAGCGCCGTGGATAAATACCATTTTGCCTGGCGTCAGCCATCAACGCTTCCGGAATTGCAGAGTCTACGTGGAGTCGTTGCGCGCCAATTCAAGTTGTTTTTGAAGCGCGGCAGGGGTATTCGGCGGGGTACGGAAACAATCATAACCGATTTTTTGCAAAAGTGTGGACAGCGCCATCGGCGTTGTTGTCAGCCGCCATCAGCGGGTCGGGCTGGCCCGGCTCCCCGCCCGCAGCGGATTTGCGGGCAGATTGGCCGAAAAAGGCCTGAAACGCCCCCGCCGCTGGCATACAATGCGCAGCAGATTTGGCGCGTGTTGACGCCCTGTGATTGATAAAAACTGTCGGGCCGAGAGAAAAATACAATCGCCCGCGCCCCTTTACCGACCACGCATGCCTTTAGCAACGATACCGATCCCGCCTTCCGCCGATTTCTGGCAGCAGGCCGTGCGCCTGTTGCTCATGGCCGGCCAGCCGCTGGGCGACGCCTTGCAGTCGCAAGGCGGGGGCGCACTCGATTTTTCCTCCTGCCAATTGCTGGTCCCGGCGTTCTCGCATGCGCAGAATTTCAAAAGCGCATTGACGCGCGAACTCGGGCGGTCTTATCTGGCGCCGCGCATCAATACCATGTCCGGCTGGCTGGCGATGCTGCCGCCCGATGAGCAGGCCGTGCCTCCGGAAAGCGAACGCCTCATGCAGCTCTATGCGCAGCTGCGCGAGCATGGCTGGCTGAAGAAAATGTTTTCCGCGCGGCGCAACGCCGACCTGCTGCCGCTGGCGCATACGCTGTTGTCGCTCTCCGATGAATTGACGCTGGCGCTCTTGCCCGAGATCCGCGCCAATGCCGGCGCCACCGATGTCGCCGACAACCGTTGGCGGCAGGCGCTGGCGCAGTTGCTGGAGCCGCTGGCCCCATCGGCGCACGGCATGCTGTCCGACGAGGCGCAACTGGTGTGGCAGGTCTGGAAGGGGCAACTCGATGCCAGCGACCGCATTGCCCAACGCTTTTCGGCGATGCTGGCGCTGGCCGGGCGCGCCTCCATGCCGCTGGTCTGGATCAGCCCGACTGCACCTGAACCACTGGACGCCGCTTTCCTGAACGCCTATGCCGAACGCGAAACGGTGCGCGTGGTGACGCTGGACTGGAGCCGGCCGGCCATCGCGCAGCGCCATCCTTTATATATGGACGCCTGGTCCGAACTGGCTGAGGACGAGGAGGGCGCATACCCGCCCTCCGATGCCGGCGACCTGCCGCCGCCTGTGCTGCCCACGCTGTGCCCCGCCGGCGATCTGGAAGACGCCGCCGTGCAAAGCGCGCAGATCGTGCTGCGCTGGCTGGCGCAAGGCAAGCAGGAGATTGCGGTGGTGGCGCAAGACCGCGTTACCGCACGTCGCCTGCGCGCCTTGCTTGAGCGCGCGCAAGTGGCCGTGGCCGACGAGACCGGCTGGAAACTTTCCACCACCCGCGCCGCCGCCGTGCTGGCAGCCTGGAACGACGTGGTCGCCGCGCGCGGTGAAACCAGCGCATTGCTGGACTTGCTGAAATCCCCCTTCGTCTTTCCCGATGACGAGGCCAAGGCCGACTGCGTCATGCGTATCGAGGCCCGCCTGCGGCGCTACAACATCGCCGGTGAATGGCAAGCGGTGCAGGGCGCATTGGCCGATACCGCCGATGGTGCAGACCAGGAATGCGTGGCAACGCTGGCGCGCCAGGCTTCGCAATTCACCGGACGCAAGACATTGGCCGCGTGGTGCCGGGCCGAGCGTGCGATGATCGATGCGCTCGGCATGGCCGCCGCGCTGCGCCAGGATGTGGCCGGCGAGCAATGCCTGCTGCTGCTCGACGAGATCGCCGCGGAACAATACGGTTCGCCGCTGCAGGACGAGTTCTCCTTCGCCGAATGGCGTGCCTTGCTCAACCTGCGGCTGGATGCGACCTCCTACATGCCGCCCATCGCCGACCGCCGCGTCGTCATGCTGCCGTTGAACGGCGCGCGCCTGCGCCGTTTCGACGCGGTGCTGGTAATCGGCGCCGATGCCGCCCACCTGCCGTCGCCGCCGCAGGAGACCCTGTTCTTTTCCAATGCGGTGCGGCGCGAATTGGGACTGGCCACGCGCGCCTCCCGCCAGCGCCAGCAATTGCGCGACCTGGCCGAATTGCTGTGCGTGAACGATGAGGTGGTGCTGTGCTGGCAGACGCAGCAGGATGGCGAGCCGAATCCGGTCAGTCCCTGGATACAGCGTCTGGCATTGAAGCTTGCGCAGGAAGGCTTGCCCGCGCTGGCAGAGATCCAGTTGCCGCCGCCGCAAAAGACCTTGCCGGTGCAAGCGTCCGCCATGCCCGCGCCGGTTGCTCCGGAATTGCTGCCGCTGAAATTGTCTTCGAGTTCGTATGGCAGTTTCCTGGCTTGTCCCTACCAGTTCTTCGCATCGCGCATGCTGCGCGTGGCGGTGATGGACGAACTCTCCGACATGCCCGAGAAGCGCGACTACGGCAGCTGGCTGCACGAGATACTGACGCGCTACCACGAGACGGTGCGCGACGAGCAGACACCATCATCGGCGCGCGCGCCTTTGCTGGAAGCGATCTCGGCCGAGATCTTCAACCGCGCGCTGAACCAGCATCCGGCCGCGCTGGCGTATTACGCGCGCTGGCAGAAGGTGATCCCGGCTTACCTGTTGTGGGCCGGTGAGCGCGAAGCGCAGGGCTGGCATTTCGTTATGGGCGAGGAAGCCTTATCGCACACGCTGGCCTGGGAAGATGGTTCCATCGAACTCTACGGGCGCCTCGACCGCGTCGACGAGAACGGGCAGGGCGAGCGCGCGCTGCTGGATTACAAGACGCGGCCGCTGGCCAGCCTGCGGCAAAAGGTCAAGGACGAAGATGATCACCAGTTGGCCTTTTACGGCCTGCTGGATGACCGGCGCATCGACGCCGCGCATTACGTCGCCCTGGAGCTGGGCGCGGACAAGAAGACCGGCGATGCCGCCGCCCCGGATTTCCCGCAAAGGCAGCAGATGCTCAAGCAACAGATCGCTGCCACCATGCAAGCGGTGGCGCACGGCGCCGCCTTGCCCGCCAACGGCATCGAATCCGTCTGCCAGTATTGCGACATGCGTGGCTTGTGCCGCAAGGGGGCGTGGCTGTGAGCGCTCAGGAAAAACCGGCCGCCTATGAAGTCGACGGTGTCGCCGTCGATGCTGGCACTTTCACGCGTGCGGCTTGCGACCCGCGGCACTCGGTGGTAGTCGAGGCCTGCGCCGGCAGTGGCAAGACCTGGCTGCTGGTGGCGCGCATGCTGCGCCTGTTGCTGGCCGGCGCCCAGGCTTCCGAACTGCTGGCCATCACCTTCACGCGCAAGGCCGCGCAGGAAATGCGCGAGCGCCTGATGGAGCTGTTGCACCAACTGGCGCTGGCCGATGACAAGGAAGCCGCCGCCCTGCTGTGTGAACGCGGCGTGGCCAAAGCCGATCTTGAACGCCTGATGCCGGCGGCGCGCGGCCTTTATGAACGTATCTTGTCGAGCGAGCAGAGCCTGTCCATCGACACCTTCCACAGCTGGTTCGCCCGCCTGCTGCAGATCGCGCCGCTGGCGGCCGGTGTGCCGCATGGCTACACGCTGACCGAGAAGAACGGCGAGCTGCTGGACGAGGCTTATCGCCGCTTCATGCAAAGCCTGCGCTCGCCCAAGGAGGGCGCAATCAAGGCAGCCTTGCTGGAGCTGTACGAACTGGCCGGCGACTTCAATGCGCGCAACTTGCTGGATGCCTTTCTCGACAAGCGCGCGGAATGGTGGGCGTCGACCCAGCAGGATGCCGATGATGCCACCGAGCCGACACCACTCCTGTGGCTGGAGCAACTGTGCGGCAGCGACGCACGCCTCGACGCGCGGCTGACCTTGTGGGACGACGGCAGCTTGCGCGGCCGTATCGGCCAACTGGCGGTTTTGCTGGGGCAGGGATCGGCGGCCAACAAGACGCGCGCGGTCGCGATCGAGACTGCGATGACAGCAGGCGCTGCACTGGAAAACTTTGAGGCTTTGTCCAGCCAGTTCTATGACGACAAGGACAAGCCTCGCAAGAACGGCAAGGTGAAAGCCTTCCTTGCCGCGTTGGTCAAGCATTACGGCGCCGAGGAAGAGGGGGCGCTGGAGGCTTTCGAAAAAGAGTTCAATGCAGTCGGCGAGGAAATCAGGGCGCTGCAGCAACGCAGCAAGGAAAAGACAGTCTTGCAACTGAACCGGGCGCTCTTCACTGCCGGGCGCGCCTACCTCGATTTTTATCAGGAAGTGAAATCCGAGCAGCGCGTGTTCGACTTTGCCGACCTCGAATGGCAAGCCTACCGCCTGCTCAACGACGAGGCCAGCGCCGCCTACCTGCAGACGCGCCTGGATGCGCGCTACAAGCACATCCTGCTGGACGAATTCCAGGACACCAACCCGCTGCAGTGGAGCATCGTGCGTTCCTGGCTGCGCGCGTATGGCGGCGATGTGGAGCAGCCCAGCGTGTTCGTGGTGGGCGACCCCAAGCAATCGATTTACCGTTTCCGCCGTGCCGAGCCGCGTGTATTTGTGGCGGCGCGCGAACTGCTGCGTGAGCAAGGCGCCGCCATTCTGCGCGCCAACCAGACGCGGCGCAATGCCAGTGCGGTGGTGGCGGTGCTGAACCAGTCTTTCATGCGAGGCGGCAATCCGCTGTTCGCGCAGCAGACCACATTGGGCATCGATGGTGGTGAAGTATGGCGCCTGCCTTTGGCGAAACCGGTTGAAACGCAAGAACAGGCGCCGCAGGAAGAGCAAGAGCACGTCATCGCCTGGCGCAATCCGCTGATCACGCCGCGCGAAGAGGAAGAAGACGCGCGCCGCCGCCTGGAAGGCGAGGCGCTGGCCCAGGCCTTGCTCAAGGCTTGCCGCGAAGTGCCGGTGACTGATGGCAAGTCGGAGCGGTCGATGCGCTGGGGCGACATCATGCTGCTGGTGCGCAAGCGCACCCACCTGGCGGCCTATGAAAGCGCGTTGCGCTCGGCCGGCATCCCATTCGTGTCCGACCGGCGCGGCGGCCTGCTGGAATCGCTGGAGATTGCCGACCTGATTGCGTTGCTGACTTTCCTGATCACGCCCAACGACACGCGCGCGCTGGCGCATGTGCTCAAGAGCCCGATCATCGGCGCGTCCGACCACGACCTGATCCAGATCGCGATTCGTGGAAAATCGGGCGGCGACGCCGATGGCGGCCACTGGTGGCAGCGCATGCAGGCCATGCAGCGCGACGGCAGCGCTTCGTCGGAGATCGTGCGCGCGGTCAACCTGCTGGAGCGCTGGCTGCAAGCCGCGCCCCATTTGCCGGTGCATGACCTGCTGGACCGGATCCTGCACCAGGGGCAACTGGTGGCGCGTTATGCGCAGAACGCCTCGCCGCTCACGCGCAGCCAGACCTTAGGCAATATCGCGGCCTTCGTTGAACTGTCGCTGAACATGGATGCCGGGCGTTATCCCAGCCTGCCCAAATTCATCGACGCCTTGCGCGTGCTGCAACGCAGTTCCGGCGGCGATGCGCCCGATGAGGCCAGTGTCGATGCTGCCGCCGATGCCGTACGTATCCTCACCGTGCACAGCGCCAAAGGGCTGGAGGCGCCGGTGGTGGCGCTGCTGGATGCCAACCACAGCGACTCGGTGGATGACAACGTCGGCATCCTGTGCGACTGGCCGCAAGACCGGGACGCACCCACGCATTTTTCCGCATTCGGCCGCCGCAGCGAGCGTGGCCGCGCGCGCGAGCATCTGTTCGCCGCCGAGGAATCTTTCCGCCTGCAGGAAGACTGGAACCTGCTGTACGTCGCCATCACGCGCGCCAAGCAATTGCTGCTGGTTTCCGGCGTGGCCGGCACCCGTGGCGCAAGTGAAGGGGGGCTGCAGGAAGGCAGCTGGTACCAGCGCTTGTTCGCCGCCGAAGCGCCGGTGCGCGATATCGCCACCGAGGCGGTGGCGGGCGCTGAGGCGATCGATGTCGCATTGGATGTTGAGATCGCGTTGTTCGATCCGCGTCCGATGCCGCCTTCGCTGTTCGGCATGTCGGCTGATGAAGAGGGGAGTGCGCCGCCGGCCATCGGTGAAGATGGCACTTTGGTCGGCAATGCCGCCATCGACGAAGGTGTCGCACTGCATGCATTGCTGGAACGCCTGACGTATTCGGCGCACTGGCCGCCGCAGGTACCGTCCGCGCCTGTGCTGGTGCGCTGGCTGGGCATTTCGGCGGAGCTGGCGCAGGTGGTGCATGCGCAGGCGCGGCATGTGTTCGCGCAGCCGGAGCTGGAGCGCTTCTTCAATCCTGCGCTGCACCGCGCGGCGCGTAATGAGATGGAAATCGTCACACCCGCCGGTGTGCTGCGCTGCGACCGCGTGGTCATGTTTGACGACGAAGTGTGGATTCTCGATTACAAGCGGCGCCTGCTGGACAGCGAACGCGCCGATTATGCGGCGCAACTGGCGCGCTATCGCGGCGCGCTGATGTCGGTGTTTTCTGACAAACGAATCAGGTCTGCTCTGATTACTGCCGATGGCCGTTTTTGGGAACAATGAGATACCTCAAATGATTGTCTCCGGACTCGAATACGTTGCGGATAAATTCCCGACGAAAAATATCAAACGAAGAAAATCAATTATTCCGTTGTAATATAAAAAAGATCATCGCGACGAGCAGCATCATTGGTCGGCTCATATAACCGGCACTGTCACCATCACGCAAGCATCCTTCGACATGCCGGACAGCTTGCCGACGCTCATGCGATCTGCATGATGTACGTTGTGCATCATGCGGTTTCAACAATCCGAATCATTGTCAGGAGGAGATATGGAGTGGGCTCTTCCGTCTTTCACCCTCGCACAGACGCTGCAATGGAATGCCTTGCTGGTATTCGGCGGCTTGCTGTTGTTTGGGCTGATCGCGGGCTACGTAGTTTCCAAGTCACCGTGGGTGCCGCGCATTACCGGTTATCTGCTGGTCGGCTTCGTTCTCGGCGCCGGTGGTCTCAACCTGTTGTCGGGTGAAGTACTCAAGGTCACCAACGTGTTCGCCGATATTGCCGTGGCGCTGGTGCTCTACCAGCTGGGACGGTATGTCGATATCGGCTGGCTGCGCCGCGAGAAATGGCTGCTGATTACCGTCGGGACTTCCGCGGTGCTGTGCTTCGTTTTTGTCAGCGTCGCGCTCATCTGGTTCGGTTCCGATCCGGTGATGGCGCTGTTGGGCGGCGTGATGGCGATCGCCACCGCGCCGGCCGTGGTGCTGGTGGTGCTGCGCGACCTCAAGGCCGAAGGCCAGGTCACGCGCCGCCTGGCGGCGATGACTGCGTTGAACAATTTCGTGGCGGTGCTGGCGGCTTACGCCTTGTTGCCGGTGATTGCGCATGAGGCCGGCACGCCGGTCTCCACGCTGATCCAGCACACGCTGTATTCGTTGTTCGGTTCGGCGCTGCTGGCCTATTTGACTTACTGGCTGATGATGCCGCTGGCGCGCCTGCTTGGCCGGGAAGGCAGCTCGCAGTTCGTGCTGGTGATCTCGGTGATTGCGCTGGCCATCGGCGTGGCGCATGCGCTGCATCTGCCGGTGATGCTGACCATGCTGATCTTCGCCATCCTGTCGAAGAACCTGGATCGCCAGTTCGACCTGATGGAACTTGAATTCGGCGTTGCCAACGAACTGTTCGTGGTGATGCTGTTCGTCACCGTGGGCGCATCGATGCGCCTGTCGGACCTGTCGATACTCGGCTTCTCCGTGCTGATCCTGATTGCCGCGCGTTTCCTGGCGATGGGGTGCGGCATCTTCCTGTTCGCGCGTTTTGCGCGCATGAACTGGCGCCAGGCCGGGTTGCTGACTTTAGGGACCTTGCCCATGACGGAAGTCGGGGTAGGGCTGATGCAAACCGTGTCGTCGCTGTACCCGCATACCACGGCCAATGTGCTGCCGCTGCTGGCAGGTTCATTGATTGCGCTGGAATTCCTGGGGCCGGTCGCGACGCAGTTTGCGCTGATCAAATCTGGTGAAAGTGGACGCGAATGAATACCGAGACACTGACCCGAAACGAGCCCGGCTTCGATGCCGGCGCACAAACCGAGCATCCGCAAGGCAGCGCGGGTATCCTGCCGTTCAGTTCGTCGACGCCATTCACGATGGGCATCGAACTGGAACTGCAACTGGTCAACCGCCGCAACTACAACCTGGCCAGCGATGCGGTCGACCTGCTGAACTGGATTGCGCCGCGCGAACTGCAAAAGCAGATCAAGCTGGAAATGACGCAGGGGATGATCGAGCTCAATTCGAACATCCACACCCGCGTCGATGAGCTGGTCGAGGAGTTGAAAGGCTTGCGCGCCGCGCTCAACAATGGCGCGCGCTATCTCAACATTGACGTCTCCGGCGGCGGCGCGCACCCGTTCCAGCACTGGAACGAGCAGCGCATTACGCCCAGCGAGCGCTTCCATCATCTGCACGAAAAGTACGGCTACCTGGCCAAGACCTTTACCGTGTTCGGCCAGCATATCCACATTGGCGTGCCTACCGGCGATGACGCGCTTTACCTGACGCACGCTTTCTCGCGCTATGTGCCGCACTTCATCGCACTGTCGGCCGCCTCGCCGTTCTACCAGGGCGCCGATACCCGCTTCGATTCCTCGCGCAGCAACGTGGTGCGTGCCTTCCCGTTGTCGGGGACGGCGCCGGTGCATACCAAGTGGGCCGAGTTCGAGACGTATTACGACGAGCTCATGCGGATGGGCATCATCGCCAGCATGAAGGATTTCTACTGGGACATCCGTCCCAAGCCCGAATACGGCACCGTGGAAATCCGGGTCTGCGATACGCCATTGACCATCGAGCATGCCGCCCACCTGGGCGCGTATGCGCAGCTGCTGGCGCGCTGGGTGCTGACCGAGCGGCCGTTCACGGTGACCGACGATTTCTACCTGCTGTACCAGTACAACCGTTTCGAAGCCAGCCGCTTCGGCCTGAACGGGATGCTGGCATTGCATGGCGCGACGCCGTCGGAGTCGCGCAAGCTGCCTATCTTCGAACACCTGCTGCAGCAATTGCAACTGCTCGAACCCTATGTGCAGAATGATGCCGAGCGGCAGACGCTGCAGCGCCTGCGCCGCATGGCGCATGACCGCCTGTCCGACGCCGGCTGGCTGCGCCAGGTGTTCACGCAGCGCGGCTCGCTCAACGACATGATGCGGTTGTCGTCCGAACTGTGGATGGGCGAGGCGCCGCCGCCTTATTTCCAATAAACCGGTTTGCGCCGGTTGCGGCAATTGCAGGGGGCGGGTATCGAAAGATGTCCGCCCCTTGTCTTTGTATGTCCGGATCGCGGACAATCACGGTTTTGAATCAAGCTCGGGCAGCATCCGAGATGTGTGCCGGAGATGAGATGAGTTCCCAACAGTTTGATGTCGCCGTGATCGGCGCCGGTGCGGCAGGCATGATGTGCGCCGCCGTAGCGGGGCAGCGCGGGCGCAGCGTGGTGCTGATCGACCATGCGACGCGCCTGGCGGAGAAGATCCGCATCTCGGGCGGCGGCCGCTGCAACTTCACCAATGCCGGCGCCGGTCCGCAGCATTATCTTTCCCAGAACCCGCATTTTTGCCGCAGCGCCTTGTCGCGTTATACGCCGCAGGATTTCATCGGGCTGGTCAAGCGCCATCGCATCGGCTTCCACGAGAAGCACAAGGGGCAACTGTTTTGCGACGACTCTGCCGAAGACATCATCGCCATGCTCAAGGCCGAATGCGATGCCGGCAATGTCGCCTGGCGCATGCCATGCAGTGTGGCGCAGGTGGGCAAGAGCGGGGACCTGTTTCGCATCGACACCAGCGCCGGCGAGATTCTCGCCTCCAGCGTGGTGATTGCCACGGGCGGGCTGTCCATTCCCAAGATCGGCGCTACCGATTTCGCCTACCGTATCGCCAAGCAGTTCGGCCTCAAGGTGGTGGAGACGCGCCCGGGCCTGGTGCCGCTGACTTTCGATGGCCGCGGCTGGGAGCCTTTTGTCGACCTGGCCGGGATCGCCTTGCAGGTGGAGGTAGAGACCGGCGCCAAGAAAGAGCGCGGCTACTTCCTTGAGGATTTGCTGTTCACGCATCGGGGACTGTCCGGCCCGGCGATCCTGCAGATTTCCAGCTTCTGGCAGCTCAGCACGCCGCTGACGCTGAACCTGCTGCCCGGGGTCGACGTGGCCGAGGCGCTGATTGCGGGCAAAGGGACGATCAAGAAGAGCCTTGGCAATATCCTGGCGCAGTGGCTGCCCGGCCGGCTGGCCGAGGGATGGCTCAAGGTCAATGGTTTCGATACCGGCGCCCGTATCGCGGATATGCCGGACAAGGCGCTGCGCCAGCTTGGCGATTCGCTCAACCGCTGGGTGATCCTGCCCAGTGGTTCGGAGGGCTATCGCAAGGCCGAAGTGACGCTGGGCGGCATCGATACCCGCGAACTGTCGCAGCAGAGCATGATGGCGGCCAAGGTGCCTGGGCTGCATTTCATTGGTGAGGCCACCGATGTTACCGGCTGGTTGGGCGGCTACAACTTCCAGTGGGCCTGGGCCTCGGGCGTGGCGGCGGGATCTGCCGTCTGATTCGGCATTTTTATTGGGCAACAAGTGGGGGACAGTTCATGCGCAGCCTCAGCTTGCCTGGAATAAGTAATTGATTTTTATCCGATTTTTACGTTTCAGGTGGAAAAAATGCCACGTCCGGCCTTCCAATCGGAGCCGCGGTCTGCTAGAATCGCTTTCTTTGCTAATCCAACCTAACCTTTTTGGTTTGAATTTACATGACCACTATTCGTGTTAAAGAAAACGAGCCGTTCGAAGTCGCGATGCGCCGCTTCAAGCGCACCATTGAAAAGACCGGTCTGCTGACCGAGCTGCGCGCGCGCGAGTTTTACGAAAAGCCGACTGCAGAGCGCAAGCGCAAGCTGGCCGCTGCTGTGAAGCGCCACTACAAGCGCATCCGCAGCCAGCAACTGCCGAAGAAGCTGTACTAAGAATTTCTCGCCGCGTGCTCGCGCGGCTGATGTGCAAACCCGCTCCGGTGTTGGTCCGCAGCGGGTTTTCGCATTTTTCGCCAGATTGTGTTTGGGACGTCCCGAGGGCGCAGCGGGTTTGTTTTTCCCATTGCGACCGCATATAGATACCAGGCCCGGTGTTTTATTCTGGCGATAAGCCCATCTATGTTCTACGATCTTAAAGATCAGCAACATTGGCATTCCTGTTGCGCCCTTGCCTCCGCCAGCCGCCAGGCCGCCGTCATGGCAAGCACAACAAACCATCTACCTCATCTTCGGAGCACCTAATGGGTTTGAAAGAGCAGATCACGGAAGACATGAAGGCCGCCATGCGCGCCAAGGATACGGGCAAGCTTGGCACCATCCGCCTGCTGACGGCCGCGATGAAGCAAAAGGAAGTCGATGAGCGCGTCGAACTGACCGATGCACACGTGCTGGCCATCATCGAAAAGATGATCAAGCAGCGCAAGGACTCGATCTCCCAATTCGAAGCCGGCGGCCGCCAGGACCTGGCCGATATCGAAAAGGCCGAACTGGTTGTGCTGGCCGCCTACATGCCGGCCGGCTTGTCCGAAGACGAGATCAAGGCCGAAGTGCAAGCCGCTGTGGCTGCCACTGGCGCCGCCGGTCCGCAGGACATGGGCAAGGTGATGGGCGTACTCAAGCCCAAGCTGGCCGGCCGTGCCGACATGACCGCGGTGTCTGCGCTGGTCAAGGCTGCGCTGTCGTCCTGATGGCCGTTTCTGATTTCTCGTACGCAGCCTTCATCAAGTGATTCCACAGTCGTTCATCCAGGATCTCTTGACCCGCGTCGACATCGTCGACGTGGTGGGCCGGTATGTGCAGTTGAAGAAGGGCGGCGCCAATTTCATGGGCCTGTGCCCCTTCCACAACGAGAAATCCCCTAGCTTTACCGTCAGCCCGACCAAGCAGTTCTACCACTGCTTCGGTTGTGGTGCGCATGGCACTGCGATCAGTTTCCTGATCGAATATTCAGGCATGGGTTTCGTCGAGGCGGTCAAGGATCTGGCCCAGAACGTGGGGATGGTGCTGCCGGAAAACGAAGACCGCATTCCACCCGCGCAACGCGCTGAAAACCAGGCCAGGAGCATGGCGTTATCCGACGTCATGGCGCGCGCCAACGATTTTTACCGCCAGCAATTGCGTACCGCACAGCCGGCGATCGATTATTTGAAGAGGCGCGGCCTCACCGGCGAAATCGCGGCCCGTTTCGGGCTGGGTTATTCGCCCGATGAATGGGATAGCCTGCGCCAGATTTTTACCGAGTATGAGAACGAAGCCCTGGTCGAGTCCGGGCTGGTGATCGACAAGAGCGAAGAGGGCGGCGGCCACCGCAAGCGCTACGACCGCTTCCGCGGCCGCGTCATGTTCCCCATCCGCAATACCAAGGGCCAGGTCATCGGCTTTGGCGGGCGTGTGATGGATGGCGGCGAGCCGAAGTACCTGAACTCGCCGGAAACGCCGCTGTTCCAGAAGGGCAGCGAGCTGTACGGCCTGTTCGAGGCGCGGCAGGCGATCCGCGAGGCCGGCTATGCGCTGGTGACCGAAGGTTATATGGATGTGGTGGCGCTGGCGCAATTGGGCTTCCCGCAAGCGGTAGCCACGCTGGGAACGGCTTGCACGCCGATCCATGTGCAAAAGCTGTTGCGCCAGACCGACCAGGTGATCTTCAGCTTCGACGGCGATTCCGCCGGCCGCCGCGCCGCACGCCGCGCACTGGAAGCCTGCCTGCCGCACGCATCGGATAACAAGACCATCAAGTTCCTGTTCTTGCCGACCGAGCACGACCCGGACAGCTATGTCCGCGAAATGGGCGCTGCCGCCTTTGAGGAGCAGATTCGGGAAGCGCTGCCGTTGTCGCAGTTCCTGTTGCGCGAGATCATCGGTGAAAACGACATGCGTACGCCCGAAGGACGCGCGCATGCCCAGTTTGCCGCCAAGCCGATGCTGCAGGCATTGCCTGCCTCGGCATTGCGTTTGCAGATCGTGCGCAGCGTGGCGCAAGTCACGCAGTCGACCCCGGCCGAAATCGAAGCCTTGTTCGAACTGGAAAAGCCGGTGGCGCGCGTCAGGGTGACGCCGCCGCGAGGCAAGCGCACCGCGCCCGTCGGTTTGGAGCGCCAGATCATGCGCCTGCTGGTGGCGCATCCGCAACTGGCGGCCGATCTCGATGCCGAAGCCTTGCAGGCGGTCGGCAACATCGCTCCCGACCGTGCGCAGATGCTGGAGCATCTGGTCGGTGTGGCGCAGAGTATGGGAGAGCAAGCCAGCTTCGCCAGCCTGGTGGAGCATTTGCGCGAAGGCGGACCTGAGTTCGATTCGATGATCGCCGAGATCGCATCCGAGTCGGAGTCCGAGTTCGACGTCGTCCGTGCGGAAATGGCCGGCGCCATACGAATGAGCAAGATTCGCGCAATCGAAGAGGAAATGCAGGTACTGGTGGGCTCGAACCTGCGTACCGAAGAGGAGCGTAATCGCTACCGCGAGCTGATGCAGCACAAGGAAGTGCTCAAGCGCCAGGCCGGCCCGGCCGTGGCGAGCTAGGCATGGCATCGCTTGCGCGGCCCAGGTAGGCAAGAGCTGCGCAGGGAAAAATGGCCGATTGTCTCAAGGCCATGCAAGAAAGCATCAAAGAAGGGTAAAACAGCGAAAATTATCGTCTTTTGCCCGTCCGATGGGTGGTTTTCGCGGCTTGATCAGGAGGAAAAGGGCCCCATATCTGCTATACTATAGGGCTTTAGTTCCGCCGGATGGCTCTTGCTTCTTACCCTGGCGGTCCTGTACTGCACTCTCCGAAATCATCCGGTGGTGCGCTGCAGGAGCGGTAAATGCGACTCCCGGAATGACGAAACTGCCTGTTTTCCGGAAGCGCAGGGCAAAGAGGAAAAAAGGAACGTTGCGCGTGCAGCCGGAGTCTACCGGGTTGTTCAAGCCGGTACCGAAGTTGCATCATTAGCATGACTTGATTGGCGCAATGAGTAAATCTCAATTGGCAGTTGATTCTATGGCAAATGCAATGAAGAAACCCGCAAAAACTCCAGCAGCGTCCGTAAAGAGCACGAAAGCAGCAGCGGCGGTAAAATCCACCGCTATTGCGAAACCCCCGAGGGCGGCGGCTGCAAAGCCGGCAGTCAAGGCGACTGCGACCGTGACCAAAGCAGTGAAATCGACGGCCAAGACTGCGACAGCAGCAACGCCGAAAAAAACGGTAGCCAAGGCAGCTCCCGTCAAGCCGGTACGTGCAGCAGCGCCCAAAGCGACTGCGGCGCCAGCCAAAAAGTTACCTCAAGCCGCCGAAAAAGCGGTTTCCGTGAAATCGAAGACTTCCGTGACCACCAAGAAACCCGAAACCAAGACCGTTAAGACGACCAAGGCAGCACAGGTCGAAGCCAAAGACGCTAATGCAGCAAGTGCGTCCTCGAGCGTAAGCCAAACCACTGATGCCGCTGCACTGGCAGCCATCGACACATCCGGCTACATCTTGCCGAGCGTCAAGGTACCGGGCCGCCGTGGCCGCAAACCGAAGGAATTCCAGCCCGAGAGCGACGAAATCGCCGCGCTCAACGCCGTCGAGCGCGCCGAACTGAAGGCCGTCGACAAGGCCAAGGCCAAGGACCGCAAGGCCAAGGAAAAGGCTTTGCTGAAGGACGCCTTCTCGTCCGATACCGAGGCCAGCGAAGAAGAACTCGAACGCCGCCGCCAGAAGCTCAAGACCCTGATCAAGCTGGGTAAGGAGCGCGGCTTCCTGACGTATTCCGAAATCAACGATCACCTGCCTGAGAACATCGTCGATCCGGAAGCGATTGAAGGCATCATCGGCACCTTCGCCGACATGGGCATCTCGATCTACGAGCACGCCCCTGACGCCGAAACCCTGCTGCTGTCGGACAACGTGGCCAACGTGGCCAGCGACGACGACGCCGAAGCCGCGGCTGAAGCCGCGCTGTCGACAGTGGATTCCGACTTCGGCCGCACCACCGATCCGGTCCGCATGTACATGCGTGAAATGGGTTCGGTAGAGCTGCTGACCCGCGAAGGCGAAATTGAAATCGCCAAGCGTATCGAAGACGGCCTCAAGGACATGATCCAGGCGATTTCCGCCTGCCCGACCACGATTGCCGAAATCCTGGTCGCGGCTGACCGCATCTCCAAGGATGAGATCAAGGTCGACGAAATCGTCGATGGCCTGGTCGACCTGAACGAATCCGTGCAGCAAGTCGAAGCCGCCTCTTCCGATGAAGAAGATTCCGACGAAGAAGACGAGGAAGAGGACGAAGAAGAAGACGAAGGCGAGAGCGGTGGCTCTGCCGCCGGCGCCGCAGGCTTCTCGGCCGAGCAACTGGAACAGCTCAAGCGCGACGCGCTGGGCAAGTTCGGCGTCATCGCCCAACAGTTCGAGAACATGCGCAAGGCCTTCGAGAAGGAAGGCTACAACTCCAAGCCCTACGTCAAGGCGCAGGAAATCATTTCCAACGAACTGCTGGGCATCCGCTTCACCGCCAAGGTCGTTGAGAAGCTGTGCGACACCCTGCGCGCGCAGGTGGAAGAAGTGCGCCAGGTCGAACGCCAGATCCTGGATGTGGCGGTCAACAAGTGCAACATGCCGCGCACCCACTTCATCAAGGTGTTCCCGGGTAATGAAGTGAACCTGGACTGGGTCGACGGCGAAGTCGCCGGCAACCATGACTACAGCATCGTGCTGGGCCGTAACGTGCCCGCCATCAAGGAGCTGCAGCAAAAGCTGATCGACTTGCAGGCGCGTGTCGTGCTGCCGCTGCCGGACCTGCGCGGCATCAACCGGAAGATGGGCGCCGGCGAGAAGAAGGCGCGCATGGCCAAGCGTGAAATGACCGAGGCCAACCTGCGTCTGGTGATTTCGATCGCCAAGAAGTACACCAACCGCGGTTTGCAGTTCCTCGACCTGATCCAGGAAGGCAACATCGGCCTGATGAAGGCAGTGGACAAGTTCGAATACCGCCGCGGCTACAAGTTCTCGACGTATGCGACATGGTGGATCCGCCAGGCGATCACCCGTTCCATCGCCGACCAGGCGCGCACCATCCGTATTCCGGTGCACATGATCGAAACCATCAACAAGATGAACCGCATCTCGCGCCAGATCTTGCAGGAAACCGGTGCCGAGCCGGACCCGGCCACACTGGCCATCAAGATGGAAATGCCGGAAGACAAGATCCGCAAGATCATGAAGATCGCCAAGGAGCCGATCTCGATGGAAACGCCGATCGGCGACGACGACGATTCGCATCTGGGCGACTTCATCGAAGACAACAACACGCTGGCCCCGGCCGACGCGGCGTTGCACGCTTCGATGCGCGGCGTGGTCAAGGACATCCTCGACTCGCTGACCCCACGCGAAGCCAAGGTCTTGCGCATGCGCTTCGGCATCGAGATGTCGACCGACCATACGCTGGAAGAAGTCGGCAAGCAGTTCGACGTGACGCGCGAACGTATCCGCCAGATAGAAGCCAAGGCGCTGCGCAAGCTGCGCCACCCGTCGCGCTCCGACAAGCTCAAGTCCTTCCTCGAAGGGAATTGATCTGAAGGGTGTCAGGGAAAGCCGGCGAGGATGCTAAAATCGCCGGCTATCTTTTTGGCCCTCTAGCTCATGCTTGGTTAGAGCAGCGGACTCATAATCCGTTGGTGCCGTGTTCGACTCACGGGGGGGCCACCAGTACAGAAGCGGCTTAGCGCCTTATTGCGCTAAGCCGCTTTTTCTTTTGCTGGGGAATACTTTGCCAAAACTTCCCGACTTCATCTCGGTTAAGCTACAGTTTTCAGAAACTGATAAATCAAAAATGGGGGAGGCGAGATGGTTGTTGATTCCACGCAAATCGAGTTCGTTGCAAAAATTGTAGCGCCCATACTCACGGGTATCTTAATCGCCGTTTTCAAACATTTTGCAGAAGGGCGAGCGCGTCTCGTTTCTTACATTGGCCACACCTCCGCATTCAATATACAAGCTAATCCCCCGATGGCAATCCATACGCACAGCGTGGTGGTTGCAAATTCAGGGCAAAAAACTGCCTTCAATGTCCGAATGGGGCACAATATTTGGCCGCAGAGTGTCAACGTTATTCCTGCCTCTGTCGCGTACAAAGTAGAGCAGAATCCGGCCGGGTTGACCGAGATTGTTTTTCCTCAAATCGTGCGGAAGGAGCAAATTACGATTTCATATCTCTATTTTCCGCCGCTTGTATGGACTCAAATAAACTCGTATACCAAGTCGGATGACGGCTACGCCAAGATCATCAATGCCATACCGATAGCCCAGCCGCCGAAGTGGCTTATGGCGATACTCTGGGTATTGATTTTTGGCGGGCTAGGACTGGTTCTGTATTGGGGGGTAAAGCTGGCGGCGCTGCTGTTGTTTGACGCAGCATAAGGGGTAGCCCGGCGGCGGCACCGGGCATCTACGTAAAGAACTACTTTCTACCGATGCGATCGATTGATGTCCGCTGCGAACTCGTCGCAAGATGCGCGTGGAGCTTTGTACTTGACGCCGTTTTATGCCCGAGTACTACATGGACGATATACAAATCCACCCCATCATTAACCATTGTGCTCGCCGCGCTATGGCGCAAATCATGAAACCGAAAGTCTTCACGAGGCGCTGTCGCTGGATGTACCAGCGCCGAATAATTCCAAGTAGAGACACATCTGTTACTTCGTTCTCCCGCTCGCCGTCACGAGTAAGATGTGATCTAACTATGGGTAACTCAGGATGCAAATTTCCTGAGAAAGTGGGGCATTTGGGGATGCAATTCGACACCGCTTACCCTCTATTGAAGAATATGACAAAGCTCTTCAAACTTAGAAGATACATTTTTCAAGCTCACTGTAGACGAGCATGTCGGAAGAGATGCATTTAGAGAGATTAAGTTTAAAAGCCTCGGAACTGATACTTCCAGTTATCCCGCAGATGCTCTTAATTTTTCCAGTCAGATCTTTGAGATTTTGATTTTCAATATCAGTAACTAACGAGTCATACAGCGTTTGATTAAACTGAAGGCCATTTTTCTCACAATACCGCTTCAGAACCTCTTGGTCATAAAGATAGTTCTCAATTTCCCAACGCTTTAGAACTCTGTGATTTTTCGGATTATTATCAAGATAGATCTGCCGATCACGCTCAGTCGTTCCAAGACCTGACGCCATGTCTCTATCCTTTAAGACAAAGATTTCCAGCGAACTAAATACCTTGCTGAGAATGGAAAATGCAATATCACTACGTTGATCAAGCTCGGTATTTCCTCCGCTTGAAACAAAAATCACCTCTTGATACTCACTAGAAAAAATATTGTTAAACACCAGAGCATCAAAACCTCGTTCTCGCCCTCCCGCACCAGGTTGATCTCGTCCTTCACAGAAAATAATCTTCTTCGGACATATCAAATGGGCTAAATCATCTAATGCGACCTCAAAAAGGTCTTTCCAATTTAGCCTAGATTTCTTCATTGGATAAAGCACATGTTCCTCTGATGCGTAGTTAGCATCAGAGCTAAACCTTACGATCTGGCACTTCTCTCCCAAGTCTTCCTGCAGCGAGCGGAGAAAACCTATGCTGTGAGTAGTTAGCCAAATTTGGCACGTCTCCCCAACTAGGCGATCAATTTCTAGCAATAAATTTCTCTGAATCCCTGTGTTGATGTGCAACTCTGGTTCATCTAAAAGAAATACGGTATTTTGATATTCCTCTTGTCTGAGGTAAAGATCCATCAAAATATCGACAACCTCCTTCTCTCCCGAAGACAAAACGTTGAAATCAAATTCATCCGACTGATCAGGCTTCTTAAAATAGATCGTTCCACGAGACGACTCAACATCACCCAAACTTGATATTTCGATAGACAGGCATTTCTTTATAGAAGAGTTGAGATCACCAATGATTTTTTCTTTAGCCTCACTTGGTCGGCAATCTTTGTCGTGCAAATACCGATTGTATTTGGCATTTAGTCTTCGATAGTTTTCCTCCATTTTTGAATCGATATCAGCCGCCGAGCGCGCGCCGTAATTGTTCTCTCGTACTTCCTCAATAGCTCTTATCTGTACCACGTTCAACTGGCTGTTGTAACGGTAAGGACTTCGGAAAGAGAACATTGTTTTTTCTCTTCCGATAGCTCTTAGTTTTTCGTATCCTTCACTAAATGTTCCGTGTTCGAAATCGATGTGAATGTGGTCTTGCGTAAAATTTGGATCCTTCTTCATCGAGTGGTATTCGTAACCGCGATGTCCTGTGTTTCCAATGCTATGGTAACGACTAAAGTGATACAAAATCCCGTCTAAAACGCTGCTCTTTCCGCACCCGTTTGGACCTACCAGAGCAACGATTCTCGCCGGTTTATTTCCTAAATCGATAGTGAGGTTATGGAATCTTTTGTAGCCATTCGTGAGCTGTAGTTTTTTTATTTTCATAGCGTTGTTCCGACTTCCAAGTTCTGGCCCTGGGACAGGCGGTATTGGGAAATTTTCGAATGATTGCTTTCAACGGGAAGAAGCCCATTTCTGGCCGGATGCAGATGTTGTTAAGCCTTGGTTGCTTCTTTTGGCGTACTCTCCAGCACCTCTTGTGCACTAAGGCCTTCCTGAACTTTCCTGGTATTTTCCTGCAGGATATCATCTGCCTTCGTTGCTAATTTGCTCGCTAGGGCAGAAAATCCCGGGATCTTTGCTAGAGCACTCACGGAGTCGGCCAATTTCACGCTGTTCTCAAGAGCATCCATCAGTGGGTGGTCAGATTTGCTGTAGTTCGTGATTAATTTTCCTGGATTTTCCGCGCTGACCTGGAGAACATTGAACAGCAACTTGGTTCGGAGCTCTTCCTTTACATCTCCTTGGTGCTGGAGCGTTTCGATTTGATTTGACAGCCCAGAGAAGGTCTTCCCCAGTACCGACTTATGGGTGTATTCCTCGATTAGGCGTTTAGACAAATTCGCCTTCTTGTTGGAAGAGTACGCCAGCCACAAGATCGGGAAATACAACGGCATGATGGCGAGCAGCAAATTAGGGGTGTCTTTAATGACTTTCACCAGATCGACAGCCTTCCAGGCAACTAGATAAATATCGATCAGTAGTGGAATGGAAGATATGCAAACCAAACCCAAAATTGCTCGTCTGAACGTGACGTTGAACGAGGTCAAGGCGGTGATCTCGTCGTTCTTTTTTTCCTCATAAGCC
>NZ_LFLT01000025.1 GCF_001189955.1 Herbaspirillum chlorophenolicum | reverse complement strand
AGGTTTAACAAGTTATACATGCTATGGCGTTAGGTGAGGATAGATTGTGAGACCAGCAGTCATTTCGGAGTGATGAGCATTCTTGGCCGATTGCGAACTTTCGGCAGTTCTATCGATCCGAAGCGGACGTTGTTAACGTCGGGGCATATAATAGTTACCAGCTTGATTCTTTTGCCTGTTGCAGCACATTGAGTACGCGTGGTTGTTTCGAGTAGCGTTTCCGGGCTGTCGCTTCGTCTTTCTCCAACCGGTCGCATCTCAGATCGCTCATAGCCGAAGCGATCTCCCGCTTACGTTCTGCATCGTATGGCTCTTCACCGCTCCAATGTGCACAGCCTGCAAGACGATCAATAAGCTTCATCACGTCCCTAGGTTGATTCTTTTTCAGCTCGGCCAACGGATAATCGCTCGCCCAAGTTTCAGTGGCGAAAAACATAGAAAAATAAGAAGAGCTCGGTATCGCATACTGATATGTTCGATGTCTTGAAGTGTCCGCTCCTGGCCAATTGCGGATGCTCCCTGTTACGTATACTCGGCCGAAATCATGTGAATATATTTGGCGTGATCGACCAGAAGAGTTACTACCCAAAGCACTGTAACAGTGGTCCAGGCAAGTAACGCGCGCTTTTTCTCCCCCGAACTGTAGATGATTCGAAAGAACGATACGACATGGCTCACCAGAACAAATAGAAGAAAGGGCCAGAGAACAAAAAAGACATAGAAAGCATCACCCGGGCCCCCCGGAGTATCTTCCTCGCCCTGGAGGGGCCATATATGAGAAGCCAGCAGCAAATACAGCCCCATCCCTGCCAGGTTGAAGAAAATCCACGTTGAGCTCCGTGGTGATAGTACGGGAAAGAAAGGCATAGCAAAAAATGGATGGTTCACACGGAATACATTTTTTTGATTGCTAAAGATTAGCTTGAATTTGTTTGCTTATGACTGATTGTGATCATCGTGACCATTATTCAAGGCCAACCGCTTGTGGCAGATTTCGCACGAAATCCGAGCGCTCACCATATTCAGTGGAAAGTTCCCGCATCTGAGCAGATAGATGAATCCTCGTTTCCAGTGCTGCGCATTGGAGCTCACATGCAAGTGCCTCCATCTGAGAAACTGCCGCGTCTTCGTTTACCAAAGCGTCATCTGAAAATTCTAGAAAGATGAACATGTTGATTATTGACCGGACTATGTATTTATCGATCATGCAGCTCTTGCTAATTGGTTTTAAATGGCCGGTAGCGTTATCTCCACATATACGACGCGCTGCGAACCACGTTGCGAAGCGCACCGTCACTTAGCCAGGAATATTTGCCCTTCAGTGCTGCAGCCGCCATGTCTGCGCTGGATTGAAAGCTTGGCTCCATCCAATGAGCGGAAGCATTTGCATCGCTCCAGATGTTTTCAATGAGAGCACTGTCTTCTGCCGTAAGTCCTTTTTTCGTTAAGGTCTCTGGGAGGTACGCCCATGGCATTGCCCAGTCAGAGAACTGTTCGAGAATCTGGTTGAGCTGTTGATTGTTACTCATTATTTCTCCCGGGAACATCCCTAAGCGCCCGTTGTTGGCTGATAGCTGGTCACTGGATCCTGAGAAATCGGGATGGCAACCAAACCATTCAGTCCTCGGTTTGAAGAAGACCACCCGCCAGATGTTTGAACGCCTCCACCGCTTTGATGAAAACCGCCTTCGGATTGTCCGAAGAAGCAATCCACATCGCCGCATTGAGTGCAGCGCCATTGAGCAGGCGCGCGGTGGCTTCCGTATCCACCGGCTTGATGACGCCTGCATCAATCAGGCCTTGAAGCCCCTCCATGGTTCTGCCCAGGCACACGTTCTGGCTCGGCCATTGGGACGGGTCGCCCAGCACTGCGGGACCATCGCGCAGAATGATGCGCTGGATCTCCGGCTCCAGCGCCATCTTGATGTAAGCGATGGCTTCGGCCAGCAGTTGCTTCCAGATGTCCTTTTCCCTGGCGCTCAAGGCGTGCGCCTTGGCTGCCATCTCCGTGTCGATCTGGTCGACGACCGCCTGCAGCAGGCCTTTTTTATCTCCGAAATGATGGTAAAGCGCTCCACGGGTCAGTCCTGCTTCAGCTGTGAGGTCGTCCATGGATGCATCCGCATATCCATGTAGCGCAAAGGCCTTGCGGCCCGCCTGGATCAGCTTGGCCCGGGTCTCTTCCACCATTTCTGCACGACTCTTCGCCACGTGGCTCTCCTGAATTAAACATACGCACCGTATTTTAATTGACATACGTTGCGTATGTTTGTTTAAATTGGCATACGCATCGTATGTGTTTGTCCAGCATCATTGCTTGCCTGCCGATGCTGGACCATCTATGTCAATCATCAATTTATGGAGTTCAATCATGCCCAAACGTGACGCCGTTTTCCCTGTCGGTCGCCAGTCGCTTTATGAGATCAACCGCTATTCCGCCGCCATTCGTTCGGGCGATCTTCTGTTCGTATCAGGCCAGGTGGGGAGCCGGGAAGACGGTACTCCTGAACCCGTCTTCGAGAAGCAGGTCCAGCGCGCGTTTGACAACCTGAAGGCCGTGCTGAAGGCGGCAGGATGCAATTTTGACGATGTGGTCGATGTGACGACCTTCCACACCGACCCTGAGGCCCAATGGGAAACGCTGAACGCGATCCGCCTGAAGGAAATTGGCGAGCAGCCTTACCCCAACTGGACTGCGGTGGGGGTGAACTGGTTGGCGGGATTCGATTTTGAGATCAAGGTGATCGCGCGCATTCCAGGTCCATGACGCCGCATTGAACTGTGTTACGCACGGCATAAACCGGTTGTGATTTTCATGGCGTAAAAAACGGGCATGATTTCCATCATGCCCGCATTTTCTAACCCGCTATGAAGATGGAAAGTCAGGCGAAACCGATCGCCTGACTTGTCTTCATTCTTTTTTCTCTTCTCTGCGCTCTTCTTTTTTAGCCTGCGGATGCTCTTGCGGGCGTGGTTGAGCGTGCTCTTGCGGATGCGGTTGTGGCTGCGCATGCGGCTGGGCTTGCGGCCTTGGTTGTTCCGCCGGCTTGGCGTGTACTTGCGGGGCTTGCTCATGAGGCGGCGGCGCCTGTGGCCGTGGCGGCGCCGAGACGTTCGGATTCTGATGCGCCGGCACATTCTCTCTGGCTGCATGTTCCTGGCGCGCTTCGCCCGGTGTCGGGCCGGACGGACGTGCGTCCGGCTGATGCGGCCGTTCAGCGTTTTGCTGACGACTTTCCATGGCGCCTGGACGTTGCATCGGACCAGGATTCGGTTTCTGCGCGGCGGCAGCGTGAGACGTTACTTCGGGCTCGTGTCCATTGGCATGAGGCTGCATGGGGGCGTTGCCTGCTCCGTGCTGCGTTTCCGGCGCGTTGGCCGGACGAGCGCCCGGACGCGCATCGCCGGCGGCGAAATGCGGCATCGTCATTGGGCCACCCGGTGCAGCTTGCGTGAGTGCATTGGCATGAGGCTGCATGGGGGCATTACCTGCCCCGCGCTGCGCTTCCGGCACGTTGGCCGGCCGAGCGCCGGGACGCGTATCGCCGGCGGCGAAATGCGGCATCGTCATGGGGCCGCCCGGTGCAGCTTGCATGCGTGCATTGGCGTTTGGCGCTGCCGCGTTGAACGTCGGGCGGTTGGCATTGTTGTTGATGGTGCCGTTGTTGTTATTGGTCGTACCGTAGTTGTTGACCGTGCGCGAGTTGTTGTTGTGGTTGTCGATATGGTTATCGATGTGGTTGATGACAGTGGTCGACTTCGAAATATAAGTCGTGTTGTTGTAGACCACCGCCGGACGATGCCAGCCGCCGCCGGGACCGCCGCCATAATTAGGACCGCCACCGTAACCAGGGCCATCCGAGCCGGGGCCGGGACCGCCCCAGTTCATGCCCCATGAATGCCAGCCCCAGTCGTGATTGCTGATGACCGCGCCGACCAGGATGCCGACGCCGAATGAAAGGACGCCGGTGGCTACCACGTCGCCCGTGCTGTAGACCGGAGGGTGATAGACATAGCCGGGATATACCGGAACCGCGCCGCCGTAGACCACGGCCGGGTTATAGCTCGGCACATACACGACATCTGGCTGTGCCGGTTCGATCACGATCGTTTGCGGCGGCGGCGGAATCACCTCGGGGCCGGAATAGACCAGCGGTTCGCCGGGAGCGCTGGCATAGTTCGGCGGCGGCGGCGCTGCGCGTGCGACCGAGGTGATTCTCAACTGCTGCGAGTTCTTGAGGTTGCCAGACTGCTGCGCACGCAAACGCATCGCCTGGATGGCGTTCATCACATCGCTGGGATCGTTCACATAGGCTTCGCCAAGTGCGGTGGTCCACTGGGTGTTGCTTGCCATCTGGTTCAGTACCGAGGGGAATGCCGTCAGCGATTTGACGCTGACATCCCAAGGCTGCTGATTTGCCGCATTCTGCAATGCGGCGCCTTTGAGCGAGGGGTTTTGCGCCAGCCACTGGTTGGCGGAGGTAATCTGGTCGGGATACGTTGCACCGGCCAGCACCTGGGCGACCAGCTTGTCGGGGAACAAAGCGATCGGCGCCACCATCTGCGACAACTGGTCTGCGGTCGGCGGCGTATAGGGGGCGGTTGTCGGAGCCGCTGCCGCTGTGTTGGGGGGCGTGTCGGCAGGGGTGTTGGTTTTGTTGCAACCCGCAAGAGCAAGCAGGCTGATGATGAGTGAAGAGGACACCAAGGTGGTGAACCGGTTTTTATCAGCTTTCATGTCGTGTCCCTGTTGGCTGTAATCATGGCGGAATCGCACGTGCGAGTCCCATCCCAATGGTTCCCCAACGGCCCCCATGAATGCCAAGTTGACGCTGTGGTTGTTACAGGCGTTACAGGCTGTAACGGGTAGCTGACAATAAGCTGAACAGGGCTGCAGATACCGTGTTCGTTGCAACCGATCCTGGTGCTGATTGATCTCTTTATGCTTTGTTGGCCGTAGCGCCGGCAGCGGGAAAAAGAGGACGCGCGGCAATGCGATGGTTGAGCCCGGGAAACTCCTTGCCGCCGGCGATGGTTTTCAGGCCGTGGCGCACGTGGTTCATGGTGTCATTGTCGCGCTGGGTGGCATACACCACGTAGGCCGAGTGTGAAAATTCGGGTGTGCCGTGGACCCGGTGCAGGCGGCCTTCGTCAATGAACGGTTGGGCGGTGCCGGCGCGGAAATAGCCGGCGCCGCCGACACTGAGCAGGTAAGTGAGCGCCAGCGGGCCAAGGGAAATCGCCAGCGAGGGATTGCTCAGTTCGGGATGGGCGGCCTGGTGGTTGATGGCGAAGTGCGGCCCCCAGTCGACATAGACATAGCGCTCGGGATCGACGACACCGCTCTTGTCGGTGTTGACCATGATCAGTTTTTCTTCCAGCAGCAATTCGGACACCAGGCCTTCGCGCGGCGGCGGGCCGTACAGCACCGCCAGGTCCAGCGAGCCGTCTTGCACGCGGTCGAGCAGCCGGGCAGGCATATCGACTTCGGAGCGGATCGCGATGTCGGGAGAGAAACGGTGCATCCAGATCAGCCAGTCCGCAAGAAAGGGATGCCACAGGCTGAGTTCACCGCCGAGGCTGATGCCGTCCTTGCGTCCCGGCGGCAGCGCGATCTGCTGGCGCGCACGTTCCCAGACCTGCACCAGCGTCGTCGCATGGCGCATGAAGCGCTCGCCGGCTGCCGTCAGCTTTGCACCGGACTTGTTGCGGATGAAAAGCTGCCGGCCAAGTTGTTCTTCCAGGGTACGGATACGCGCACTGACCGCCGTTTGCGTGAGATGCATCCGCTCCGCGGCCAGGATAAAGCTGCCGTTGGTAGCGACTTCCAGGAAGGTGCGGGCAAGATTGATATCCATGGGGGAGATGGGAGATGTCGTCGGCCTGGTTCACGATATTTTTTGCGGCCGATATGCATGCGATCACATTCGCGTGAATATATCACTATGTGATGTTGTTGGCCGAAATCGGCGATTGCAAAACATCATCCTGCCGATTGATTGTTTTGCGCGGGCCATAAAAATGGGCCGCGTTTTCAGGCGCAGCCCATTCAGTCCAATTGCCCGCCGGGTGGCGGCCGGCGTTTGCTTTCCCTTTGCCGCGCAGTCGTTGCAACTTTCAGATAACGCTGCGAGGCAGGGAGATATGTTGCCGGCCGCTCCCGCCGTTTATTGCTTCAGCGCCGGTTGCGTTCCCTTGCCCAGCACCAGGTTGACGAGCACTGCCACCGCGATGTTGAGCACCAGTGCGACGATGCCGGTATACAGAGTGTAAGAGTCTGCGCCGATGGTGAAGGTGTGAACCGGTTTGATGCCATCGGCGAATGCCAGCCAGCTGCCGCCGACGATGCCCACTGCCCATCCGGCCAGCAGCGCGCGTGCGCCGAACCAGCCGACGAACAGGCCGAACACCAGCGCGGGGAAGGTCTGCAGGATCCACACGCCGCCCAGGAGCTGCAGGTCCAGGGCGAACTTGGTCGGCAGGAACAGGATGAACACCAGCGCGCCGAACTTGACCACCAGCGACACCACTTTGGCAACCTTGGCTTCGCCCGCGGGGGCGATATCGGGGTTGACGTAGGGTTTCCAGAAGTTGCGGGTGAACAGGTTGGAGGCGCCGATCGACATCACCGCCGCCGGCACCAGCGCGCCGATGGCGATCGCAGCGAAGGCGAAGCCGGCGAACCAGCTTGGGAACAGGCCGTTGAACAGCGCCGGCACCACGTCGTTGTTGGTCGGCACCTTGATGCCCGCGGCATAAGCCATGAAGCCGAGCAGCGCAATCAAGCCCAGCAGCACGGTATAGGCCGGCAGGAACACGGCGTTCTTGCGGATCGTGTTGGCATCCTTGGCGGCGAAGATGCCGGTCAGCGTATGCGGATACATGAAGGCCGCCATGGCCGAACCCAGCGCCAGTGTCGCGAACGGCAGGAACTGCGTCGGTTTCAGCGTCAGGCCGGTGGCCCCGCCCTTGGTTGCGAACGCATCGCGCGCCGCACCGAACACCACCCCGTAGCCGCCCAGCTTGGCCGGTACGATGATTACCGCCGCCAGCACCACGATGTAGATCATCAGGTCCTTGACGAAAGCGATCAGCGCCGGCGCGCGCAAGCCGGCCGAGTAGGTGTACAGCGCCAGGATCACGAAAGCCGCCAGCAGCGGCAGCTCGCCGGTCAGGCCCAGCGCCTTGATCACCACTTCCATGCCGATCAGCTGCAGCGCGATGTAAGGCATGGTGGCGACCACGCCGGTCAGCGCGATGGCGAACTCCAGCGGACGCGATTTGTAGCGGCCGAAGACAACGTCGGCCGCCGTCACGTGGCCGGCCTTGTGCGCGGCGTGCCACAGTTTGGGCATGATCACGAACACGATCGGGTAGACCAGGATGGTGTACGGCAGCGCGAAGAAGCCGTAGGCGCCGACCGCATAGACCAGCGCCGGCACGGCGATCACGGTATAGGCGGTGTAGAAGTCGCCGCCGACCAGGAACCAGGTGATCCACGTGCCGAAGTTGCGTCCGCCCAGGCCCCATTCATCGAGGTGGGCGCCCTTGTTCTTCGGGCCGGCCATCCATTTGGAGGCCCAGAAGCCCATGACGGTGACCAGCGCGAAGAAGAAGATGAAGACCCAGAGTGCGGTCCAGTTGATGTGGGAGGCGTCCATTTACTCGACTCCCTTCTTGAGGCCATCGCGGTAGATGATCCAGATGATCAGCGATGTCAGGGGGACCCAGGCGAACTGGTACCAGTAGAAAAACGGAAAGCCGAACAGGGTGGGTAGTTCGTCGTTGTAGAACGGAACCCAGAGCAAACCTATGAACGGCAATAGGAGTAGCAGCCGCATATTTTCTCCTCTAACTTTTGGCGGAAGGATTATTTTTAAAAGTTGCTCTGAAATTATAGGGAGAATCGCAAGGATGCGTTTGCGGCGCAGAAACCTTGTATTTGTTGCCCTGTGGCAGTAGTGGCGGGGGATTTTTCGCTACCGCGATGCCGTCGCGTCGGATCGGCCTGCGACATCGGTGCGCGCTCGGCAAGACTCGTGAAAATGGCTTACGCTGCACGCTGTTTCCACCACAACTCCGGCTTCCATGAGCGATTCACTGCAAGCGGCAACGCCAACCGGCACTGCTGCCGCTTCCGGGGATGAACTGGAGGCGCTGGCGCACCTGCTGCTCACCTGCAGCAACGTACTGGTGCTGACCGGCGCCGGCATCAGCACCGCATCCGGCATTCCCGATTACCGCGACGAGGATGGCGTGCGCCGTGGCCGCTTGCCGATCCAGGGCGCGGAATTTCGCGCGTCGGAAGCGGCACGCAAGCGCTATTGGGCGCGCAGCATGCTGGGGTGGCCGCGTTTGGCGCAAGCCAGGCCCAATGCCGCTCACCGCGCCATCGCACAACTGGAGGAAGCAGGGCGGGTGGCTGCCGTACTGACGCAGAACGTCGATGGTTTGCACCAGCAAGCCGGCAGCCGCAGGGTGATGGAGCTGCATGGCAGCATCCACGCGGTGCGCTGCCTGTCTTGCGGTACCTTCTATGAGCGGGCCCGGATACAGCGTGAGCTGGAGCAATTCAACCCAGCGCTGGCCTGTGCCGAGGCCGCTGCCTTGCCGGATGGCGATGCCCAGCTGGAACCGGACGCCGATGCCGATTTCCATGTGCCATCGTGCGGCCGCTGCGGCGGCATGCTGCAGCCGGATGTGGTGTTCTTCGGCGACGGCGTTCCCGCCGCGCGCAACGCCGAAGCGGAGCAGGCGGCGCATGCTTGCGATGTCATGCTGGTGGTGGGATCGTCGCTGATGGTGCTGTCGGGATTCCGTTTTGCCCGCATGGCGGCGCAAGCGGGCAAGCCGGTGGCCGCCATCAATCGCGGCCTTACACGTGCCGACCCGTTGTTGGCGCTCAAGATTGCGGCGTCTGCCGAATCGGTTCTGCCGCGGTTGGCGTCACTGGTGCTGGACGGGAAACGCGCCTGACCGACCAGGCTACGATGGCGGCTACGCATAGCGCCAGCAGCGCCGCCGCCATGAACACATGCGAGAAACCGATCCCGTAGGCATGTTGGGCAATGGCGACGGCGGCCTCGCGCTGCTGCGGATAAAGCTGCGCCGCGCCGCCGAAGTCGCCCGCCATGGCGCGCGCGATGAATTCGCTGGCATGTGTGCCGTCCGTGCCGAGACCTGCCAGCGCGGAAGCCATGGAATGCCGCGCGCCTTCCGCCAGGACTGCTCCCAGCCCCGTGAATCCCGCCAGTACGCCAGTGAAGCGCGACGTAGTGCTGATGCCCGAGGCCATGCCGGCGCGTTCGCGCGGCACGTTGCCCATGATGGCCTTTTGCGTTTCGCCGTTGAGCAACCCGCCGCCGCTGCCCAGCACCGCCATGCCGATCACGATGAGTACGCCGCTGCCCGCATGTGCGGCCAGCGCCATGAGCAGGTTGCCCAAGGCTACGGTGCATAGCCCCAGCATCAGGATGCGTGCTGAAGACCAGGTGCGCGCCAGGCGTCGTCCGGCTTGCGGCAACAGCAGCATGGCCAGCGCGAACGGCAGCATGGCCAGTCCTGCTGCACCGGCCTGCATGCCGCGCGCATTCTGCAGGAACAGTGGCAGCAACGACGCCATCACCTGCGCCGATGCCGCATAGGCGAACATCGCCGCCACCGCGCCGATGAATCCGGCTGAACGGAACAGCGACAAGTCCAGCATGGGATGCGCGCTCTTGCGCTGGAGGGCCACGAATGATGCGAATAAAAAAACGCCGCCCGCAGTGCGGACGACGAAAGCAACGCTGCCCCAGCCGTACTCAGGCCCGGTGATCAGGGCCCAGGTCAGCATGAAGATAGCGCTGGAGAAAGACAGGATGCCCGGCAAGTCAAGCGGGCGAGGAGATGGATTGCGCGACTCCGGAATATGGCGCAGCACCGCCACGCCCAGCAACAGGCAGATTGGAATATTGATGGCGAAGGCCCAGCGCCAGCCCAGCAGCGCATTGATGGCGCCGCCGGCCAGCGGCGAGAGCACCATCGCCAGTCCCATGATGCCGCCCCACACGGCCCAGGCGTGGGCGCGTGCGGCTTCGTCATGGAAGGCATGGCCGATGATGGCCAGCGCCGGCGCCAGCAGGAAGGCCGCGCTGACGCCCTGCGCCGCGCGCGCTACATACAGTGCCTGTGCCGAAGGCGCCAGCGCACAAGCCAACGAGGCCAGGGCGAACGCCGCGATGCCGCACAGGAAGATGCGCTTGCGGCCATAACGGTCGGCCACCGAACCGGCCGGCAGCAGCAGGGCGGCGAAGCACAGCACGTAGGCGCTCACCACCCATTCGATGTCGGCGAAGGACGCGCCCAGTTCACGTGCGATGGTCGGCAGGACGATGCCGACCACGTTGGTGTCTAGCACCGTCAAGGCGCAGCCCAGCGAGCCGCTCAGCAATATCCGTCCGGCGGCGGTTGAAAACAGGGTGCGCATGGCGTCTCCTCCTCGCTCCTTGTCGATAGCCGCTTACTTCAGTGCAGCTGCGCCGGCCTTGGCAATTTCTTCATCGTGCTGCGGCGTGTCGGCCGACACGCCGATGGCGCCGACAATCTGGCCGTCAGCCACCAGCGGCAAGCCGCCGCGCATCAGCACGAAACCGCGTGCAGTCGCCACGGCCGGGCGGTTGCCATTGATCGCATCTTCCAGCGCGCCGCTGGGGCGGCGGAACAGCGCGGCGGTGCGCGCCTTGCCAGGTGCGATTTCGACGCCGGCCGGCACTGCCGCGTTGTCCATGCGCACCAGCGCCAGCGGCAGGCCGGCGGCATCGACCACTGAAATCACGCAAGGCCAGTTCTCGGCCTGTGCTTTGGCTTGCGCGGCTGAAATCACTTGCTGCGCCGCGGCCAGCGTCAGCACCGGCTGCACCGGCAGGCTGGCGGCGCCGGCCAGTTGTGCAGCGGCCAAAGCGGCAGCGCCGATAGCGAGGGAAAGCGTGTTCTTGAACATGTCGTGCTCCTTGATAAAGGATGAAGAGGGAATCATCCATTCAATCAGTGCCTATAATTCAGTTCAATACCTAAGTTTTTGAAATTAATTAGCTCATACCTAATTCAATAAAGAGGAGTGCCATGGAACTGCGCCATCTGCGTTACTTCCTGACCGTCGCGGAGCAACTGCATTTCGCCCGCGCGGCGGAAATGCTCGGCATTGCCCCGCCCACCTTGAGCGTGCAGATCCAGGAAATGGAGCGCAAGCTGCAGGTACAGTTGTTCGTGCGCACCAAGCGCTCGGTGGCGCTGACCTCGGCCGGTGAGGCCTTTGCCGAGGAGGCGCGCGGCGTGCTGGCGCAATTCGAGCAGGCTTTGCATGTCGGCCGCCGTGCCGGGCGCGGCGAACTGGGCAGGGTAGAGATCGGCTATGTCGGCTCGGCGGTGTTCGGCGGCATCCTGCAGCAACAGATCAGTGCCTTCCGCCGCCAGTGGCCCGATGCCGAGGTGCAGGCGCGGGAGTGGCAGATGGATCGTTTGTCCGAGGCGCTGGAAGAGGGCCGCGTCGACGTCGCTTTCGTACGTATGCCGCTGGCGCTGGCACCGTCGCTGCAAACGCATGTGCTGCTGCGCGACCGCTTTTGCTTGGCGCTGCCGGCCGACCACGCGCTGGCGCAGGCGGAGGGGAAAGCAGTCAAGGCCAGGTCGCTGGCGGGCGAAGCCTTTATCCTGCCCGAGCAGGAACTGGGCACGCGTGAAGTCTGCCGCCGCGGCGGCTTCGCTCCGCGCAGCGAGAGCCGGCCCGGCAGCCTGCTGGCGGTGCTGGCCGAAGTTTCGGTGGGCGCCGGCGTGGCGGTGGTGCCGGGCGTACTGACCCAGGTGGTGGACTTGCCCAATGTGGTTTACCGGCCGTTGGCGGGCACGGCCATCGGCTCGGAGGTGGTCGCGGTGTTTCGCCGGTTCGAGCGTTCACCAGCGGTAAAGAACATGATCGCCGCCATCCGCAAGAGCGTGCCGCTGGCGGTGCCGGCAGTGGCCGCAGACTGAGTCCGCACCGCATATCGATATCCGTTTTCCTTCCTTCAGTCGGGTGCGCCGGCTGCCAGATAATCTCCGGGATATACCATCCCGAGGACATCATGAGCACATCCGCCAACGCATCCGCCCAGGCGCTGCATCAACGCTTTTCCGACCTGTTTGCGCTGATCGCGCAAGACAGCATCGCCCGCGAGACCGAGCGCCGATTGCCTTTCGCCGAAGTGCGCCAGTTGAAGGAAGCCGGCTTTTCTTCGCTGCGGGTGCCGGTCGAGCACGGTGGGGCAGGCGTGAGCCTGGAGGATTATTTCTACCTGCTGATCCGCCTGGGCGAGGCCGAATCCAACCTGCCGCAGATCCTGCGCGTGAATGCCGGCTTCACCGAGCTGCTGCTGGAGCGCAAGGACGATGCCGACACGCGCCGTTGGCTGGATGTGATCGGCAGCGGCAAAACCTTCGGCGCCGCGGCATCGGAGCGCAATGCCGCCACCGGCAATTCCGTGCTGCTGGAAAAAGACGCCAACGGCCACTGGCGCCTCAACGGAGAGAAATACTATTCCACCGGCACCCTGTATGCCGACTGGGTGCTGGTGCGTGCGCACGACCATGAATCCGATTTCAATGTGCTGGTGCCCGCCGATGCGCCAGGCGTCGAACGCGTCGACGACTGGGACGGCTTCGGGCAGCGCCTGACCGGCAGCGGCACCACGCGTTTCCACAACGTGCCGGTCGACGACGCCCAGGTACTTGACCGTTACCATGTGTCGCAGCCGCGCCGCAACACCATCATTACTTCCTTCTACCAGACGTTCCACCTGGCCGCGCTGTCGGGCATCGCGCGCGCCGTGCTGCGCGATGCGGTGGCGTTCACCCAGCCGCGCACCCGCACCTTCGGCGTGCCGGGCAACTCCAGTCCGCGCGAGAATCCGCTGGTGCACCGCGTGGTCGGCCGCCTGGCCAGCCTGGCGTGGTCGGCCGAGCAACTGACGCTGGCCGTGGCGCGCGAACAGGATGCGCTGCATGCCGCGCGCCGCGCCGGCACGGTCACCACCGAGGATTACAACGCGCTCGACATCAAGACCTTCGAAGCGCAGCAGATCGTCATCGGCCAGGTGCTGGAAGCCACTACCTTGCTGTTCGAAGTGGGCGGCGCCTCCGCCACCAGCGAAACCCGCCGGCTGGACCGCCACTGGCGCAACGCGCGTACACTGGCTTCGCACAACCCGGCGATCCAGCGCGAGGCAGCCATCGGCAACTACCACCTCAACGGCCGGCCGCACGACGAGCGCTTCGGCAACGGCTACGTCTGATCTTCTCCAAGCAGTCAGCAAATATCCTCATGCGGATTCGTTCGTTCAACTGAAGCGGTACGGTCAATACACTTTCGGCAGCGGTTTTTCCATTTTTTTCACCACTCTGCCGGAAGCGATATCGACCATGCTGAAACGAATTTTTTCCTTGCTGCTGTTGCCTGCTGTCGTCATCAGCATTGCCCATGCCGCGCCACAGGAGCGCGAATTGAAGATCGGCTTCGTCCCCGGCCCTTACATCGATGAATTCAAGCTGGGCGTGCAGCCCGAGCTGGAGAAAAAGGGCTACAAGATCCGGTTCTACGAATTCACCACCGGCCTGGAAGCCAACAGCGCCGTCTTCAAAGGCGACATCGACGCCAATGTGATGCAGCACACGGTCTTTCTCGATTCCTACAACGAGCGCAACAAGACCGACCTGGTCGGCATCGTCCAGGTGCCCACTCCGCCGATGGGCCTGTATTCCAAGAAGCACAAGGACCTGAACAACCTCAAGAAAGGCTTTACGGTGGCCGTGCCCAACGACCCGGTCAACCTGCAGCGCGCCTTGTGGATCTTGCAGCGGCTGGGCTGGATTCGTATCCGCGAGAACAAGCCGGTCGATGTGACGGAACTCGATGTAGTGGAAAACAAGGCGGGGTTGAAGCTGGTGCCGCTGGAGAATGCGCAAGGGCCGCGGGCGCTGGACGATGCCGACTTTGCCGCAGTCCAGGGCAACTTCGCGATCTTCGCCAAGCTGAAGCTGTCGGATGCCTTCGCGCTGGAAGAGATGAAGCCGCCTTATATCAATGTAGTGGCGGTGAAGAAGACGCGCCAGTCGGAGGCTTATGCGCGGGATCTGGCGGAGGCTTACCGCTCGGAGAATTTCCAGAAAGCGATCCGGGGAGATCGCTTCTACGATGGATTTACCTTGCCGGATTACTTCACTGCTGCCGGCAAGCGTAATTAACTGATTGCTGCTGGGTCCCAGCGAAAGCCGGGACCCAGTGTCTTATGCGGTGCAGTTTTGTCAGCCCTCAGGCAGCGCGTACGAGATCCCCATTATCGGCTCCGGGACGCGCCAACCCAAAATGCTCCCGCAACGTTCGCCCTTCATATTCCCTGCGGAACAATCCACGCCGCTGCAGGATCGGCACCACGCCATCGGTGAAATCCTGCAGGCCGCTTGGAAAGGCGTCCGGCATCAGGTTGAAGCCGTCGGCCGCACCGGCCTTGAACCATGCTTCAATTTCATCGGCAATCTGTTCCGGCGTGCCGACCAGCACGCGATGTCCGCCGCCGCCGCATAACGCGCGGATCAGGTCGCGCACGGTGTGCCGACGGCCTTGTACCAGCGACAGCGTGGCGTGGAAGAAGGTGTGGTTGCCGTTGCCGCCTGCGGGCAAGGCCAGGTCGGACGGCAGCGGCTGGTCGAGGTGCAGGCGTTCAACCGGGATGCCGAGAGTGCCTGCCAGGCGCTTGAGGCTGTAGCTCCAGGGGATCATGTCGATCAGATCATCGCGCCGGCGCAAGGCTTCGGCTTCGGTGGCGCCGATGATGGTGGCCAGGCCCGGCAGTATCTTGACCGCGTGCGGGCCTCGTCCCAGCGCGGCGGCGCGCTCGTTGATGGCACGGCTGTAAGCCAGCGATTCTTCTTGGGTGTGCGCGGCCGAGAAGACGGCTTCGGCGTGGCGCGCAGCCAGCTCGCGGCCATCGCCGGAGCCGCCGGCCTGCACCAGCACCGGCTGGCCCTGCGGCGTGCGCGGCAGGTTGAGCGGGCCTTGCACGCGGAAGTATTTGCCGCGGTGGGCGATGGGCTTGACCTTGGCCTCATCGATGAAGCGGCCGCTTTGCTTGTCGCCGACGACGGCATCGTCATCCCAGCTATTCCACAGCGCCTTGACCACCTCGGTGAATTCGTCGGCGCGCGCGTAGCGGCCGGCATGGTCGGGCGTGGCATCGAGGCCGAAGTTGCGCGCCGAACCGGCATCGGCGGTGGTGACGATATTCCAGCCGGCGCGGCCGCCGCTGACATGGTCCAGCGTAGCGAAGCGGCGTGCGATGTTGTAGGGTTCGTTGTAGCTGGTGGAGGCCGTGCCGATCACGCCGATGCGGGTGGTGGCGGCGGCGACGGCGGCCAGCAATACCGTGGGTTCCAGCGCGGTGATCGGGCGGAAGTCGATCTGTTCGATGATGGAGGCATTGTCGGCGAGGAATACCGCATCGAACTTGGCGGCTTCGGCGATCTGCGCCGCCTTCACGTAGTGGGCGGCGTCGATGAAGGCCAGCGGATCGGCATCGGGCAAGCGCCATGCCGAAGGGATGAACCCGGAATGGAGGATGTTGACGTTCAGGTGCAACTGGCGGGAAGGCGCGCTCATCGGGGAACCTGTCGTCGCGTCAATGTACGCGGGGGAAGCCGTGGCGCTGCGCCAGCAAGTCGAGAATGCGGCGCGTATCGGTGACGAAGCGCTTGCCGCCGAGGCTTTGCGCATCGTCCGGCGGCGGCAGCTGGTCGCCCAGGATCAGTACCGGCAGGCCTTGGTGTTGCTCGTCCAGTGCAGCTGCCACTGCGGCACGCGGCCGCGGGAAAGGCAGGCGCTTGATATCCAGCTGCGCCGCACGCTCCGGCTCGCCGGCCAGCAAGCCTTCGATGGGCGCGCCGTCGGGGCAGATGAAACGTTCGCCCGGATGGGCGGGATCGGTGAATCCGTGTTCAAGCAATAGCAGCAGGTCGCGGCTCATGGCGTTTCCTCAAAATGGTCATCGGAAGATGATGTGCCGCAGCCTCGGCGCGAGCCACGAATAAATCTGCATAAACATATGCGCGTTGCGGCAGCTACAATGCCGCTTGGCGCAGGGACTGCATGGACCTCCGCCCCTTTCCCATTTCTTTGCGAGCGTGATTTCCCGATGGCGGTTCTGACTTCCTTCCTGTGGCTGCGCTGGCCCTTGTTGCTGCTGGCGGTTTGCGTGCTGGCCGGCCTGGCGGCATGGGGCGCGTTCGCGCTGTGGTTCCAGTTGCCGGCGCCGCCGTGGGTGCGTTGCGCGGCGATTGCCGCGTGGTCGCTGCTGGCGCTGGCGGCATTGGCAACCCTGACGGGCATGGCCGGCGCGGGCTGGCGCTGGTGCCTGGCGGCGTTCCTGCTGTGTGCCGTGGCGCTGTTGGCATGGTGGCATACCATCCGGCCGTCGCATGATCGGATCTGGGCCGACGATGTCGCACGCATGCTGGAATCGCAGGTGCGGGGCGATGAAGTGGTGCTGGCCAATGTGCGCAACTTCCACTGGCGCAGCGAAACCGATTACGACGTGCATTGGGAAACGCGCCGTTACGACCTTGCCCATCTGGTATCGGCCGATCTGCTCCTGTCTTACTGGATGGGGCCGGCGATCGCGCATACGCTGGTGTCGTTCGGCTTCGACGACGGCCGGCGCCTGGTGTTCTCACTGGAGATCCGGAAAGAGAAGGGCGAGAGCTTTTCTGCCATCGGCGGCTTCTTCCGCCGGTTCGAGACGGTGATCGTGGCGGCCGACGAGAGCGACATCGTCCGTACCCGCACCAATGCGCGCGGCGAAGACGTCTATCTGTACCGGCTGCGGCTGAAGCCCGAGCAGTTGCGCAAGGTCTTCCTCGGTTACCTGGAGCGGGCCGCCCAGCTGGAGAAGGAGCCCCGTTTCTACAACACGCTTACCAGCAATTGCACCACCATCGTGTTCGAACTGGCGCGCCGGTTGTCGCCTTCGCTGCCGTTGGATTACCGGCTGCTGCTGTCGGGGTATTTCGCGGAATACACTTACGATCATGGTGGCCTGACACCGGGCCACTCTTTTGATGAACTGAAGGCCGCAGGCCGCATCACGCAGCGTGCGCTGGCGGCATCGCCGGATGCGGATTATTCGAAGGCGATCAGGCAGGGCGTGCCGGGCGTGGCGGAGTCGGAATGGCGTTGATGCGCTGTATCCGGTAAAGGCCAGGAATATGGCCTTTATCAGCCCGTCTTGTTTCAGGCCGATTCCAGCGCCTGCTTGAGGTCGGCCACCAGATCGTCGATATGCTCGATGCCGATGGACAGCCGCACGGTGTCTTCGGTGACGCCGGCCTTGTCGAGTTCTGCCGGCGACAGTTGCCGGTGCGTGGTGGAGGCCGGGTGGGTGGCCAGCGACTTGGCGTCGCCGATGTTGACCAGGCGGGTGAACAATTTCAGCGCATCCTGGAAGCGCGCACCGCCTTCGCGGCCATTGGCCACGCCGAAAGTCAATACGCCCGAAGCCTTGCCGTTGAAATACTTGCGCGCCAGCGCATGGTCGGGATGGTCTTCCAGTCCGGCATAGTTGACCCAGCGTACCTTGGGATGCTGCTTGAGGTACTGCGCCACTGACAGTGCATTGGCAGTGATGCGGTCCAGCCGCAGCGCCAGCGTTTCGATGCCCTGCAGGATTTGGAAACTGTTGAAGGGCGACAAGGCCGCGCCGGTATTGCGCAACGGCACGACGCGCGCGCGGCCGATGTAGGCCGCTTCCCCCAATGCTTCGGTGTAGACCACGCCGTGATAGCTCACATCGGGTTCGTTGAGGCGCTTGAAGCGCTCCTTGTGTTTGGCCCAGGGGAATTTGCCGGAGTCCACGATGGCGCCGCCCAGCGTGGTGCCGTGGCCGCCGAGGTATTTGGTCAGCGAATGCACCACGATGTCGGCGCCGTGCTCGAAGGGCCGCAGCAGGTAGGGCGTGGCTACCGTGTTGTCGACGATCAGCGGCACGCCGTGGCGGTGCGCGATCTCGGCCACGGCGGCGATGTCGGTGATGTTGCCCAGCGGGTTGCCGATCGACTCGATGAACACGGCCTTGGTACGCGCATCGATGAGCGGCTCGAACGAGGCCGGCCGGCGCGGATCGGCGAAGCGGGTCTCGATGCCGAATTGCGGCAGCGTGTGGGCCAGCAGGTTGTAGGTGCCGCCATACAGCGTGGAGGCCGAGACGATGTTGTCGCCGGCCTCGGCGATGGTCTGGATCGCATAGGTCACGGCGGCCTGGCCCGAGGCCACGGCCAGTGCCGCGATGCCGCCTTCCAATGCCGCCAGGCGCTTCTCCAGCACGTCCTGGGTCGGGTTCATGATGCGCGAGTAGATATTGCCTTGCACCTTCAGGTCGAACAGGTCGGCGCCATGCTGGGTGTCGTCGAAAGCGAACGCCACGGTCTGGTAGATCGGCACTGCCACCGCGCGGGTAGTGGGGTCGGGCGCATAGCCTGCATGGATGGAGAGGGTTTCGAACTTCCAGTCTTGGGTATCTGCCATGGTGTGTCTCGCTTGTCGTCTGTTGGGGATGGAACTTGCAGCAAGACGCTAGCGCGGACACCGTCACCGGCGAAGGAATGATTTTGCATATCGATATGCACGGCGCTGCCTTCATGCCGTTCGGCGTGTCTCCAGATACTGGGTCGGCGTTTCTCCAAGTACGCGGCGAAATGCCGATGAGAACGCGCTGGGACTGGCGTAGCCAAGATCCAATGCGACCCGGGTCACGGGTTGCCCTCCGCTCAAGCGTTCGATGGCGGCGAGCAGGCAGACTTGCTGGCGCCACTCGGCAAAGCTCACGCCGGTCTGCACACGGAAATGCCGGGTAAATGTTCTCCGGCTCATTCCGGTTTCGGCAGCGATCATGTCGAGTCCGGTGGCGACCGATGGCGCATCGAATAGACGCCGGCATGCGCGGGCGAGGCGGGGATCAACCGGCAACGGCGCATGCAGCGAGAGGCGGGACATCGACGCTATTTCCGCGACGAGCAGATTCATCAGCTTGCCGGCGCGCCCATCAACGTCGTACATGGCGGGTAAATCAATGGCCTCTTCCAGCAATTGCCTGAGAAGTGCCGAAACGCCATAGACGCAGCAATCGGCCGGCAGTTGCGCGGCCTGCGCTTCGTCCGGCGACACGAACGCATTGAGCATGGTGACGGGGCCGCCCATCGTCATCTCGTGAGCAACCCCGGCGGGAATCCAGCAAGCCCGCTGTGGCGGAACGAGCCACCGGCCTTCGGGAGTGGTGATGCTGATCGTGCCGCAAGCGGCGAAAGCGAACTGCCCGCGCCGATGCGCATGTACGGGAAACGATGAACCGGCCGCGTAATCGTTCGCGGTCACGACCACGCCGCGCGGGATGTCTTCGAAGGGATCGACCAGGGTATTTCGCATGGCCCAAATTCTACAGTGAATGACCCGATGCAGAAGGTGGGCCTGGCCTGGCCGGCTTACGATCTGCCGCATCTTTTCTCGCCGCGCCGTATGGCGGCGACATTTCATTCACATCGGAGTCGATATGCCCAATACGTTTCATCGCGTGGGGAATGGCCCTCACCCTGTCCTCGTCCTGCACGGCTGGTTTGGTGATGCGCGCTCGTTCGAACAGATTGAACCCTGGCTGTCCGGCCATGCGTTCAGCTATGTATTCATGGATTATCGCGGCTACGGGAGCATGCAGGAGACGCGCGGCGCATACACGATCGATGAGATCGCCGCCGATGCGCTGGCGCTTGCCGATGCGCTCGGATTTACCTCCTTCAGCCTGATCGGCCATTCGATGGGAGGCATGGCGATCGAGCGGATTGCTGCATGTGCCCCCGAGCGGGTACGTGCACTGGTTGCCATTGCGCCGGTTCCTTGTGGCGGCATTTCGTACGATACCGCGACGCGGCGTTTGCTTGAAGATGCCGCCGGGTGCGTGGACAAGCGCAAAGCCATTATCGATCGCAGCACCGGCGGACGCTTGCCCTCGTCCTGGGTCGAATGGAAAGCGGCATATTCGGCGGCGCATTCCTCTCCGGAAGCGTTCGCTGCATATTTCCGTGCATGGGCCGACACTGACTTCAGCAACGAGATTACCGGACAGCATCCGGTCAAGGTGCTGGTGGGGGAGCACGATCCGACATTCAACGCCGGATTGATGGCGCAAACCTACCTTCGCCGCTATCCTCATGCCATTGTTGAAATCTTGAAGAATGCCGGTCATTACCCGATGAACGAGACGCCGCTTGCGTTGGTCGCGGCCTTCGAATCCTTCCTTGCCGATACGGCTGCGGTTGCGAATACGCACTACTCGTCCGCTCTGTGACGACGGTACAAGATAGGACGGAGTTACATGGCAATGTAGCGATGAATGCCGATCAGGCGATATGGGACGTGCTGAGCATGCGCTCGACATACCGCGCAATCAGGTCGATTTCCAGATTTACCTTGCTGCCGGCCTTCAGGTGCTTCAACGTGGTTACTTCCACCGTGTGCGGAATCAGGTTGATCGAGAAGCGGCAGGCATCGGCCAGGTCTTCGACGCGGTTGACCGTCAGCGAGACGCCATTGACCACGATCGAGCCCTTGTAGGCAAGGTACTTGCCCAGCGACTTCGGCGCGTCGACGATCAGTTCGCGCGATTCGCCGACCGGTTCGAAGGAGTGGACTTGGCCCAGACCGTCGACGTGGCCCGAGACCAGGTGGCCGCCCAGGCGTTCGGCCAGGGTCAGGGCTTTTTCCAGGTTGACTTCGCCGGGGGCATCCAGGCCGGCGGTGAGGTTCAGGCTTTCGCGCGAGACGTCGACGGTGAAGCCGTTGGCGCTTTTTTCCACTACGGTCATGCAGGCGCCGTTCAAGGCGATCGAGTCGCCCAGGCCGACGTCGGCCATGGGCAGGGCGCCGGCATCGATGGTCAGGCGCACGCCGGCATCGGGGCCGGCGGCGAGCGGTTGGACGGAGGTGATTTTGCCGATGGTGGCGACGATACCTGTGAACATGTTGCTGCCTCTGTAAGAACTCCGGGCTGGGCCGGGCGATTAGTTGAACCGTGCAAGGATACGCAAATCCGGACCGATCTGCTTGACCTCATAGAAGTTCAGGCCGATCTTGCCGGACAGGTCGTCCAGCGGCGGCAAGTCGAACATGTTGCGGCCCTCGCCCAGCAGGCTGGGCGCGAGATAGACCAGCAGTTCGTCGACGCAGCCTTCGCGGATCAGCGAAGCGTTGAGCTTGGAGCCCGCTTCCACATGCAATTCATTGATCTGGCGCTGGCCGAGTTCGCGCACCAGCGCGGGCAGGTCGACCTTGCCGTCGGCGTTGGCCAGCACGATGACTTCGGCGCCTTCGGCCTCCAGCCTGGCGGTTTTTTCCTTGTCTTCGGTGGCGGTGAAGATCCAGGTTCCGCCGCCCTGGATCACGCGGGCCTGGGGCGAGACGGCGAGCTTGCTGTCGACCACGATGCGGCGCGGCTGGCGCGGCGTGTCGATGGCGCGCACGGTGAGCTGGGCGTCGTCCTTGGCGATGGTGCCGATGCCGGCCATGATGGCGCAGGCGCGGGCGCGCCAGACGTGGCCGTCGTCACGCGCGGCCTGGCTGGTGATCCATTGGCTCAGGCCGTTGTGCAGGGCGGTTTTGCCATCCAGGCTGGCGGCGCTTTTCATGCGTACCCAGGGTTTGCCGGTGCGCATCCGCGCCAGGAAGCCGATGTTGATTTCCTGTGCTTCTTCTTCCAGTAGGCCGCACATGACGTCGATTCCTGCCGCCTGCAATTTGGCCAGGCCCTGGCCGGCCACCAGTGGATTAGGGTCGGCGATGGCAGCCACCACGCGGGCCACGCCGGCGCGCACCAGCGCATCGGCGCAAGGCGGGGTGCGGCCGAAGTGGCTGCAGGGTTCCAGCGTGACGTAGACAGTGGCGCCGCGCACATCCTGGCCACGCGCGGCGGCGTCGGCCAGCGCCTGGATTTCGGCATGGTTGCCGCCGGGCGGCTGGGTGAAGCCGGCGCCGATCACGCGGCGCTCCTTGACGATCACGCAGCCCACACGCGGATTGGGCGTGGTGTTGAGCATGCCGAAACCGGCCTGGATCAGCGCCAGCGCCATGGCTTGTTGGTCGTTGCCGACGTCGAATTGGTAGATCGGATCTTCTGTCAGGTTCATGGGGTCGCCGTATGGGGATGGGCGTGGCCGAGCCATGCTGGCCGGGCGTGTCGCCGGATGCCCGTCAATATACACGGCTTTGAGGACGGTTTCCGCTCCCATTCGAAGCCGGATCAATCGGCTTGGCAACTGCTGTCTCTGGCAGGGTTGCAAACGCGCACGCGTCCGAGAAAGTTGATGATCACCACCCGCGTCATGCCGGCGGCGCTGAAATACCAGCTGCCTTTTGTGCCCGGTTGTCCGCTTGCCTGGAAAGCCACCGCTTCGCCGCCTCGGGTATAGGCCACGGCGATGCCGGGCGGCAGTGCGGGTTGGGTCATCACTTCGCGTTTGCCGACCGCGATGCGCCAGCCGTTTTTCCAGTCGCGGCCGTCGGCCGGCACCATGTCTGCGCGGCGGCCGTGGCGCAGGGCTTCGGCGCGGGTCAGGCTGGCGCCGTGGAGGAAGGCGTTGCCGGCGCCGATGAGCTGCTGTTCGGCAACGAAATTCTGCAGCACCGGGACGCCCGCTGCCAGCAGGACGCTGGCGATGAGAAGCACCACCATCAGTTCGATCAGGGTGAAGCCGCCGATGAATCCGCGAGTGGAGCCGTTTGGGTGCATGGTTTCACCAGCAGTCATTGCCGTCGGCGCCGCGCCGGCCGCGGCTATCGGCGTAGAGCGCGCCGCATCGCTCGTCGCGATAGGTGGCGTTGACCAGCGCACCGCCGGGCGTGGCCGTCACGCGCACGCAGCTACGCAGGTCCTCGCCGTCGCAGGCTTGCGCGGCGATGCTGTAGGCGCTGGTTTCCGGCCGGTCGCCCGAATACCATTTGAATTCCGTTTGCGCCGCGCCAGGAGCGAAGGCATGGTAGCTGTGACGGTAGGAGAATTGCCGTTCCTGCTGCAGCAATACCTGCAGTACCGCGGCACGCCCTTCGGCGCGCCGGGCCTTTAGCACATGCTGGCTGTAGCCGCTCCAGCCCAGCGTGGCGAGGATGCCGATAATGGCGACCGCCACTGTCAGCTCGATCAGGGTGAAGCCGCGTTTGGTGCGGGATGTCATCGGCGATGTCGTCATTGGGTTCCTGTCATGCGGCGGCCAGTGCGCGCCATCCGATCGGTACGCATTGCGCCCTTCCCGCGGCATCGATACGCCGCAAGACGATGCTTTGCAATAGCACTTGCGCACCATCGCGGCCGAAGCCGATGGCGCTGAGCCGGTAAAGGATGGTGGCGGGCGGCGTGCCGGCGACAAGTTCGATCAGGTAACGCGGCGCCGGAATTTCGTCTCCGGGGTTGGGCGGCTGGTTTCCGGTGAATTGGCCATAGATTGCAGAACCCTCTTCAGCGCCGGTCAGCTGCGTGAATTTCCATCCGGTGGCTTGCGCGCTGCCCAGGCACAACGCCAGTCTTTCGCTATCGGAGTGGCAGCCATTTTTTGCAGGGAAGGCATGCGCCACCCCGGTGCGTATGCCGCGCCGTATTTCTTCGCAAGCATCGTCAAGCGCCGCTTGTGCGGCCATCCTTGCCTGTTCATGGGCGCGATGGTTGCGCGCCGCACGTTCGTCCAGCATCAGCAGCGATGCCGATGCGATGCCCAGCAGCAGGATCACGGCCAGCATGATCAGCGCAATCATCAGCGTGGCGCCGCGCTGGCGAGATGGCGGGCGACTCATGGCTGTGCCGCCGGTATCGAAGTGGCGTTGCGCAGGAATACCGTGGTTTGAAAGACTGCGCGCAGGCGCTGGTCGCCGTCCTTTTCTATAAACCGGTAGGCTGCATTGCCCGGCTCGGCGGGGAACAGATCGTAGCTGCGCGCAAGCGCACCGGACGCAGATGGACGCCGCTGGTTGCCGCGCACCAGCAGGGCGATGCGCACCAATACCACGCGCTGCCACATCGCGGTATCGATAGCGGAAGCGTCGAGCCAGCGATCGGGACGGCCGTCGCCGTCGCTGTCCACGGCGTAGCGCAACTGCATCGCTTCCACGCCGCGCGCGAGCGCATCCGAGGTCCAGGCGCCGGACTTGCCCTGATAGCGGCAGCGCAGTTCGGGTTCGTTGCCGGTGCCTGGCGCGATGTAGTAGATGACCCAACTGCGCGCGGTTTCGTCCAGCGGTCCGTTCGGTACCACAGCGCCGCTGCAGTTGACGATGCTGCCGGCAGCGTGGTCCGGAGCGCCAAAAAATCCCAGCATCAGGATGTCGCTTTGGTTGAGGCCGCGGCCGGTGTCGGCGGTGACAAGTCCCTGTGCCGGATCGAGCCCGTTGGCCTGGCTGCTGTTGTCGATGCCGCGCAGGCCCGGTGCCGATGCCGGCAGCTTATCCAATGCCGTTTCCCACGGCAGGTGGTTGGCCTGGCGCACGGCGTCGGCAAGGTGTGCCATGGCCATGCGGCCGGTTTCCTGTACACGTCCGGCATCGTCGATGTCCTGGTAAGCGGCGCGTGCGTTCTGCAGCAGTGCCGTGGCGGCCAGGATCACCAGCAGGCCGACGGTTAGCGCGGCCATCATTTCGACCAGCGTCAGGCCCCGTTGGAAATGGTGTTGATGCATCTTCATGGTGGCGTGTTCAGCGATCGATGAAGAGCTGAATCAACGGCGCTGCATTGGATGCATCATCAGGCGCAGAATCGGCGCGGCGCCAGCCCAGTTTGACCATGACCGGCGATGTCGGACTGTCGTCGCAGCGCCAAGCGGGCTGCTTGCCGGCGCTGCTGTCGCGGCAGACTATGGCGCGGGCGGCAGGGAAGTCGCGCGCCAGCCGTGCGGACCAGTCAGCGATGGCGGCGTTGGCAAAGCCGGTGGCATCGCATGGCGAGGATGAACAAGCGGCGATGGAGGAGGGCGACGTTTTTCCTGCGTCGAACGCGAACAGGTAGGGATCGGCGCCGCCGGTTGCAACCGCGTGGTAAGCCGCGCGCAATTCGGCCAGCTCGCCTGCCATGGCTGCGGCCCTGGCCTGCAGGCTGTTGTCGCGGCTGCTGCGCAAGGCATGCAACTGCAGCATGACCATCGCCAGTGCACCGGTGCCGATGACGAGCATGGCGACCAGCACTTCTATCATCGTGAAGCCGGAGGAGCGGTGGGGCATGGCCGGATGGCGAAAGAGATAGGGAAAGCGGCGAGTGTAGGGAAAGAAAAAGCGCCTTCATATGGAAGGCGCTTATTTTTACGGCGGCGTCGAACTAGTTCAGCCCGAGCTTCGAATCTGGCAGGTTCAGAAGGAAGAACCTGGCTGTTGCAGGAAGGCGCTTTCCTCGGCAGTGGAGGCGCGTCCGAGGATCTGGTTGCGGTGCGGGAAGCGGCCGAAACGCTCGATGATCTGGTGGTGCTTCTTCGCATAGTCAGCGAAGTGGGCAAAGATTTCCCGGTCGGCTTGGCCGGCTTGTTTGGCCAGCGTGCGGAACAGCTCCAGCGAATATTGCTGGTCGTCGATGTCTTCCGAATGTTCCAGCGGCAGGTAGACGAACACGCGGGCGATGGCCGGCAACTGCTGGTCCAGGCCCATGGCCAGCGCCAGGTGGCAATGCTGGCGAGCCAGTTCATCGAAGGCGAATGCCTGCGCGGTATCGCGGTAGATGTTGCGCGGGAATTGGTCCAGCAGCAGGAGCAGCGCCAGCGTGGTGCGCGGCGCATCGGCCCAGTCGGCCAGCCGGTTGGCCGCGGCATCCATGAGCAGCGGCTCGAAGCGGGTACGGCAGTCGGCGTCGATCTCCGGATTCTTGCTCCACCACAGCACCGACTGGCGCGCAGCCACTTCTGCGGCGCCGGCGTTGTCGAAACCGGCGCCAAACCAGAAGTCGAGGATGGTGTCGGCCTGCTGTTGCGATGATGTCGCCATGCTTATTCTTCGACCACGATGATCTGGACGTCGCCCAGCACGACCTTCTGGCCCGCAGTGATCTTGCAGGTCTTGCGCGACTCGGGTTTGCCGTTGACCTTGACGTGGCCGTCGGCCACCAGCTGCTTGCCGGCGCCGCCGCTATCGCACAGGCCGCACAGCTTCAACAATTGGTTCAGTTCCACATGGGGATGGCCTTGCAGCGGGAAGGTGATTTTTTGCATCGTGGTTCTTTCTGCGGCACGCAGCATCAGCTGGGCGCCAGAGTATGTGAGGCTTTATCCAGCCAGGTATGGAGGCTGTCGATCAGGTCGTGCTGGCTGAACGAGCAGCTTTCTTCGGTAAACAGGCTGCCGGCTTCGAGGCGGCCGAGCAGGTCTTCGGCAACTTGTTCGTAGCGTGGCGGCAGCGCCGACAGTACGGCGCCTTGGGCGCGCCAAGCGCCGCACAAGGCGGCGACGCCGATTTCGCCTTCCTGCAATTGGCGCAGTGCGGCGCGCATGGTGTCGAGGCTTTGGCTGAGGTCGTTGGACATGGGGCGTCTGGTTTTTTAGAGCTGCTGCGCAGCAAAGGTATTGCAGGCGCTGACCTTGCCTTCGGTGATGCCGCGCTTGAACCATGCTACGCGCTGGGCCGAGGTGCCGTGGGTGAAGGAATCCGGCACGACTTCGCCGCGCGCCTGGCGCTGCAGGGCATCGTCGCCGATGGCCGAGGCAGCGTTGAGGGCTTCCTCGACGTCGCCGTCTTGGATGATGTCGCGTGCCTTGTTGGCATGGTAGGCCCAGACGCCGGCGAAGCAGTCGGCCTGCAGTTCCAGCCGCACCGACATGGCGTTGGCCTGCTTCTCCGTCGCATTGCGGCGGGCGGCGTCGACCTTGTCCGAGATGCCCAGCAGGTGCTGCACATGATGGCCGACCTCGTGCGCGATGACATAAGCCTGGGCGAAATTGCCGGAGACCTTGAAGCGCTGCTTCATCAGTTCATAGAAGGACAGGTCGATGTAGACCTTCTGGTCGCCCGGGCAGTAGAAGGGGCCGGTGGCGGTCTGGCCCATGCCGCAGGCGGTCGCTGTACTGCCGGAGAACAGTACCAGCTTGGGGCGGACATATTGCTTGCCGCTGGCGGCGAACAACTGGCCCCAGGTGTCTTCGGTATCGGCCAGCACGGTCGAGACAAAGCGTGCCATCTGGTCGTCCGGCGGCGGTTTGTGGGCAGGCGCTTGTTGTTGTATCGGCGCCTGGCCGCCGCCTCCGGAGAGCATATCCAGCATCGTCAGCGGGTTGATGCCGAGGAAATAGGACGCCACCAGCGCCACCGCCACCGTACCCAGCCCGATCGAACGGCCGCCGAAAGGGAGGCCTCCGCCGCCTCCGCCACCATCGCCGCGGCGGTCTTCAACATTATCGCTTTCGCGGTTGCCTTCCCATTTCATGATGTTTCCTTTTCCGGTCCTGTGCCGTGCTTGCATGCAATGCCGGGATTGTAATGGACTGAGCGGCCGGGCGGCTGAACTTGACGGGGGCCGTTGCGATCACACGGTAGTGTTGTCGGTTTTGTCTGACGGTGGGAGGGTGGTGGTGTCCGATTGCCCGGGGTGATGCGGCACGGTATGTTGCAGGGGAAAACCGGAAAATCTTTGCAGCAAGGCAATTTGGTGGGACTATAAAGTCGGATAGGGCTACGGCATTGCGGCCGTGCCGCCGCCTTTCGAACAATAAACAGAATTGGAGGCTTGACATGATCTTATGGCTCATCATTCTGCTGGCCGGCTGCCTCGTATTGATGATGGCGCGCGTCAACGCGTGGATATGGCTGCTGGCCGAGGCTGTCTGGATCTGGCTGGGCGGTTCCCTGGCCGGCGTCGAACTGCCGGTAATGGTCTTGCTGGCCATCCTCCTTTTCACTCCGACTACATTGGTTGCCATGGTCTCGATACGCCAGGCGCTGATCAGCCGCCCGGCATTGGACGCGTTCCGCAAGATCATGCCCGGCATGTCGTCCACCGAGCGCGATGCCATCGAAGCCGGCACGGTCTGGTGGGATGCCGAGCTGTTTTCCGGCAAACCGGACTGGCGGCGCCTGTTCGAAGTGCCGCCGCCGCGGTTGACGGCTGAAGAGCAGGCCTTCATGGACGATGAGGTCGAGCGCTTGTGCGCCATGGTGAGCGACTGGGACACCACCGTGAAGTACCAGGATATCCAGCCCGAGGCCTGGCAATTCATCAAGGACAAGGGCTTTCTCGGGATGATCATCCCCAGGCAATACGGCGGCAAGCAGTTCTCCGCCTACATGCATTCCCAGGTGGTGATGAAGCTGGCGTCGCGCAGTTCGGCGGCGGCGATCTCGGTGATGGTGCCCAATTCGCTGGGGCCGGCCGAGTTGTTGCTGCATTACGGCACCGAGGCGCAGAAGAACCATTACCTGCCGCGCCTGGTGACGGGGCAGGAAATCCCGTGTTTCGCGCTGACCAGCCCGTATGCGGGTTCGGATGCCGCGGCCATTCCCGATATCGGCATCGTTTGCAAAGGCATGCACGAAGGCCGCGAGACGCTGGGCTTCAAGGTGAGCTGGAGCAAGCGCTACATTACGCTGGCGCCGGTGGCGACCGTGCTGGGGCTGGCCTTTCGCGCGCGCGATCCGGATGGCCTGTTGGGCGACAATCCCGAGCCGGGCATTACTTGCGCGCTGATCCCCACCGGCCATCCGGGCGTGACGATCGGCCGCCGCCATTGGCCGTTGAATGCCGTGTTCCAGAACGGTCCGACGCACGGCCGCGATGTGTTCATTCCAATGGAGTGGGTGATTGGCGGCATCGTCCAGGTCGGCCGCGGCTGGCGCATGCTGATGGAATGCCTGGCGGCGGGCCGGGCGATTTCGCTGCCGTCTTCCAGCGTCGGCTTTTCCAAGCTGGCGGTGCGCGGGACCAGCGCTTACACGGCGATGCGTCGCCAGTTCAGGATCGAGATCGGCAAGTTCGAAGGCGTGCAGGAGGCGCTGGCGCGCATGGGCGGCCACCTGTACATGATCGATGCCACGCGCCGGCTCTCGGCATCGGCGGTGGATGCGGGCGAGAAGCCCTCGGTGATCTCGGCGATCTCCAAATACCACGTGACCGAACGCGGCCGCATTATCGTCAACGACGGCATGGATGTGATCGGCGGCAAGGGCATCTGCATGGGGCCGGGCAACTTCCTGGCGCGCGCGTACCAGCAAATCCCGATTGCCATCACGGTGGAGGGCGCCAACATCCTGACGCGCTGCCTGATCATTTTCGGCCAGGGTGCGATCCGTTGCCATCCCTATGTGCTCAAGGAGATGGCGGTGGCTGCGGACGACAATCCCGAGCGGGCGGTGCAGGAGTTCGACAAGCTGCTGTTCTCGCACCTGTCCTTTGTCGCTGCCAACAAGGCGCGCGCTTTTGTCGGCGGCATCAGTTGCGGCTGGCTGTTGCCGTCGACCGGGTACGCGGCGCGCCAGACCCGGCGTTATTACCGCTCTGTGGTCCATCTGTCTTCGGCCTTCGCCTTGCTCACGGATGCCAGCATGGCGGTGCTGGGCGGCACGCTGAAGTTCCGCGAGCGCATCTCGGCGCGGCTGGGGGATGTGCTGTCGCAGCTGTATCTTGTCTCGGCCACGCTCAAGCGCTATGAGGATGAGGGGCGGCAGGAAGACGATCTGCCCTATGTCGAATGGTCGGTGCAGGATGCCTTGCATCGGGCGCAGGAGGCGATCGTCGATGTGCTGCATAACTTCCCCAATCCGTGGATCGCCTTCGGCTTGCGCATGGCGATCTTTCCGATCGGGCTGATCTACCGCAAGCCGTCGGATGCTTTGGGGACGCTGGTAGCCAAGGCCATGCAGAGGCCGGGGGAGAGCCGGGATCGGCTTGTTTCGGATGCGTATCTGCCGCAGGGTGACGATGCGCTGGCTTGCGGGGAGAAGGCGTTTGCGCTGACGCCGGTGGTGCAGCAGCTTGAGCAGCGGTTGAAGCAGCCGATCAAGGATGGGGAGTTGCCGGCAATGCCGCAGAGCTTGATTGAGATGACGGCCTGGAATGCTGTTGCGCTTGAACGTGGGTTCATTAACGAGCAGGAGAAGGCGGCGTTGGACGAGTTTGCTCGCTATGGCGATCTGACTGTGCAGGTGGATGATTTTTCTGCGGATTTTGATCGTAATGAGATATTGGGGCGGTTGCCTTGATGAAGGTGTAGATTGGGTAGTCTGCTCTTGCTGCTTATTTGCGTACTGGCTTTATGCTTTTCTTTCTCCGGTCGGAGGTGAGCGCCGGGGGCGGCCCGGCAGCCGCTTACTTTCTTTTCTTCGTCAAAGAAAGTAAGCAAAGAAAGGCGACCGCTACTGCTGAGCACAATGAATAAAGTTAGTTGAAGACTGATCCCGTAATGCTGCCTCAAATTTCAAAGCCACCTATGCGGGTGGCTTTTCTTTTGCGACATTAGCAGCATTCCGTCCGTTATCGGCCATAAGGGGGCTCTCGATGTTTTACCCGCTCATCGGTGACCGCCCGACGTCATATAAAAATTGAGGACTTATTCATGCGTGTTGATTGCGGCCAGAAATTCGATCAGTTCGGCATTAACCTCCACAGGTGCTTCTTGTGAGAGCCAATGTCCCGCTCTTGGGACGATTTTTGAACCACGAAGATCCGTTACCAGCATCGGCATCAACTCGATGATCTGTCGCATTCCCGGCATCGCCAAGCCCGTATCATTCTCCCCCACCAGATAGAGCGCCGGCACGTGAATCAGCAATCCAGTAAATGCTGCTTGTTGCGCCCAGTTGAGATCCAGATTGCGATAGTAGTTGAGACCGCCCTGGAACCCCGAGTGCCGAAATGCCTTTGCGAAAATATCGAGATCTTCCTCGGATAGCCATTGCGGCAGCTTTTCCGGCGTCGGTAACGTGTCCAACAAGCCCTTGTTCCGCGGCAGCAATCCAAACGGATTGGGCATCGTGATAGTTCGCGGGCCAGCATCGCCCGATGCCGCAGAGTAAATCTTCAGAAGTGTCATTGTGACGTCGCGTTCGAACTCTTCTTCTGCAGTGCCGACTTCTGAAAAATAATGTGTGTAGTGCCAGGTATTGACGTCCTTCGGGAAAAGTCCGCTCGGCGCCATCGGCGCGCGCCCCATCATCGGAACCCCTAATGCCACCACGCCACGGAAACGATCCGGTCGTAGTTGCGCGGCCTGCCACGCAATCGTTGCTCCCCAATCACTACCGACAATCACCGCGTCATGCGCACCCAATGCATCTACTAGGGCGACCAGATCTCCCACCAATTCCAAAGAAGAAAAACGCTCTGTCGCAACTGGCGAATCGCTCAGGCCGAACCCGCGCATGTCCGGCGCAACGGCGCGATAGCCGGCTCGTGCTAAGGCACTGAGTTGATGGCGCCAAGCGTAGGCGGTCTCCGGAAAACCATGGCAGAGAAGTACAAGTGGTCCTTCTCCTTGTTCCGTTACATGAAATCTGAGATTGTTGCTTTCAACAAATGACTGTTTGAATGTGCTCATGCAATGTCCTGTTGTGAAGTAAACCAAAGTATCTGCGTTTACTGTAACATCAAACATTACGAATAATCAAAACACCATTCGATCATGCAACTCGATACGCGATTGGCCCGATTACTGCATGTCCTTATTCACATGCATTTGAGGGAAGGAACGACGACCTCAGACACCATTGCACAAATGTTGCATACGAACCCGGTCATTGTGCGAAGGACGATGGCAGCCATCAGGGAAGCCGGATATGTAAGCTCTACGGGCGGTCCAGGTGGAGGTTGGAGACTGGAGCGTGCTATCAGCGACATCACAGTACGCGATGTCTACCAGGCGATCACCCGATCGTCTTTGTTTGCTGTCGGACTGACCCAAGACAACCCCCATTGCCCGGTCGAAGCCTCAGTCAACAAGCATCTGCGCGCGGCGCTCAATGCCGCAGAACGAACATTGATCCAGCAGTTGGGTGCACTACGTCTTTCTGATATTGCAGAAGAAGTCGGACGTGATTAATGTCAGCAGAAAACCATTGGGTCATGCAAGATCCCTTGAAATCTGCTCGCACTTACTCAGGCTAGAAATTTCTACAAAGGCTGCTGTCGGCCAGAAGCGGACTTCGTCTCCGGTTCGCCTTCGGCATTGCGTTGCTTGCCGCTCGCCTACGGCTTCGATGAGTCGGTTTGCTACCTTCCATCACCGCCGTCCTGACGAAAGTCAGGATCCAGTGTCGTTCAGCCCCCCACATGATTCCATCCGGAATTTCGCGTATCCTCCATCGCTTCACCTGCATTGCTTCAAGTATTCCTCATGACCCATCCCCGCATCTACATGGCCGGCCCCGACGTCTTCCAGCGCGACTATGCGCAGCACAAGGAGCGCATCAAGCAGTGGTGCGCCGAACTCGGTTTGGCGGCGCTGTGTCCGGGCGATGATGAAGTAACAGGGGAGAGCAAGGCGGAAGTCTCGCGCGCTATCTTCGATCTCAACATGGCGCTGATCGATTCGGCCGATTATGTGGTGGCGAACGTCTCCAACTTTCGCGGCCATGAGCCGGATTCGGGCACCGTGTTCGAGATCGGCTATGCCGTCGGCCGCGGCAAGAAGGTGTGGTGCTACAACACGCCGCAGGCCGATCTGCTGAGCCAGATACCGCATGCCGAGCCCGGTTATTGCCGCGACGGCATGCTGATCGAGGACTTCGGTTTGCCGCGCAACCTGATGCTGGCGCATGCGTGTGAACTGGTGCGCGGCGATTTGCGCGCCTGCCTGGCGCTGGTGGCGCGCTGGCATGGCGGCGTGCGCTGACAGGTCCTTATTGCACCGGCACCCGGCCCAGCAGGTAAAACTCGTCGTTGGGCCGCATGCTGGTGACGTTGGCCAGTCGGTTCGACATGCCGAAGAATGCCGCGATCGCGGCGATGTCCCACGCTTCTTCCTCTCCGAAGCCGTGCTGCCTGAGCACGGTGAAATCCTCATCGCTGACGGCCCAGGCGCTGGCTGAAACCTTCATGGCGAAGTCCAGCATGGCTTTTTGCTTGTCCGTGATATCGGCCTTGCGGTAATTGATGGCGACCTGGTCGGCGACCAGCGGGTCCTTGGCGCGGATGCGCAGGATCGCGCCGTGGGCGACGACGCAATATTGGCATTGGTTGGCGTTGCTCGTGGCCACCACGATCATCTCGCGCTCGGCCTTGGTCAGCTTGCCGGGTTTGTCCATCAGCGCATCGTGGTAGGCGAAGAAGGCGCGGAATTCTTCTGGACGGTGGGACAGCACCAGGAAGACGTTGGGGATGAAGCCCGACTTTTCCTGCACGGCCAGGATGCGCGCGCGGATATCTTCGGGCAGGTCTTTCAGATCGGGAATGGGGAAGCGGCCAATCGGTGGCTGGGGCATGGTGGTCTCCTTGTCGATGTCTTTTTTGCCGGGCGCGATGTGCGCCCGATACATTCCAACTTACCACTTTTGGTGCGGGGCAAGTGTCGCCGGCCTGACGGTGGGAGCACTCTCTTTTTCATTATTTCCTTTTCAACAATAAAAATATTATTAAGATATATCTTGATTTTGTTATTTCTAAGATATATCTTAATTTCATCGATCGATAAGGGCTTCAAGCAAGTCCCTACCCAGGCGCCATTCAGGCAAAGAACCAGATGAACAACACAGACGAAAAGGAAGCACCATGTTCAGACATTTGATGGCACGTGCAGGCCACGGTCCCAAGCATCACCGTTTTGACCGTCCGCATCATGGCGGGGGCGGCATGTTCGATGAAGGCGGCCCGCGTGGCCGTGAAGGCGGAGGCCGCGGCGCGCGCATGTTCGAGCAAGGCGCATTGCGCATCGTGATGCTCCATCTGCTGCAAGAGAAGCCGCGCCACGGCTATGAAATCATCAAGGCCATCGAGCAGCTGGTCGGTGGCGGCTACAGCCCGAGCCCGGGCGTGGTCTATCCCACGCTGACGCTGCTGGAAGAAATGGGTTACGCCACGGTGGAAGCGGAAGAGGGCGGCAAGAAGCTGTACCGCATCACCGCCGAAGGCGAGGCCGACCTGAAGGAAAATGAATCCTTGCTGCGGCAGGTGCTGCGCAAGTTCGAGATGCGCCGGCAGGAACGCCCGGATGCCGACTCGCCCGAACTGCGCCGCGCGGTGCAGAATTTCCGCATGGCGCTGCATACCCGCCTGGCCAAGGGCGAGCTGAGCAAAGAGGAATTGCATGCGGTGATCGACATCATCGACAAGGCCGCAGTGGCGGTGGAGCGGGTTTGAGCGAGTGATCGGCGCTTACGAGCCGATCAGTCCATCAGTCCTTAACCATTGGCAGGCGCAATCATTTCTGCATAGTCGTACAGCGCACCGAGGATATCCTGGGTGCGTTCATCGTCGGCCTGCTCTTGCAGCGTGTCGATCTGTTCGAATAGCTGGGCGATGGTACGAGCGCCTCCTTTACCTTCGAACAGGCGCGCCGCGCGGTGTTCTTCCCAGTGTTGCGTTTCTTCGGCGCTGAGCGTCTCGGGGAAATTGCGTGCGCGGTAGCGGAACAGGATTTCGTTCAGGCGTACGTCGTCGAAGGAGACGCTGGCGCGGGACAGTTCCTGCGGCGGCATCGAGCGCAGTTGCGTCAACTGGCGGCGGTCGCCATTGCCGATGAAGCCGCCGTAAAGGTCTTCGTCGACATCGGGGGGGCCATCGCTTTCACGGTGGAAGACTCCTTGCCACAGTGCCGAAAGGTCAGGGAGCGCGGCGGCGATGTCGGCATTGCGCAGCGCGGCCTCGATGTCGATGTTCAGCTCGGCCGCGCGTGCCGCGGAGAGCGTCTTGAGGCTGCCGACCACCATCGGCGACTTGTTCAGGTGGATGCTTTTGATCGGCAGGCGCGTGACGCCTTCGGGCAAGGCGTCGGCCTTGCTGAACATGCGTTCGCGCACGGTGGCGGCATCCAGCGTGGCCAATTCGGCCGGATCGCTGGCCAGGTCCCAGGCGATGACTTCATTCTTGTTGGTCGGATGCATGCCAAGCGGCCACATCAGCGCCAGGCAGCCGCGCGCCACCGGGAACATGCCCGAGACGTGCAGGAAGGGCTTGCGCTGCGGCAGGCCGATCTCGGCAGCCGCCTTGTCCTTCTTGTGCAGCGCCAGCGCAAAGTCGAACAGGCGCGGGTTCTTCTCGCGGATCAGGCGCGCCAGGGCGATGGTGGCGCGCACGTCGGACAGCGCATCGTGCGCCGCTTCGTGCAGCAGGCCGTTGGCCTTGGAGAGATGTTCCAGCTTGAAGCTGATGCTGCCGTCTTCCTTGGTCGGCCAGACGATGCCTTCCGGGCGCAGCGCGTAAGTCAGGCGCACCACGTCCAGCAAGTCCCAGCGGCCGCAGCCGTTTTGCCATTCGCGCGCATAGGGGTCGATCAGGTTGCGCCAGAACATGAAGCGCGTGATCTCATCGTCGAAGCGGATGGTGTTGTAGCCCACGCCGATGGTGCCGGGTTCGGCCAGTACGCGTTCAATCTGCGCGGCGAATTCGTGTTCGGGCAGGCCGCGTTCCAGGCAAGTCTGCGGCGTGATGCCGGTGATCAGGCAAGAGACCGGATCGGGCAAATAGTCCGGCGCCGGTTTGCAGTAGACCATGATCGGTTCGCCGATCTCGTTGAGTTCGGCATCGGTGCGCACGGCGGCGAACTGCGCAGGGCGGTCGCGGCGTGGGACCGCGCCGAAGGTTTCGTAGTCGTGCCAGAGGAAGGTATGGTTGGACATCGCGGCATCTGTCTAAAGTGATCGCGCGATTATAGAGCGTGTTCCGGTCTGGACGTGCCGTAGTGGCACGCCAGTTGGAAGATTAGGGGATTTTCGGGTTATTGCAGCGGCGCCGTATCGCGTTTGAGCAGCTGGCGCAGCGTGTCTTGCAGGTTGCCGCTGCGCATGGGCGCCTGGCCGCCGGCATATTGGATGTTGTCGATGATCCAGCCGCGCGCGTCGCGCGTGAGCAGTACCTTGTCGGTCCACTTGGACGGCGCCTTGAGCTTGGCATCGCTGTAGATCAGTTCGACCGAACATTCGCTTTCGCGCTCGCGCATGTTGCACTGGAGGATACGGAAAGTGGAGGCGCCGCCGGGATTGGCGGTGAAGATGTCGCCTTCGACCAGCGGCGGCAGCGGATCGCCGGCCGTCTGTGCGGCGCGCGCTTCTTCGGCGACCGAGACATCTTTGAGCAGGTCGAACAGCGGCACCGAGAAGAAGTGGCGGAAGGTAATCAAGCCTTTCAGTGTGAGCGCGCCGGAGGGGCGGGCCGATTGGTGCATCTGGTAGAAGTTCGTCACCAGTTCCTTGGCCTTGCTCTCGTCATTGCCCGAGCACGCGGCAAGCAAGAGGCTTGCTGCGATGATAAATATTGTCCCTATCCGCTTCACGTTCCAATTCTCCCCTTGTGCCGTCTGTCTACGGTTCTGTTCTTGCGAGGCTGCTGCGATCCGGTGGCAAAACGACAAGCATTCTTGCTGGCAAGCTTACGCTTTTTTCGATAGGCCGGAGGCCGAGAACACATCGCCAAAAGACTGCCAATTCCCGGCCATCGGGCGGCAGGATGTTGCTTATAGGGAAAGAGTGAAGCTTGTCGGCGCCTGGCCATTTATCGGCACTTATTCGGCTTCCTTGATGGCGTCGGCCAGGGTGTCGCTCAGGTATTCGCGCTGCGAGGACTGGTCGTTGCCGGTGAACTCGATATCGTCGATGCGCCAGTGGTTGTCTTCACGCACCAGCAGGATCTTGTCGCTCCATGCTTCTTCGGCGCCGTCTTTCTTGTATTGGAAGGCGACCTGGCAGGAGGCGCGCCGGTCATCGGTATCGCAGGACTTCACCGAGAACGATGTCGCGCCTTCATACAGCGAGGTGAACAGGTCGCCCTCGATGATAGGCGGCGCTTGCTTGTCGACCATCGTATGGTAGCGGGCGTCGGCCGCTTCGGCCTGGACCAGCAGGGCGTACAGCGCCTGGCTCACCAGCGGCTGGTATTGCTTGAGCTCATCGGCTGGAGGCAGGCCGGGCGCATTGGTCTTGATGTGGAGCTTGTAGAAAGCGCCGATGACATCGGCTTGCCGTTGCTCTTCGCCGCTGAAATTGTTGCAGCCGCCCAGCACCAGCGCCGCAGCCAGGGTGGAAGCGCCTGCGAGCAGGCGGGACCGGCGGCGGGTGTGGATGGAGGGGAAGTTCAAACGGGGTAATCTGGTCATCCGGCTGTTCCTGGCGCGCGGGAAACCGCGCGCTGGTCTTGTCATGGCAGTGTGTTGGCAGGCGGTAGCGGCGCTGCTGGCTGTTCTTGCAAGCGCGTAAGCCTGTTCGCGGTTTTTAGTCAGGTTTTACGCGCAATCGTTCCGCAAGCTGCCGGCTGGTGGCCTGCAGCGGGAGCGGCTTCTTATTCCGATGCGGTCAGCAGCGAGAAATGCTCGACTTGCGGCGGGCCGGCGAAGAAGGGGCCGACGATGCCGCGCCATTCGGTGAAGGCGGGCGATTCGCGGAAGTCCACGGTATGGTTTTCCAAGGTAGCCCACTGCACCATCAGGATGTAGCGTTCGGGCGACTCGATGCCCTTTTGCACCTTGTGGCCGAGATAGCCCTTGGATTTGGCGATGGTCTGCGCTACGCCGCGTGTGATGGCTTCGTCGAATTCGGCTTGCTTGCCGGGTTGGATGCGGATGTCCGCCAGTTCCAGGATCATGTGGGTCTCCATAGTCGAATAGTCGAATAGTCGATCAAGTGGCGCCGGCGCAGGCCGTGGCAGCCTGGCACGGCACTGAAGGATTATCACATTTTCCGACGGGGGGCGCGTTCAACAAAATTCGCGCGGCCGGTGAATTCGCTTCACGCAGCGGGTTTCCTATCGGCGATGGAAGCGCGCCGTCCTCGCCGTTTTGGGGCAGGCGCGTGCACCACCGACGGTTTTCCGCACCGCTGTGCGGCAGCATCAGCCGCCGTGGAAATCTTTTTGCATTTTTTATCGTGCCCCGCCGCCCAGCCAATTGTTATTTGGAGCGGCCCTCAATACACTAGCCGACGATCCAATAACCCATAACGAAAGGATATCCATGTCGGGCTCTTATTTTCCCCAATGGCGGCTGCGCAGCAGCACCCATGACGGCCAGGGGGCCGTAATCGCCGCCGATGAGCGATTGCCCGTGCCGCAGACCGTGGCCATGGGTGTGCAGCACGTGGTCGCGATGTTCGGTTCTACGGTATTGGCGCCGCTGTTGATGGGGTTCGATCCCAATCTGGCGATCCTGATGTCGGGCGTGGGTACCTTGCTGTTCTTCCTGCTAGTGGGCGGCCGCGTGCCGAGCTACCTGGGTTCCAGCTTCTCCTTCATCGGCCTGGTGATCGCCGTGACCGGCTACGCCGGCTCGGGCGCCAACCCCAACCTCGGTGTGGCGCTGGGCGGCATCATCGCCTGCGGCGCGGTGTACACCGTGATCGGCCTGGTGGTGGGCCTGGTCGGCACGCGCTGGATCGAGAGCCTGATGCCGCCGGTGGTGACCGGCTCGGTGGTGGCGGTGATCGGCCTGAACCTGGCACCGATCGCGGTCAAGGGCGTGAGCGGCAACAGCTTCGACTCCTGGATGGCCTTGGCCACGGTATTGTGCGTGGGCTTCGTCGCGGTGTTTACGCGCGGCATGCTGCAACGCCTGCTGATCCTGGTCGGCCTGCTGCTGGCCTATGTCATCTACGCCATCCTGACCAATGGCGCCGGCCTGGGCAAGCCCATCGACTTTTCCATCGTGGCCAATGCCGCCTGGTTCGGTGTGCCGCACTTTGCCACCCCGGTATTCCAGGGCAGTGCAATGGCATTGCTGGCGCCGGTGGCCATCATCCTGGTGGCCGAGAACCTGGGCCATATCAAGGCGGTGTCGGCCATGACCGGCCAGAACCTGGACCGCTACATGGGGCGCGCCTTCGTTGGCGACGGCCTGGCGACCATGCTCTCGGGCAGCGTCGGCGGCACCGGCGTGACCACCTATGCCGAGAACATTGGTGTGATGGCCGTCACCAAGATCTACTCGACGCTGGTGTTCGTGGTGGCGGCGGTGATCGCTATCCTGCTGGGTTTTTCGCCCAAGTTCGGCGCGGTCATCCTGACCATTCCCGGCGCGGTGCTGGGCGGCGTGTCGATCGTGGTGTTCGGCCTGATCACCGTGTCCGGCGCGCGCATCTGGGTGGAGAACAAGGTCGACTTTTCCAGCAACACCAACCTGATCGTCGCTGCGGTGACGCTGGTGCTGGGCGCGGGCGACTTCACGTTGAAGCTGGGCGGTTTCGCACTGGGCGGCATCGGTACCGCCACCTTCGGCGCCATCATCCTGTACGCGCTCTTGAAGCGCCGCGGATGAGTTGCTAAAGGCGGCGCGACGCAGGCCGCGCTTGCCGGAAATGAAACGGGGCGGTCGGGGCGACCGGCCCGTTTTTTGTATCTCTTTCAAGTTTCATGGCGTGTTTGCCAATGATCTGGAAAGAATCCAGGGAGCGGGTGCAGCGCTACATCAAGTCGGTAGAAGATTTCCATTGAGCAATCCAATTTTGCTGACTATACTTTGCGGCGTTGCAGCGCGATATGACCATAAAACTGGCCCCGGGGAGGGCGCCGGACGCGGGCGACACCGGAGGCCATCCGGGCAAGACGTCCACGCAGGGACGCGCGGTTTCATCAGATCCTGCGTTTTACAAGGGGAAATCCAATGAGCACCACCATCCGTTTGTCCGCACTGCTGTGCGTCATGTTGCCTTTGCTGTCCGCGTGCGATGCTTTCGCCGGCAAGAAGGACTACATCTACTTCCGCCAGCATCTGGACGAAGCCAAGTCGGTAGCCGACCAGTGCTTAATGAACGGCACCTCAGGCATGAGCGCGGCCCAGATCAAAGTATGTGACATTGCGCGCGAAGCCTACGCCAACCGCAACTTAAATTACTGATTGAGGACCGCCGCTGCCGGCTTATCCCCAGCGGCAGATTAAGTGGTGGGATGGGGGGACGAGGCTTGTGCGGTTACCGCGATACGCGGCCGCATGCGCCCGTTCCCCAGGTTCGCGTCGGCGGGAGTCACCGGCCTGTCACAAATTTGTCAAAGTCGGCTTGTAGAATGCCTCGACTTTCACGCCGCCCAGCCCATCCATGCACAATCCGCCGGAAACTCCGCAAGCCTTGCATCTGCTCTATGAGCCGGCCGGTTTCATTTGCGCCTTCCGCTTCGAAGACAGCTGCGCGCACCAGATGAAGTGGAACGAGGTGATCGACCACCGCCCCGCGGCGCCGGAGTTCACTTGGCTGCATGTCAAGACGGCCGATGTGAAGATCCAGCAATGGATGGAGCACCACAGCGGCGTGCCTGAACACATCACCGAATTCCTCCTCAGTAACGATACCCACCCCGGCTTGCACATGACGGCCGACAGCGTCTACGGCACGCTCACCGACATGAAGATGGAGATCGGCGACACCGGTACCGAAAAAGGGGCGCTGCATTTCTACCTCGACCGCACCCGCCTCCTGACGTTGCGCACGCAGCCGCTGTGTTCGACCAACCTGCTGCGCCAGAAAGTGCTCGACGGCGCCGGTTTCGACAACACCATGGACTTGTTCGCGGAGCTGTTGCGTTGCCTGGCCGACGGCTTCAATGCGCGGCTCGACAGCCTTAACGACAAGGTGGACGACATCGAGTTTTCGGTGCTCTCCGACCGCCGCTCGGAAGACCGCGCCGAACTGGGCAGCATACGCCGCCAGTTGGCCGAACTGCGCCGCTTCATCGTGCCGGAGCGCCGCATCCTGAGCCAGTTCAACCGCCTGCGGCCATCCTGGGTGCCCTCAGAGGCGCTGGAAGACCTGACCCACGCGCTGGACGAGCTCAATGAATTGCATTCGACCGTGGAAGCGTTGTATGAACGCGCCAAGCTGCTGCAGGAAGAAATCGCTTCGCAGATGTCGGAGCAGATGAACCGCAACCTGATGGCGCTGTCGGTCCTGACGGCGCTGCTGATGCCGGCCACGCTGGTATCGGGGATTTTCGGGATGAACGTGGCGGGTTTGCCGGGCCTGCATGACGAGGCTTCGTTCTGGATGGTGATGTCGGTGATGGCCGGCCTCGGTGTGGCGACCGTGGCCTTCCTCAAATGGATGAAGATCTGGTGAGCTGACCGCCGACAGGTTGCGGCAGGTCAGTCGCGTTCGGACAAGGCTTCTTCGCTCTCGCGAATCAGGCGGTCGATATCGAGGTTGTCGACCGGTTCAACACGCAGCGACAGCGGGCGCCACAGCGAATACAGCCACAGCCCGATGGTGCACAGCGTCCCCAGGAACAGGGTGATGAAGCCCGACAGGAACAGGCCGATGAAGGGCGAGGCGACCAGGCCGTCATAACCGATCAGGTGCTTGCCGTCCCAGGTGATGGTTTGTGCGCCGAACAGCGAGAGCACGCCCATCAGTACCGAAAACGGCACCAGCGAAAATGTAGTGCCGATAGCCAGCAGCTTGTAGATGGTGCCCATCGACATGCGCTGGATCTTGATCTGCTCGAACATGAGCTTCTTCCTCTCTTGCTTGTCCGGCCCGTATGGTTGCCGGTGTACCTGTGATGCCGCGCCGCGCATTCCCCGAATCGATTGCGCGGGCGGGTACTTCATTCCCGTCTTCCCTGCTTACTTGCCCCAACTGTCCTTGAGCGTCACGGCACGGTTGAACACCGGCTTGCCTTCGGTGGAATCGACCCGGTCCGCCACGAAATAACCGTGGCGCTCGAACTGGTAGATGGCGCCGGGCTTGGCGTCCTGCAGCGTCGGTTCCAGGTAGGCGGTGATCACTTCCTTGGAGTTCGGGTTCAGCGCGGTCAGGAAATCCTTGCCGCCGGCATCCGGATGCGGGTCGCTGAACAGGCGGTCGTACAGGCGCACTTCGGTGGCCAGTGCGTGCGCGGCGCTGACCCAGTGCAGGTTGCCCTTGACCTTGTAGTTCGAGCTGCCTTCGGTGCCGCTCTTGCTGTCTTCGAAGTAGTTGCAATGCACGGCGATGACGTTGCCGTTCTCGTCCTTGTCGCAGCCGGTGCATTCGACCACATAGCCGTAGCGCAGGCGCACCTTGTTGCCGGGGAACAGGCGGAAGTAACCCTTGGTTGGCTCTTCCATGAAGTCTTCGCGTTCGATCCACAATTCCCGGGTGATCGGGAAATGGCGGTGCTCGGTGTCATGCAGCGGATGGGCCGGCGGGTAGACCGGGGCGCTGCAATCGATGCTCAGGCCTTCCGGGAAATTGTCGATGATCAGCTTCAGCGGCCGCAGCACGGCCACGGCGCGCGGCGCCTTGGGGTCGAGGTCTTCGCGCAGCGCGCCTTCAAGGACGCTGAAATCGATCCAGCTATTGTTCTTGGAGGCGCCGGTGCGGTCCGACATCAGGCGGATCGCCTCAGGCGTATAGCCGCGGCGGCGCAGGCCGACGATGGTCGGCATGCGCGGGTCGTCCCAGCCGGACACGATCTTCTCGTCCACCAGTTGGCGCAGCTTGCGCTTGCTGGTGATGATGTAGGTCAGGTTCAGGCGCGCGAATTCATACTGGTGCGGCAACGGCCGCTTGAAGAAGCCTTCTTCGGCCAGGCGGTCCAGCAGCCAGTCGTAGAACGGGCGCTGGTCTTCGAACTCCAGCGTGCAGATCGAATGCGAGATGTTTTCCAGCGCGTCTTCGATCGGGTGCGCGAAGGTGTACATCGGGTACACGCGCCACTTGTCGCCGGTGTTGTGGTGGGTGGCGTGGCGGATGCGGTAGATGGCCGGATCGCGCAGGTTCATGTTGGGGCTGGCCATGTCGATCTTGGCGCGCAGGATCATGGAGCCGTCCGGGTGCTTGCCGTCGCGCATTTCCTCGAACAGGCGCAGCGATTCCTCGGGCGTGCGGTCGCGCCAGGGCGAGTTCTTGCCGGGTTCGGTCAGGGTGCCGCGGTTCTCGCGCATCTGCTCGGCATTTTGTTCGTCGACATAGGCCAGGCCGCGGCGGATCAGCGCCTGCGCGGCTGCGTACATGGTGTCGAAGTAGTTGCTGGCGTAGTACAGGTGCTGCTTGCCGTCATGCTCCCATGAGAAGCCCAGCCACTTGACCGAGTCCAGGATGGTGTCGACGTATTCCTGCTCTTCCTTCTCCGGGTTGGTATCGTCGAAGCGCATGTGGCAGCGGCCGGCGTAGTCGCGCGCCAGGCCGAAGTTCAGGCAGATCGACTTGGCGTGGCCGATGTGCAGGTAACCGTTGGGTTCGGGCGGAAAACGGGTGATCACCTGAGGCAGCGCCTCTCCTTCCTTGCTGCTGCGTTCGGCGTAGGCGCCGGAAACCAGGTCGGCTTCGATGATGCCGCGCAGGAAATTGGTGGAGGGTGCCGGTGAATGTCCGTTTTTCAGTTCGTTGCTCATGGATGAATCGGGAGAATGCCTATATATGCGGATCAAGCATTCTACCGCAGCGCGCCTGCTTGCATCGGGCTTTGCGCTGGAGCGAAGGCGAAAATGTGCCCGACTTAGGCGAATCTGGCTGCCGTTTTCTTGTTACAGATGATACGGCTGCGAATTACCTGTCATTGGCGCCGGGTGGCAATCTGCCTGCATGGCCAGGACCGTTTCCAGGCCCGTTACAGGATAAAGGAGAGGGCATCATGAAACGACTTATCAAATTGCTGGTGGTCGCCGGCGTGGCGGCGGCGACCTTGTCGGCCTGCGTGGTGGTGCCGGTCGGCCAGCCGCATTACTACCGGCCGTATTACGGTCAGGGTTATTACTACGGCCGTTAAGCGGGCTGATTGGGCCTGATTGGGATGGAGATGTCCGCCAGGCAATATAGGGCGGATTTGTCCCGATCCATCTTTACGATTTCTCATGGCGGCAGCCGGTATCCCGGTCGCCGCCATTTGTTTTTCGCTGCCCGTTTGCGGCGCTTCGTCGCATGGCGCTGGCGCGGCGCCCGCTGTGGCGCGACATTGGCGCATTTCGATTTCCTTCGATGAAAGTGAAAACGCCATGTCGCTGACAACCTTGAAGGCCATCCATCTGCTGGGGGTCGTGCTTTTCCTTGGAAATATCATCGTCACCGCCTTCTGGAAAACACTGGCCGACCGCAGCGGCGACCTGGCCGTGATCCGCTTCGCGGTGAAGGCAACCAACTGGGCGGACGTGGTCTTCACGCTGGGCGGCATCGTCCTGCTGGCTGCGGCAGGCCATATGATGGCGCCGGCGTTTGGCGGCATCGCGGCCAGCTTCTGGCTGAAAACCGCTTATGGGCTGTTCATCGCCACCGGTGTCCTGTGGCTGGCGGTGCTCATTCCCGTGCAGTGGAAGCAGGCACGCCTGCTCAGTGCGTTGCCGGCGGGCGCAACGGTTCCGGCCGCCTATCGCAGGCTGGCGCTGGTCTGGGCAGCGGCGGGATCGGTGGCGACCTTGATGCCGTTGGCGGCGGCCTGGCTGATGGTGGCCAAGCCGGGCTGAAGCTTTTCACATCTGCTTGAAGAGGTGGGCGAACAACCGGCTTACCGCCAGTTTTTCCGGGCGATTGCGCAGCAGCAGGGAGAGCTTGCCGGCCTCGTCGCGTACCGCGGCCTGCACATGGCGCACCTGCACTACCGTGCCCCGGTGAACCTGCCAGAACTGCTGCGCATCGAGCAGGGGAATCAGTTCGCGCAGGCTGGTGCGGATCAGCGCTTCGCCTTCGGCGGTCACGACATTGACGTATTTGTCGGTGGCTTCGAAATACAGCACATCGCCCACCGGGATCATGCGCACCTGATTGCCGACCGCAGCGCGGATGATGTCCAGGCGCGGAGCCGGTTGCGGCGCTTCCGCGTCGTGCGAGGCCAGGCGCCGCAGTTGTGCCAGCGCGCGTTCCAGGTGTTCGTCCGGGGCGCTGGCGGCGCGCTGTTCCAGCAATGATTTCAGGCGTTGCACCGTGGTGGCCAGGCGCGCATCGTTGACCGGTTTCAGGAGGTAATCCACTGCAGCCTGCTCGAAGGCTTCCACCGCATAGTTGTCGTAGGCGGTGACGAACACGATCAGCGGAAACGGCCGCGTCGGCGGCCAGGCGTCGGCCAGTTCGCGCGCCACATCCAGCCCGTTGCGGCCAGGCATGCGGATGTCCAGGAACAGGACATCCGGCAGCAAGGCCACCGCCTGCTCCAGTGCCGCGATGCCATTGATGGCGACCGGCACCGCACCCAACTCCGGCCAGGTGCGTGACAGTGCCTGCTGCAGTGCCGAGGCCAGCAGCGGTTCGTCTTCAGCGATGAGGGCGGAGAGGGATGGCATGGCGGCTCCGGTGCTGTGAGGAGGGGGTGTTATTTGCCGGTGATACGCCCGCCCCTGGAGGGACGGTGTACTGCCTTGAGCGCCTTGAGCGGGATCGTGATCTGCGCCATGGTGCCGGCCGGCACGTTGTGCGTGAGGATCAGTTCGGCCAGCGGGCCGTAGAGCGTGGACAGGCGTTCGCGGATGTTGTCCAGGCCGAAGTGCATGCCGATCTCCGGTTCCTTCTTGCCGGCCAGCGCCGCCAGCTCGGATTTGGGGGAAGGGCTGTTGAAACTGATGCCGGTGGCCAGCCCGACGCCGGTGTCGAACACGCTCAGCACCAGCATATCCTGGTGCAGGGCGGCGCGTACCGTGCAGTTGCCGCCTTCGACCTTGGGTTCCAGGCCATGTTTGATGGCGTTTTCCACCAGCGGCTGCACCAGCATCGGCGCCAGGCGCAGGCGCCCCAGTTCTTCCGGCAGTTGCAGCGTATAGGACAGGCGCATGCCCATGCGCAGCGACATCAGCCCGAGGTAGGCCTTGATCAGGTCAAATTCCTTCTTCAGCGAGGTGCTGTCGGCACGCGACGCCGACAGCGTGGTGCGCAGGTAATGGATCAACTGGTCGAGCATCTGCTGCGCGCGCAACGGTTCGGAGCCGATCAGCGTCTGCAGCGTGGCCAGGGTGTTGAACAGCATGTGCGGTTCGATCTGCGCCTGCAGCATCTGCAACTGCGCCTGTACCGCCTGCTTTTCGACCTGGCTGGCATGGGCTTCCAGCGCGGTCATCTTTCCGCGGTTCCAGAAAAAGATGGCCGCGCCGAAGCAGGCGAGGAAGGTCAGCACGATCACGCCGATGATGTTGTCGCTGCGTTCGGGCAGGAAGGACGTCACCGGCTGCCCCATCAGGTAGCTGGCGAGCAGGCGTCCCAGCAGCACCGACAGCGGCGCGAGCACGACCAGCAAGAGGGAAAAGCCGAGCTTGTTTGGCTCACCGTCGCCCCAGATCAGCAGCCGTGTGCCGTTGATCAGCACCATCGCCAGGATGCCGATGCACATCGCCACCTGCAGGTTTTCGTAGAAACTGCCGCCGATGCGCATGAGGTAGGTCACGGCCAGCGCGCACATCAGGTTGATGACGAGCGTGGGCAGCAGCGATTGCGCCAGTTCGCGCAGCAGCAGGGTAAGGCGGGGCGGGACGGAAGTGTCTTGTTGATTCATTCGTTCTGGCAATTCGGGTAAGGCCGGTAAAGCACGACGCAATGGCGCCCTGAGCAACGGTTTCAGCGATCGCGGCGCAATTCGCGCTCTAGCATCGCCTGCTTCCAGCGGGTGGGAAAATGGGCAAAAACGTTCAGGGCGTGAAATAGTAACCCGATTCCCCAGCCGAGTAGCGGTCCAAGGCTCCACAAGACGTGGCGGGAAGTGCTCAGGTTGAGTATGAGCAGGCCGGCGTTGACCAACAGGTAGATGCAAAGGTGGCGCAGGAAGCCCAGCTTGCGGTTCACGCGGCGCATCGCGTCGAGGCGGGTTTGGTCGGAAATGGAAGGTTCGGTCTGGCGCATGGAAGTCCTTGATGGGGAATCCGGCCGATCCGGATTGCAGGCGCCAAGATGCGCCTGCGATTGCGCCCGCGCCAGCGGCAGGCGACAAAATGCCGGGACGATGGCGCAAAGCGCTTGAAGCATGGCGCGATCTGTTCTACCTTAGGCGCCGTACCGATAACGGAGAACGATCATGTGGCCTTACCCCAAGGTTCTCGCCCATCGCGGCGGCGGCACGCTGGCGCCGGAAAACACGCTGGCGGGTTTTCGCACCGGCCTGCAGTTCGGTTACCGCGCAGCGGAGTTCGACGTCATGCTGACCCGTGATGAAATGCCCATCCTGATGCACGACCCCCAGCGCGGCCGCACGCTGCCGGGCGTCGGACAGATTGCCGAGACCGACTGGGCGCAGCTGTGCGAGCTCGACGCCGGCGCCTGGCATGGCCCTTCGTTCGCCGGCGAGCGCATCTGCACGCTGGAGCAGGGGCTGGATTTCTGTATCGGGAATGGGATCTGGATGAACGTCGAGATCAAGCCCGGCGCATCGGCGCAGGCAGTGCGCACCGGTGAGCTGACTGCGCTGGCGGTGGGGCGGCGTTTCACTGCGGCGCTGGAAGCCTTGCGCGACGATCCCGCGTCGCCCCAGGCAGCCGTGCTGCCGGTGCTGTCTTCGTTTTCTTTCGACGCGCTGATGGCGGCCAAGGAGGCTGCGCCCGACCTGCCGCGCGGTTTTCTGGTGGACACGATTCCCGACGATTGGCAAGCGCGCCTGCAGCAATTGCAGGCGGTCGCCCTGCACACCAGCCACAAGAACCTTACGCCGCAACTGGCGCGCCAGGTCAAGGATGCCGGCTATGGCTTGTTCTGCTATACCGTCAATGATGCGGCGCGGGCGGTGGAGATCATGGGCTGGGGAGTGGATGCTTTCTGCACCGACCGTATCGACCTGATCCGCGCCGATGCTTATTAAGGCCCGCGGAACCTCCGGTGAAATGGGCGGCAAATCCTGTTCTTACCGGAGGACTGAATGCCGGGCGGGCTGGCTATGATGATTCTGCTGTTCGCATCAGGACGGAAGGGATACAGGCACTGTCAACGTCCCGAAAAGAAAGTGCGTTAAGGAGACACAAGGCCGGTGAAAGAGCGTACCGGTGGACTTGTGGAGAACATAACACTGAGATGAGGAAAACGATGAAGATCAATAAACTGCTGGCTGCCGTACTCGTTGCCGCCTTCGCACTGCCGGTCATGGCACAGCCTGCACCGGCCCCGGCTCCAGCTCCGGCCGCCGAAGCTCCAGCAGCCAAACCGGCGCCGAAGCACAAGAAGCACGCCAAGAAGCACAAAAAGCATAAAAAGCATGCCAAGAAGGCGAAACCGGCCATGCCCATCAACAAGGGCGCCTGATTGAATTGAAACCGCACGGCCGGTACGCCGGCCGCAAGGGTTGACCGGAAGGGGAGGCTGATCTGTTAAGGGCCTGGATGGTGCAGGGCAGCGCACCGTCTGGAGGAGCCAAACCTGTAACCCGTCGGGATTTCCGGCGGGTTTTTTTTCGCCGGTGGGCTGCCCGGCGGCAGCTTTCAGGCACAGCAGGCCTGTTGGGCAAAGCGGAACAGGGCCCTTGTCTGGTAGTTCTGGCCCGCCCGGGGCCGCCCGTCGCAGTGTCCCGCGGGCAATGCCCTGAGGGCGTGGCGCGCCTGCTTATCGTGCGCAGTATCACGTATAATCGCCGATTCGCAATCACTTTTTGCACCGTTTTTTACCAGCCTTCGAACCATGAACTCAGCCGAAATTCGCGACAAGTTTCTGAAATTCTTTGAATCCCAAGGACATACCATTGTCAGGTCCTCCAGCCTGGTTCCGGGCAACGACCCGACCCTGCTGTTCACCAATTCCGGCATGGTTCAGTTCAAGGACGTGTTCCTCGGCACCGACAAGCGCAACTACGTGCGCGCCGCTTCGGTGCAGCGCTGCCTGCGTGCGGGCGGCAAGCACAACGACCTGGAAAACGTCGGCTATACCGCGCGCCACCATACTTTCTTCGAAATGCTGGGCAACTGGTCCTTCGGCGACTACTTCAAGCGCGAATCGCTGAAGTGGGCCTGGGAACTGCTGACCAAGGTCTATGGCCTGCCGGCCGACAAGCTGTGGGCCACCGTCTACGAGACCGACGACGAAGCCTACGACATCTGGACCAAGGAAATCGGCGTGCCGCCCGAGCGCGTGGTACGCATCGGCGACAACAAGGGCGCGCCCTACGCTTCGGACAACTTCTGGCAGATGGCCGAGACCGGCCCTTGCGGCCCTTGCTCCGAAATCTTCTACGACCACGGCCCGGAGATCTGGGGCGGCCCTCCGGGCAGCCCGGACGCCGACGGTGACCGCTACATCGAAATCTGGAACAACGTGTTCATGCAGTTCGACCGCCAGATCGATCCCAAGACCGGCGAATACGTGCTGACCCCGCTGCCGGCGCCCTGCGTCGACACCGGCATGGGCCTGGAGCGCCTGGCTGCGATCCTGCAGCACGTGCACAGCAACTATGAGATCGACCTGTTCCAGGCACTGATCAAGGCCGCCGCGCGCGAGACCAATACCACCGACCTGGCGAACAATTCGCTCAAGGTCATCGCCGACCACATCCGTGCGACTTCCTTCCTGATCGTCGACGGCGTCATTCCCGGCAACGAAGGCCGCGGCTACGTCCTGCGCCGCATCATCCGCCGCGCGCTGCGCCACGGCCACAAGCTGGGCCAGACCAAGCCGTTCTTCTACAAGCTGGTCAAGGACCTGGTGGCGCAGATGGGCGCGGCCTACCCGGAATTGCCGGAAGCCGCCGAGCGCGTCGAGCAGGTCTTGAAGCAGGAAGAAGAACGTTTCGGCGAAACGCTGGAACACGGCATGAAGATCCTGGAAGCCGCACTGGCCGACAATACCGGCAAGCTGGACGGCGAGACCGCCTTCACCCTGTACGACACCTACGGCTTCCCGCTGGACCTGACCGCCGACATCTGCCGCGAGCGCAATGTCGAGCTGGACGAGGCCGGCTTCGACGTCGCGATGGAACGCCAGCGGACCAAGGCACGCGAAGGCGGCAAGTTCAAGATGGCCGCCGCCATCGAATACAGCGGCGACAAGACCAAGTTCGTCGGCTATGAGTCGCTGGCGCAGCAGGCCAAGGTGGTCGCGCTGTACGTGGCGGGTTCGCCGGTGCAGAAGATCGAGGCCGGCCAGGACGCCATCGTGGTACTCGACACCACCCCGTTCTATGCCGAATCCGGCGGCCAGAGCGGCGACGCCGGCGTGCTGGAAGCGGCAGGCGGCCTGTTCGCCGTGGCCGATACGCAAAAGATCCAGGCCGACGTGTTCGGCCATCACGGCCAGTTGGCCAAGGGCAGCCTGGCAATGGGCGACACCGTGCAAGCCAAGGTCGATGCCGCCCAGCGCGCGCGGATCATGCGCAACCACTCGGCTACCCACCTGATGCACAAGGCCCTGCGTGAAGTGCTGGGCAGCCATGTATCGCAGAAGGGTTCGCTGGTCGATGCCGACAAGACCCGTTTCGACTTCAGCCACAACGCACCGCTGAGCGCCGAGGAAATCCGCCGCGTCGAAGAGATCGTCAACCGCGAAGTGCTGGCCAATGCCGCCACCAGCGCCAAGCTGATGGGCTATGACGACGCGATTGCCGCCGGCGCCATGGCACTGTTCGGCGAGAAGTACGGCGACGAAGTGCGCGTGCTCTCCATCGGCACGTCGACCGAACTGTGTGGCGGCACCCACGTGGGCCGCACCGGCGATATCGGCCTGTTCAAGATCGTTTCCGAAGGCGGCGTCGCCGCCGGCATCCGCCGGGTCGAAGCCGTGACCGGCGAAGGCGCACTGGCGCTGGTGCAATCGCTCTCGAACCGCGTGGCCGAAGCGGCCGCTGCGCTCAAGACCCAACCTGAAGAACTGCTGCCGCGCATCGGCCAGGTGCAGGACCAGGTCAAGGCGCTGGAAAAGGAACTGGCTGCGTTGAAGTCCAAGCTGGCCTCGAGCCAGGGCGACGAGCTGGTGAACCAGGCTGTCGATATCAAGGGCATCAAGGTGCTGGCCGCGACGCTGGAAGGCGCCGATGCCACCACCCTGCGCGAAGCCATGGACAAGCTGAAGGACAAGCTCAAGACCGCCGCCATCGTGCTGGCCTCGGTGAAGGACGGCAAGGTCAGCCTGATCGCTGGCGTTACCGCCGACGCCACTGCCAAGGTCAAGGCCGGCGAACTGGTCAACTTTGTCGCCCAGCAGGTTGGCGGCAAGGGCGGTGGCCGTCCCGACATGGCGCAAGCCGGCGGCACCGATCCGTCCGGCCTGCCCGGCGCACTCAAGGGTGTGGCCGACTGGGTCGGCGCCAAGCTCTGATCAATCACGGGGTTCGCGCATGAGCGATTTCAAATTCTGTCCGGTCTGCGCAGTCGATCTGGTGCTGCGCGCCGATGAGGGCGAAGCGGGCAAGGTGAGGCTGGGTTGCCCCGAGGGCCACTGGACCCATTGGGACAATCCGCTGCCGGTGCTGGCCGGACTGGTTGAAATCGACGGCAAGATGCTCACCGCGCGCAATGCCGCCTGGGCCGAAGGGCGCTTCGCGCTGATTACCGGCTTCATGGAGCGCGGCGAGACGCCGGAAGAGGGCATCGCACGCGAGATCAAGGAAGAGACCGACCTCGATGCGCAGGAAATCTCCCTGATCGGCGTCTATGAATTCATCCGCAAGAATGAGTTGATCATCGCCTATCACGTCAAGGCGACCGGCGCCATCAAACTGTCGCCGGAACTGCTCGAATACCGCTTGTCGGATCCGGCCGATTTGCGCCCTTGGCCGGCCGGCACCGGGCATGCCGTGGCCGACTGGATGCGAGAGCGCAAGCTGCCTGTGCAGTATGTGGAATTCGCCGGTTCGACGACGCCGATCGCGACCCCGGAAGCGGTACGCTGACGCGGTTTAGTTGCTTTTGCGCAAGCTTAGTGCGGTGAATACAACAGTTCTTGTGCAATGCATCAACTCGGCGCATCTTTGCAGTAGAATCGTCTTCGTTGTGTTCCATATTGAGTCGCTGTAATGACCATAGAATTTCACCGGGAATTGGATGCGCGCGGCCTGAACTGTCCGCTGCCGATACTCAAGACCAAGAAGGCGCTGGCCGATATGTGCAGTGGCCAGGTATTGAGGGTCACCGCCACCGATACCGGTTCGGTGCGAGATTTCCAGGCCTTTGCCAAGCAAACGGGCAACGACCTGCTGTCGCAAGTCCAGAACGAAGACCACGAGTTCATCTTCTTCATGAAGCGCAAGTGAGCAGGCGGGCAATTGCCCCGCATGTGCGCTTGGCGTGATGGGATTTGCTTGCCAGGCTGGTAATGAGTTGAATTGAAAATGCCGTTCGGTGTATGCCGAACGGCATTTTTGTTTTCTGCCTATCGAGTCACCCCGGCGCAAGCGGGGGCGATGCTTTAAAACTCCGGATGAAAGCTCTCCGCCCTGGCGATCGGCCAGAATTTCTCATACACCTGATACCGGTAATTGCCGTCCAGCAGATCGTTGGGTTGCAGGTATTTCAGCAGGTTCGACATCAACTGCACTTCATGGTCATTGATGCGCCGTACGATATGGTGCGGCCGTAGCGCCGAGGTATGCGGCAGGCCGGCGGCCTGCACCAGTTCCTGCAGCGCATGCAATGTGCTCTGGTGAAAACGGTAGACGCGTTCAGCCTTATCCGGCACCACCAGGGCGCGGGCACGCGTGGGGTTCTGTGTGGCCACGCCGGTCGGGCAGCGGTCGGTGTGGCAGCTCTGCGATTGGATGCAGCCCAGGGCGAACATGAAGCCGCGCGCCGAGTTGCACCAGTCCGCTCCCAGCGCCAGCGTGCGTGCCAGGTCGAAGGCCGTGATGATCTTGCCGGATGCGCCGATCTTCACCTTGTCGCGCAGGCCGATGCCCACCATCGTGTTGTGCACCATCAGCAGGCCCTCTTGCAGCGGCATGCCGACGTGATCGACGAACTCCAACGGCGCGGCGCCGGTGCCGCCTTCAGAGCCATCGACGGTGATGAAATCGGGAACGATGCCGGTCTTGACCATGGCCTTGGCGATGCCGAAGAATTCCCAGGGATGGCCGACGCACATCTTGATGCCGACCGGCTTGCCGCCGCTGCGCTGGCGCAGCTTTTCGATGAATTGCAGCAGGCCGATGGGCGTGGAGAACGACGAGTGTGTGGCCGGCGAGATGCAAGCCACTCCCATCGGGATGCCGCGGGTGGCAGCGATTTCCGGGGTGATCTTGGCGGCCGGCAAGACGCCGCCGTGGCCGGGTTTGGCGCCCTGCGAGAGCTTCACTTCGATCATTTTGATCTGCGGCGACTGTGCCTGTACCGCGAACTTCTCCTCGTCGAAGCTGCCATCGGCGTTGCGGCAGCCGAAGTAGCCGGAAGCAATCTGCCACACCAGGTCGCCGCCGAACTCGCGGTGGTAGGCCGAGACCGAACCTTCCCCCGTGTCGTGCGCGAAGTTGCCTTTCTTGGCGCCGTGGTTGAGCGCGCGGATGGCGTTGGCGGAGAGCGAGCCGAAACTCATGGCGGAAACATTGAACACCGACATGGAATATGGCTGCTCCCGTCCCTCTCCGACCGTCACGCGGAAGTCGTGGCTGGCGATCTGCGTGGGCGACAGCGAATGGCCTATCCACTCGTGGCCGCCTTGTTGCATGTCGAGTTCGGTCCCGAAGGGGCGGCTGTCGACGTCCGCTTTGGCGCGCTGGTAGACGATGCTGCGTTTTTTGCGGGAGAACGGTCGGCCGTCCATTTCACCTTCAAAGAAGTACTGGCGAATTTCCGGCCGGATCGATTCGAAGATGAAGCGGAAATGCCCGATCAGCGGGTAGTTGCGCAAGACCGCGTGCTTGCGCTGGATCAGGTCGCGGATTCCGATTCCGGAAAAAATCAAGGGGATCAGCATCCAGCCCCAGCTGATGTACCGGCCTGCGGCCAGCAGTGCCAGGGCCGTGGTCAGGAGGATGACCAGCCAGAATACGAAATAACGATTTGCCCACATGATGAAAATCCGCTCGTTGTTGTCGTTGGGCCGATGCCGCCGGCGATGTTTGCAGGATTCTAACGCCGCTACAGCGTCCCCGCTTGACTCGAACTGAGGGGTCTTTCTGGCCGATTTGCCCGGACGGGACTGTTCGGTGCCGCTGCCGCGCAGAGTTTAGGCGAGTGGCATCTTTATTGCTTGGGGTGAACGGTACAACGAAGCCGCCTGGGGAAGGGGGCAATTGATAACTTTTACTTGCGCTGCGGGGCGAGACACGCAATGTTTTTATGAAAACAGCAGCTTCATCAGTTATTTCCGACAACGACAATACGCCTGCTCAATCGATTCCACGTTCACCGCGCCTGTTGGAGACCCTGCTCGCCAATCTGGATGGCGTGGTTTACCGTTGCCGCGACGACGCGCAATGGACCGTGGAATTCGTCAGCGAAGGCTGCCTGCAATTGACAGGGTATTTGCCCGAAGAGCTGTTGCTGAATCAGCGCATTTCCTTCCTTGAACTGATTCATCCCGATGATCGCCAGATGGTGCGCGCGCATGTCGACGATTGCGTGCGGTTGCGCCGCCGCTTCGACGTGGAGTACCGCATCGTGCATGTCGAAGGCGCCATCCGCTGGGTGTGGGGGCGCGGTGTCGGCATCTACAATGCCGACGGCGAGGTTGAGGCCCTGGAAGGCTTCATGCAGGACGTGACCGAACGCAAGGAGGCGGCGCAGGCGCTGCAGGAGGCGGAGCGGCGCTATCGCAGCATCTTCGAAAACGCCATCGAAGGCGTTTTCCAGACCACGCCCGACGGCACTTATATCGCCGTCAACCCGGCATTGGCGCGCATTTACGGTTATCGGTCGCCCGAAGACCTGATCGTCAGCCTGCGCGATATACGCCACCAGCTCTATGTCGAGCCCGAGCGCCGCAGCGAGTTCATGCGGCTGATGGAGGAGCATGGATCGGTCTCCAATTTCGAATCGCGCGTCTACCGGCGCGATGGCGACATTATCTGGATCTCCGAAAACGCCCGGGCCGTCTATGGCGACGCCGGCACGCTGGTGTTCTACGAAGGTACCGTGGAAGCCATCACCGAGCGCAAGCTGTACGAAGCCGAAATGCGCCATCAGGCCACGCACGATGCGCTGACCGGATTGCCCAACCGCAATATGCTGCATGACCACCTGCAGCGCGCCATCCAGAGTGCGCGACAGAAAGGCGGCCTGACCGCGGTGGCCTTCGTCGACCTCGACCAGTTCAAGTACATCAACGACAGCCTTGGGCACCAGGTCGGCGACGAACTGCTCAAGACGGTGGCGCAGCGCCTGATGTCATGCGTGCGCGACAGCGATATGGTGGCGCGCCAGGGTGGCGATGAATTCGTCCTGGTCTTGCAGAACCAGACCGAGGGCGATGTGGGCATTGCCGAGGTCATGCAGCGCATACTGGCGGCGGTGTCGCGTCCCTGGCAGGCGGGGGATCGTGAGTTCCATATCACCTCCAGCATTGGCGTGAGCCGCTACCCGACGGATGGGAAGGATGTCGAAACGCTGCTCAAGAACGCGGATTCGGCCATGTACAAGGCCAAGGAACAGGGGCGCAACAACTTCCAGTTCTTTGCGCCATGGATGGACACCCAGGTCAGCAATCGCCTGGAAATGCTGATCAGCCTGCGCCGCGCACTGGACCAGCAGGAATTCAAACTGTTCTACCAGCCCAAGTTGAGCCTGAAGGATGGCCGCATCATCGGCGCCGAGGCGCTGATCCGCTGGGAGTCGCCGGAGCAGGGCATGGTCGCGCCCGACCGCTTTATCCCGTTTGCCGAAGAGGCCGGGCTGATCGTGCCGATCGGGGAATGGGTGCTGCGCACGGCTTGCCGCCAGAACAAGGCCTGGCAGGATGCCGGACTGCCGCCGATCCCGGTGGCGGTGAACCTGTCGCCGCGCCAGATGAACCAGGCCTTGCCCGAATTCGTGGCCAACGTACTGACCGACAGCGGCCTGTCGGCTTCCTGGCTTGAGCTGGAAATCACGGAAAACGTGGTCATGAAGGACGCCGAGAAGACCGTGGCGACCTTGAATACGCTAAAACGCCTTGGTTTGCAGATATCGGTGGATGATTTCGGCACCGGCTATTCCAGCCTGAGTTATCTGCGCCGTTTCCCTGTCGATGCCTTGAAGATCGACAAGTCCTTCGTGCGCGATATCGCCCGCGATGCCGACAGCGCGGCCATCGTCAAGGCGGTGATCTCGCTGGCGCACATCCTCAACCTGAGGGTGATCGCCGAAGGGGTGGAGGATGAAGAGCAACACGCGTTCCTGCGTGAAAATGGATGCGACGAAGTGCAGGGTTATTACTTTGGCAAGCCAATGACGGTGAAGGACTTCACCGACCGCCTGCGCAAGGAAGCGGTACAGGCGGCGCCCTGACGGGAGCTGCAAATAATTGTGTAGGCGCTGCAACAAGCGCCATGCCCGGAAATCTTTGTGCTACACTCCACGCAGTACTTTTTCAGCTTTTCGCCCGACCGCCGCAACCTCTGCGGCTCTTAGTTTCCAGCTCATTCAATCTCCTATAAGTCGGGCACCGGAAAGCAGCATCAACAGCATCAAGCACAGCGCAGCAGGTTTGCGAGTGACGGTCCCATGGATGGCGCCGCGGATTGGCGCAACCATGCCGCCGGGCTCAGTGCAAGCCAAACTTTTGTTTAACAAGACGCACAAGAGTCGTACATGAATATTGCAGAGGCGAAGAAAGTCCTCGAAACCGCATTGCTTTGCACGCATGAGCCTTTATCGATCAATGACCTGAAAAAGCTGTACGCCGACCCGGAAAGCGATCAAGCCAGCGAAATCACGGCTGATGTCATCCGGCAATTGCTCGAAGAGCTGCGTACCGACTGGGCGGACAAAGGGGTGGAAGTGGCAGGCCTGTCGACCGGCTGGCGCTTCCAGAGCCGTCCGGAGATGAAGGTCTACCTGGAACGCCTGAATCCGGAAAAACCGCCGAAATACACGCGCGCCACGCTGGAAACATTGGCGATCATTGCCTACCGCCAACCGGTAACGCGCGGTGATATCGAAGAAATCCGTGGTGTGGCTGTCAATTCGCAAACCATCAAGATGCTGGAAGATCGCGGCTGGATCGAGTCGATCGGTCATCGCGACGTGCCGGGACGCCCGGCCCTGTTTGCCACCACCCGCAAGTTCCTGGACGACCTGGGCTTGACTTCGCTGGAAGAGTTGCCGCCGTTGCAATCGGTTGGCGGTGAAGCGGCAGTCCAGGGGGCGCTGCTGGAATTGCAGGCATTGGAAGGCAGTGGGGCGGCCGTGCTGGAAGGCGCGGAAGAAGGCGAAGCGGATGCGGTGGAGCAGAATGGCCAACTGGCGTTGGGCGAGCCGCTTGCCACCGGGGATGCCGTCAGTGTCGTCGCTGTCGCGCAGCCTGAGGCAAATGCCGATACCGCGCCAGATGACGGTGAAATGGCCGGCCAAGTGCAGCATATCGAACAAACGCAAGAACCTTTTGAACAAGACGTTGCCGTAACAGGCACAGACGCCCTCGAGACCGCCGATGAAGCGGCCGGCGTGCACATCGACACCACTGACCAGGCCGGCGAGCGGGAAGATAAAACCGAGCCAGGTCTGCACAATCAAGATTTGAAGAATGAAACCAATTAGTTCCAAAGACGAGCAAAGCGTTGAGCTTGCTGCGGCTGATGCTGCCGCGACCGAAAAGCCGGTGAAAAAGCGCACCCGCAAGGCTGCAGTCGCGGCGCCTGCCGATGCTGGCGCGTCTGTCGCGGTTGCGGTCGATGCCGAAGCGCCGGCGCCCAAGAAGCGCGCGCCCCGGGCCAAGAAGGTCGTGAGCGAAGATGTTGCTGCTCCAGCCGAGGCTGTTGCGGCGCCTGCCGATGCGGCAGTGCCGGAAAAAAAGCCGCGCGCCGTCAAGCCGCGCGCGAAGAAGGTCGACAAGGTTGAAGAGCCTGTGACGGCCAAGCCGGCGAAGCAGTTGAGTTTGGCGATGGACGCACCGGCCCAGGAGCCGCCCAAGGTCATTGTCACTGTCGGCGAAGAAGTCGTGGCGCCGCCGGTGCTGCTGGATGCCCCGGCCGACCCGAACAGGGCCAAGCCCGCCCGCCGTGGCGTGCGCGGTCCGCGTGCCCTGCGCAATAATCGTGCAGCCCAGCGTGCCGAAGCCAGTGCCCAGCAAAAAGGCGGCGCGCCCGAAGCAGGGGTTGCGCAAGAACCGCGCGGCCAGTTCAAGGGACCGAATCCGAACCACGGGCAGCAAGGCAAGAAGGCTTTCGACAAGGGGCACAAGAAGCCCAAGGCGCCGCAACTGGGCCTGCGTGCGGCTGAGCCGTCGGATGACATTTTCTCCTTTGTTACCTCGGAAGCCTATGACCGGGAAGACGGCGGCAAGAGCCAGAACCGTCATCCGCACCAGTTGCGCGGCAAGAATGGTCGCCGCGACCTGACCGCCGAGGACGATGCGCCCAAGCTGCACAAGGTGCTGGCCGACGCCGGCCTCGGTTCCCGTCGCGACATGGAAGAGCTGATCGTCGCCGGCCGCGTGTCGGTCAATGGCGAGCCTGCCCACATTGGCCAGCGTATTTTGCCGACCGACCAGGTCCGCATCAACGGCAAGTTGTTGCAACGCAAGGTTTCCAAGCGCCCGCCGCGCGTGCTGGTCTATCACAAGCCAGCCGGTGAAATCGTCAGCCATTCCGATCCGGAAGGCCGCAGTTCGGTGTTCGACCGCCTGCCGACCATGAAGGCGGGCAAGTGGCTGGCCGTGGGCCGCCTTGACTTCAATACCGAAGGCCTGCTGCTGTTTACTACCTCGGGAGATCTGGCCAACCGCCTGATGCACCCGCGCTACAACATCGAGCGCGAATACGCGGTGCGTACGCTGGGCGAGCTGGAAGAAGGCATGCGCCAGAAGCTGCTGCACGGTGTTGAGCTCGACGATGGCCTGGCGCAGTTCTCGAAGATCGCTGATGGCGGTGGCGAAGGCGTCAACAAGTGGTATCGCGTTACTATCGGCGAAGGCCGTAACCGTGAAGTGCGCCGTATGTTCGAAGCAATCGGCCTGACCGTGTCGCGCCTGATACGTACCCGTTACGGTGCGATGACGCTGCCGCAGACCTTGAAGCGCGGCCGTTGGGAAGAGCTGGAAGAAAACGCTGTGCGCAATCTGCTGGTCGCCTGTGGCCTGGAAAAGTCGGGTGGCGGTGAGCAGAGGGCAGCAGGCAATCCCAAGAATACCGGTCCGCGCGGCAACCAGATGCAAGGCAACAAGGGCGGTCCGCAGCAGCGTGGCCGTGGCAATAGCGGTAATGGTAATGGCGGCAATGGCAACAGCAGCGGCAATAAGGGCGGGCAGCAGAAGAGCCGCCAGCCTGATCCGCTGCAAACCGCGTTGGGCTTCCCGGACATCGGTAGCCAGCGTCGCCATAATCGCCCGCAGCGTGGCGGCGCCGGTAACTTTGCATCGCCAGGGTTGCCTGGCATGGCGCGTCGCCGTACGCGCTGATGCTCCCCGCTCCGGGCGTTTTGATTGCCGCAGGGTAATCGAGGCGCCTGGCGGGTTTGCGAGGCGCCTTTTTCGGGCGTTTTTGTCGCGCCCGGCGCACTTCATCCCAATCTTGAATTGCTGCGCATACCGTAATCGAGTATAATGCGCAAGTTAAACGCAACCGCCGCGAATCGCATATGTGCTAATTCATTGAAAGATCCGCCTTTGCCATGAGTTAGATGGATGTAGGGGCGGTTCGCGTGATGTGATCTCAGTGTTGTGTGGGGGATAACAAAAGATGGGCGGATGCCCATTTTTTTTTTGCTGAACAGATTCGACATCGGCGCCGCAGGGCGGGTCGCGCCGGCGTCTATTACGGAGAAATAGTCTTGCAATTGCTGGAGTTGATTGAATCCACCCTGTCGGGTATGGGCTACGAGCTGGTCGAGTTCGAGAAGGCTGCGCGCGGTCTCGTGCGTGTCTATATCGATTTCCCGTTCGACCCTGCTGCCGAAGAGGAGCGTTCGATCACCGTCGAGGATTGCGAGAAAGTGACGCATCAGCTGGTGCACGTCTTCACTGTGGAGAACGTGGCCTATGAGCGTCTGGAGGTTTCCTCGCCAGGGCTGGACCGGCCCCTGAATAAGCAGGCGGACTTTGTCCGCTTTGTCGATTGCGAAGCGATCGTCAAGTTGCGTGTGCCGATGCCGGGCACGGCCAACCGCAAGAGCTATCAGGGCATGCTGCGTGAGCCGGAGGGCGAGAACCTGATGCTGGAATTTGAAGCAAACGATGGGTCGGCAGCCGTATTGACTTTTACGCTGGCTGATGTGGATAAGGCACACCTGGTGCCACAGGTCGATTTTAGGAGTCGCAAAGGATGAGTCGCGAAATTTTGTTGTTGGTCGATGCACTGGCACGCGAAAAGAACGTCGATAAGGAAGTGGTCTTCGGAGCGCTGGAACATGCGCTGGCCCAGGCCACCAAGAAACGCTATGAAGGCGAAGTCGACATTCGCGTATCGATCGACCGCGAGAGCGGTGAGTTCGAGTCGTTCCGCCGCTGGCACGTGGTGCCTGACGAGGCAGGCCTGCAGCTTCCCGACCAGGAAGTGCTGCTGTTCGAAGCCAAGGACCAGTTCCCGGATATCGAAGTCGATGAATACATCGAAGACCCGATCGAATCGGTCGAGTTCGGCCGCCGCTTCGCGCAGGATACCAAGCAGGTGGTCCTGCAGCGTATCCGCGACGCCGAGCGCGAGCAGATCCTGGCCGACTTCCTGGCCCGTGGCGATGCCCTGGTGACCGGCACCATCAAGCGCATGGAGCGCGGCGATGCCATCATCGAATCGGGCAAGATCGAAGCGCGCCTGCCGCGCGACCAGATGATCCCGAAGGAAAACCTGCGTATCGGCGACCGTGTGCGTGCCTTCATCCTGCGCATCGACCGCAGCGCCCGTGGCCCGCAAGTGATCCTGTCGCGTACCGCGCCTGAATTCATCATGAAGCTGTTCGAGCTGGAAGTGCCGGAAATCGAACAAGGTTCGCTGGAAATCAAGTCGGCCGCGCGCGATGCCGGCGTCCGCGCCAAGATCGCGGTGTTTACCGCCGACAAGCGCATCGACCCGATCGGTACCTGCGTGGGTATGCGCGGTTCGCGCGTGCAGGCCGTGACCGGCGAGCTGGGCGGCGAGCGCGTGGACATCGTGCTGTGGTCGGAGGACCCGGCGCAATTCGTCATCGGCGCACTGGCCCCGGCCAATGTCACCTCGATCGTCGTGGATGAAGAGAAGCACGCCATGGACGTCGTCGTGGACGAGGAAAACCTGGCCATCGCCATCGGCCGCGGCGGCCAGAACGTGCGCCTGGCTGCAGAGCTGACCGGCTGGCAGATCAATATCATGACCGCCGAGGAATCGGCCGACAAGTCGGCGCTGGAAACCGCAGCGATCCGCACGCTGTTCATGGAAAAGTTGGACGTTGACCAGGAAGTGGCCGACATCCTGGTCGAGGAAGGTTTCTCGACCCTGGAAGAAATCGCCTACGTGCCGATCAACGAGATGCTCGAGATCGAATCGTTCGACGAAGAAACCGTCAACGAGCTGCGCAACCGCGCACGCGATGCCCTGGTCACCGAAGCGATTGCTTCCGAAGAAGGCCTGGAAGGCATGGACGAGGAACTGATCAACTTCGAAGGCCTGGACCGTGTGCTGGCCGGCAAGCTGGGCCTGGCAGGCGTGAAGACGCTGGCGGCATTCGCCGGCCTGGCGTATGACGAGTTCGGCGCGATCCTGGCCCTGCCGTCCGAGCGCGCGCGCCAACTGATTGAAAATGCATTTGAAGATGTGACCGACGATGAAATGAAGCTCATCGATGCCAAATACGATGAGCGCGCCAAGGCGTTGCAGGCCAAGGCATGGAGTGCAACCGAAGCCAACTGAGGCTTCGCATCACTTCACATCATCTGCCGAGCCACATAGAAAAGAGGACTGAATGGCGAGTACCAACGTTGCCCAATTTGCCACCGAGCTGAAAATGCCCGCTGATCTGCTGTTGACCCAGCTGCGTTCGGCCGGGGTCGAAAAGAGCTCCGAATCCGACGCCCTGTCGAAGGAAGACAAGGACCGTCTGCTTGAACACCTGCGCCGTGCGCGTGGCGCTTCGCCCGAAGGCGAGAAGAAAAAGATCACGCTGACCCGCAAGGAAACGACCGAGATCAAGCAGGCCGATGCGACCGGCAAATCGCGCACGATCCAGGTGGAAGTGCGCAAGAAGCGCACTTTCATCAAACGCGACGAACCGGCGGCGGAAGAAGCTTCGGCGCGTGCCGCGGCGGTTCCGCACGAGCAGGCCGAAACTCCGGCCGAGGTGCAGGCGCGTCAGGAAGAGGAAGCTCGCCGTCAGGTCGAATTGAAGGCCCAGGAAGAGCGTCTGGCGCAACTGGAAGCAGAACGTGCCGCCCAGGCGCAGGCTGCTGAATTGGAGCAGCAGCGTGCCCGCGAAGCCGCCGAGGCGGAAGCCGCACGCGCGGCCGCTGAGGCTGCAGTTGAAGCCGAGAAGGCCAAGGCTGGCACGCAGGCTGCACAGCCCGCGCCGAACCCGGCCGAGGAAGAAAAGAAGCGCGCTGCCGCCGAAGAGGCCAAGAAGAAGGCTGCTGAAGTCGCCAAGGTGGCGGCTGAACGCGCTGCCGCTGCCGAGCGTGCACGCAAGGCGGTAGAAGATGAAGTGGCCCAGATCAAGGCTATGATGAATGCGCCGCGCAAGGCCGTGAAGGCGCCCGAACCGGCGCCGGCTGCTGCGGCCAAGACATCGGAAGGCACGTTGCACAAGCCGGCGGACAAGAAGCCGGGCGACAAGCCAGCGGACAAGAAGCCGGTAGTCGCGGCGGACAAGAAGTCGATCAAGTCGGCCAATGTCTCCTCGACCTGGCAGGACGACGCCAAGAAGCGCGGCACCGGCATGAAGGCCCGTGGCGCGACCGGCGCCGGCGGTGGCCGCGACGGCTGGCGCTCGGGCCCCAAGGGCCGTCGCCATTCGCATGGCGACGACCAGCGCGAAAGCAATTTCCAGGTGCCGACCGAAGCCGTGGTGCACGATGTGTACGTGCCGGAAACCATCACCGTGGCCGAAGTGGCGCACAAGATGGCAGTCAAGGCATCTGAGGTTATCAAGCACCTGATGAAGCTGGGCCAGATGGTCACTATCAACCAGGTGCTGGACCAGGAAACCGCGATGATCGTGGTCGAGGAAATGGGCCATCGCGCACATGCCGCCAAGCTGGACGATCCGGAAGCATTGCTGGTCGAAGGCGAAGAGCACACGGACGCCGAAGCGCTGCCGCGCGCTCCGGTGGTGACCGTGATGGGCCACGTCGACCACGGCAAGACCTCGCTGCTGGACTACATCCGCCGCACCAAGGTTGCGTCGGGCGAAGCCGGCGGCATTACCCAGCACATCGGTGCATACCACGTGGAAACCCCGCGCGGCATGATCACCTTCCTGGATACCCCGGGCCACGAAGCGTTTACCGCGATGCGTGCCCGTGGCGCCAAGGCGACTGATATCGTCATCTTGGTGGTGGCGGCCGACGACGGCGTGATGCCGCAGACCAAGGAAGCGATCGCTCACGCGAAGGCCGGTGGCGTGCCGCTGGTGGTGGCGATCAACAAGATCGACAAGCCGGGCGCCAACCCCGACCGCGTCAAGCAGGAACTGATTGCGGAAGAAGTGGTGCCGGAAGAATACGGCGGCGATGCACCGTTCATCACGGTATCGGCCAAGACCGGTGAAGGCATCGACTCGCTGCTGGAAAACGTCCTGCTGCAAGCCGAAGTGCTGGAACTGACCGCGCCGATCGATGTACCGGCCCGTGGCCTAGTGATCGAAGCCAAGCTGGACAAGGGCCGTGGCCCGGTGGCGACGATTCTGGTGCAGTCCGGTACCTTGAAGCGCGGCGACGTCGTGCTGGCTGGTTCCGCCTATGGCCGCGTGCGCGCCATGCTGGACGAGAACGGCAAGAACATCAGCGAAGCCGGTCCGTCGATTCCGGTCGAGATTCAAGGCCTGACGGAAGTGCCGTCGGCCGGTGAAGAAGTGCTGGTCATGACCGACGAACGCAAGGCGCGCGAAATCGGCCTGTTCCGCCAAGGAAAGTTCCGCGACGTCAAGCTGGCCAAGCAGCAGGCCGCCAAGCTGGAAAACATGTTCGAACAGATGAGCGAAGGCGAGGTCAAGAACCTGCCGATGATCATCAAGACCGACGTGCAAGGTTCGCAGGAAGCGCTGGTGCAATCGCTGCAGAAACTGTCCAACGCGGAAGTTCGCGTCCAGGTGGTGCATGCGGCCGTTGGCGGCATTACCGAAAACGACGTCAACCTCGCGGTGGCATCGAAGGCGGTCATCATCGGCTTCAACACCCGTGCCGACGCATCCGCACGCAAGCTGGCCGAAGCCAACGGCGTCGACATCCGTTACTACAACATCATTTACGATGCGGTGGACGAGGTGAAGGCGGCGATGTCGGGCATGCTGGCGCCGGAAAAGCGCGAACAGGCGCTGGGCCTGGTGGAAATCCGCCAAGTCTTCGTGGTCAGCAAGGTCGGTTCGATCGCGGGCTGCTACGTGCTGGAAGGCCTGGTCAAGCGCGGTTCCCAAGTCCGCCTGCTGCGCAACAACGTGGTGGTGTGGACCGGCGAACTGGATTCGCTCAAGCGCTTCAAGGACGACGTCAAGGAAGTCAAGTCGGGCTTCGAGTGCGGTCTCTCGCTCAAGGGCTACAACGACATCGAAGTGGGCGACCAGCTCGAAATCTTCGAAGTGCAGGAAGTGGCGCGTACGCTGTAATTCCGGGGCCATCGGCGGGATCATCCCGCCGGTGGCTGCGCAGAAAATGCGCACCAACAACGCGCTCCAACAAGCAACAGCAACATCCGTCGCAGCAATGCGGGAGTTTCCCGTGAAGCCACCGGCGGATTGTTTTTTTGAACAATGGCAAAACACAGCAAATCCATCCCCGGGCGCGGCTTGCGCGTCGCCGACCAGATCCAGCGTGATTTGGCGGAATTGATCGCCTTCGAATTGAAGGATCCGCGCGTAGGGATGATCACCATTACCGAAGTGCAGGTCACGCCTGACTATGCGCACGCCAAGATCTTCTTCACCACGCTGGTGGACAATCCCGAGGCAGTGAAGAACACGCTGGCAGGCCTGCACAAGGCGGCAGGGTTCCTGCGTACCCAGTTGGGCCGCAGGCTGACTATCCATACCTTGCCGGAACTGCATTTCGTGCACGACAACTCGACCGCACGCGGCATTGAAATGTCGCGCCTGATCGACGAAGCCAATGCCACGCGCGCCAAGGACGCGGACGACGAAGCCTGAGGCTTTGCGTTCCATGCCTCGTGCGGTCAGGTACCGCTGCATTCATTGACGATATCAATTGGCCGGCCCGGCCGCGAACGCCCAGCATCGCCTGGCGCTCGACGTAGCTCACAGGCCGGCCGCCCATCACATGGCAGACAACATACCGGCGGACGAATCGTCCTCTACCCAGGCAACGCAAGAGCAGGATAGCGAACGCAAGAAACGCCCGGCTCAGGCGGCACGCGTACCGCGCCCACCGCGGGTGCCGGTGCACGGCGTGCTGCTGCTGGACAAGCCGGCAGGCCTCTCCAGCAACGATGCCCTGATCCGCGCCAAGCGCATGCTCAATGCGCCCAAGGCCGGGCATACAGGCACCCTTGATCCGTTTGCCACGGGCTTGTTGCCGTTGTGCTTCGGCGAAGCCACCAAGTTCTCGCAAGATTTGCTGGAGTCCGACAAGACCTATGAGGCCGTCGTTCATCTGGGTATCAAGACCGACACCGGCGATACCGAAGGCCAGGTCATCGGCGAGCACGCCGTCGAGGTCGGGGCCGAACAGATTGAAGCGGCACTGGCGCAGTATCGCGGCGACATCCGCCAGGTGCCGCCCATGCACTCAGCCCTGAAACGCGACGGCAAGCCTTTGTACGAATACGCGCGCGCCGGCATCACGCTGGAGCGCGAGGCGCGCGAGGTCACCATCCATCATCTGGAGATGCTGGCCTACCAGGCGCCGATGCTGACCATCCGCGTCACTTGCAGCAAGGGAACGTATATTCGCGTGCTGGGCGAGGACATCGGCGAGGCGCTGGGTTGCGGCGCACACCTGAATGCATTGCGCCGTACCGGCGTCGGCCCGCTGACACTGGAAGGCGCCGTGACGCTGGAACAGCTCGACGCGGCTGGCGAAGTGGCGCAGCGCAAGGACATGCTGTTGCCGGTGGACGGTTTGCTGCAGAGTTTTGCGGCCGTACAACTGCCGGATGAACTGGCGCGCCGTTTTCTGCATGGCCAGCGGCTGGCCTTGGGCAAGGAAGGCGTCGCGGTGCCGGAACAAACCGGCCGGGTGCGGGTTTACCGTGTTTCCGACGGTTGTCTGCTGGGGACCGGCTTGTTGCAGGAATACGCCATCCTGGCGCCGGAACGATTGGTGTCCACCGTCTGAGCAAGCGCTCTGGCGGAGGATGCAAATGGGCAGTAAAGCGGTTTCTGCCGCGCCATTCGCGGTTGTCGCGGATGGGCGGCAAGCCGTTGAAAATACAGGTCTTTTTAAATTTCATGCGGCGCAGCATGCTATAATGCGCGCCTTCCAAGAATCGGCATCAACCTACATTCACCATGTCAAACAATATCCGCGCAATTCGCAACATCGCCATCATTGCCCACGTTGACCACGGCAAAACCACCCTGGTCGACCAACTGCTGCGCCAGTCCGGCACCTTCCGCGACAACCAGCAGGTCGATAACCGCGTGATGGACTCGAACGACATCGAAAAGGAACGTGGCATCACGATCCTGTCGAAGAACTGCGCGGTGGAGTACAAGGGGACCCACATCAACATCGTAGACACCCCGGGCCACGCCGACTTCGGCGGTGAGGTCGAGCGCGTGCTGTCGATGGTCGACAGCGTGCTGCTGCTGGTTGATGCCCAGGAAGGCCCGATGCCGCAGACCCGTTTCGTCACCCGCAAGGCGCTGGCGCTGGGCTTGAAGCCCATCGTGGTCCTCAACAAGATCGACCGTCCGGGCGCGCGCGCCGAGTGGGCCATCAACGCCACTTTCGAACTGTTCGACAAGCTGGGCGCCACCGAAGAGCAACTGGACTTCCCGGTGATCTACGCGTCGGGCCTGAACGGTTATGCCGGCCTCACCCCGGACGTGCGCGAAGGCACGATGGAGCCGCTGTTCGACGCCGTCCTGAAGTACGTGCCGGCGCGTGAAGATGACCCGAACGCACCGCTGCAACTGCAGATCACTTCGTTGGAATACTCGTCCTACGTCGGCAAGATCGGCGTCGGCCGTATCCTCGCCGGTCGCGTCAAGGGCGGTCAGGACGTGGTCTGGATGAACGGTCCCAATGATAAGCCGACCAAGGCGCGCATCAACCAGGTGCTGACCTTCAAGGGGCTGGAGCGCGTGCTGGCCGAAGAGGCATTGGCAGGCGACATCGTGTTGATCAACGGTATCGAAGAAATTGGTATCGGCTCCACCATCTGTGCGCCGGATGCGCCCAATGGCCTGCCGATGCTGAAGGTTGATGAACCGACCCTGACCATGAACTTCATGGTCAACACCTCGCCGCTGGCTGGCCGCGAAGGCAAGTTCGTCACTACCCGCCAGATCCGCGATCGCCTGGAAAAGGAACTGAAGTCCAACATGGCACTGCGCGTGGTGCAAGCCGAGAACGACGACTCGACCTACGAAGTGTCGGGTCGCGGCGAACTGCACCTGACCATCCTGATCGAAAACATGCGCCGCGAAGGTTTCGAGCTGGCCGTCTCGCGTCCGCGCGTGGTGTTCCGTATGGTTGATGGCGTGCGTGAAGAGCCGTACGAAAACCTGACCGTCGACGTCGAAGAAACCCATCAGGGTGGCGTCATGGAAGAGCTGGGCCGTCGCCGTGGCGACCTGCAGAACATGGAGCCGGACGGCAAGGGCCGTGTGCGCCTGGAATACCACATTCCGGCGCGTGGTCTGATCGGTTTCCAGGGCGAATTTATGACCCTGACCCGCGGCACCGGCCTGATGAGCCACGTGTTCGACGACTACAAGGCGGTTGATACCACCAAGGGCGAACTGGCCGGCCGTCGTAACGGAGTGCTGATCTCGCAGGACGACGGCGCCGCCGTGGCCTACGCACTGTGGAAGCTGCAGGATCGCGGCCGCATGTTCGTCAGCCACAACGACCCGGTCTACGAGGGCATGATCATCGGTATCCACTCGCGTGACAACGACCTGGTTGTGAACCCGATCAAGGGCAAGCAGCTGACCAACGTGCGCGCTTCCGGTACCGACGAAGCGGTGCGCCTGGTGCCGCCGATCGAGCTGAACCTGGAATACGCGGTCGAATTCATTGAGGACGACGAGCTGGTCGAAGTGACGCCGAAGAGCATTCGCCTGCGCAAGCGTCACCTGAAGGAACACGAGCGCAAGAAGGCATCGCGCGAAGAATCGATTTAATGCGGGGAAGCGGCAGCCGCATGCGGTTGTCGTTGGAGCGGGGCAGGTCTGCGCTGATATCTTTTTTGTGAATACCTGATATCAGCATAATAAAGCAGACAGCTATGATGCGCTGCCATATAGTTACACCTGTCTCCTCCAATTTCCTCCTAAAGAATTGGATTCAAGCCCGCAACTTCGGTTGTGGGCTTTTTTTTTTGCCGCGCTCCCGGCAGCATGCCGAGACGTCTGCGGCGCTGTTATTGGAGGGGCGGCTGCCAATATCAGCTTGCCTGGTGGCCGCCGGAAAGTCATTTCTGCTGGCGGCGTGGTTATTTGTTATTTCCGTAGCACTATTTTTGTGCAATGCGAAATGACGGCTGTCGGTTTGTGGTGCAGAATCGTGTCCGCAGTATAAAAATCCTATCTCACAGAGGATAGAGGGGACACCAGCCCGCAACGCGAAAGCCTTGCGGGCTTTCTATTTGCCCACCGGTTTGCCCCTTTGAACTGACGCGATCGCCGAATGGCGGCTCCTGCTTGCAGCCTGCGATGCCATCGCGGACACTGGAGATGCGGTGGGCCGGACCGCACATTGGCAGCCGAAACGATTTACGGATTACGATTTCTCAGCACATGAAGAAACACTTGCCTCCACGCACTGTCAGCGTGGCCCCGATGATGGATTGGACCGATCGGCACTGCCGCGTCTTCCATCGCCAGATCACGCGCCACACCTGGTTGTACACCGAGATGGTGACCACCGGGGCGCTGCTGCATGGAGACGTGCCGCGCCACCTCGATTTCAATGAGGAAGAGCACCCGGTCGCCTTGCAACTGGGCGGCAGCGAGCCGGCCGACCTGGCGCACAGCGCGAAGCTGGGCGAGCAATGGGGCTATGACGAGATCAATTTGAACTGCGGTTGCCCATCCGAGCGGGTGCAGAAGGGCGCTTTCGGCGCTTGCCTGATGGGCGAGCCGGCGCTGGTGGCCGATTGCGTCAAGGCCATGCGCGACGCGGTGTCGATCGATGTCACCGTGAAGCACCGCATCGGCATCGACGACGTGCAGTCCTATGACTTCGTGCGCGATTTCGTCGGCGCCATCGCCGAGGCGGGTTGCAAGACATTCATCGTGCACGCGCGCAACGCCATCCTGAAGGGGTTGAGCCCCAAGGAAAACCGTGAAATCCCGCCGCTCAAGTATGACTACGCGTACCAGCTCAAGCGCGATTTCCCCGCGCTGGAGATCCTGATCAATGGCGGTATCAAGACCGCCCCCGAAATCGACGAACATCTGAAGCATGTGGACGGCGTCATGCTGGGCCGCGAGGCCTACCATAATCCTTACCTGATGGCGGGCTTCGATGCGCGTTATTACCCGGGCCTGGACGGCGGCCGCCAGCCAAGCCGCGAAGAGGTGATCGCCGCCATGCTGCCTTACATGCAACGCCAGCTGGAATTGCACGGCGACAACGGCCGTGGCCTGCGCTTGAACAGCATGACCCGCCACATGCTGGGCCTGCTGGCCGGCGTGCCGGGGGCGCGGGCGTTCCGCCAGACCTTGTCCGACTCCAAGAAGCTGGCATCCGGCGATCCGGCCCTGTTGCAGGAAGCGTTGGCGCGCACGCAAGCTGCCGCATATCAATGAAACCGTCGCCGGCGCTTGCCGGCATCGTGGAAGACCGCGCAAATCCTTTAAAATAGCGGGTCCAACAGGGAAACCACTTATGCCACTCGCAACAACAGAAGAAATCGTCGCAGAACTCCGTGCTGGACGCATGGTGATCCTGGTCGACGAAGAAGATCGCGAAAACGAAGGCGATCTGATCCTGGCGACCGATTTCGTCACGCCGGAAGCCATCAATTTCATGGTCACGCATGCGCGCGGCCTGGTGTGCCTGACGCTCACCGAAGAACACTGCGACCAGCTCGACCTGCCAATGATGTCCAGCCGCAACGGTACGCAGTTCGGCACCAACTTCACCGTTTCGATCGAAGCGGCCGAAGGCGTGACCACCGGTATTTCCGCCGCCGACCGTGCACGCACCATCCAGGTGGCTGCGGCCAAGCACGCCAAACCGTCGGACCTGGTGAATCCGGGCCACATCTTCCCGCTGCGCGCGCAAAAGGGCGGCGTGCTGATGCGTGCCGGCCACACCGAAGCCGGTTGCGACCTGACCGCCATGGCCGGGCTGACGCCGGCTGCCGTGATCTGCGAGATCCTGAAGGAAGACGGCACCATGGCACGCCTGCCGGACCTGATGGAATTTGCCGAGAAGCACAACCTGAAGATCGGCACGATTGCCGACCTGATCCACTACCGCAGCCGCAACGAGAGCATCATCGAGCGCGTGGCCGAACGCGACATGCAGACCGTGCATGGCAACTTCAAGGCAATTGCTTACCGCGACACGCCGTCCGGCGGTGCGCATCTGGCGCTGGTGCACGGCGCTATCCAGCCGGGCCAGGAAACGCTGGTGCGGGTACACCAGCCGGTATCGATCCTCGATCTGCTGGAGTCGGAAGTCACCACGCACTCGTGGAACCTGGCTGCCGCCATGAAGGCGGTACAGGCGGCGCCGGGAGGCGTGGTGGTGCTGCTCAATTGCGAAGAATCGGCCCAGCAGATGTTCGACCAGTTCGGCGCGCTCAACCAGGTTGGCGGCGCCAATGCCGCCAAGCCGCTTCGCGCCGACCGCCTGGATTTGCGTACCTATGGTATCGGCGCCCAGATTCTGAAGGATTTGGGCGTGTGCAAGATGAAACTCCTGGCCAGTCCGCGCAAGATGCCGTCCATGGCAGGCTTCAAGCTTGAAGTGACCGGTTATCAGGCGCGCGAAGGCGTATAAGTACGGAACGTACAGAATCAGCAATCACGCAAGTCAACAACCTAATAAGGAAAAGCCATGACCATTGGAACTTTTGAAGCGGATTTGAATGGCGAAAGCTTGCGCATCGGCATCGTGCAGGCGCGCTTCAATGAAGACGTCTGCCATGGCCTGCTGGCGGCCTGCCTGGCCGAATTGAAGCATTTGGGCGTATCCGACGAGGACATCCTGCACGTCACCGTGCCGGGCGCCCTGGAAATCCCGCTGGCCCTGCAGAAGATGGCCGAGACCGAGCAGTTCGATGCGTTGATCGCGCTGGGCGCGGTAATTCGCGGCGAAACCTATCACTTCGAGCTGGTTTCCAATGAATCCGGCTCCGGTATCACCCGCATCGCCCTGGATTTCGGCGTGCCCATTGCCAACGCCGTGCTGACCACCGAGAACGACGAACAGGCTGAAGTGCGCATGGCCGAGAAGGGCGCCGACGCGGCCCGCGTTGCGGTCGAAATGGCGAACCTGTCCATCGTCCTGGAAGAGCTGGGCCAGGCAACCGACGAAGAGGAATAAGCCGTTGCCGCACTGCTGCCAGGGCAGCGGTGCGGCGGTTTTTCTTTTCAGCAGTTTCAAGTATTCATTCAAGTAAAGCATTCACGGCTTCGCGCCGCACTCATCATGTCGAACAAATCTCAACACGCCAATTCGAACAAGAACCGCACACCGCGCCACCGGGCGCGCGAGTTTGCGTTGCAGGGCTTGTACCAGTGGCTGCTCAACCATGAGGACAGCGGCGCAATCGAAGCCCACATCCGCGAAGCGCATGGTTTCGACAAAGCCGATGCCGAACACTTCGACACGCTGCTCAACGGCACCATCCGCGATGCACAAGCGTTGCGCGCCGGCCTGGCGCCGCTGATCGACCGCTCCATCAAGGAGTTGTCGCCGGTGGAACATGCGGCGTTGCTGATCGGCGCCTACGAACTGCAGAATCACATTGAGATTCCCTACAAAGTAGTGATCAACGAGGCCGTGGAATTGACCAAGTCTTTCGGCGGTATCGATGGCCATAAGTATGTCAACGGCGTGCTCGATCGCTTCGCGGCGCAAGTCCGCGCCACCGAAGTCGGCGCCGCCCGCCGCTAAGCGCGGCGCCTCGGGCGGCTGGCGTCAAGCCTGGTCCGCTGCCCGGCTTTGCGGCCAATCCGGCCGCACCATCCCCGTTGAATGCGTTGCCGCCAGGGCGCGCCCCAGCTTCCCGGATTTCCCATGAGCCTGAACGAACTCGCTTCCCGCCTGAATAACATCGCCCCCTTCCATGTCATGGAGCTGGCCAAGAAGGCCGCTTTGCTGGAGAAGCAGGGGCGCCACATCATCCACATGGGCATCGGCGAACCCGACTTCACCGCGCCGCCGGCCGTAGTGGAGGCCGCCACGCGCGCCATGGCCGACGGCAAGATGCAGTACACCTCGGCCACCGGCCTGCCGCAGTTGCGCCAGGCGATTTCCGGCCACTATCGCAGCGTCTACGGGTTGGATATTGCGCCGGAACGCATCGTGGTCACGGCCGGCGCCTCGGCTGCCTTGTTGCTGGCCTGTGCCGCGCTGGTGGAGAAGGGCGCGCAAGTGCTGATGCCCGACCCCAGCTATCCTTGCAACCGTCATTTCGTCGCGGCCTTCGAAGGCCAGGCCAAGCTGATCGCCAGCGGCCCGGAACACCGCTTCCAGCTTTCCGCGCAAATGGTGCGCGAGCACTGGAACGAAGCCACCCGTGGCGTGCTGCTGGCCTCGCCGTCCAATCCGACCGGCACTTCCATCCTGCCAGAGGAATTGCGCGCCATCGTGGCTGAAGTGCGCGCGCGTCGCGGCTTCACCATCGTGGATGAGATTTATCAGGGCTTGTCGTATGAAGGAACGCCGTTCTCGGCGCTGTCGCTGGGCGAGGACGTGGTGGTGATCAACAGCTTCTCCAAGTACTTCAACATGACCGGATGGCGCCTCGGCTGGCTGGTGCTGCCGCCGGCGCTGGTGCCGCAGATCGAGAAGCTGGCGCAGAACTTGTTCATCTGCGCCTCATCGATTGCCCAGCATGCCGGTGTGGCCTGTTTTTCTCCGGAGTCGATTGCCATCTATGAAGAGCGCAAGGCGGAGTTCAAGCGCCGCCGCGACTACATCGTGCCGGCGCTGGAAAGCCTGGGTTTCAAGGTGCCGGTGGTGCCGGACGGCGCTTTCTATGTCTACGCGGATTGCAGTGCACTGTCCGACGATGCCGACCAGTTGACAATCGACATGCTCAACGAAGCCGGCGTGGTACTGGTGCCGGGCCTGGATTTCGGTCCCTTTACCGCGCGCCGCTACATTCGCTTGTCGTATGCGACTTCGATGGAGAACCTGCAGGAAGCAGTGGCTCGCCTGAGAACCTTCTTCGCCAACCGCAAGGTGGCCTGAACGTATCGATGGCTTCAGCCGCCAGCGCAGAAGCCGGAAAAGAAAAAGGAGCCCGAAGGCTCCTTTTTTGCGTTTTGAATACCGGTAATATTCAAGCGCAACACGCTCATAAGGCAGCGAGTTGTTCTTCCGTCCTCGGCTTGGCGGCAGATGCCGAGGCGATGTTATTCGTGGCTGCCGGCTTGGGTCCGGCACCGGCGGCGATCGCCGGGGCGGCCGGCGGCAGCTTCACGGTTGCAGTGGTGTAGATCGAAACGTTCTTCCCCATCGCCACTTGCTTCAGGTTCTGGTACTCGGACAGCACCTTCACGCCATAGCCGCCGTCGTTGGCCATGTCAGCTGCGCCGACGTAGGTCTTCAGACCGGCTTCGATGGAGCCGCCGCGGGTCACATATTCTTTCAAGATCTGCGAGCCGACACGAATGTTGGCTACCGGATTCAGGGCTGCCTTGATGCCGCCCAGTTCCTGGAACTTGTCATGGTGCACCTTGGACATCACCTGCATCAGGCCTTGCGCACCCATCGGGCTTTCCGCGAAAGGATTGAAGCGCGATTCGATGGCGATCACCGACAGGATCAGCAGCGGATCGAGTTTGATGTCGCGTGCCGTCAGGTAAGTGGCCGATACCAGCATATCTGCGGCATCGCTGGCGACGCGGTAGCGTTTGGCCAGCCAGCTGGTCACCAGCTTCTGTTGATGCGGCGTACCCAGCAACTGGCGGTCTTCTGCCGACATTGCCTGTCCGCTTGCCGACGCTGCTGTGGCGGCGCCAGCGATCACCGGAATGGTGGGAACCGGTGTAGCCGGCGACATCAGCTCTGCCAGCGGCGGCGCAGCCACTGCGTCGGCTGTCTGCACGTCGTCGGCCGAATCCGAAAAGGGCGACATGCTGATCAGCTTGTCGGCCAGGTCCGGATTGAAGAACATCAGCCCAAGGACGAACAGGGCGGCGATGCCGAGTACCGTGATGGCACGGTGGGCAACGCTGAAAAATTGACCAATGCGCGTGTTCAGGGATGAATCCCAGAGCGCGGCGCGCTGAACCATCTGCGGGGTGCCCGCTAAGGGCGCCTCGGTAGTTTGGTTAGACATTGAACCTCCTGCGTTATTGCGGCAAATACAGGGCTCGCCGGCCAAGAAGTGGAGACCGGATAGCTGGACTGACATCGCTGCAATCTATTACGTTACCGTCGCAAGGCGTTACGGCAAGTAGTCGTCCGCGAGGCCTGCTGGCCGTGCCGTCGGACGACAATGTTTCGGGGAGTAAGGCTGACGCCTTGGATGACACTTCTTTGTGTTGCGGGGACCCCGGTCCCTGGATTCCTTGCAAGCTTGTTATGATTAATTCAAGCTTGTTGAGCTTCTAGCCCGTTCCCTTTCGTTTAAGGTGGGCGCATTGTAGAAGTCACTTTATATCGAGTCAATACTATAAAAACTAGTTTTTATAACTTTTGTGTCTCATTTTGACCGTGGCCTTTCTTCAAAAATCAATAGAATCAAGCGTTTGCCGGGGATACCTGAGCCGGCTGTCATGCAAAAAGAAATTTGTTAAAAAGTATGAAATACACGGATCTGCGCGATTTTATTTCCAAGTTGCAACAAAAAGGCGAATTAAAACGCGTATCCCACCCTGTTTCCTCCCATTTGGAGATGACCGAGATCTGCGATCGCACTCTCCGGGCGGAAGGTCCAGCGCTCCTTTTTGAGCGTGTGGACGGGAAAAATATCCCAGTCTTAGCGAATCTTTTCGGTACCCCACGCCGGGTCGCACTGGGCATGGGCGCAGAAGATATCGGGGAATTGCGCCGTATCGGCCACTTGCTGGCGCGCCTGAAAGAACCGGAGCCGCCCAAGGATTTCAAGGATGTGCTCGGGCTGGGAACGCTGGTCAAGTCGCTATGGGACATGGCGCCCAAGGAGCGCAGTTCGGCGCCTTGCCAGGATGTGGTGTGGGAGGGCAAGGATGTCGACCTCTCGCGTTTGCCCATCCAGCATTGCTGGCCGGGCGACGTGGCGCCCCTGATTACTTGGGGCCTGGTGATTACCAAAGGGCCGCATAAGAAGCGCCAGAACCTGGGGATTTATCGCCAGCAGGTACTGGGTCCGAACAAGGTGATCATGCGCTGGCTGGCGCATCGCGGCGGTGCGCTCGATTTCCGCGAGCATTGCATCGCCAACCCCGGTCAGCCTTATCCGGTGGCCGTTGCCCTGGGCGCCGACCCTGCCACTATATTAGGTGCGGTGACGCCGGTGCCGGACAGCCTGTCCGAATACCAGTTCGCAGGACTCCTGCGTGGCAGCCGCACCGAGCTGGTCAAGGCCATGGGCAGCGAGCTGCGCGTGCCGGCCTCGGCCGAAATCGTGCTGGAAGGGCATATCTATCCGGATGCCAACCACCCATCGGGTTATGAGCATGCACTCGAAGGTCCCTATGGCGACCATACCGGTTATTACAACGAGCAGGACTGGTTCCCGGTATTCACCATCGACCGCATCACCATGCGGCGCGATGCCATTTACCACTCGACCTATACCGGCAAGCCTCCCGACGAACCGGCGGTGCTGGGCGTGGCGTTGAATGAAGTGTTTGTGCCGCTGTTGCAGAAGCAGTTCTCTGAAATTACCGATTTCTACTTGCCGCCGGAAGGCTGCAGCTACCGCATGGCGGTGGTGCAGATGAAGAAGTCGTATGCCGGGCATGCCAAGCGCGTGATGTTCGGCGTGTGGAGTTTCCTGCGCCAGTTCATGTACACCAAATTCATCGTGGTGGTGGACGAGGATGTCGATATCCGCGACTGGAAGGAAGTGATTTGGGCCATCACCACACGGGTCGATCCGGTGCGCGATACGGTCATGGTGGATAACACGCCGATCGATTATCTCGATTTCGCTTCGCCCATCAGTGGTTTGGGCAGCAAGATGGGCATCGATGCCACCAATAAATGGCCGGGCGAAACCAACCGTGAGTGGGGCACGCCGATCGCCATGACCGATGAGGTCAAGCGCCGCGTAGACGATATCTGGCAGCAGTTGGGGATCTGATTCTGCTTGCATCTCCTCGATTGAAGAAGCCGCGCAAATTGTTTATACAATTGCGCGGCTTTTCATTGTGGAGCTAGCCGGATGTTGAATTCGCTGGCCCGGGCAGTCCGAAATGGAGTACAATTCGCCCCGGCGGGCCCCTGCGCATTGTGGCATGGTCAACCTGGTCAGGTCGGGAACGAAGCAGCCACAGCCATTTCCCGCAAGTGCCGCAGACAAGGCTCGCCTCTTCTCTTTCTACTCCCCCACAGTCATTAAGTGCCTTGAACCTCAGGCAATGTTGGTGTGCCGGTCGCCCAGCTTGCAAGGTTCGGCTATGCATCGCGTTTGTCGCGCAGCTTTTCGCCGAGAATGGCGGAGACGCCGATGAAGGCCGGGTAATCGGCAGTGATGACGAAGGTTGGAATCTTTTTCGTCAGCGCCGTCATGCGTCCCTTGTTCTCGAAACGCGCACGGAACGGCGAGCGTTCGAAGTAATCACCCAAATGCAGCACTACGCCGCCGCCGATGTAGATGCCGCCCAGCGCACCCAGCGTGACCGCCAGGTTGGCTGCCACGGTGCCGAGCATGCTGCAGAAAATGTCGACGGTTTCCTTGCAATGCAGGTCGCCTTGCTGCAAGCCGCGTTCCACGATTTGTTCCGCCTTCAGCTCTTCAGCCGGAAGACCTTCGATGTCGAGCAGCGCCTGGTGGATCAGTTCCAGCCCCGGCCCCGATACCAGCCGCTCGGCCGACAGATGCTCATAAGTACGCCAGCCATAGGCAAGAATTGCCGCCTCACGCGGATTGGCTGGCGAGAAGGACACATGCCCGCCTTCGCTGGCCAGCGGCAGCCAGCGCCCCCCGCCATATACCAAGCCGCCCACGCCCAGGCCGGTACCTGCGCCGACCAGGCCGATGGGGCTGCCGGCTGCCGCTTGACCGCCGCCCACCTGCAGCAAGTCGGACGGCTTCAACTGCGGCACCGCCATCGACAGCGCGGTGAAATCATTGACCAGCAGTAGCGTATCGAAGCCCAGCAACTGGCGCGCGGCCTCGATCGAGAATGCCCAGTCGTGGTTAGTCATCTTGATCTGGTCGCCTTGCACCGGATTGGCGATGGCGACTACCGCATGCCGTACCGGCGGATGACCGGCTTGTTGCAAGTAGGCCAGCACGGCATCGGTGAATTCCTGGTAATCGGCAGCGGGCAGGGTCTTGATGGCTTCGATACGGTTCGGCCCGGGCTCCAGGGCGAAGCGCGCATTGGTGCCGCCGATATCGGCCAAGAGGCGGGGGCCATCGGCATATTCGTCATTACCGACATGAGAGGTGGCGCTGTTCTGTTGGCCAGTCTGCATTCCTGTAGTCCTTGTCGTTGCAGGATGGCGATGGGCGCGCCGCCATCCATGTTGTATCAGGTCTGGGCAGGATAGTGAATCGCCCTGCATGTTATGAGGCCGCATACCGATACAGGTTCCGGTCGCATGCTTCGCCGATGGGCAGGCGTTTGTTGCCGCTGGGCGTGAAAAAGCCGGATTGCCTGCTGGAAGCAACCCGGCGCTTGCACGATGGCGTTTGCGGGCTTATTCGCCGGCGAGGTGCTGCGACAGCGCTTCCCGCATCTGCGCCACGACACCGGCCCAGTCCCCTTGGGCGCCTTGGCGGAAGATGGTGAAATTCTGGTACCAGGGCGTATCCGTGCGGTCGACCTGCCAGCGCCAGCAGCCGTTGAACCGGTCCAGCAGCCAGACCGGCTTGCCCAATGCGCCGGCAAGATGGCAAACCGATGTGTCGACGCTGATAACCAGGTCGAGATTGGCAACCAGTGCGGCAGTCTCGGAAAAATCGGACAGATGAGCGGAAAAATCGTGCACACGGTCGCGCAGCGGATGCGCTTGCAACTGCGCAACGGCAGCGTCGCCTACCTGGAGCGAGACGAACTCGACGCCGCCCGCCAGTTCGACGATGGGCGCCAGCTCCGCAAACGGAACCGAACGCATGGCATCGATGGCGACGGCACTGGGATCGGTCGATTGCGAGCTGCCGGACCAGGCCAGCCCCACGCGCAAGGCGCGGTTTTGCGGCAGGCGCTGGTGCCAATCGGCCCATTTGCGGGGATCGGTGCTCAGATAAGGCGCGCGCGGGATAGCGTCTTCGGAAAAGGTGCCGCATGCCAGCGGCAAGCTCATCAGCGGGCAGTGGAAATCGAAAGCGTGGCGCAGCGCCGTGCCGCTGGCGACCAGCTCGCTCACGCCAGGCACATTGCGCATCAGTTGTTCCAGTGCCGGCTGTACTTCCAGGATGACCTTGGCGCCTTTTGCCGCGACTACCGGCACGTAGCGGGCGAACTGCAAGGTGTCGCCGAAGCCCTGTTCCGCGTGCAGCAGGATGGTTTTTCCTTGCAGGGATTCTTGGCCAAGCCACAGGGGCTGCTGGAAACTGCGCCGCTGGGCCTGCATCTGCTGGGTGTCCCAGCGGGCTTCATACTGTTGCCAGCCGTTGCGGAAGTCGCCTTGGCGCAATTGCATCAAGGCCTCGTTCCAGCGTGCCGAGTTCGTGGCCGGATTGAGCATCTGGGCCCGGTGATAGCTTTCCTTGGCCTCGTCGAAGCGGCGCAGTTCTTCCAGCGTCGCAGCGCGGTTGAACCACAGGTCATGGGAGCTATCGTCAAGCGCCAGGGCGCGGTCATAAGCTGCCAGCGCCTCATGCGGGCGGTGCAGGCGGAACAGCACGTAACCCCGGTTGGTATGCGCCTGGGTGAAGTCCGGTGCGGCGGCAAGCGCGAGGTCGTAGGCTTCGAGCGCCTCGCCGAAACGATAAAAGTCCTTGTGGGCGTTACCCAGATTGAACAGCGCTTCGATAAAGCCCGGCCGTAGCGTTACCGCACGTTTGTAGCTCTCCTGCGATTCGCGGAAGCGGAACTCATCGTTCATGCAGTTGCCGCGCTGGAACCAGGCGTCGGCGTTATCAGGTGCGATCGCCACGGCCTTGTCGCAGTCCGCGAGGGCGTCGCGGCTGCGTCCAAGCCGCCGCAATACCTGTGCGCGTTTGATGAAAGCATCGGCGAAATCCGGCTTGAGTTCGATGGCGCGGTCGTAGCTCTGCACCGCATCCTGGTCGCGGCCGAGGTGCTCAAGTACGCCGGCATGGTCGAAATAGGTATCCACGTGCCGCGGATTGAGTTTGATCGCTTTTCCCAACTGCACTTCGGCGGCGTCCCAATCTTCCTGGTGCAGCTTGAGCATGCCATACAGATAGTTGGCCTCGAAATGGCCGGGAGCCTTTGCCAGTGCTTTTTTGTAGAGTGCTTCAGCGGGCGCCATCTGGCCCTTCTGATGCATCGCCAACGCCTGTTGCAACAGGACGGTGGCGGCATTTGCTTGTTGACGCATAGGAATAGGGGGTTTGATCTACGGCAATGAAAAAAGCGGAGTGGCCGGCAATGTCGGGCGCCGCGCGTTGTATTGACGCAAGTGTCCCAAATTCGCCGTTTTTTATCCAGCGGATTACAGCCGGAATTGCCGCCTATATCTTAGAACCTGTTCCCGATCTCGCCGGGAGTCGGTCAAATGTCATTTCAGGATGGGATGCAAGGCGTAAAACGCAGCCGGGCCGGTTGGCCCGGCGAGGCTTTACAACGCCGCAGACCGCCTGAAAGGGCATTTGAACGGCCCCGAGCGAGATCGGGAACAGGTTCTTGGCCAGCGGTATTGGCGGCAGGCCTGCGGGTAGTGCCAAGCAGCCCTGCGCCTTTTCTTTTACAC